>NZ_CP038492.1:1243333-1865000 GCF_004751985.1 Rhodophyticola sp. CCM32
GACGGGGTGTTTCTGGCGACGGAAATTCTGGCCCGCCATGATGAGACTTACATGCCTGCCGAAGTGATCGAAGCCTTGCAGGATCAGGGGGTTTACCGCGCGCCGGAGGAGAGTTGAGCGCAAGGGTGGGGGCGCTGCCCCCGCTGCCTGCGGCAGCCCCCCCGAAGTATTTTTGAGATAGAGAAGGGGCGGCTTAGCGTTTCAACATAAAGGCGAAACGCTTTAATCAAGTTTTAGGGGTTTTGTGCCTATCCTGCCGGTGACATGAATCATTGAGCATGGGGGGGCGGGCCATGCAAACGGTTCACCAGATTGCATCCGATATACTTGACCGCGAAGGCGGGTTTGTGAATGACCCGGATGATCCCGGCGGGGCAACCAATTTCGGTGTGACAATCCAGACGATGCGGCGGCTTGGGCTTGATCTGACCGGTGATGGCGCCGTGTCGGTTGCCGATGTGCGGGCCCTGACCCGCGATCAGGCGGAAGAGATTTTTGTCACCCATTATTTTCAGCGTCCCTCGATCCATATGCTGCCCGAAGCGCTGCATGCCAGCGTGTTCGACATGTATGTGAATGCGGGGTCGAATGCGGTGGTCCTGCTGCAACGCCTGTTGCGCGATATGGGTCTGGATATCATCGTCGATGGGGCGATTGGCCCGCAGACCATTCGCGCGGCTTTCGCGGCAGAGGTTCAGGCACCGGATCATCTGGTGGATGCCTATGGGATTGCGCGGCGGAATTACTATTACCGCCTGGCCGATAACCGGCCCGCCAGCCGCAAATATGCCCGCAGGCGGGATGGCGGGAAGGGCGGCTGGATCCGCCGGGCGGAGGCGTTCATCTCGCCCCGCTATCATCTGAGCGCGGCGGAACATGAGGCAAGGGTGGCGGCATGGGATTGATCTCGCGGGTGATCGGCGGGGCAGAGGCGACCCGCGCCCTGGGCGATGCCGCGCAAGGGGTGGCGGAGGTGTTCGTGCCCTCGGCCACGGAGCGTATGGTATTGAGCGCGGCCGCCCATCGCGCGGCGCTGGACAGCCATTCCGAGGAGTTTCGCCATATCCGCCCCGGTCTGTTCGACCGGCTGGTGAACGGGCTGAACCGGGTGCCGCGCCCGATGCTGGCGCTTGGGACGCTTGGGCTGTTTGTCTATGCGATGGTTGACCCGGCCAGTTTTGCAACCCGGATGGTCGGATTGGCCGAGGTGCCCGAACCGCTTTGGTGGCTATTGGGGGCGATTGTCAGTTTCTATTTCGGCGCGCGCGAGATGCATTATTTCCGCAGCCCGGAGCCCCGCGGGCCCCGCGCCGGCCCACCGCCCCGCCCGCTGGCGGAGGATAACCCGGCCCTGTCCGCCTGGCGGAATGCGGCGGCACACTCCTGATAAGTGGTGCCTTGGGCTGTGGTGAAGCGCGGGCGCCTGTGGTAAGGCTGCCGGACGGGGATTTGCCCCTGCTTGTCCATCAGACAAAGACCAAAACAGTTTATGCCCCCACACCCGGCCCGCGCTGCCTATTTTCTTGATTTCGACGGTTGTCTTGTGGCCATTGCGCCGCGACCGGATGCGGTGGTGATCCCGCGCGGGCTGGTGCAGATGCTCGACCGGCTGTACCACAGGGCAGGAGGCGCATTGGCGCTGGTCTCGGGGCGGGCGATTGCCGATCTGCAGGGGTTTCTGCCCGGTCTGAACGTGCCGATGGTCGGCTGCCATGGTGCGGAACATGCGCGGGGGCGGGGCCGGGTGACCCGGCTGCGCGTGGACCGGGATATTCTGGCACAGGCGATTGCGGCGCTGCATGCGGCGGCCGGCCCGGTGCCGGGCTTTCTGGTTGAGGTCAAACCGGTCTCTGTTGGGCTGCATTACCGTGCCAACCCGGCTTTGGAACCCGAGGCGGAGGCGATCATGGGCCGGATTGCCAAGGCCGCACCGGGGTTTCATCTGCATCAGTCGAAACAGATGATCGAGTTGCGCCCCGACGGGGCCGACAAGGGGCAGGCAGTGGCAAAACTGCTGAGCGAGGCGTCCTTTCAGGGCCGCTGCCCGGTGGTGATGGGCGATGACCTGACCGATGAACCGGCCTTTGCCCAGGCAAATCGCCGGGGCGGCGTGTCCGTCAAGATCGGCCAGGGCGCCACGGCGGCGCGGCACCGGTTGCGCGATCCGCAACAGGTGCGGCACTGGCTCAACATATGGGGGGCATCATGAGCGAGGCCGGGCGCCTGATCGTGGTGTCAAACCGCCTGCCACTTGGGCCGAACCCTTCGGGCGGTCTGGTGGTGGCGCTGAAAGATGCGTTTCACGAGGCTGGCGGCATCTGGGTTGGCACGTCGGGGCGGATAGAGGCCCGCCCAAAACAGCGGTTTGACAGCCATCCGGGGCTGGCCTTTGAACGGTTCAGCTTTGATCTGACCCAGAAGGAGCATGAGAACTACTATCTCGGCTATTCCAATTCCGTGCTCTGGCCACTGTTCCACGGGCGGGCGGATCTGATGGAAACCCGCCCTGAATTTCTGGAGGATTACCGGGGGGTGAATGCCCGGCTGGCGCAGATGCTGGCCAGCGAGTTGCACCGCGATGATGTGATCTGGGTGCAGGATTATCACCTGCTGCCCCTGGCCCAGGCCCTGCGCGATGCCGGTGTCAGCAACCGGATCGGGTTTTTCCTGCATATCCCGTTTCCGGCCCTTTATGACATCATGGCCCTGCCCAATTCCGAGGAGTTTATCGGCTGGCTTGGCGGTTATGATCTGGTTGGCCTGCAAACGCGGCGGGATGTGGCGCGTCTGCTGGAGGTGTTCCGGTCGCGCCCGGATGCGGAACTGTTGCCCGACGGGTCCGCCAAGCTGGGGGAGCAACGGATCGAGGCGCGCAGTTTCCCCGTGGCGATCGACACCGCCGCCTTCGCGCGGGAGGCCGCCTCGGCGGCTGCCAGCCGCCCGGGCGTGGCGCTGGAGCCGGGTGAACAGCTGATCATGGGGGTGGACCGGCTGGATTATTCCAAAGGATTGCCCAACCGTTTCAAAGCTTTCGCGCGTCTTCTTGAGACGCATGCCGAGGTGAACGGCCTGGTGACCCTGCTTCAGATCGCACCACCAACCCGCGAAGCGGTGGCAGCCTATCAGGATATCCGTACCGAACTGGAACAATTGTCGGGCCAGATCAACGGTGCCTATGCCGATCTGACCTGGACCCCGATCCGATATATCCACAGGGCGGTGCCCCGGGCCCGTCTGGCCGGGCTGTACCGGCAGGCGGCGGTCGGGCTGGTGACCCCCCTGGCGGATGGTATGAACCTGGTGGCGAAGGAATATGTTGCGGCGCAGGACCCGGACAATCCCGGTGTGCTGATCCTGTCGGATTTTGCAGGCGCGGCCGAACAGATGGAAGATGCGCTTCTGGTCAATCCTTTCGATCTGGATCAGGTGGCCGAGGCGATGGCCCGGGCCCTGAAAATGCCGAAGGGGGAGCGGTGCGCGCGTTATGATGCGTTGATGGACGGGCTGCTGCGTGAGGATATCAACTGGTGGTCGCGCAGCTATCTGAAGGCGCTGCGCGGAGTGTCGCGGGGGTTGAGTTAAAGCGCCGGGCCATCATTCTGCACCACATATGCATTGCGGAGAGGGCAGTTCCCGAACCGAGGGGTGGGCGAGAAGCGCCCGCCCCGTGGGGGCGGCTCGGGCGCTGCCCGGCGGTGCCGCCGGGCGGTTAAAGCGTTTCGACTTTATGTTGAAACGCCTTTCGCTGCCTTTCGCCTTTGGCTCAAACGCGAAAGCCGTTACACCGTCTCAATATAAAGTCGAAACGCTATAGGTGATAGGTGATATCTCAGGTTACAGCATGCTGCCTTAAACCTGAGACATCGCGCATCACAAATACCCTTGGAACGCGAAGCGTGGCAGGGTATTTGTGATTCAAGTTTAAGGCAGGGTGCTTTAAACCCGAAAATCCATAAAATATCAGTATGCGGGCAGAAGGCTTGATTTTTCCGTCGCGCCCAGATTCCAGACAAGCCCGGTCATCACCGCAAGCGCATCATGGATCAGATCGGCCGGCAGATGTTCATTCGGGGCATGCTGGGAACAGCCGGGATAGGAATGGGGCACCCAGATCGTGGGAAGGCCCAGAATATCGGTGAAGATGTCATTGGGCAGGGAACCGCCAAGCGATGGCAGCACAACCGGGGCCTGCCCATTTGTCAGGGCCAGAGACCCTGCCGCAACCTGAACGGCGGGATGATCGGCAGGTGTCTGGCTGGCGCGAAAGGCCGCACCTGTGGGCTCAAGCTCCACATGGGCGAAACCATGGGCATCAAGATGATCACGCAGGGCGGGCAGAATACCCTCGGGGTCCACCCCGGTGACATAGCGCAGTTGCAGCCAGGCAAAGGCATCGGGCGGGATGGCGTTGACCGGCTGCTCCGGCGTGCCGCAGGTGAAGGCGAGTATCTCGGCCGATGACCAGGCATGGACCCTCTCTGCCGGGGTCAGGCCGGGCTCCCCCCAATCCGCATCCACCTCTCCCCCTGCCGGGGTCAGGCCTTTCAGGGCCGCACGCGCCGCCTCGGGGATCTGGCCGGGTTTCCAGGCCTCGATCTTCAAATGCCCGTTTGCATCCACGATTGTGGCCAGCGCATTGGCCAGTTCAACCCCCGGATTGGCAATGGCGCCGCCGAAATTGCCCGAATGCCGCCCGCCGATGCGCCGTCTGATCCCCAGTTTCACCGTATACCCGCCGCGCGCGCCCAGAAACAGCGTGGGCCGGTCAGCACTGAGCCGCGGGCCGTCGGAGGCCAGCAGCAGATCAGCCGCAAGCCGGTCCCGGAAACGCCCGCATATCCGCGCCAGACCGGGAGATCCCGCCTCCTCCCCCATTTCGATGATCAGCTTGATATTCAGCCCGCTCCGCCCGCCCCGGGCCGAGATCACGGCGGCCAGCGCTGACAGGTTGATCAGATGCTGACCCTTGTTATCCGCCACCCCGCGCCCGTACCAGAGCCCGCCTGCCTCGGTCAGCTGCCAGGGGTCCCGCCCCGCATCCCATAGCCCCTCCATGCCCGGAACCGTATCCCCATGACCATAGCTGAGGATGGTCAGCAGCTCAGGGTCTTCGATCCGCTCGGCAATCAGGAAAGGCATGCCGGTTTCAGGGTCGCTGACCTGTTCCGATGAGAAGCCCAGCACGTCCAGCTTGACGGTGATGGCGTCAAGATAGCGGATCAGATGCGGCGCCGCGTCTGCGGCTGTGCTGTCAGAGGGGATGGCCACAAGCCGGGCAAGCGCGTCGAAAAACGTGCCGTCCTCAATAGCGCCTTGAGCAATGGCAATGGCCGCATCACGGCTGTGCGGGGCAGGGGGCATGGGGGCTCCATCCTTGGTTAGGGTCATAGAGCCGGGGGATGGGGCCGGGTTCAAGGGATTTTCGCGGAAAGGGTTGGTGGTTTCCGGGCAGAGTCCGGCTGGCATCAAGCCAGACCCGAACCGCGAATTGTCTGGCGTCAGCGCTTACTGATCAGCAGATCGTTGAGCGTCTTGCCATCCGCGAGAGTGTCCTTCACCCAATTGGGCTGACGACCGCGTCCGGTCCAGGTCTTGGATGGATCATCGAGCTTGCGATATTTCGGCGTCGATTTGATGGCGTTTAATTTGGCGGGACCGACCAGATCCTTCAACGTAAACCCCATCTCTGCGGCCTTGGCCTCAACCGCGGCAAGCGCGTCTTGGCGTTTGCGCATCTCGAAGCTTTCGATCGCTTTGGTGACATCCTTTTGCATCTGTTTTAACGTTTCGAGCGAGAGTGCGCCCCAATCAATATCCGGCATTTTGATTTCTCCTTGAATTTGGGCATCACCGGCTATTGTAAAATTTTAAGACACGCAAGTTAGGCAAGCAGAAAACAGCCTATAGCGTTTCACCTGAAACCTGAATCAGCTTTCGCTGCCCTCATATCAGGGATTTGAATGCGAAAAGGGATACACGATATTTCAGGTCAAAGGCGAAAAGCTTCAAAGTCAGAATATCGAGACAAAGCCGAACGCCAGATTGAAGACCAGATCAGGGGTATTGCCAGCCACACCTGCGAGTGTGCTTTTATATCGTTTCGGCATTTCCTGAGAAACTGGCGGAGAGACAGGGATTCGAACCCTGGGTAGGCTTGCACCCACAACGGTTTTCGAGACCGCCCCGTTCGACCACTCCGGCACCTCTCCGCGCTTTGATCGGGGGTCGTGAGCCGGGGGAATAGCGTCAGGCGGGCGCCCGCGCAAGGGGGCCGGGCGACAGGTTGTCGGATCAGGTCAGGGTCAGGGCTGGGGCGGGCAGTGGCAAGGCTTTGCTCAATTCTTTGCGATGGGTCTGCTTGATGGTGGATTTCCCACCCCCGGAGGCCCATGTTGGGACTGGCACTGCCCTGAAGGAGACCCCATGCTGCGCGCCCTGATCCTGCCCATTGCCCTTGCATTGCCGGGGCTGCCTGCATCCGGTCTGGCCGAAACCACGGCTGAGATCCCGGTTGAAACCCATGCCGCACCCGGCAGTATCATGGCTGTGGAACGGCCCGCGCTTCACGCTTTGTTTCAGGCCATGGGGCTTTATGACGTGATCGAGATCATGTCGATCGAGGGTGTCGATTATGCCGATGAGTTGGAAACCGATATGTTTCCGGGGCAGGGGGGCGCGGCCTGGCCGGCGATGGTCGGGCAGATTTACGGTGTTGAGCGGCTGATCACCGATTTTGAAGCGGCGATCCCGGCGGATGCGTTGACCGACGGGGAAATGGCCGATCTGGCCGATTTCTTCACCTCGGAGACCGGGCAGCGGGTGGTCGCGGGCGAAGTGATCGCCCGGCGCGAGATCATGGACCCGGTTGTGGAAGAGGCCGCCAATATCATCTACGCGGAAGAGCTTGAAGCGCAGAACCCGCGATTGAGGTTGCTGGAAACCTTCAATGACGCCAATGCGCTGCTTGATCTGAATGTGGCCGGGGCGATGAATTCGAATTACGCGTTCTATCGCGGTCTGGTCGATGGCGGCGCCTTTGACGTGCAACTGCCCGAAGAGTTGATGCTGGCCGAAATATGGGGGCAGGAGCCCGAGATCCGCGCGGAAACCATGGTCTGGCTCTATTCCTATCAGCTGATGGCCTATGATGAGCTGAGCGATGATGAGATGCAGGCCTATATCGACCTGTCGGAAACCCCGGCGGGGCAGGCGCTGAACCGGGTTCTGTTTGCGGCATTCGATGTGATGTTCGAGGCGGTGAGCTATGAGCTTGGGGCCGCCGCCGCCCTGTTTGTGGCGGGCGAAGAAACCTGACATCGCGCTTTCACTTAAAGGCGGAAAAGCAGGGCAGGGCACGGCCCCGCGAAACCGGGATCGGGCCGCTTGACAGGGCCTGTGCACTGGGGCATATGCAGGCCTCTGTCGCCGCTGGTTTGCCCTGCGGCGATCTTGATGTGTCAAAGATGCCCTGAAACACGGGCACGCAGCCCGAGGCGCGGTTTGATCCGCGACAACACCCAAAGACGGGGGCCGCAGGGCGCGGGGTAGAAGGAAGACGATATGTTTGCGGTCCTCAAGACCGGTGGCAAGCAGTACAAGGTGCAGTCCGGTGACGTTCTGCGCGTGGAAAAGCTGGCCGCAGCGGCGGGTGATACCGTCCAGTTCAACGATATTCTGATGCTGGGTGGCGATGCGCCGGTTGTGGGCTCGCCCATGGTTGATGGTGCCGCCGTGCAGGCCACGGTGATCGACCAGATCAAGGGCGAGAAACTGATCCATTTCGTGAAACGCCGGAGAAAACATTCCTCCAAGCGCACCAAGGGTCATCGCCAGCAACTGACACTGCTCAGGATCACCGATATTCTTGCCAAGGGCGCCGACAAGACCGGTGTGATGACCGCGATCGGGGCAGGGTCCGCGCCTGCGGTTGCCACCGAAGCGCCGAAGGCGAAAGCCAAGCCTGCGGCAAAGGCCAAACCGGCCCCGAACGCCAAGGCCGCGCCCAAAGCCGCAGCGGACGCTGACGATCTGAAACAGCTGTCAGGTGTCGGCCCGGCGCTGGAGAAGAAGCTTCTCGCTGCGGGCGTGACGCGTTTCGCGCAGATCGCAGCATGGAATGCCGATGATATTGCTGCTATGGACGAGAAACTGTCGTTCAAGGGCCGGATCGAGCGTGAAGGCTGGGTAGATCAGGCCAAGAAACTGGCCGAGTAAGGAGAGAGACACATGGCACATAAAAAAGCAGGTGGCTCCTCGCGCAACGGGCGCGATTCAGCCGGTCGCCGTCTGGGCGTCAAGAAATTCGGTGGGGAACATGTTATTCCCGGAAATATCATCGCGCGTCAACGCGGCACCAAATGGTGGCCGGGCGAAGGTGTGGGCATGGGCAAGGATCACACGATTTTTGCAATCGATGAAGGCCATGTCACCTTTGCCAAGGGCTTCAAGGGACGCACCTTTATTTCCGTCATGCCGGTGGCAGAAGCCGCCGAGTAAAGCCGAACCTTATATGCAGTCAGGGGGGTCGGCGGAAACGCCGGCCCCTTTTCAATTTTCGTTCATCGCAAGCTGCTACGTCTTGTGTGCGACCCGGTCAATCGCCACCTGAGAGAGGGGGGCAAAAGGCCAGACATCTGGTTCGAGGAGGAGCAGGATGAAACAGGAAACCATCATCGCCCAGGTCGTGATCAACACGCCGCGCTTTGTGCTGCGCCCGGTGCGCAATTCGGATGCGGGGCTGATGACAATGTATGCGTCAGATCGGCGGGTTGCTGAAATGACCACCACCATTCCGCATCCTTTGCCGCCGGGCAGCACCGATCTGTTCATTGCCGGGGCCCAGGCCAGTGACCGGGCCGAGCATGTCTGGGTCATGGATGCCTCGGAGGCCGGAGGATCGGAACTGTTGGGTGTGATCTCACTTGAACAGATGGATCGCAACCAATCCGAAATCGGGTACTGGATTGCACCAGGCATGTGGAACACCGGCCTGGCATCCGAGGCGGTCAAAGTCCTTGTCGCGGCCAATCCGCTGGAAAACTCGACCATCTTCGGCAGTGTTTTTCAGGACAATCCGGCCAGCGCCCGGGTGCTGACCAATGCGGGGTTCGATTATCTGGGCGATGCAGAGGCGTTTTCCGTCGCGCGCAATGCCAAGGTTGCCACCTGGACCTATCTCAAACGCCTGTGATATGACGAGGGGGTGTTGCGGCTTTTGCAGGGTGACACCCTTAGAGCGTTTCGACTTGAATGTTGAAACGGCTTTCGCTGTCTTTCGCCCAAACGCGAAAGCCGTTGCACTGTCTCAATATAAAGTCGAAACGCTATAGGTCGGCAGTGAGCCCATTGCTCCGAATGCTGGGCGGCGCAGCCAAGTCTGCTTCTCATGTGTTGGCCAAAAACGTGACAAAATCAAAGGTGGATTTGCCAAGGGATTGTGTCACAAGGTTTTTCAGGCGTTTCGTTGTGCAGGTTGCCGTAGCCCAAAACGACCGATGCTGGTGACAGAAACGGTTGGGTTTTGTCCCATCCAGCCATGCTTAGAAGGTCGAAATCAAACCCACAGTCAACAGATGCAGCGCATATCTTCCATGGCTGCTCATTTTGACAGTCGAGTTAAGGAAGGTTTAGGTACGCTGGAGGATGCTAAGGAAAATTGAAGTGACAAGTCTAAGATCATTGGTTGTTGCGTTGCTATGTTACGTGGGATCGCTGCTACCGGTATCAGCAGATATGTGGGGTTCAACAGTATTGGCTCACTGCTACGAACTGGACACGAACAACTATCAACAGCACTTTTTTGTGCGAGTGTTTTGGACTGAGCTAGGTGGTGGGCAGCTTTACACGCTAAATCCTGGACCAGGCGCACCTAGAAGTCTTCGCGAGCTCAACGAGGAGCCTGCGCGATGCGTGATCGGCAGTAACGAAATTACCTTCGAAACGGTCGACTATCGGGCCCCGACCATAAACGGTGCATGCGGTCTCTGCGAACAAACCGGTTTCCGAATTACGGTCAACGGAAACGCCGTCTGGGAAATTGCAGCGCCAGAAATGCGGCGTGATCCCATCTTCAATGGAACGATAGATATGGATCGGGACATGCTGCGTGTATGCCAAGAGAGCTCGCCGGAAACGCTTGGTGTTGATATCCCGTTCGAGCAGGATTTTTTCGCTGCGCGCGCAAGCATCGTGGTCTGCCAAACGCACAGCTACTGATCGACTGTAGACGTCTTGGCCTCAAAAATCGGCCAGACCGACACCTGAAGCTTGCCTTCCGTTTGGAACAGCAAACGGCTGCAAAGTCCCGCAAAACGGACAAAAAAACCCAGACAGAATCTACGCGCCCAAAACGGTGGATTCTGGTGAAAAACTCCGGCCTTGATCGGGGTCTTATTGGCTGATTCAATCGTGCCATATGGCATGGGGGGTCGGGCGATGATGGGACGTTTGGAAGCGCAGGAGAACCTGTTTTATCGGTTCCGGATTGAAGATCATGTCCCCAAAGATCACCTGCTGCGCAAGATCGACTGATGGACACGTTCATCGACTGATGGACACGTTCGCGCCGCGAGTTCCACCGTGCGTTTGCCGTCAGAAGCTGTAGGCTACTATGCGAATGCAGATTTGTTTGAGCACACCATATGAACTTGATGACAGTTGGTTTAGCAGGCGTGGCTGCGTTCATCGTGGCGTACCTCTTCGGGTCAATCCCGACGGGATATCTCGCAGGTAAAATTCTGCGGGGTATCGACATCCGGCATCACGGGTCCAATTCCATGGGCGCTACGAATGTTTTGCGAACACTGGGTCCACTTCCTGCTTTGGCGGTATTTCTGATTGACGTTCTGAAAGGCGTGGCAGCTGTCTACTGTGGCCGCGCTTCCTTTCTTTGGGTTGATCAAATCTTGTCAAACCCGTCCGAATCAACCGTTACTTGGGTACCTTGGGCTATTTCGCTTACTGGTCTGGCCGCGCTGTTAGGCCATAGCCTACCAGTCTGGCTGAGTTTCAAGGGAGGTAAATCCATCGCCGCTGGGTTGGGCGTTCTGCTGGCGATGGCCTGGCCAATAGCACTCGGTGCACTGGCATGCTTCGTTGTCACTTTAGCTATTTGTCGAATTGTCTCGCTCGGGTCAATCTTGGCGGCGTTGACAGCGATAGCCTTGATCTACGGACTTGATCAGCCAATGCCCTACCGGCTCTTTGTGACAGTTGGTGGCGTATATGTCGTTTTCCTTCACCGTGCCAACGTCCGACGTCTTTTGGCAGGACAAGAACCTCGATTGGGTCAGCAACCTTCGAAATCTTAGACGATGTACTTCCGTATGAGTGTCCGTCGAAGGCACGAAACGGTCAAAACTCATACGTTTCTGGCTCAGGCGAAAACCACCGTTATCGGTAATCTACATTGGGCATCTGGCCGCATATCATGAGCTTGAAGTATTTTCCCAAGGGGTCTGTATGACATATCAGTTTTAACCCGTTTTTACGATTCGTGTAGCGTTTGAGGGAGACAATCAGTATTTAACTTTGCCCCCGAAGAGGTTGATCGCGCTATTGATGTTCTTTCGCAAGATAAAGAGCTTATCTCCTTAATGGCTGGTCACGCAAAGAAATTTCGCACGCACGTTTCTCAGGGAGATGGAAAAAATGAAATATCCGAAAGGCAAATAATTTTTCCGCGGATAAACGAAAGGCTCAAAGAAGAAGATGAGAAATACATGCCCTTCTCTTCTTCTATTTCCGAGGAACTATTTCACAGAATTGAAGAAGGTATGATTAAAGCGAAATCGTTTTATTCTGCACCACCGCTCATCAAAATTCGCGTTCGAGATCAGCATCTTGCTGATCGAGAGGCAGAGAATTTTGATTCATATTAAACGATTTCTACTCTAGGGTCTGTGGACATTCATCTTGAGTTGATGATCGCAGAGCATAGGCAGATCATTGCAGCATAGGATGCATCAGTCTTGTCCGAGCGCATAGCTATGCGTTTGAATTCTTTCAGTTTCTGGAAGTAGTTTTCGATCAAGTGGCGCCATTTGTACATTTCACTATCGATCGCCATTGGCTGCAATCGTTGCGGGCGCTGGGATATGACGATCTTTGCGCCTCGCGCGTTCATGTCGTCGATGATCCAATTGCTGTCGAAGGCTTTGTCGGCAAGCATCGCACCAAATTCTACACCTTTGATCAATGGCGCGACGCCAACCGTGTCGTAGCGGTTGGCTGGCATCAGGACGAAGCGCACCAGGTTGCCAAGCGCATCCACCAAAGCCAGAATTTTGGTCCCCTCTCACACATGCAAGCATGTGCTGCCGGGCAATGGTCCAGCCGCCCTTCGATTTACCTACAGCATGCTGCCTTAAACCTGAGACATCGCGCATCACAAATACCCTGAGAACGCGAAGCGTGGCAGGGTATTTGTGATTCAAGTTTAAGGCAGGGTGCTCTAGATGTGAGCTTTCAGTAGGTTGTCCATTCGATCCGAACCGAGTTGGTTGGAGTTACCAAGCTTCACCACTTTTCGGAGGGATCGAATGAACTTACACAAGAATGCCAGACTGGCTCCTTTGGGTCGAGAGCGGCTTGTCAGGCTTATATCGGGTGGCATGAGCTTTTGTGGCTGGAAAGGTTGTCCAGGATGATCACGTCCCCCTTGCTCAGGGTCGGTGCGAGTTGGGTTTCGACGTAGGTATCGAATGTCACGCGGTTCATGGCACCGTCGATGACCCATGGCGCGTCCAGCCTGTTATGTCGCAACGCCGCGACAAAGGTTTGCGTGCGCCAGTGCCCGAAAGGCGCGTGATCGACCAGCCGCTGACCGCGCGGTGCCCAGCCGGTCGTCTTGGCCATGTTGGTTTTCAGCCAGGTTTCGTCAATGAAGCCAATACGTTCCAGCATATGTGCCATGAACGGCTGGCTGTGTGTGATCCAGATATGCCTTTGCCGGGCAACCTTGGCACGCTTCTGCTCAAGAGCTTGCAGGTCTTTTTTTTATGCGTCAGCCCGAGCCGCTGAAAAAGTCGCCAGACCGAGCTAAAGCACCCTGCCTTAAACTTGACTCACAAATACCCTGCCACGCTTCGCGTTCCCGGGACATTTGTGATGTGCGATGTCTCAGGTTTAAGGCAGCATGCTGTAGGAGCGACAGACACGCCGCGCTCTGCCTGTAAACGCGCCGCCATTTCGTCAAGCGTGATCTCGCCTTTGGCGTCCACCTGCGCGCGCACCCAATCTTTGTGAGGCGTCAGCTTGCCGATACCGCGATGACCCTGGCGTGTCGGCGCAAGCGATCCCGTCCCGCGCTTCAGCTTGACCATGTCATTGACGAATTTGACGGAAACGTCGAACCGCGTCGCCGCTGAGTGATGCGTGTTACCTGCCTCGACATGCGCAACAACACGTTGCCGAAGCTCCATCGGATGAGGTTTCCCCATAAAGACCGCCCTTGTTGTTTGAAAACAAGGAATCACGGTTCAAACCATTTGGGAATCCCGAATCCAATCAGGCGCAAAACGCTCTAAACGATTTCTGCACTAGTCACCTGGAACTGTAATTCGTATCATTGTTTGAACTGAGCTTCAGGAGGTGATGCGATGGTTGGACGGGTTGCGGATGCGGTGGTGCTGAGCGATGAAGAGCGCCGCTTTCTCGAAGGTCAGGTTCGGCAGCACAAGACGCCCCGGTCTTTGTCGGATCGCTGTCGGATGATCCTGTTGTGCGCCGAGGGGCTGCCCAGCAAGGAAGTGGCTGCACAGCTTGGCGTGCACGAGCACACGGTGGGCAAATGGCGCAGGCGTTTTGCACAGGATCGGATCGAAGGCCTCACCGACGAATACCGCCCCGGTCGCCCGCGCACGGTGTCGGATGAACAGGTGGCCGAGGTGATCGAGCGCACGCTGAACACCATGCCAAAGGACGCAACCCACTGGTCGATCCGCTCAATGGCTGCCGCGACGGGGCTGTCTCACACAACAATTCGGCGGATTTGGAACGCATTCGGGCTACAGCCACACCGCAGCGAGACTTTCAAACTCTCAACCGATCCGCTGTTCGTGGACAAGGTGCAGGATATTGTCGGGTTGTACCTGTCGCCGCCGAACCGGGCTATCGTGTTGTGCGTAGACGAGAAATCCCAGATTCAAGCGCTGGATCGGGAACAGCCGGTCCTGCCCATGGCGCCCGGCGTGGCTGAGCGGAGAACTCACACTTACATCCGCCACGGTACGACCTCGCTCTTTGCCGCTCTGGATATTGCCACCGGTGCCGTGATCGGAAAGTGCTACAAACGGCATCGTGCAACAGAGTTTCCGGACTTTCTCAAAAAGATCGACCGGCACGTGCCCGCAGGCCCCGACGTGCATATCGTCATGGACAATTATGCCACCCACAAGACGCCGAGGGTCAAGGCTTGGCTGGCGCGCCGCCCGCATTGGCACGTCCACTTCACGCCTACGTCAGCGTCATGGATCAACCAGGTGGACCGCTGGTTCGCCGAATTGACCCGCAAGCAGCTACAGCGGGGCGTGCACCGATCAACCGTAGAGTTGGAGGCCGACATTGTGGCATTCATCGAGGCCCACAACGAGAACCCAACGCCGTACAAGTGGGTCAAATCCGCAGACGAAATCCTCGCATCCGTCAAACGGTTCTGCCAGCAAACTCAGCAAACCTTATGCCGCGAACTTTAGATACAGGTGACTAGGGCGTAGACTCATAAGAACCAAATCACTGTAGCGGCGATGTGGGCGGCCGCGAGGAAGGTGTTGGGGCATCGGAATGTGCGCAGGCTGAGTTGTCGCCAGTCTTTCAGGCGATTGAACATGCGCTCTACGATATTGCGGGTTTTGTAGAGATCTGCGTCATATTCAAACTGCACCTTGCGGTTTTTGCGGGGCGGGATGCAGGCTGTTGCCTCTGCCTTGGTCAGCCAGTCACGCAGGTGATTGGCGTCATAGCCACGGTCCGCGATGACGGTGCAGCCTTTGGCGACATAGGGTTCAAGGCACTGGCGTGCTTGGGAAATATCGGCCCGATTTCCCGCAGTCAGCCCCAAGTGAACCGGGCAACCGCCACCGTCGCAAACCAGATGCAGCTTCGAATTCAGCCCGCCTTTGGTCTTGCCGATGCTCCGTCCGCCCGGGCTGTTTTTTTGACACCGTTCGCTGCGATCCGATGCGTTTTGACATGGCTCGCATCGATCATGAGTGTCGACAGGTCGGCCGTCTCGCGCGCCAGCGCGTCAAAGACACGTTCGAAAACGCCTGCCTCGGACCAACGTTTCCAGCGGTTGTAGAGCGTCTTTGCCGGGCCATATTCGGGCGGCACATCGGACCAGCGATAGCCTCGCTGGATACAGAAAATGATCCCGGACAAGACACGACGATCATCCACCCGTGGCACGCCTCGGGGCTTGTTTGGCAGCAAAGGACTGATTTTATTGAACTGTTCTTCGGTGAGCCGGAAATTCGACGACATGAAACCTCCCAGATTTCACATCTTGAAGCACATCGCCATTTATAGGTCTACGCCCTAGGGTCAGGCCCCCTTAAATCCATGCCATCAGTTTGGCAGATTTTTTCGCGTGACGAGGCGCAGGGCTGCCGGAATAGAGCAGAAATCGTTTAATCTGAATCAAAATTCGCTGCCTTTCGATCAGCAAGCGCTGATCTCAAACGCGAATTTTGATGAGCGATGGTGCAGAATAAAACGATTTCGCTTTAGTGGTTCTATTTCAAAGGCCTGCAACGATGCTCACGCGGGACATCCGCCAAACCCGAAGGGCGCCGATTTCACATCATCTCAGCGGCGTGCGCCGCTTGACCGTAGAACACCTATGGCCGGCGCGCCGCAAACCACTGATATGTCGTGAAATCGGCGCTGACGGTATGGATTTAAGGGGGCCTGACCCTAAAGCATCCGACTTTTAACTTGAGACATATCCGGCAGCCTTAAAGTAGTTCCAGCATTCGTCTGGCGTGTAGAGGTCACAGATTTCTGTGAGAGCGTGGAACGTGTCAGTGAAGGTTCGAGCGCCGATCCTGCGTAGGTGTGCTTTGAGTTTCGAGAACGCCATCTCAATTGATGGTGTGGATGGCTCCTGCTCCCGGCGTCGCGATGCGCCATGATGGGGTGTCATTGTCCCAACTTGAGGAGCCATCCATGAATGAAGTTAGCACAGTCGGCGTCGACCTCGCCAAGAATGTCATACAGATCCATGGCGTTGATTGCGACGGGAATGTTGTGGTTCGGCGTCAGCTGCGGAGAGGTCAGTTTCTCACGTTCTTCGAAGAGCGCCCAGCATGCCTGATCGGCATCGAGGCGTGTTCGGGATCCCATCACTGGGGACGACAACGACAAGAGATGGGCCACGCGGTCCGACTGATGCCGCCGTCCTATGTGAAGCCCTACGTCAAGCGGAACAAGACAGATGCGGCCGATGCGGAGGCAATCTGCGAAGCGGTCACCCGGCCTTCGATGCGGTTTGTTCCCGTGAAGAGCGAGGCGGACTCCGCGGCGCTTGTCCTGCACCGGGCGCGGGATTTTCTCGTCGGTCAGGTCACGCAAACCGGCAACGCGATCCGCGCTCACATGGCTGAGTTTGGTATCGTTACGGCGAAGGGATCAAAGCGCGTCGCGAGCCTGGCAGAGGAGTTGGACGCCTTGCCCGAGGCCGCGCGCCTTCCGCTCCGGGTGTTGTTCGATCAACTGGCAGAGACGCAATCGCGAATCGAGCAGCTGACCGACGAGATCAAGGAGGTTCACCGGCACAACGAAGTGAGCCGCCGTCTGGCATCGATCCCAGGCGTCGGCGTGCTGACCGCAACCGCGATTGCCGCAACGACACCGGATGTCAGCAATTTCGGCTCGGCGCGGGACTATGCTGCCTGGCTCGGCCTGACGCCGAAGCAGCACTCGACCGGCGGGAAGCCCCGAAGCGGTGGCATCTCGAAGATGGGCAACCGTTATATCCGGCGCCTGCTTTACCTTGGGGCCATGGCGCAGATCATGGTCCGGCGCAGAAGTCGCCACATGGGCACCGACTGGCTGTCGCGAAAGCTGGCGACAAAGGAGACAAGGGTCGTTGCGATCGCCTTGGCGAGGCGCATGGCAAGAACCATCTTTGCGCTTTTGCGTGACGGAACGAGCTATAGACCGCAGGTCGGAGAAGTACCCGGCTGAGAAGGGTCTCAAAGAATGGTAAGGCCAACGTGAGGTGATGGCGAAATGACGGAAACGGCGAACAGGAACACCCCGATGAATCCGAAGCGCCGCCGAGCGCGTTCGATTGAGTGGGAGCCTTCAGCCGACGCGGACATTCATCATGGCGCGCAGCACATTTGCTGCAGAACGACGCCGAATACATGGCCGCAGCCGACCAGATGCCAGAAGCTTACAAAACCCTTGCCATGCAGGAGCCAACCATACATGGCGGCAGGAACAGGAACCATGCGCCGATGCTGTGCAGAGCTTCAGCGGCGGCAGGTGCCTTGTGGCTGGAGAGGTTATCAAGAATGACAACGTCACCCTCGCGCAGGGTCGGCACCAGTTGGGTTTCGGTGTAGAGGGTGAACATCTCGCTGTTCATGGCCCCGTCGATGACCCATGGGGCGTCCAACCGATCATGGCGCAGTGCACCAATGAAGGTCTGGGTGCGCCAATGGCCGAAGGGTGCGTGATCGACCAAGCGCTGGCCATAAGGAGCCCATCCGGTTGTCTTGGCCATGTTGGTCTTGACCGAAGTCTCGTCGATGAAAGCCAGCCTGTCCAGATAGTTGGCCATGAAGGGCTATTGTCTAGCCCCCAATCTTTGGGTCATTTCTGATTAGAGTTTCTGGCACGGGTGGCCTCATGTTCAAGGCCTGATGTGGCCGCGATGCACGTCGATACCATGCGTCTCGGCCAACTCCGAGACCAGTTCATCGAGCGTGATCTCTCCTTTCCCGGCCACGCGGGCTTCGATCCAGTCAGCTACGCTCGCCAGTTTGCCGTGACCGCCACCGTTGCCTTGCGGACGTGGTGCCAGCGACCCGGTTTCGCGCCGCAGTTTGATCAAGTCGTTCACAAACCGGGGTGACACACGAAAGTGTCGTGCCGCTTCACGGTGACCGTGTCCTTCATCCACAAACGCAACAACACGTTCGCGTAACTCTATCGGATGTGGCTTGCCCATCTGTGACCCCATATCTGCCTCACACACAAGGAATCACATCACAACCAATCTGGGAACCCTGAATCGGCATGACTGCAACACGCTTTAGGTCGCCGTTGAATACATTCGCACCAAACCAGACCCAGCTTTGGAAATAGTTGCGTTAGAAACGTGTTCTACCAGGAAATATGAACCAGCGAAAATCGATAGCCGACCCGGAGGATTCGACGACAGTCTCGTGGCGCAACGGCGGACCTTCGACCGCTGCCACCCTGTCTTCCTCAGCTTGGTTAAAAAGGACTTCTGAGAAATCGACAGTGGTTTCTGCACCTCTATTGCTATCTTGGGCCTCTTGCGGACCTTTAGTTTGACAGAGTTGCCGCTCATTTCTTCGAGCTTCTCTGGCCCATTTGTTCCAAACCTTAGCTGCCGCCAGCTGCGCAGCCTTCTTAGTGCACCCGCGCTCTAAACAGTCTCTCTTCGCGCGTTGGCATTTGCTCCACAACGCAATGGTCTTTTGTTTGACTATGCGATGAAGGATACCTAATCCGCGCGCTTCACATAAGCCCGTTCTGCGGTGTCGACGATCACTTCGTCACCTTCGTTAACGAATTGCGGAACTGTAATACGGACGCCGTTTGACAGGGTCGCGGGCTTGAACGAGCCGCTTGCGGTCTGCCCCTTCACTACCGGCTCAGTCTCGGAGACGGTAAGTTGAACCTGCTGTGGTAGAGTGATACCCAAAGGCGCGCCTTCATGCATCTCGACGGAGATTTGCAGCCCGTCGGACAGAAAGATCGCGTCATCACCTATGATGCTTTCATTCAGCGACAGTTGCTCGTAGGTCTCACTATCCATTACCACGAAATCGCTGCCATCGTTGAAGAGGTAGGTGCATGGGCGTTCTTCGAGGCGCGCGCGTTCGACCGTCTCTGAGGCACGGAAGCGGTTGTTCTTCTTGGTGCCGGTCACAATGTTTTTCATCTCGACTTGATTGTATGCACCGCTTTTGCCGGTCTTTGTTGCCTCCGCCTTCGTCACCCTCCATAACCCACCTTCGATGAGCAAAAGTGTTCCCTTGCGCACTTGGTTTCCGTTGATCTTCATGTCTTTGCTGCCCTTGCTATTGCGCGAACTCTGCAATAATTTGTTTTATTCAGCCTTGGGGAGAGGAAACACCATTCCCTTTCCTCAGCGGGCTGCGCTTCCCAGCACCAATAAAGAAAGCCTCCCCGATGAGCAATCATCTAAAGCCACGCCGAAAATCGCGCTCGAAACCGCAGCACGCGCCGCCGTCTGATGGCAAAGGTGGAAACGAGAAGGTCTACGGCAAGCACTCTGTGCGCGCCGCGTTGATCGCGCGTCCAAACGACATTCTAAAAATCTATATAGCTGGCAAGGAGGACTACCATAGCGAGGTCATTGAACTCGCCCACCGGCGCAATATCCCCATCTTTTTGGTGCCTTGGCCTGAGATCGAGAAGGCTGGAAAATTCGCCCAAGACGAAAAGCATCAGGGCATCTTCTGCTTTACCAAACCACGTCGAATTTACGGCGAGCCGGATCTAAAACGGCTTAGCAAATCCAAGGCAGTTTTGCTTTTGGATCAAGTCTCGAACCCGCAGAATTTGGCAACAATCATCCGCTCTGCCGCGTTCTTCCGTTTCGATGCAATTGTCTACATGAAGCACCGCGCCGCAACACCTACGGCAGAGGTTGTTCGGTTTGCTGTAGGTGGAGCCGAAATGATCGAATTGTACTGTGTAACCAACCTTGCCTCCGCAATGGATGGTCTTGCCGATATCGGGTTCACCGTTCTGGGCCTTGATGAGCGTGGCGAACGTACTCTGGCTCAGGTCGAAGATCATCAAAAGTTAGCGTTTGTAATCGGAGCGGAGGGCGAGGGTCTAAGACGAAAGACACGTGACCATTGCAAGGAACTGGTGAAGATTCCTGGTGGGCGTAATGGCGTGGAGTCACTTAATGCGGCGGTCGCCGCAACCATTGCGATGTACGAGGCGAAACGGCTTGTGATCTCCTAGCGAAGTTTCAAGAACCTTTCCTCGCCAGCAGCCACCCCTTGCCGGGTGTCTCTCTGTCCCACGTCACCTGAACCTCGTGCCCCGCAGCATCAAGGTGCTCGAGCAGAGCGTTTCGTAGGTTAACCTCGCACGGGTGGATTTCCACCGGCAGGCACTTAACTCTCTTTAGTAACTATAATGGAGCTTCGAGGAGCAAGCCGTATTCGGCTCCCTCAATGTTGATTTTGGCGAAGTCGAGCTGCGTCTCGCCGTGTTCGGAAAGGAAACCTGCGAGGTTATCCGTCTCATGCTGCTTAACCCAGATGCGCAAGCTGTCCCTGCTGCATCCAACCTTATGAGAGATCGACAAGATTTCTGCTGATCTGTTCGCATATTCGCTCTCGTGATCCGAGACCATCCGCAAAGCTCTGGCGCGCAATTCCTCTGGATAACGTATTCCGTACTTCGTCTTCCCCATGACCCAGTATCCTTACTTCTGGGTCTCCGGCAAACAAAGGGCGGTTCATTTCTTGTCACGCCGGATTTTGGCAACAAGGCCTGAACTCGACCAGCCGGCGTGAAAATCCAAAAGCTCGATGCGCCCACCACGCGCTAGCACGGTGTCGGCGCCAACGATTTGATCCAGTGTATAATCGCCTCCCTTGGCCAGAACATCGGGGTTTAGATATGCGATCAGTTCTGCGGGCGAGTCGTCCTCTTGCAAACCGAAACCCACGACCCAGTCGACACAGGAAAGCGCTTGCAGCATCTCGGCCCGTGCCACAAATGGCAGGATCGGTCGGCTGGGGCCTTTCAGGCGAGCAACGGAGGCGTCGGAGTTCAGGCCCACGATGAGGCGGTCACCGAAAGATCTGGCCTGTTGAAGGCCCCGGATGTGGCCGGGGTGCAGGAGATCGAAGCAACCATTTGTAAATACGATGCGCTCCCCCGCCGCGCGCGCCTCAATAACGCTGCGCAATATCCTGCATTGTGATGACAGATCACTCATCTGCCATCGCTCTGGTCACAACCGCTGTGCCGGGTATCGTAACGGAATGAGCAGCAGCCCTATTAGCGCGGCACACGGCATCTTCGTAGCTAAGTTCTCTCTGCAACCCTTCAACAAACACAGCGATGACTACGTCGCCTGCCCCAGTCACATCGACTGGCGAGACCGGTACAGCGGCGTAGTGTTGCATAGGCTTTTGTGGCTCAAAAAAGTACATTCCCGCAGCGCCAGCGGTCACCAATAGGGCGTCGAGCTGCAATTCTGCGCAGAGCGCGGTAGCCGTGGCCGGAAAGTCGGACCTGGTCACCGCGACGCCTGTCGCAGCTTGAAACTCCAGCGCATTCGGGGTCAATACGTGTGCTCCTCGGTAGCAGCCGAAAGGTGTTTGCTTCGGATCAATGCAGATTCGCAGTCCACTCCTCCGAGCAGAACCAATGTAGACCTGTGGATCGTTCAGCGTGCCCTTAGCGTAGTCCGAGAGCAGCACGGCCCCAAACTTATCAAAGGAGCCGATCGCCGCTTTGGCTAGCCCTGTTGCGTCTTCAGCGGGGAAGTGCTTCTCTAGGTCGACACGAAGCAGGTGACGATCACTGTCGATAATCCGGGTTTTTACGATTGTGGGCGAAGCGGTTTTAAGGAAATGGACTGATACGTCGGCATTGCGTAGTGCGTTTGTCAGCGCCGTTGCAGCGTCGTCGTCTCCGACTAGCCCGAAAAGCAGCACTTCCGGCGCCAACGCCCGGCAGTTCATCGCAACGTTCGCAGCGCCACCGGGCACTTGCTCTTGGTTTGCCACGTTTAGCACTGGCACCGGTGCCTCCGGCGAAAGCAGGTTGACGCGTCCGCGTAAGTATCGGTCGAGCATCACGTCACCAATCACGGCAATAGGTTTGTCGTAGGGTCGTGCCAACGGGGCCTCCATTCTCGCCTTAATTTTCTAGTCGTATCGGTCTATTGTCTTGAGTTGCAATGCAACATAGCATGGGGATTCCAACGGTGCCAAAGCCGATCGCATTTTTCGACAGAGACGGCACTCTCATCGAAGATCAGTGCTACCACTTCGATCTAAGTCGGCTCGCCTGGATGCCTGGTGCTTTCGAAGCGCTCCGGCATTTGCGGGCGGCAGGTTGGCGCAGCGTAGTAGTCACCAATCAATCCGCAGTTGCGCGCGGGTACTCAAGCGAAGCAGAAGTCGAGCGGTTTAACCACGAGATGGTGAAAGAGGCAGCGCAAACTGGGGCTTTCATAGATGTTATCGAATACTGCCCTTACATGGCTGAAGCTCCGGTGCTACGCTACCGACGGCACAACCACCCAGATCGCAAACCCAACCCAGGTATGATTCTCAAACATCTCCCCGCCGATCCAAAGACTCGGTCGCGCTCCTTTCTGATAGGCGACAAAAGGAGCGACATTCGTGCGGTAACTGCCGCGGGCATCACTGGCCATCTATACACTCCCGGTGACGATCTCATGCGTTCAGTCCGGCAAGCGATAGCGCAGGTTTCGGCAAAGTCAGATGATGGATAAATTCGTACAAGCCGACCAATACATCGATTCCTACCTGAGCGAGAGCATCGCGGCTCTGCGAGCGGTCGAGACAGTCGCGCCGGTTCTAAACGAGATGAGCCAGCGAATTGCTAATGCGATCCGTACTGACAATACGGTGTTCCTTTGCGGGAACGGCGGTTCATACGCGATGGCACAGCATTTTGCGGCGGAACTCTCTGTGCGCTTTGAGCTTGATCGGCCCAGTTTTCGTGCCCATACGCTGGGCACGGATGGCGTTGTGCTCACTGCTATGTCCAACGATTACGCTTTTGAACAGGTGTTTTCACGGTCGCTTAGTGCGATTGGTAAGGCAGGTGACATCCTACTCGCAATGTCTACGTCTGGAACTTCCGCAAATGTACTCAACGCCCTTGAACGGGCGCAGGAAATGGGCATCACGCGTCTTGGATTTACGGGTGAACAAGGCACGAGCTTTGTCGGTCATTGCGATGTCACTTTTTGCGCTCCCTCCCGGCGCACGGCCTTCGTACAAGAGGCCCACTTGATTGGCCTCCACGCTATTTGCGCACGCCTGGATGTGGAGTTCTCGAAGCCAG
The DNA here is from genome assembly GCF_004751985.1 of Rhodophyticola sp. CCM32. Taxonomy (NCBI): domain Bacteria; kingdom Pseudomonadati; phylum Pseudomonadota; class Alphaproteobacteria; order Rhodobacterales; family Roseobacteraceae; genus Rhodophyticola; species Rhodophyticola sp. CCM32. Next base: position 1,266,626 of record NZ_CP038492.1, read on the forward strand.
AAACCTGAGTGTTCAACCATATAGACCCGTGAGACTTGCCAGGCATAAGATCTCCTGAGTGAAGTCATCGTTGTCGAATTTACGCATGCCAACATAAACGGGCTTTCAGCCCCGACAATCCGCGAGAACGCATCTAGAAGTATCGCCGCTCTTGGTTCCAAAAACTCTGATGACGGACACATCTTCAACTCGGTCGGCGCAGCGTGAAGACAATAAAAGTATAATCCAATTCTACCAGGTCCCAGTGAACCACTTTCTCGCCGCAGTCAAAGTTAATTTCTCCCGTGCTTTCGAATCCACACTCCGTAGCAATCTCCAACATGATCTCGATACCGCGCCTGTCAAACACAACCACAGGCTCCCCGAAAGCAATTTTTCCCTGTGTGTCAACACCGGTTTCCCAATAATCGGTCGACGTAACCAGCACACCTCCTGGCTTTAGTATCCTGAACATCTCTAGGAAATACTTCTTCAGGTCCACCCCACGTTCAATTACGCTCATACAGGTGACCGCAGAAAAGAAGCAATCTGGAAACTCGGTACTTGTCAGATCTCTTCGTAGGTATCTTATGGGACCCCGGTTCACTTCCTTATCAAAAATCAAATCGATTCCGATTAGGTTTGTATAGCCTGATAGAAACAACCATGGAAGTATAGAAGAATACAAAGGGGCTCCGGCGTCAAGAATGAAGTCGCCAGCGGAAGTGTTCTCCAAAACACTAGACAAGGCAATTAACGCATCCCAGTTTTTTGGAATATCATCAATAACGTAGAAACCATTTTGAATCAGAATGTTTGTTGCATCTTCAACTTCGGATCTGCTTCTTAATGTCGTGTTATTGATTGGAAAATCCGGTGGGCGGACAGCCCAATCCGCACCCTCAACTTTAAGTTCTAACCGCAGCGCTAGCTCGGTATGCGGAAAGGTCTTTTCCAACAACCATGCGGCAAATCCAATTAGCTTTGATTTAATCACGATTCATCTTTCTCGATCTCCTACGTCTTATGAGACATCAGAATCTAGCATCTTACAAGGGTAATTCGCCCATATACCGCCCAACAGCCAACCGTCGCTACTGAGAACGGGTCTGTTGCGTTAGCTCTTCTTGTCGACCAGATTTTGGCTTCTGAGGTTGAGCATGCCGCGCGCGTCGCCGTTCAAACACCAGCTCTCTTCCCGCACGACTATTCTCTAGGGCGTAGACTCATAAGAACCAAATCACTGTAGCGGCGATGTGGGCGGCCGCGAGGAAGGTGTTGGGGCATCGGAATGTGCGCAGGCTGAGTTGTCGCCAGTCTTTCAGGCGATTGAACATGCGCTCTACGATATTGCGGGTTTTGTAGAGATCTGCGTCATATTCAAACTGCACCTTGCGGTTTTTGCGGGGCGGGATGCAGGCTGTTGCCTCTGCCTTGGTCAGCCAGTCACGCAGGTGATTGGCGTCATAGCCACGGTCCGCGATGACGGTGCAGCCTTTGGCGACATAGGGTTCAAGGCACTGGCGTGCTTGGGAAATATCGGCCCGATTTCCCGCAGTCAGCCCCAAGTGAACCGGGCAACCGCCACCGTCGCAAACCAGATGCAGCTTCGAATTCAGCCCGCCTTTGGTCTTGCCGATGCTCCGTCCGCCCGGGCTGTTTTTTTGACACCGTTCGCTGCGATCCGATGCGTTTTGACATGGCTCGCATCGATCATGAGTGTCGACAGGTCGGCCGTCTCGCGCGCCAGCGCGTCAAAGACACGTTCGAAAACGCCTGCCTCGGACCAACGTTTCCAGCGGTTGTAGAGCGTCTTTGCCGGGCCATATTCGGGCGGCACATCGGACCAGCGATAGCCTCGCTGGATACAGAAAATGATCCCGGACAAGACACGACGATCATCCACCCGTGGCACGCCTCGGGGCTTGTTTGGCAGCAAAGGACTGATTTTATTGAACTGTTCTTCGGTGAGCCAGAAATTCGACGACATGAAACCTCCCAGATTTCACATCTTGAAGCACATCGCCATTTATAGGTCTACGCCCTAGGGCGTGCGACCTAAGACCTGAATCGCGAGGGAGTCCCTTGAGAGGTAAGATGTGCTTCATCCTGTTTGGGAGGATGGATCATGTCAGCACCTTTGCCGGACGCGCTGCGGGCGCGGTTTCAGAAGTTGATTGAAGAAGGGTTAAGTGGGCGCGCGGCGGCGTTGCGCTTGAAGCTTTCGCTCGCTACCGGGGCACGTTGGGGCCTGGCCGAAACGATCAATGGGTTGTTCAAGGCAGAAGTCATTCACCGACGTGGCCCATGGCGCGACTTCGATGCCGTCGAATATGACACCCTCGAATGGGTCGATTGGTTCAACAACAGACGCCTGCTCGAGCCTATCGGGAACATCCCGTCAGCTGAAGCCGAAGCGAACTTCTACGCAGCTCTGGAAAGATCAGACATGGCCGCGTAACTAAGACACATCAGCCTCCGGAAAACCCGGCGCGGTTCACCGCCTAAAAATCAAGGATGCAATAAAATGAAAATTCTATTCCTATGTATCACTGAGCCGTATCCCACAATGTCAGGTGGAACTATGCGAGACTGGCAAAACATACTGGCGTGTCATAGTTTTTCCGACGTAACTGTTTGCTTTTTGAACCCGAAATTGGGGCCGGAAGTGATTCCTCACAATTACGATTTTGATGATTGGATAGAAATCGCAGATTCGGAAAATAGAGCACTAGTAGCGTTTTCTAATTTTTGGAATAGATATTTCTCACCACATTGGTCGCTGTCTCTGTGGTCACTGACTCGTGCGAGACATTTTAGGAAGCTGCTCCGAACGCGAGAATTCGATTTCTGTGTGATAGAGGATCAAGTGCTTTGGAAATATGCACTCTTAGCTAGCAAGCACTCCATCGTTGTAATAGACTACCATAATCACCAAAGCGCAGTCGAAAAGGAAGTGCTTTTCTCTATTCCAAAGCATCAGATCATTGAATTAATTAGTGCTCTACGAGCATACTTGTATATGATTTTCGTCGAGTACCGAATAAGAGACTATTTTGGCTTTGTTTGTAGCAAGAACGATATGCTAAGAAGAAAATCAAATAATAAAACTTGGGTAGTAGAAAATTGCCTCGAACCGCTTACTGAGTTAGAGAGGGAAAGGGTATTGAGCACAGTCTCTCGGAAGATCGCCAAAAGAACTGATATCTCTATCTTATACCCGGGATCCCTTGACTACCAACCAAATATTCTTGCAGTTCGGCAGCTCTGCCGACAAATTTTCCCGAATTTGAGAAAGCGATGTCCGCATGCGACACTCACGATCGTCGGAAAGCGAGCGCCTCAATATTTGCTTCGCGAATTAGGGGATTTAGATGGTGTCGAAATCAAATCGGATGTTCCGAGCATGCAACCGTTCTTTGAGAAGGCGTCATGTATGTGTGCGCCTTTAACAGAGGGTGGGGGGACTCGTTTGAAAATTTTGGAGTCATTCAAATATGGTGTTCCAGTAATTACAACTACGAAGGGTTGCGAAGGCCTATTGGTCAACAACGGACAACACCTCGTAGTAGAGGATGACATATCGATTTATGGTCACAAAATTGAGATATTGCACAAAGATCATGAGCTTAGAAGGCGCTTGATAGTTAACGCTCTCTCATTATTCGAAGATTCCTATGCCTACGATACTTCCGCCATGAGGATTAGGAATGCTTTATCGGAAATAAGGGAGCTAATTTGGATGAAATGACCCTGGGAAGTAACCTGTGACCTGAGACCCGACTTCCCTCCAACCTTGGGGAGAATCCGTCGGTTGATTTCTGGCCTCATGCGGCCTTGGTTTCCAGTCTCGATTTCATCGCAAATTCCTGCGGCGTGAGATTGCCGAGGGATGGGTGTCGTTCAAAAGTTCATCTCTGAAGCTGCCGTCGAAGCTTTCTACGAATGTATTCTGCATCGGCTTTCCGGGCGCGATGTAGTGCCAGTCGATCCGGGTTTCCTGGCGAGAGTGTCCGATCTTTTGTGTATGAGTGATCCGTTCCATGCTTCACGAAAAGGACGCATGGATGACTATCTCGAAAGAACTGCTGGACGAACTTCTGCAGGGCGTTGAGCACCCTGAAGATTTACTCGGCGATGCCGGGCTAATGAAAGGACTGAAGATCAACTCATGGAGCGGATGCTGGGCGCCGAGTTGACTGCGCATCTGGGCTACTAGGGCGTAGACTCATAAGAACCAAATCACTGTAGCGGCGATGTGGGCGGCCGCGAGGAAGGTGTTGGGGCATCGGAATGTGCGCAGGCTGAGTTGTCGCCAGTCTTTCAGGCGATTGAACATGCGCTCTACGATATTGCGGGTTTTGTAGAGATCTGCGTCATATTCAAACTGCACCTTGCGGTTTTTGCGGGGCGGGATGCAGGCTGTTGCCTCTGCCTTGGTCAGCCAGTCACGCAGGTGATTGGCGTCATAGCCACGGTCCGCGATGACGGTGCAGCCTTTGGCGACATAGGGTTCAAGGCACTGGCGTGCTTGGGAAATATCGGCCCGATTTCCCGCAGTCAGCCCCAAGTGAACCGGGCAACCGCCACCGTCGCAAACCAGATGCAGCTTCGAATTCAGCCCGCCTTTGGTCTTGCCGATGCTCCGTCCGCCCGGGCTGTTTTTTTGACACCGTTCGCTGCGATCCGATGCGTTTTGACATGGCTCGCATCGATCATGAGTGTCGACAGGTCGGCCGTCTCGCGCGCCAGCGCGTCAAAGACACGTTCGAAAACGCCTGCCTCGGACCAACGTTTCCAGCGGTTGTAGAGCGTCTTTGCCGGGCCATATTCGGGCGGCACATCGGACCAGCGATAGCCTCGCTGGATACAGAAAATGATCCCGGACAAGACACGACGATCATCCACCCGTGGCACGCCTCGGGGCTTGTTTGGCAGCAAAGGACTGATTTTATTGAACTGTTCTTCGGTGAGCCGGAAATTCGACGACATGAAACCTCCCAGATTTCACATCTTGAAGCACATCGCCATTTATAGGTCTACGCCCTAGGAAGGCAAGGACACGCCTGTGGGTCAGATTGGAGTTCCCCCGGTTTGATGGACACTTTTTCGCTGATGAAGGAGAGTGTTTTTGATGCCGTGAACGAGGAACCCGTACCCTACGAAATTCAGGGAGCAATTGGTTGCGCTGGCGCGAGCTGGTCGAAGCGTTGAAGTCTTGCCCGGGAATATGAGTCCTGCGCCGCCACAATCCATGACTGGGTCAACCAGGCCGGTGCCGACGATGGAGGTCGTGATGATCGTCCGACCAGCGCCGAACTGGAAGAGTTGCGGCGGCTTCGCCGAGAAGTGAAACAGCTTCGGCAAGAGCGGGATATTCTGTCAAAGGCCGCGGCTTGGTTTGCACAAAACGACGTGAAATCGCGGAGGTCTTCAAATTCATGACCGCGAACCAAGCCGAATATTCTGTCCAGTTGATGTCGCGCGCCTTGGGTGTCTCCTGCAGCGGTTTCTATGCCCATCACCGCCGCCCGCCCTGTGCCCGACAGGTTCCGATGACGCGCTAACTGACCGGATCGCCAACATCCATGAGGCATCGAAGCAAACCTATGGTGCGCCACGCATTCACGCTGAACTGGCAGATGAAGGCGTCCATGTGGGTCGCAAACGCATTGAGCGATTGTTGAAAGCCAAGGGCTTGAGGGGTGTCAGTCGTCGCAAGTTCGTGGTCACGACAGAGCGCGATCCGCGTGCCCGGCCCGCAATTGATCTGGTCGACCGCAACTTCTACGCGGATGCACCGAACGTCTTGTGGATTGCCGACATCACCTATGTGCCAACCTGGGCAGGCTTTCTGTATCTGGCTGTGGTCTTGGATGCCTTCAGTCGGCGGATCATTGGCTGGGCCATGGGCAACGACCAGAAGGCACAGCTCGTCATCGATGCGATGAACATGGCTGTGACGCAGCGCAAGCCTGACAGTGTCACTCATCATAGCAACCAGGGATCGCAATACACATCGGTCGCGTTCGGTCTGCGCTGCAAAGAGATGGGCGTGCGACCGTCGATGGGATCGGTCGGTGATTGTTACGACAACGCAATGTGCGAGAGCTTCTTTGCCACGCTCGAATGTGAATTGCTCGATCGCCGGAAGTTCAAAACAAAGGCTGAAGCCCGCGTTGCCTGCTTCGAGTTCATCGAAGGCTGGTATAACCCCTCGCGCCGCCACTCGGCTTTAGGCTACAAGTCACCCATCAACTACGAAATGACCGCCGCCGAAGGACTAGAGTCTTTAAGCCCATAACCGTCCACGAAACCGGGGGAACTCCAACTCCAATATGTCTCAGTTAAATCCGAAACGCTTTAGGGTCTGTGGACATTCAGGATTCACAAAGGGCTTAAGTTCTGATTCAACCTTCCAAAAGAGGAGGTTTGAATGGACCCGAGCAGATTTGTTCTTACGGATCGCCAATGGCGTGCGATTGAGCCCCTGTGCCCCGGCGGTTTGGCCGCACCAGGGCGCACGGGAGTTGATACGCGGTTGTTCTTGGAAGCGGTGCTTTGGATCGTACGCACGGACGCACCGTGGCGTGACCTGCCACCGGAGTTTGGCAACTGGAACAGCACCTTCAGGCGTTTTCGGCGGTGGGTTCAAGCCGATGTATTCAAACGAATATTCGGCGCTCTGAGTGACGAACCTGACATGGAATACGCGATGATCGACGCAACCATCGTCAAGGTTCACCGTCACGGGATGGGCGCAAAAGGGGGACTCAGAGCCAGGCCATAAAGCACCCTGCCTTAAACTTGAATCACAAATACCCTGCCACGCTTCGCGTTCCCGGGACATTTGTGATAAGCGATGTCTCAGGTTTAAGGCAGCATGCTGTAGGAGCGACAGACACGCCGCGCTCTGCCTGTAAACGCGCCGCCATTTCGTCAAGCGTGATCTCGCCTTTGGCGTCCACCTGCGCGCGCACCCAATCTTTGTGAGGCGTCAGCTTGCCGATACCGCGATGACCCTGGCGTGTCGGCGCAAGCGATCCCGTCCCGCGCTTCAGCTTGACCATGTCATTGACGAATTTGACGGAAACGTCGAACCGCGTCGCCGCTGAGTGATGCGTGTTACCTGCCTCGACATGCGCAACAACGCGCTGTCGAAGTTCCATTGGATGAGGTTTGCCCATTATGACCGCCCTTGTCTGTTTTCAAACAAGGAATCACGGTTCAAACCATTTGGGAATCCCGAATCCGGTCAGCCGAAAAACGCTCTAAGGCAGCATGCTGTAGCAGGGCTTTGATCTCTTCTTCGGCAGAAATCGGCATGTCAAAGACCTCAAAGCAGGGAGCAATGACTGCACATAAAAAGTGGAGCGGGTAACGGGAATTGAACCCGTAACTTAAGCTTGGGAAGCTCGCGTGATACCTTTTCACCATACCCGCGCTCAGGGGGCTGAAATAATCAATGCCACCAGGGGCGTCAATCTCATAACGGCGGGTCAGGCGCGGCGTCGGCGACGTCTGCCCCGGTCTGATCCGCCGCTGGCGCCAAAGGCAACCTTGGGCAATGGGGCGATCCGGGCCAGTTCCGGGAACGGATCGGTGGCATGCGGGATCGCATTGGCGTTGACGAAATGCTCCTGAAATTTCGGCTCCACCGCGGTTTCCACCTTGTGGATCCGGCCCACCGTCTGTTCGATCTGCGCCCGCGCGCCCCGGTTGCACAGCGCGATCCGCGCGCCGTGACCGGCGGCATTGCCCACGCTTTTGACCTTGTCCAGCGGCGCATCGGGGATCATGCCCAGAACCATCGCGTGTTTCGGGCTGATATGGGCACCGAAGGCCCCGGCCAGCAGCACCCGGTCCACCCGGTCCACCTCAAGCTTGTCCATCAACAGGCGCGCGCCCGCATAAAGGGCGGATTTCGCAAGCTGAATCGCCCGGATATCGCCCTGGGTCACGGTGATCCGCGGGCCGCCATCGGCGCTGCCATCATGGATCAGATAGGCATGGGTCCGGCCCTCGGGCTCGGCGCGGTTCGTGCCGGTCTGCGCGGCCGATCCGATCAGGCCCGAAGGGTCCAGAAGCCCCGCCATCCGCATCTCCGCCACGGCCTCGATAATGCCCGACCCACAGATGCCGGTGACGCCGGTCACTGCGGTGGCCTCGGCAAACCCCGGCGCATCCGACCACAGATCGCAGCCGATCACGCGAAACCGGGGCTCTTTGCTGTCCGGGTCAATCTCCACCCTTTCGATCGCGCCCGGCGCCGCGCGCTGACCCGAGCTGATCTGCGCGCCCTCAAAGGCCGGCCCGGTGGGGGAGGAACAGGCCAGCACCCGGGTTTTGTCGCCCAGAAGAATTTCCGCATTGGTGCCCACATCGACGATCAGCACCAGATCATCGGATTGATCCGGCGCCTCGCTCAACGCCACGGCGGCGGCATCGGCCCCCACATGGCCCGCGATACAGGGCAGCAGGTAGACCTGTGCCTCTGCATTCAGGGCGGTCAGGTCCAGATCGCGGGCGGGCAGGGTCAGGCTGCCGGAACTGGCCAGCGCAAAGGGAGCCTGGCCCAGCTCCACCGGGTCGATGCCAAGCAGCAGGTGATGCATCACCGGGTTGCAGACAAAGACGGTTTCCATGATCAGCGCCGGGTCAATCCCGGCCTCCTGGGCAATCTCGCGGGCCAGATCATTGATCGCCGCGCGCACCGCATTGGTCATTTCCACATCGCCGCCGGGGTTCATCATCACATAGGACACCCGGCTCATCAGATCCTCGCCAAAGCGGATCTGCGGGTTCATCAGCCCGGAGGAGGCGCAGACCGCGCCGGTCACCAGATCGCAGAGATGTGCGGAAATGGTGGTGGAGCCCAGATCAATCGCCAGCCCGTAAAGCCCGCCTTCATGGAGACCGGGCCAGACATCCAGAATTTGGATTTTCTCTGAATTCGCAGGGGTATGGAGGGCGACGCTAACCTGCCATTCCCCCTTGCGCAGCGCCGGTTGCAGCTTGCGCAGAACCGGCAGCCCGGCGGTCACATCCTCGACCCCCCATTGATCGCTGAGCGCCTGGCAGACCCGTTCCAGATCACCGGAGGGTTCATGCATGTCGGGCGCCTGCACCTCGATCAGCACCAGGCGTGTGGCCGGGTCCATGGTGATCGGCCGGGCGGAGGCGGCCTTGCGCACCACCTGCCGGTGCACCTGGCTTTCCGGCGGCACATCCACCAGCAGATCGCCCTGTACCGTCGCCTGACAGCCAAGGCGGCGGCCCTCACCAAGGCCACGCAGCCGGTCATACCGCTCTTCCACCGCGTTCCAGCCCGACAGGGCGGTCTCGGACACGGTGACCCCGTGTTTCGGGAAATCGCCGAAGGCGGGTGTGATCTGGCATTTGGAGCAGATACCCCGCCCGCCGCAGACCGAATCCAGATCGACACCCAACTGCCGCGCGGCGGTCAGAACCGGGGTGCCCACGGGGAAATGCCCGCGTTTGCCGGAAGGGGTGAAAATGACAAGCGGGTCGGTGGACATCAGCGGGGCCTGTGGATGATCAGATGGAAGGCATGCGGGCGACCTGTGGCACCCTGCTTTAGCTCAGAAAGCCGTTGCCGAACAGCCAGACGGCCAGAGGCACGGGGGCCACAGCCAGGCAGAGCGTCAGGACCACGGGCAGGGCAGAGAAGACCCGGCTGAGACCGGCCAGAAGCGACAGGCCGCCACCGCCGCCGATCAGGGCATTGCCGGGCAGGTTGACCAGAAGCGCCAGGGCCAGATAGCGATAATCGACCAGCCAGGTTGCGGCCCAGGCAGGCAGACGGTCGCGCAACAGCGCCAGACGTCCCTTGGGCGATAGCGGTGCGATGTCGGCGATCATGCGACAGGCCGATTTCATATGCAGGTCCAGAAACAGCCGGTGCAGGACGGTGATCGGCAGATACCGGCCCAGAAGATAGGCAAACAGCATGCCCAGAACCGTGGCCAGATAGACCGCAGGCGCTATGTCGGCCCCGCGCATGACCAAAAGTGAGAGGCCGATCTCGATCCCCGGGACAAACGGCACCGATATCAGAATTGCATAGAGCAACAGCACCCCGCAGGTCAGCCCAATCCGCATCGCTATACGGTCCGCTGCGGGCAGTTGATCGCTGAGCGTCATTGCAAGATCGTACAGCGAGACCAGAAGAACGGCTGCGCCAATCACAATCGCGCAGCGCAGGGCCAGCCGGGGCAGGGCCACACGCCATGGCGGCGGGGTCAGATCCTGTGACCGACGGGTCATAGGGCAGGTTCGGGCAGGGGCATTCAGGCTCCAGCGCTGTGATCGGCAAACTGTCTGCGCCAAATTGCCTATGGGTCAATGCACGGTTTCGCAAGCGGAATACTGCGCATCGTGGGGGAAACGCCGCGCTCACCCGCGCCGGCGCCCGCCCCGCCGGCCACCCCGACCGCCGCCTGCGGCCTGGGCTGCCTGCGCCGCCTGAGGGAAGGCCGCGCCGTCTTTCACCGCCTCCAGTACGCGGGCAAAGCTGATCCATTTTCCGCCATTAGCGTCATGATTCATAAGGAAATTCGCGGCATTCACCGCTTCCATCTCGACCGGGCGGACCGGGTTCATGATCGCGCTGGTCATGCCGGCGCCGATCGCCATGGGCAGGAAAGCGGCATTGATACCGTGCCGGTTGGGCAGCCCGAAAGAAATATTGGATGCCCCGCAGGTGGTGTTGACCCCCAGCTCTTCCCGCAGTTTTGCGACCAGCGTGAAGACCTGACGCCCGGCGGTGGCCATGGCACCCACCGGCATCACCAGCGGGTCAACCACGATGTCATGGGCCGGAATGCCGAAATCGGCGGCGCGTTCGACAATCTTCTTGGCGACGGAAAACCGCACATCGGGGTCTTCGCTGATCCCGGTATCGTCGTTCGAGATGGCCACAACCGGCACATTGTATTTCTTGACCAGTGGCAGGATCGCCTCCAGCCGCTCTTCCTCTCCGGTGACGGAATTCAGAAGCGGACGGCCCTCGGCCACGGCCAGCCCGGCCTCAAGTGCGGCGGGAACCGAACTGTCGATGCAAAGCGGCACATCCACCAGACCCTGCACGATATTCAGCACCTTGGTCATCAAAGGCGGTTCGGTCTCGTTCGGGTTGGGGTTGGAGTTATAGACAACGCCCGCATTGATATCGAGCACCATGGCCCCGCAGGCGACCTGTTCCAGCGCGTCTTTCTCGACGGTGGAGAAATCGCCTGCCTCCAGCTGTGCGGCCAGCAGTTTCCGGCCAGTGGGGTTGATCCGCTCTCCGATGACGCAAAACGGCTCATCAAAGCCGATCACGACGGTTTTGGATTTGGATTCAAGAACGGTGCGGGTCATGAAAGATCCTGTTCAGGGGGTGGCGGGGGTCAGATGTTGTAAAACTCGATAGGGGCAGAGGTCAGGTCTGCGCCGGACGGGTGGAGGCGCCGCCATTGTCGATGGCCCATTGCGCGCTTTTCTTTATCCCGCCAAGCGGAAAGAAATGGACGGACTCGATGTTGAAATCGGGGTTTGCCGCCTTGTGGGTGGCCAGCCTGGTGATGATCTCCGTCGGCTCGAATGGCAGCAGCAGTTTGGTGACATCCCTGGCGCGTTTTTGCAACACGTCCAGCGAGGGGCCGACACCGCAGGCGATGGCAAAGCCGATCAGGGTTTGCAACCTGGCCGGGCCTGCGATGCCGATATGGATCGGCAGGCGAATGCCCTCGGCAGCCAGACGGTCGGCCCAGGCGATGATCGGATCCGCCTCAAAGGCGAACTGGGTGGCGATGGCCATATCCGCATCGCTGCGCGCCGCGAAATCCTGTTTCCAGCGCAGCGCCTGCATCACCATGGCATCGCCGCCACCCGGGTCGATATCGCGGTTGCCTTCCGGGTGGCCGGCCACATGCAGATGGGTGAACCCCGCCTTGTCGAACAGTCCGGTTTCCATCAGTTGCATGGAACTGTCGAAATCACCTGCGGGGGTGGCGGGGCCACCGGCCAGCAACAGGGCCTGGGTCACCCCGGCCTCGCCCTGATAGCGCGCGATCCAGTCGGCCAGCGTGGCGCGGTCCCTGATGATCCGCGCCGGGAAATGCGGCATGACCCGGTAGCCATCACCGACAAGCCGCGCGGCAGTGGCCACCATATCGTCAATCGGTGTTCCCTCGATATGGGCGATATAGACCCGGGTGCCTTCGGGCAGCAGGGTGCGGAAATCCTCCACCTTCTCTGCGGTGCGCGGGATCACCTCGATCGAATAGCCCTGCAGGAAAGCCTCAACCGCGGGATTGGCCGTTTGCGGCGGGGGGGCGGGGCGTTTGAAATTCAGCAGGGCCATTATGTTCTCCCATAGTGATGTCGAGCCTGAAATCATGGATCAGGCGGCTTTGCCGCTGTCCCATCCGTCATTGGCAATCAGGGTTTTCAGACGCGCCTGATCATAGCTGCGATCCAGGGCCTCGGCCTGGGTTCGGGCAATCTCATCGGGTTCGCCCTCAACCTCGAAAGCTTCGGCTTTGCGCCAGTCCGCCAGATAGGCATCATCGTCTTTGGCGCCGACTTTCATCGCGCAGCGGTCGATGGCTTGCTCAAACCGTTCGGGCAGGGGGGCTTTCGACCCGCGCCGGCCCTTGCCCACGATGATCTGGGCCGGGATATCACGCCAGTAGACGATGGTGACTGCGGGCATATGCGAATCCTCTGTTGCTGCCGGTCACCATAGAAGCGCGCGCGCCGGGTCTTCAGCCTGTTTTCGACATCAATTGGGGCCGGAACGACCCCGGTGACCGTCATAGAAGTTTCATGGCCGCCCGGCCACCGGGGCGGACCCTCAAAATTCTCATGATCATCTTGAGCTTATAGCGGTTTGCATTTGATCTTTACCGAAAACCGCTGCCTCTCGCCTTCGGCTCGAACGCGGTTTTCGATGGGACTGCCTCATATAAAACGCAAAACGCTTTAGCCAAAGCCCGGGGGCGGGCGTTCAGGAACAGCATTGTGGGATTGCGCCCGGAAGGTTACATTTACATGACTTTGATTTGGAGGGGCTGATGTCAGGCAAACACCCCCGTGGTGGCGCCCCGTTTCCCAGGCCTTTCGGGCCGGTGACACCGATCCCGCCCGCGTCGGGCGACCGGGGCCGGAAAGCTGACACCCGCCCCGATCCTGCGGATCTCTATGCCGCGCTGGATCTGGGCACAAATTCCTGCCGCATGCTGATCGCACAGCCCAAGGGCAACCAGTTGCATGTGGTGGATTCCTTTTCGAAATCCGTACAGCTTGGTCAGGGGCTGGAAGCCTCGGGGCGGCTGTCGCGCAGTTCCATGGCCCGCGCGGTGGGCGCGTTGAAGATTTGCCAGCGGAAACTGGGGCAACATGATGTGCGCCGCGCCCGGCTGGTGGCGACCGAGGCCTGCCGGCGGGCCAGCAATGCGGGCGATTTCATCAATGTGGTGAAACGCGATACCGGGCTGGAACTGGAGATCATTCAGCCGGAGGAGGAAGCCCGGCTGGCGGTTGTGTCCTGCGCGCCGCTGGTCTCGACCCGGACCGAGCAATTGCTGGTGGTCGATATCGGTGGCGGCTCCACCGAACTGGTCTGGATCGATCTTGCCCGGGTGCCGTCGCTGGAACGGCCCCGCGCGATCATGCGGCTGCATCAGGGGTTCGATCAGGAAGACACGGTGTTCCCCCGCGCCAAGGTGGTGGACTGGATTTCCGTACCGCTTGGGGTCGCGACCCTGAAGGACATGTATGCCGATGTGGCCGATGATTCTGCCCGCTTTGCCCTGATGAGTTGGTTTTTTGAAGAGCAGCTGGCAGAGTTTTCCCCCTATGCGGATGCGGCCGATCAGGCCCGCGAGGGGTTTCAGATCATCGGCACCAGCGGCACGGTGACCACGGTTGCGGCCAGCCATCTGGGGCTGCGGCGCTATGATCGCAACAAGGTGGATGGGTTGCGGATGACCTCGGACCAGATCGACACGGTTATTCAGGGCTATCTGGGTCTGGGCCCTGAAGGGCGGCGGCGCGACCCGCGGATCGGGCGCGACCGGCAGACCCTGATCATGTCGGGCTCGGCGATTTTGCAGGCCCTGCTCAGGGTCTGGCCCACGGACCGGTTGAGCGTGGCCGACCGGGGACTGCGCGAGGGGCTGTTATATGCGCAGATGTCTTCGGATGGCGTGTTGGAGGATGGGCCCTTATAGAAGGGGTGCGCGGCCTCGTCGGCCCCATGCGGGGCGCTCCTCGGCCGCGACGCCTCCGGCGGGGATATTTATCAAGCAGAGAAACGAAGGACCATAAGCAAGGCATGGCGAAGGGCACAAGCGGGCGCGGGCAGCGCGATTTACGGGTCAAGGTGAAGACCGCGCGGGGGCGCAAGCTAAGCTCGACCCTGTGGCTGGAGCGGCAGTTGAACGACCCGTATGTGAAGCGGGCCCAGGCCGAGGGATATCGCGGGCGCGCGGCGTTCAAGATATCCGAGCTGGATGACAGGTACCGCTTTCTGGTGCCGGGCGCGCGGGTGGTCGATCTGGGCTGTGCGCCGGGTGGCTGGTGTCAGGTGGCGGTGGGCCGGGTGAATGCGCTTGGCGAGAAATCGGGCAAGGCGGTGGGCCGGGTGATCGGGCTGGATCTGCAGGAGGTGGAGCCGATTGCAGGTGCGGAGATCCATCTGCTGGATTTCATGGAAGACGGGGCGGATGATCAGGTGAAGGGCTGGCTGGCTGGCCGGGCCGATGTGGTGATGAGCGATATGGCGGCCTCGGCCTCGGGCCATAAGCAGACCGATCATTTGCGGATCATCGCGCTTTGCGAGGCGGCCGCGGAACTGGCGTTTGACGTGCTGGAGGAGGGCGGGACCTTTGTGGCCAAGGTACTGGCCGGGGGCGCCGAGGGCGCATTGCAGAAACGGCTGAAACAGCATTTCACCAAGGTTGCGAATGTGAAACCGGGGGCCAGCCGGGCGGACAGTTCCGAGAAATTCGTGGTGGCGACCGGGTTCAGGGGGGCGATGACGGAATAGTGCCGTGCCTACCAGATTTAGGGCTTCCCCTCGGGCCCGCCCCATGAGATAGCAACATGCCAACTGAAACTCCCGCTGGAGGCCGTTATGGAGATTCGTGAGGCGCTTACCTTTGATGATGTTCTGCTGGTTCCCGGCGCATCAAACGTGTTGCCCAGCACGGCGGATACGCGGACCCAGGTGACCGCGTCGATCGCTTTGAACATTCCGCTGCTCAGTTCCGCCATGGATACGGTGACCGAGGCCCGGATGGCGATTGCCATGGCCCAGGCCGGCGGCATGGGGGTGATCCATCGCAATCTGGATATCGAGGCGCAGGCCCGCGAGGTGCGCCGGGTGAAGCGGTTTGAAAGCGGGGTTGTGTATAATCCGATCACGCTCAGCCCCGATCAGACCCTGGCCGATGCCAAGGCCCTGCAGGAGCGGTATCGGATCACCGGGTTTCCGGTGGTTGACGATACGGGCCGGGTTCTGGGCATCGTCACCAATCGTGACATGCGCTTTGCCACGGATGAGGCCACGCCGGTGCGGGTGATGATGACCTCGGACAATCTGGCGATGCTGGAGGAACCTGCCGATCTGGCCGAGGCCCGCAGCCTGATGCAGGCGCGGCGGATCGAGAAGCTGCTGGTGGTCAGCAAGGCAGGGCGGCTGACCGGGCTTCTGACGATCAAGGATATTGAACAGGCGGTGTTGAACCCCCATGCCTGCAAGGATGAGTTGGGGCGGCTCAGGGTGGCGGCGGCAACGACCGTGGGGGATGCGGGCTATGAACGGTCCGAGGCACTGGTCGAGGCCGGTTGCGACCTGATCGTGATCGACACTGCCCATGGGCATTCCGAAGGGGTGGCCCATGCGGTGGAACGGGTCAAGAAACTGTCCAATGCGGTGCAGGTGGTTGCGGGCAATGTGGCAACGGGGGAAGCGACACGCGCCCTGATCGGGGCGGGTGCCGATGGGGTGAAAGTGGGGATCGGGCCGGGCTCGATCTGCACCACGCGGATTGTGGCCGGAGTGGGCGTGCCGCAACTGACCGCGATCATGGATTGCGCCGAGGCAGCGGCCCGGACCGGGACACCGGTGATTGCCGATGGCGGCATCAAATATTCCGGTGATTTCGCCAAGGCGATCGCGGCGGGCGCCCATTGCGCCATGGTTGGCAGCATGATCGCGGGGACCGATGAAAGCCCCGGAGAAGTCATTTTATATCAGGGGCGTAGCTTTAAAAGTTATCGCGGCATGGGCTCACTTGGGGCGATGGCGCGGGGCTCTGCCGACCGGTATTTCCAGAAAGATGCGGCCAGCGACAAACTGGTGCCCGAAGGGATTGAGGGGCAGGTGCCTTACAAGGGCAGTGCCGGGGCGGTGGTGCATCAGCTGGTGGGCGGGCTGCGGGCCGCGATGGGCTATACCGGCAGCGCCACCGTGGCCGAGATGCGGGAAGGGTGCCGGTTTGTCCGCATCACCGGATCCGGGCTGAAGGAAAGCCATGTCCATGATGTGCAGATCACACGGGAAAGCCCGAATTATCGTTTGGGATAGATATGTTGCGGCCTGATCCTCAGGTGTTCACATGACCCCCGCAGCCCGGTATGCCGCTGCGATTACGGTGCTTGATCTCTGGCTTGCCGGCATGCCGGTGGAAAAGGCGCTGACCGGATGGGCGCGGGGAGCACGGTATGCCGGTTCCAAAGACCGGGCAGCCGTGCGCGATCATCTGTTTGATATCCTGCGCCGCAAGGGCAGTTGCGCGGCCCTTGGCGGGGGCGGGACGGGGCGCGGGTTTGTGCTTGGGCTGCTGCGCCTGACGGGGCAGGACCCCGCAGAGATATTCACCGGGGCGGGCTATGCGCCGGACCCGTTGACGGGGGCCGAGGCCGTTTCCCCCGATCTTCTGCCTGATCCGTCTCTGGATATACCGGACTGGTTGCACCCTGCGCTGGCCAGTCAATACGGGTCAGACCTGCCCCCGCTGATCGCCGCGTTGGGGCAGAGGGCGCCGGTTTTCCTGCGCATCAATCAGCGCAAAACATCGCGGGCCAAGGCTGTTGCGGCCTTATCCTCAGCCATGATCGAGGCGCGGGTGGTGAAGGGCTGCGAGACAGCGCTGGAGGTTCTGTCCGGCCAGCGCAAATTGCGGCAGGCCTCGGCCTATCTGGAGGGGCTGGTGGAATTGCAGGATCTCTCGGTCCAGCGCGCCTGCGCAGCCGTGGATTGGCCCGGTCAGGGCCGGATTCTGGATTATTGCGCCGGCGGGGGTGGCAAGGCTTTGGCGATTGCCGCCCGGTCCGATGCCGAGGTCACGGTGCATGATGCCCGGCCTGAACGCATGGCTGATCTGCCCGCCCGGGCCGCGCGGGCGGGTGTGCGGCTGATGCAGCAGACGACAGATGCCTTACCCTCTGGCGATCCGTTTGATCTTGTGCTGACCGATGTGCCCTGTTCCGGCAGCGGAACATGGCGGCGCGATCCTGAGGCGAAATGGCGGCTGACGCCGGACAGGCTGGCAGAATTGCAGGCGCTGCAAAGGCAGATATTGCAGCTTGCGGCGGGGCTGGTGCGGCCGGGCGGGCGGCTGGTCTATATGACCTGTTCTTTGCTGCGCGCGGAAAATCAGGATCAGATAGAGGCGTTTCTGGCCCGGCAATCAGGCTGGGTGCAGACCGCCCGTCATGTTGACACGCCGCTGACGGCCTCGGACGGGTTTTTCATGGCTGAGTTGACGCAAACCCGCCCCGCAGCCTAGAAATTCCATGGGGAGCCGGGAATAAGCCGCTGAATTAAGACCTGTTTAAGCAATTTCCTGCGACATTGACGATGACGAATCGAAATGGAGGTTGGTTGTGGCGGATCAGGCGGTTGTGACTGGCGATTTGCCGGTCCCTATGGAAACGCCTCCAAACCAGCCGCGGGTGCTTTTCGCCCTGGCCCTCATTTGTGCGGCTGCCGGTTGGGTTGTGCCGTCACCGATTATGACCCTGATATTCTTTGCAGCCGCAGGCTCGATCCTGGCCCTGACAGGACTTGTCATGCTGATCGCGATTTTGCACCGCACACGGGAACGGCGTGTGCTGAGGCGCATGGTTGCACTGATTGAACGCGATCCTGCGCCCTGTTTATGTACCGATAAACACGGTGGTGTGGTGGCCCAGAACCAGGCGGCAACAGATCTCTTTGGGTCTCGGGTCGGGCAACCCGTGTCGCGGGCCCTTTCCGGGGTTCTGGCCAATGCCCCGGCGGTGGTTTTCCGGCAGGAAGCCACTTTAGCCCGAAGCGGGATGGCGCGGGAAACCGTGGTCACGCGCAAGGCCAATGTGCGGCTTACAGCCCATCGTGTGAGCACCGGGGCGCTTTGGCGGCTGGATGAAACGGTCGAAAGCGCCTCTCGCAGCGGGGATCATATCGCCCTGCCGATGATGGTGGTCAGTCCGAATGATACGATCCTGTCGATGAATGACGCGATGCGCGATACGCTTGGGCGGCGGGCGCACAGCCTGTCGCAGATCTTCACACAATTGCCGCTGGTCTCCGGCCAGCGGCGCAGTCTGCAAACCGAGGCTGGTATATATGATGTGACCCCGGTGGAGATCAGAGCCGGGGGTGGCAGGCGCGAGATCTATGTCATCCCTGCGGGCGGGATGGCCGGGGGCAGTGATGAAGGGGTGGCGGCCCGCGCGTTTGAGGCCCTGCCGGTGGCGCTGGTTCATATCGGGCGCGAGGGGGAGGTTCTGGCCTTCAACCAGCATGCCCAGACATTGTTGGGCCTGACCCAGGGCGAAGGGCCGTTTTTGTCAAATCTGGTGGAAGGGCTTGGCCGACCGGTCGATGACTGGCTGCGCGATACGCTGGAAGAACGTATTCCGCATCGCCCGGAAGTCGTGCGCGCCAAACGACGCGACAAGGATTGTTTTCTGCAGATCACACTGGGGCGGATCGCCACCAGCAAGGGCCCCTCGCTGCTGGCCGTGCTGCATGACGCGACAGAGTTGAAAACGCTGGAGCAGCAATTCGTGCAAAGCCAGAAGATGCAGGCCATCGGGGAGCTTGCCGGTGGCATCGCCCATGATTTCAACAATCTGCTGACCGCCATCACCGGGCATTGCGACCTGTTGCTTCTGCGTCATGACCAGGGCGACCCGGATTATGGAGATCTGATGCAGATCAATCAGAATGCCAACCGCGCGGCCAGTCTGGTCGGCCAGTTGCTGGCATTTTCCCGCAAGCAGACATTGCAGCCGGAACTGCTCGACCTGCGCGACACGATGGGCGATCTGACCCATCTGCTGAACCGGCTGGTGGGAGAGAAGATTCAACTGCACCTGTCCCATGATCCCGGGCTGTTGCCGATCCGGGCCGACCGTCGGCAGCTGGATCAGGTTTTGATGAATCTGGTGGTCAATGCCCGTGACGCGATGCCCGAAGGCGGCACGGTCCATGTCGAGACACATATGCTCCGCCTGACTGAACCGATGCGTCGTGACCAGGCCGAACTGCCTCCAGGTCACTATGTCTCAATCTCTGTCAGGGATACTGGCACCGGCATCGCGGCAGACAGGCTGCGCCGGATTTTTGAACCCTTCTACACCACCAAAGTCGTGGGGGAGGGAACCGGGCTTGGCCTGTCCATGGCCTATGGGATTATCAAGCAGACCGGCGGATATATCTTTGCCGACAGTGTTCTGGGAGAGGGAACGACCTTCACGATCTATTGCCCGGCACATGACCGGCTGTCAGAGGATGCAGCCCCTGATTCTGATTTGCCGAAACCGGGCATATCCGAGCCGTCCTGTGCCGAGGCGCCCGCAGATCAACCGGATCAGGCGGGCGCCCTGCCCGAAACCGGGGGACCGGTTTCGGGACCTGCGGATGGTGTGGTGCTTCTGGTTGAGGATGAGGCCCCGGTCCGGGCCTTTGCATCGCGGGCCTTGCGGTTGAGGGGGTACACGGTTCTTGAGGCGGAAAATGCGGAAGAGGCGCTTGAAAAACTGCGCGATGCCTCGCTCAGCATTGATGTGTTTGTGACCGATGTCGTAATGCCGGGCATGGATGGCCCAAGCTGGGTGCGCGAGGCGCTGAAAGACCGGCCCGGCGTCAAGGTGGTGTTCGTGTCCGGCTATGCGGAAGATGCGCTGGACAAGACCAGCGAGGAAATCCCCAATTCGGTCTTTCTGCCGAAACCCTTCTCTCTGTCTGATCTGACCGCAACGGTGCAGCGCCAGCTACATTGACAATATTCGGGTGCCAGCGGCCTGCATGACGGCCTGCGGGGCTGCATCATGTCAGGGTTTCTGCTGCAACAGCCAGTCCCAAAGATCGAAATCCGCAGACCGCTCTGCACGCAACCGGGTTTCAAGTTTCGAGGACAGGTGCACCGGTATTTTGGGAGAAATATTGGAACGGGGCAGGGTGAGGGTTTCGCCGATCCGCCCCTCCAGGAATGTCACCGCATCTGCCAGCCGGTCATAGCGGAACAGATGGGTGACGCCGCAGGCCGTGTCTTCCCCGCGCAGAAACCGGGCCTGAGACCCGATATTGGCGAAAGCAGGCGGGCTCTCTTCCAGCCAGGCGGTGACGAAATCCTCGAAACTGATCGCTTCGGTCGAGTTTTCCCGGCCGGAAAGTTGCGGACGCCGGCGATACCGGTACCAGCTGTCGAGCCAGGAAATCGGCTCGCGCATGATCGCCATGCTTTCCATGGGATGACTGCCCCGTTGTTCGAAGAATCCCGATAAATTATTGTGATAGCGGCGGACAGATACATGTTTCATGCCCGGCGGGTTCAGAATGGCTGTGCTGGCAAAAGGCCGGGCGGCTGTCTCCAACGCGGTGGTGCCGGTTTTCGGCACCGCAAAGAGGACCAGTTTTTGCTTCCAAAACATTAACATAGCCGCACCTTTGCCGAACATAGCCAGTCGTAACCTGTCTTTAACCCTTCACAGGAAAAACTGGGCTTCACAAGATTTTACTTGAAATGTTCTCTTTTTGTGCGCATCACCAATGCAGAACAAGAGGCGAACACGAGCATCATTGCCGCCCCTGTGGTGGTATGAAATAAGGAATCAATACACATGGCAATGGCGAACATTCTGGACATGACCGACCGAAAATCCGCGGATAAGCAAAAGGCGCTGGACAGTGCCCTGGCCCAGATCGAACGCCAGTTCGGCAAAGGCTCCATCATGAAACTGGGGGGCGACAATGCCCTGCAGGATATCGAAGCCACCTCCACCGGCTCTCTGGGGCTGGATATTGCCCTTGGCATTGGCGGCTTGCCGAAAGGCCGGGTTGTGGAGATTTATGGCCCGGAAAGCTCGGGCAAAACCACATTGACCCTGCATGTGGTGGCGGAAGAGCAGAAGAAAGGCGGGGTCTGCGCCTTTGTCGATGCCGAACATGCGCTGGACCCGCAATATGCCAGGAAACTGGGGGTCGATCTGGATGAACTGCTGATCAGCCAGCCGGATACAGGCGAACAGGCGCTGGAAATCGTCGATACGCTGGTGCGTTCCGGCGCGGTCAATCTGGTGGTGGTCGATTCGGTGGCCGCACTGACCCCGAAATCCGAGCTTGAGGGCGATATGGGGGACAGTTCGGTTGGTGTGCATGCGCGCCTGATGAGCCAGGCCATGCGCAAGCTGACCAGCTCGATCAGCCGGTCCAACTGCATGGTGATCTTCATCAACCAGATCCGCATGAAGATCGGCGTCATGTTCGGCTCGCCCGAGACGACAACCGGCGGCAATGCCCTGAAATTCTATTCCTCTGTCCGGCTCGATATTCGCCGGATCGGCGCGCTGAAGGACCGTGATGAAGTGGTGGGCAACGCAACCCGGGTGAAAGTGGTGAAAAACAAGGTCGCGCCGCCCTTCAAGCAGGTTGAGTTCGACATCATGTATGGCGAGGGCATCTCGAAAATGGGGGAGTTGCTGGACCTGGGCAACAAGGCTGGCGTGGTGGAAAAATCAGGCTCCTGGTTTTCCTATGGGGATGAGCGGATCGGCCAGGGCCGGGAAAATGCCAAACAGTTCCTGAAGGACAATCCCGCAATCGCGCTGGAAATCGAAGACAAGATCCGCGCCGCCCATGGGCTGGATTTCGATATGGCTCCGGGAGAGGTGAAAGCCGATGCCGATGAGGATATGATCGAGGATTGAGCACCCCCGGTCACGGCCGCGCGCGTGCGCGCGCCCCCCGGGATCATCACGGATCATGACCAGCCCCGGCATGTGACACATGTTCGGGGCGGGGCCGGACAATCGCAAAAGGCGCGCCGCAGGTCGCGCCTTTTTGTCTATGGGGCTGCCCGCATTTGTCCGGTGGACAGTTTTGTGACGCGCCGCTACACCCGTCCAACACGCCATTCCACGAAGCCCCATAGAGACCACCCGCCATGGCCAGCCTGAACGATATCCGCAGCACATTCCTCGATTATTTCGCTCGCAACGGGCATCAGATCGTCGACAGCTCTCCGCTTGTGCCGCGCAATGATCCGACATTGATGTTTGTCAATTCCGGCATGGTGCAGTTCAAGAATGTGTTCACCGGGCTGGAACAGCGCGACTATACCCGCGCGACCAGCAGCCAGAAATGTGTGCGCGCGGGCGGCAAACATAATGATCTGGACAATGTAGGCTATACCGCGCGGCACCATACCTTCTTTGAAATGCTGGGAAATTTCAGCTTTGGCGATTATTTCAAGGACGACGCGATCCCCTATGCCTGGGAGCTGATCACCCGGGAATTCGGCATCGACAAGACCCGGTTGCTGGCCACGGTCTATCACACCGATGACGAGGCGTTTGATATCTGGAAAAAACTCGGCGTGCCCGAAGACCGGATCATCCGCATCGCCACCCATGACAATTTCTGGCAGATGGGCCCAACCGGCCCCTGCGGCCCCTGTACCGAGATTTTCTATGACCATGGCGATCATATCTGGGGCGGCCCGCCAGGCAGCGCCGAGGAGGATGGCGACCGGTTCATCGAGATCTGGAACATCGTGTTCATGCAGAATGAGCAATTTGCCGATGGCGCGATGGTGCCGCTGGAGATGCAGTCGATCGACACCGGCATGGGGCTGGAACGGATCGGCGCGTTGTTGCAGGGCAAGCATGACAATTACGACACCGATCTGATGCGCAGCCTGATCGAGGCCTCGGCCCATGCGACCAGTGTCGACCCGGACGGGCCGAAAAACGTGCATCACCGGGTGATTGCCGATCATCTGCGGTCCACCGCGTTTCTGATTGCCGATGGGGTGATGCCGTCGAATGAGGGGCGGGGCTATGTGTTGCGCCGGATCATGCGCCGGGCGATGCGCCATGCGCATCTTCTGGGCGCGCAGGATACGCTGATGCACCGGCTGGTGCCCGCCCTGGTCGGCCAGATGGGCCAGGCCTATCCTGAACTGGGCCGGGCGCAGGCGCTGATCACCGAGACCCTGAAGCTGGAGGAAGACCGGTTCCGCACCACGCTTGACCGCGGGCTGCGCCTGCTGGATGACGCGCTGGACACGCTGCCATCGGATGCGGATCTGCCGGGGAAAACGGCCTTCAAGCTTTATGACACCTATGGGTTTCCGCTGGACCTGACCCAGGATGCGCTGCGCGAAAAGGGCCGGGGGGTGGATACCGACGGGTTTGATGCGGCGATGACGGCGCAGAAAGCCAAGGCGCGCGCGGCCTGGTCCGGCTCGGGCGAGACGGCGGATGCAGCGATCTGGTTTGATCTGGCCGAGGCGCATGGGGCCACGGAATTTCTGGGTTATGACACCGAGAAGGCCGAAGGTCAGATCCAGGCGCTGGTGCGTGACGGGGCCGCATTTGAGACCACGACATCCGGTGAAACAGCGGCGATCCTTCTGAACCAGACACCGTGTTACGGGGAGGCCGGCGGGCAGGTCGGCGATACCGGCACCCTGAAAACCGATACCGGTCTGGCCCAGATCACCGATACGAAAAAGATCGGCGATCTGATCGTGCATATGGTGCAGGTCACCGAGGGAGAGATTGCCCGGGATCAGGCGGCGGAATTGCAGGTGGACAGCGCGCGGCGCGGCATGATCCGCGCCAATCACTCCGCCACCCATTTGTTGCATGAAGCGCTCCGCCGGGCGCTTGGCGATCATGTGGCGCAGCGCGGCTCGCTGAATGCGCCCGACCGGCTGCGGTTTGATTTCAGCCATGCCAAAGCGTTGAGCGCGGCGGACCTGAAACAGGTGGAGGAAGAGGTGAACGCCTTTATCCGCCAGAACGCGGCGGTGGAAACCCGGATCATGACACCGGATGCCGCCCGCGATCTGGGGGCGCAGGCCCTGTTCGGCGAGAAATACGGCGATGAGGTGCGGGTGGTGTCGATGGGCATGCTGGACGGGTCCGGCAAGGGGGCGGACCGGCAGACCTATTCAATCGAGCTTTGCGGCGGCACCCATGTGCGTCAGACCGGCGATATCGGGCTGTTCGTGACTTTGGGTGACAGCGCGTCCAGCGCCGGAGTGCGGCGGATCGAAGCGCTGACCGGGGCGGCGGCGTTCGATTATCTCTCAACCCAGGAGCATCGTCTGGCCCAGGTGGCTTTGGCGCTGAAATCGCCTGCGGCAGAGGTTGTGGACCGGGTGGCGGCCCTGCAGAAGGACCGCAAGAACCTGAGCCATGAAGTGGTGGAACTGCGCAAGCAACTGGCCCTGGCAGGCGGAAGTTCGGCCGCCGACCCCGAGGCGCGCGTGGTCAATGGTGTGGCCTTTCATGCGCAATACCTGCAAGGCGTGACCGGAAAGGATCTTCCCGGGCTGATCGACGCGCGCAAAGCCCGTCTTGGATCGGGCGCGGTGCTGTTGATTGCGGATACCGGCGGCAAGGCTGCGGTGGCCGCGGGCGTGACCGATGACCTGACCGGTCGGATCAGCGCGGTTGATCTGGTCCGCGCGGCGGTGCCGGAACTGGGGGGCAAGGGCGGCGGCGGACGGCCCGATATGGCCCAGGGCGGCGGCGCCGATGCGGGCAATGCCGAGGCCGCGATCAAGGCCGCCGAGGCCGTTCTGGAGAAAGGATAAATCATGCCGGAAGCATTCTGGATTGCCCATGTCACGGTCACCGATGAGGCGGCCTATATGACATATGCCGCCATCGCGACCGAGGCGATTGCGGCCCATGGCGGCACGTTTCTGGCCCGGGGCGGCCGGGCGGTGCAGAAAGAGGGCCGGGCGCATCCGCGCAATGTGGTGGCGCGGTTTCCCAGCCTGGAGGCCGCCGAGGCGTGTTACCATTCCGAGCGCTATCAGGAGGCGTTGGGTTTTGCCAAAGGCGCATCCGAACGCGATCTGGTGCTGATCGAGGCGCTGGACTGAGATTTTCGTCTGAGGCGGGGATTGCACCGCCTGCCGGCGTCGCGGCAGGGTCGCGCGGGCTCAAGGCCCCGTCGGGACCATCGCCCGCGCGAGATGTCTCCGACGGGGATATTTGGCAAGCAGAGAAAGGGCATGGCCCGTGCCGGTCAGAGCGGCAGGGCAAGCGTGTCTTTCAGCTCTTCCATCACGAAACTGGCGGAGACATCGCTGAGATCGACCTTCTGGATCAGGCGTTGATACAGCCGGTCGTAATCGGCCACATCTGAGACCCGGGCACGGATCAGATAATCCAGATCGCCGGTCATCCGGTAGACCCCGAGGATTTCAGGCATGTCACGCACGGCCCGGGCGAATTTTGCCAGCCAGGCGGCATCATGCTGGGCGGCATGGACCTGGATGAAGACCATCAGCCCCAGCCCCAGTTTGGCCGGGTCAAGCAGGGCCACGCGCCCGGTGATGATGCCGTTTTTTTCCAGGGCGCGCACCCGGCGCCAGCAGGCATTGCGTGACAGGCCCACGCGGGCGCCCAGATCATCCAGCGGGATATCCGTCTCACGTTGCAGAACGCTCAGGATTCTGCGATCCATGTCATCAATCTTCTCCATAAACCCGATATTATCGTGAAATTATCCCAATATCACGGGGTATTTTGTGTTGATATGGGATCTCTTCCCATCCTGTGCGGGGCATAATCTGCCTCGCGACAGGAAAAGGACGTCATGATGATCACCCGCATCTTTCTGACCCACCCGCAAGAGGTGGATGAGACCTATCTGGAACACGCGGCCTTTGCCGGAAAATTCGCGGGCCGGTTGTTTCTGGCAAGCTGTGCGGCGGCGGTGCATGCGGTGATCCCCTGCCTGTTTGAGAAAACAGCCAGCCGGATCACGGGCGAGCTTTATGCCAAGACCCATAATCGCGGGCAGTAAGACGCGATAACGCCTCTGACAGATGCAAAAAGGCCGCGTCCCGGGATAACGGAGCGGCCTTTGATCTGTCCGGTGGCCGGGGGTCAGCCCGCCAGCGCCTTGTTCAGGTTCTCGTCGATCTTTTCAAGGAAGCCCATCGTGGTCAGCCATTTCTGATCCGGGCCGACCAGCAGCGCCAGATCTTTGGTCATGAAGCCGGATTCGACCGTGTCGACGATGACTTTTTCCAGTGTCTCGGCGAAATTCATCAGGGCCGCGTTGTCATCCAGTTTGGCGCGGTGTTTCAGACCCCCGGTCCAGGCGAAGATCGAGGCGATCGAGTTGGTCGAGGTTTCCTTGCCCGCCTGATGCTGGCGGTAATGGCGGGTAACGGTGCCATGGGCGGCCTCGGCCTCCACAATCTTGCCATCGGGGGTCATCAGTTGCGAGGTCATCAGACCAAGCGAGCCGAAACCCTGGGCCACGGTGTCGGATTGCACATCGCCATCATAGTTCTTGCAGGCCCAGACAAAGCCACCGGACCATTTCATCGCCGAGGCGACCATGTCGTCGATCAGCCGGTGTTCATAGGTGATGCCCGCAGCCTTGAACTTGTCGGCAAACTCTTCCTCATAGACTTTCTGGAACAGGATCATGAACTGGCCATCATACTGTTTCAGAATGGTGTTCTTGGTCGACAGATAGACCGGCCAGCCAAGCGACAGGCCGTAATTCATCGAGGCGCGGGCGAAGTCGATGATCGACTGGTCCAGGTTATACATGCCCATATAGACGCCGGAGGCGGGGGCCTTGAAGACTTCCCGTTCATCCACGGTGCCATCCTCACCCACGAATTTCATGGTCAGCGTGCCCGGCCCGGGAAATTTCATATCCGTGGCGCGGTACTGGTCGCCAAAGGCGTGGCGGCCGATGACGATGGGCTGGGTCCAGCCCGGCACCAGACGGGGCACATTCTGACAGATGATCGGCGCGCGGAACACGACACCGCCCAGAATGTTGCGGATCGTGCCATTGGGGCTGCGCCACATGCTTTTCAGGCCGAATTCCTCAACCCGGGCTTCATCGGGTGTGATGGTCGCGCATTTCACCGCAACGCCAATCTCTTTGGTCTTCTCGGCGGCGTCGATGGTGATCTGGTCTTCGGTCCGGTCGCGTTCTTCGATGCCAAGGTCGTAATAAAGCAGATCCAGGTCCAGATAGGGCAGGATCAGTTTTTTCTTGATGAAATCCCAGATGATCCGGGTCATCTCGTCGCCATCCATTTCGACGATGGGGTTTGAAACCTTGATTTTCGACATCTGGCATCCCTCTGTTTTCGATTGCGGTGTCTGTTGCGCGAGGTCTAGCGGATTGGGCCGGATCAGGGAAGTGAGTATACCGCTGTATACCGGTGGCGTGGTGTCGCGGCGCGCCCGGTTTCAGCAATGGACGGGAGCTGGGATCAGGACCGGGTTATCCGGTCCTGTCCGGCGCGGCTTTGCCTTTCGACAGTTGTTCCTCAAGATAACGGCGCGCGCGGGCCTCTGCCATGCGCACACGCACGGCGGTGCGATACGCCTCCTCGGTCGAGGGGGAGGAGGCGCCGATCACCTCGGCGATGCGGTTGACAAGCTGATCATCATCCAGCGTGTCGGCGGCCTCGATCGCGTCTTTGGCGAGTTTATCCGCAAGCTCTTCAACAATGCTCATCGCGCGGGGCCCCTAGCGCGTGGTTTCCGTCAGGCGGCGGCGGACATAGGTCTGCACGCTGTCAATCATCGGGTCCATATACGGGTCTTCGAAGAAATGGCCGGCGCCTTCGGATTCCTCATGGGTGATGGTGATGCCTTTTTGTTCGTGCAGCTTGTCGACCAGAATGCGCGTATCCTGGGGTTTGGCCACCCGATCCGACGCGCCATTGATGATCAGGCCCGAGGCCGGGCAGGGCGCGAGGAAGCTGAAATCATACATATTGGCCGGGGGGGACACCGAGATGAAGCCGGTGATTTCCGGGCGGCGCATCAGCAATTGCATGCCGATCCAGGCCCCGAAGGAAAAACCTGCAACCCAGCAATGCTTGGAATTGGGGTTCATGGATTGCAGATAATCCAGTGCGGATGCGGCATCGGAAAGCTCTCCGATCCCCTGATCATACTCCCCCTGGGAGCGGCCCACACCGCGGAAGTTGAAGCGCAGAACCGTAAAGCCCATATTATGGAATGCGTAGTGCAGATTATAGACCACCCGGTTGTTCATGGTGCCGCCGAATTGCGGATGCGGGTGCAGGATGATCGCGATCGGGGCATCCTTGGCTTTTTGCGGGTGATAGCGCCCCTCAAGCCGACCTTCTGGGCCGGGGAAAATGACCTCGGGCATCCTGCCTCCTTCATATGGTCTGGTGGGCTGCGGCTTGACACGGGGGCCGGGCGCTACCTAGAACAATTCTAAACTCCGCGCGTGCCGGAGAAAATAAGTGGACCGGAGTTAATCTGCCCGGTTGCAAAGGTCAATCTTTTGGCGCGGTTTGCGCAAATGTCGGGGGCGATAACCATGAAACTGAGCACCAAAGGCCGTTACGCGATGGTTGCGCTGGCGGATCTGGCCCTCGAAAAGGCAGGAACGCTGACCTCGCTGTCCGAGATCGCGAAGCGGCAGGACATCTCTTTGCCCTATCTGGAACAGTTGTTTGTGAAGCTGCGCCGGGCGGGTCTTGTCGAGTCTGTGCGCGGGCCGGGTGGTGGATATCGGCTGGCGAAGGCCCCGACAGAGATTCGCGTGGTGGAGATTTTCGCGGCGGTGGATGAAACGGTCAGCGCGCTGCATACCGGTGCGGGGGCATCCGGCGGCAGTTCCGGCAGCCGGGCGCAAAGCATGACCAACCGGCTTTGGGAGAGTCTGAGCGCCCATGTCTATGTCTATCTGCATCAGACCCGCCTGTCGGATGTGGTGAGCAATGAGCTGACACCCTGCCCGGCGGTGCCCAATCTGTTTGAAGTTGTGGATGAGGCGTGAGCGGCGCCCCTGACCAGATTGTGCCGCGATGCGCGGCATTGGGGTTTGCCGGTTCATGTGGCGCCCCGAGCCTGCCGGATTGGCCGGCGGGGCAGGAGGAAGGTCGGCAAGCCTCCGGCGGAAGTATTTTTGAGATAGAGAAGCCATGAGCCGGGTGTATCTGGACCATAACGCGACGATGCCTTTGCGGGCAGAGGCCCGGGACGCGATGATCGCGGCGATGGATCTGGTGGGCAACCCGTCTTCGGTGCATGCGGAAGGCCGGGCGGCCAAGGCCCTGGTTGAAAAGGCGCGGGCGCAGGTGGCAAGGGCCGTGGGGGCGGAGGCCGCCGATATTGTCTTTGTGTCCAGCGCGACCGAGGCGGCGGCTTTGGCCCTGGCCGGTCGGGGCCTCCATGGCGCGGCGATTGAACATGATGCGGTGCGCGCCTGGATTTCCGGGGATCTGCCGGTGGATGCGCAGGGCCATGTGCAGATCAGGGTGCCGGAACAAAGCGTGTTGCAATATGCCAATTCCGAGACCGGGATCGTGCAGGACCTGCCCGAGGGGCTGGCGGTGTGCGACATGACCCAGGCATTCGGCAAGCTGCCGGTGGCGTTTGACTGGTCCGGCGTGCAGATGGCGTTGATCTCGGCCCATAAGATTGGCGGGCCGAAGGGCATTGGCGCTTTGGTGATGCGGCGGGGGTTGGATATCGCGGCGCAGATCAAGGGCGGCGGGCAGGAGATGGGACGGCGGTCGGGCACGGAGAATGTGATTGGCATTGCCGGATTTGGGGGTGCGGCGGATGCTGTCACACAAGATATGGATGGCGGCATCTGGGACAGGGTTGCCAAACTTAGAAATATTCTAGAAACATCTCTGGACCTCGCGACGAAAGAGACTATTTTTATCGGGAAAGAGGTCACGCGCCTGCCGAACACGTCCTGCATCGTGACGCCGGGCTGGAAGGGCGAGACACAGGTGATGCAGATGGACCTGGCCGGGTTCGCCATATCGGCGGGATCGGCCTGTTCCAGCGGCAAGGTGAAATCCAGCACGGTGTTGCGTGCGATGGGCTTTGATGAGGCGGCGGCAAGCAGTGCGATCCGCGTGTCGCTTGGGCCCGGGACGACAGAAGACGAGGTCATGCGGTTTTGCGAGGCCTGGTCAGGCGCATATGCCCGGTTTCGGGCGCGGACCGCATGAGCGGGGCGCGGATGCGATGAAGGATGAAACAGGGGGCGCTTGCGTGTCCTCAGGAACAAGGCGGAATGACCCATGACAGCACTTGACACGGATATTCGCGATGGCGTGGATCGCGAGACGGTGGAAACCGTGCAGGCGATGGGCGGCGCCTATAAATACGGCTGGGAAACCGAGATCGAGATGGACTACGCGCCGAAAGGCGTGAGCGAGGATATCGTGCGTCTGATCTCGGGCAAGAATGATGAACCCGACTGGATGACCGACTGGCGTTTGCAGGCTTTCAAGCGCTGGAAGCAGATGGAAGAACCGAATTGGGCGATGGTGCATTATCAGCCGATCGACTATCAGGATCAGTATTACTATGCCCGGCCCAAGAGCATGGAAGAAAAGCCGAAATCGCTGGATGAGGTCGACCCGAAACTGCTGGCCACCTATGACAAGCTGGGCATTCCGCTGAAAGAGCAGAGAATACTGGCCGGTGTCGAAGGCGCCGATGCGGCCCCGGCGGAAGGGCGCAAGGTGGCCGTTGATGCGGTGTTTGATAGTGTCTCGGTCGGCACAACTTTCCAGAAGGAATTGCAGGAAGCGGGGGTGATTTTCTGCTCGATCTCCGAGGCGATCCGGGAACATCCTGATCTGGTGAAGAAATATCTGGGCTCGGTCGTGCCGATCACCGATAATTTCTTTGCCACACTGAACAGCGCGGTCTTTTCCGACGGCTCTTTTGTCTATGTCCCGCCGGGCGTGCGCTGCCCGATGGAGTTGAGCACCTATTTCCGGATCAATGCCGAGAATACCGGCCAGTTCGAGCGGACGCTGATCATCGCCGACAAGGGCAGTTATGTCAGCTATCTTGAGGGCTGCACCGCGCCGCAGCGCGACACCCATCAACTGCATGCCGCGGTGGTGGAACTGGTCGCGCTGGAAGATGCGGAGATCAAGTATTCCACGGTGCAGAACTGGTATCCGGGCGATGAGAACGGCAAGGGCGGCATCTATAACTTTGTCACCAAACGCGCCGATTGCCGGGGCGACCGGTCAAAAGTGATGTGGACCCAGGTGGAGACCGGCTCGGCCGTGACCTGGAAATACCCGTCCTGCATTCTGCGGGGGGCGGGCAGCCAGGGTGAGTTCTACTCCATCGCGATTGCCAACAACATGCAGCAGGCCGATACCGGCACCAAGATGATCCATCTGGGCAAGGACACCAAATCGCGGATCGTCTCCAAGGGGATCAGTGCGGGCAAGGCACAGAACACCTATCGCGGGCTGGTTTCGATGCATCCGAAAGCCAGGGACGCGCGGAACTATACCCAGTGCGACAGTCTGCTGATCGGCGATCAATGCGGCGCACATACGGTGCCTTATATCGAGGTGAAGAACAATTCCGCCCGGGTGGAGCATGAGGCGACGACGTCCAAGGTGGATGATGATCAACTGTTTTATTGCCGCCAGCGCGGCATGGACGAGGAAGAGGCCGTGGCGCTTGTGGTCAACGGGTTCTGCAAGGAAGTGTTGCAGGCCCTGCCGATGGAATTTGCCATGGAAGCGCAACAGCTTGTGGCGATCTCGCTGGAAGGATCAGTCGGGTGACCAAGGCTGCAGTGAAGGCCAGCACGGTTCCCGAGGCGCCATTCTCGGACACCAGCGGGCTGATTGATCGCCATCTGCAAAACGACAAGCTGCACCCGGTTGTGGCCAAAGCGCTTGGCCGCTTGGCGCGGTTCATGACCCCGCGCGGCACCCGGGTGGTATTAAGCCATCGCTATGACAGGCCGGTGTTTTTCACCTTCAACAATCCCGACGACCGCATTCATAAAAACCACATGCGCGGGCGATTTTACGAATCCGAACAACTGGCCGAGATTGCGGGCCATATGCGCAAGAACGGCACCTATCTGGATGTGGGCGCCAATGTGGGCAATCACACAATGTATATGCTGATGTTTGGCGGCGCGGCCAAAGTCATCCCGGTGGAGCCGAACCCGGAGGCGATCCCGCTTTTGACCTCGAACCTGATATTGAACGGTTTGATGGATAGGGTCGACCTGACAGCGCTTGGATACGGTCTGGATGCGGACTCAGAAGACGGGCTTCATATTGACAATCCGCGTGGCAATCTGGGCTGGGCCAGACTGAAACGGCAAACCGGTGAGGCCGGGGCGATTTCGGTACGACGTGGCGATGATCTGGTGGGCAAAACCCGGATCGACATGATCAAGATGGATGTGGAAGGCATGGAAATCGGCGCTTTGCAGGGCCTGCGGGAGACAATCGCGCGCTGTCGTCCGAAGATTTTCATCGAGGTGGATCATCGCAACCGGGAGGTGTTTGACGCGCTGATGGACGAGTGGGGCTATGAGAAGGTGACGGAATTTTCCTCTTCGAAGGTGAATCAGAACCTGCTGATGAAGCCAAAACCCAAGCCGAGGCTGAAATCGAAGCGGAAACCGAAATGAACGCTCCCGCGACCCCCGGCAAGGCCCATCCGGCAAAACGGCGCGCGGTCTTGCGTGCGGCGCTGGCCCCATCACGACCGATGCGGGTCTGTGATGTGGGCGCCAACCCGCTCAGCGACCCGCCTTATAAACCGCTCTTGGATGACGGGCTTTGCCATGTCTTTGGGTTTGAGCCGAACCCGGAGGCGTTTGAAGAGTTGCAAAAAGCGAAATCGGCGCAGGAGACCTATTTCAAAGAAGCCGTGGGCCTGCCCGGTGACCGGACGCTTTATCTGCATCCCTGGTCCGGTTTTTCATCGCTTTATCCAATGGACCGGGTTGCCCTGAAATCCATTGGCAAAGAGAAATGGATCAGACCGGCGAAAACCCGGGAAGTCCCCCTGAACCCGGTGACGCTGGATATGCTGGCCGATCTGCCTGCGATTGATCTGCTGAAGATGGATCTGCAAGGCGGCGAGTTGGAGGTGCTGCGCGGCGGGATCGGCAAGTTGAGCCAGACCGTCGCGGTCGTGACCGAGGTTCGGTTTCATCGGATTTACGAAAATGAACCGCTCTTCGGCGATCTGGATCAGGAATTGCGCCGTCAGGGATTCAAACTGCACAAGTTCATGTTCACCAAATCGGTGATGATGCCCCATGATCATGAAGACAAGGTTCTGCGACCCCGTCTGACCAGCCAGTTGCTGGATGGCGATGCGGTGTATATCCGCGATACGGATTGGGCAGAAACCCTGACCGATGATCAGCTGATCTATCTGGCGCTGGCCGCCGATACGGTTTTTGACAGCCCCGACATGACGCTTCTGTGCCTTGATATCCTGTCGTCACGGGGGCAGGTGCCGGGTGATCTGGCCGCAGAATATATCGCCGAATTCCCCGTCCATCAGTTACGCAAGGAAGAGACGCAATGACCGCGACATCCCCCGTTCTCACCCCCGACGAGGCCAATGGATTTCCGATGCAGCCGGGCCAGCCCTCCGAGAAGTTCGGGGCCAAGCTTGTTGATGTGAACGGCCCCCTTGGCCTGACCGCGATCGGGGCGATGATGACCATCGTCCAGCCCGGCAAACGGGCGTTTCCGTTTCACAATCATCTGGCCAATGACGAGATGTTCGTGATCCTGGAAGGGCAGGGGACCTATCGCTTTGGCGATGCGGAATATGCGGTGAAGGCCGGGGATATCTGCGGTGCCCCGAAAGGCGGGCCAGACCGGGCGCATCAGCTGATCAATACCGGGGATGGGGTGCTGCGCTATCTGGGCATTTCCACCCGCAACGACCCCGATGTGGTGGAATATCCTGACAGCGGAAAATTCGCCGCCCTGGCTGTCGCGCCGGGGCGGATTTCATGTCGGCCCATCTGCGTTTTATCGGCCGGGTCGAGGACAGCACCGATTACTGGGACGGAGAAGAGCTGTAACCGTCACACCGCTTTTGATTGCCACGGGCAGGCGCCATTGTCCTGCCGGGAATTTTAAAAACACGCAGGCCCGGATGCGACCGGGTCGCCATGACAGATGAGAAGAGAGAAAAGATGTTAGAGATCAAGAACCTGCATGTATCCCTTGAGGAAGAGGACAAGGTGATCCTGAAGGGTGTGGACCTGACGGTTGAGACCGGGAAGGTGCATGCGATCATGGGACCCAACGGGTCGGGTAAATCGACGCTCAGCTATGTGTTGTCCGGTCGCGATGGCTATGAGGTGACCGAAGGGTCGGCCATGCTGGAAGGCGCGGATATTCTGGATATGGACCCCGAGGAACGCGCCGCTGCCGGCCTGTTTCTGGCGTTTCAATACCCGGTCGAGATCCCCGGTGTCGGCAACATGACCTTCCTGCGCACGGCAGTGAATGCACAGCGCAAGGCGCGCGGCGAGGAAGAGATGAGCGCCGCCGAATTCCTGAAAGTGATCCGTGCGAAAGCCAAGGCGCTGAAAATCGACGCCGACATGCTGAAACGCCCGGTGAATGTGGGCTTTTCCGGCGGGGAGAAAAAGCGCAACGAAATCCTGCAAATGGCGATGCTGGAACCGAAAATGTGCATTCTGGATGAAACCGATTCAGGGCTTGATGTGGATGCGATGAAACTGGTTGCCGAAGGGGTGAATGCGCTCCGCGATGCGGGCCGTGGTTTTCTGGTAATCACCCATTATCAACGCCTGCTGGACCATATCAAACCCGATTTCGTGCATATCATGGCCGATGGCCAGATCGTGAGAACCGGCGGCCCGGAACTGGCCCTGGAGGTGGAACAGAACGGATATGCCGATATTCTGGCGGAGGTGGCGTAATGGGGATGGCCCAAGCCAAAAAAGACCTCACAGAGACCCGGCTGGCTGATCTGAAAAGACCTGACGGTGCGGTCTGGGCCAATGAGGCCCGCGCGGCGGCCGAGGCGCGGCTGCGTCTGGCCGGCCTGCCCACACGGCGCGACGAATACTGGAAATTCACCGATCCCGCGACGCTGACGGCAGCAGATGCCGGACAGGCGGCGATCTTTGATGCCGGTGACGAGGTTCCGCTTTATGACGGGATCGACCGGCTGAAACTGGTGTTTGTGGATGGTGTCTTTGATGCCGATGCCAGCGATGATCTGACGCTGGAAGGGGTTGAGATCGAGCTTTTGCCCGAGGCTCTGACAAAAGACATCCACTGGGCGAAAGGCCTGTATGGCGTGCTGGAAGAGCGGGGCCAGACTCCGGTTCTGCGCCCGCTTGCGGCGATGAACACGGCCTATGCCACCGCCGGCGTGGTGATCCGCGCCACGGCCAAGGTCACGAAACCGATCAGCCTGACCTATCTGCATGAAGCTGAAACCTCGGATGCGATCCTGCACAATCTGATCAGGGTTGAAGAGGGGGCCGAGGTGACGGTTCTGGAAAATGGCCCCGCCGCTGCGCGTTTCAACAAATGCATGGAGGTCGAGATTGCCGATGGCGGCAGCTTCCATCATGTCCGGGCCCAGGGGCGGGATCATGAACGCCGGGCGATGACACATATGTTTTCCCGCCTTGGCGCGCGGTCGACCTTCAAATCCTTCACCCTGACCGCCAATGGCGTGCTGACGCGCAACGAGAACATTATCGAGATTACCGGCGATGATGCGGTGGCCCATGTGGCCGGCGCTGCACTTGGGGATGGTGCAAACGGTGCCTTCCATCATGATGATACGGTGTTCATCACCCATGATGCGGAACGTTGCGAAAGCCGTCAGGTGTTCAAGAAAGTGCTGCGCAATGGCGCCGAAGGGGTGTTTCAGGGCAAGATTCTGGTCAAACAGGGCGCGCAGAAAACTGATGGCTATCAGTTGAGCCAGGCCCTGCTGCTGGATGAGGACAGCAGTTTTCAGGCCAAACCAGAACTGGAGATTTACGCCGATGACGTGATCTGTTCCCACGGGTCCACCACCGGCGCAATTGACGAGGAAGGGCTGTTCTATCTCCGCTCACGCGGGGTGCCCGAAGATGCGGCAACGGATTTGCTGGTTCTGGCCTTCCTGGCCGAGGCGATCGAAGAGATCGAGGATGATCGCCTGCGCGAGGATATCCTGTTGCGCCTGCATCAGTGGCTGGAGCGGCGGCGGGGTTAACCCATGACGGTCACAACCGATATTGTCCAAAGCTGGCGGCGCCCGCGCCGGGTGCTGCGCCGCCTGCTGGATACGGGCCGCCGCGAGGACCGCGCGCTGGTCTATCTGATGCTGGCCTGTCTGCTGATCTTCGTGGCGCAATGGCCCCGCCTGCAGCGAGAGGCGGTTTTATCCACCGATGTGCCGCTTGAGGCGCTGATCGCGGGCGCGTTGTTCGGCTGGCTTTTCGTGGCGCCGCTGGCGATTTACGGGCTTGGCACGCTCAGCCATCTGCTGGCCCGTATTCTGGGCGGGCAGGGCAGCAATTATTCCGCGCGGCTGGCGCTGTTCTGGTCGCTTCTGGCGACCAGCCCGGGGTTTCTGTTTCACGGTCTGGTCATGGGGATGATCGGGCCGGGGCCTGCGCAAACCGTGGTTGGGTTTGCCCTGCTCTTGGCCTTTCTGGTGATCTGGGGCATGACGCTGATTGAGGCCGAACAGGCCCCGGAAAAACAGAATTGCAAGACAGGGTTGAGATGACCGATACCGCCACATTGGGCGCGCTGTTGCGGTTGGCGCGCCACACGGTTGCAAACCCGCGCGAAGGGGCCGCGACGATGTTGAGCTTTGCACCCTCACGTCAGGCGCTGTGGCTGATGTTTGCCCTGGTGGTCGTGCTCAGCACGTTTTTTGGCGCCATCCTCGGTTTGTTGCGCATCCGGGGCGATGACGCGGTGATGGCGTTTTCACCGGTCTTTCTGGGCCTGACCCTGGGGGTGATCCTGTTTGTCGCGATGCATGCGATCTATCGCATCGGGCGGGCCTTTGGTGGCACCGGCCGGTTCGAGGAAACCATGCTGCTGGTGATCTGGCTGCAATCCATCCTGACCTGCGTGCTGCTGCTGCGGATTCTGGCCCTGCTTGTACTGCCCTGGCTGGAACCGATCCTGGTGCTGGCCGAACTTGCGCTGCTGTTCTGGCTGCTGATCCATTTTATTGCGGTGCTGCACGGGTTCCAATCGCTTGGGCAGGTTTTTGTCATGGTGATCCTGTCGATCATCGGCATCGCGTTTCTGGCTGGTGTGATCTTTGAAATTCTGGGTGTGCCGATACCGCAAGGGGGCCTTTAGATGTATGATGTGCAGGACATCCGTACCGATTTTCCGATCCTCGGGCGGCAGGTGCATGGCAAACCGCTGGTCTATCTGGATAATGGCGCCTCGGCCCAGAAACCGCAGGTGGTGATTGATGCGATCACCCGGGCCTATGGGATGGAATATGCCAATGTGCATCGCGGGCTGCATTATCTGAGCAATCTGGCGACCGAAAAATACGAGGCCGTGCGCGGCACCATCGCGCGCTTTCTGGGGGCGACGGATGAGGCGGAGATCGTCTTTACCTCCGGTACAACCGAAGGGATCAATCTGGTTGCCTATGGCTGGGCCATGCCGCGGATGCAGGCGGGGGATGAAATCATCCTCAGCGTGGCGGAACATCACGCCAATATCGTGCCCTGGCATTTCCTGCGCGACCGCCAGGGGGTGAAGCTGATCTGGGTCGATGTGGATGCCAATGGCGATCTGGACCCCGAGGCGGTTCTGGCCGCCATCACACCGCGCACCAGACTGATCGCCCTGACCCATATGTCGAATGTTCTGGGTACGGTGGTGGATGTCAAAACCGTGGTCGCCGGGGCCCATGCCCGCAATGTGCCGGTGTTGCTGGATGGCAGCCAGGCGGCGGTGCATATGCCGGTGAATGTGGAGGAGATCGGCGCCGATTTCTATGCCATCACCGGCCACAAGCTTTATGGCCCGTCCGGTTCGGGCGCGATTCATATCCGCAAGGAGCGGATGGCCGAAATGCGGCCGTTCATGGGCGGCGGCGATATGATCCGCGAGGTGCAGAAAGACAAGATCATCTGGGCCGATCCGCCGATGAAATTCGAGGCCGGCACGCCGGGTATCGTGCAGCAGATCGGGTTTGGCGTGGCCCTGGACTATATGATGGGTGTGGGGATGACGGCGATTGCCGCCCATGAACGCGCCCTCACGAACTATGCGCGCACCCGGCTGGACGGTCTGAACTGGCTGAATGTGCAGGGAAATTCCGCCACGAAAGGCGCGATCTTCTCGTTCACACTGCACGGGACGGCCCATGCCCATGACATTTCCACCATTCTCGACAAGAAAGGCGTTGCCGTGCGCGCCGGCCATCACTGCGCCCAACCGCTGATGGACCATCTGGGCGTCACCGCCACCTGCCGGGCCAGTTTCGGAATGTACAACACCGAGGCCGAGGTCGACGCATTGGTCGACGCGCTGGAACTGGCCCATGAGCTGTTCGCCTGAGCGTGGGCCACAAGGGCAGGGGCCAGTTTCAGACAGCCCCGGACAAGCGGCATCCTGCAACGCCCGATATGCAAGGTTCCCGATTGCAGCCCCGCCAACATCCCGCTATAGCTCCCGATATCAGCACCCGTAGCTCAGCTGGATAGAGCGCCGCCCTCCGAAGGCGGAGGCCAGAGGTTCGAATCCTCTCGGGTGCGCCATTTTCGCTTTTATTACAGTGCTTTAAATGCCCCCCCCGCAAGCTCACATAAACTTGCTGTCTTGGAACGACCTCACGGCCCAGTCGATAAAGACCCGGACCCGCGACGAAAGCTGGCGACTTCGCGGATATAGAAGGGAGATCGGCACAGTTGGAATGGGAAAGTCGGGCAGAACCTGAACGAGCCTTCCATGCCTGAGATCTTCGTCGATATGGAACAACGGCATTTGTGCCAGACCTAGACCAAGCAATGTGGATAGACGGTAACTCTCCGGGCCGTTAACCGAAACCTGTGTCGATGGTGTCAGACTCTGGATTTTGCCATCTACAAAAAAATCAAGCGGTAAGACTGCACCAGTCGACATCGGCCATATCCCGGCCATTTTGTGGGTCTCCAAATCAGTCAGAGCGGTCGGTGTGCCAAATGTTCTAAGATACTCGGGTGCTGCACAGGTGATCCGCTTAACGCGGCCGAGCGGCCTTACGATCAGGTCACTGTCAGGAAGTTCGCCCCAGCGCAGCGCGCAATCGACACCTTCTTCAACCAGATCCACCCACCGATCCCGTTCGCTGATGGCAAGCTCGATCTCAGGGTAAGCTGCGAGGAATTCTGGCAGGACCGGCAGAATGAAATGTCTGGCCACTGTGCCTTGAACCTCAATCCGCAGCAGACCCTTTGGTGGTGCATTTGCAAAGGCACTGTCCGCATCCTCGACATCACCCAGGATCGAAAGACATCGCTGATAATAGGCCTGACCGTCCAGAGTCGGACGCACAACGCGCGTCGTGCGATGCAGCAGTTGCACACCTAGCCTGCCTTCCATCTGCTTGATCACTTCCGTCGCCGTGGATCGCGGCACTCCGGTGTCATGCGCGGCCTCCGTAAAGCTGCGCCGTTCAACGATCCGCACAAAGAGCTGCATCGCATCAAACCGATCCATCGCGTCCTCATTGTTCGTATTTACCGAATAGTGATGTCAAAACTTACCCCATTATCCCGCTCAATCAAAGGCGTAAATGCAGGTCATCGCCAGCATGGGGCTGGCAAATGGAAAGGAAACACCATGACCGATGCAAAATCCAAGACAGCGATTGTCACCGGCGCGTCCCGCGGAATTGGGGCTGCCGTTGCGGAACGCCTGGCCTCTGATGGCTTAAACGTCATCGTCAACTACGCCGGCAACGAAACTGCTGCGGCAGAAGTAGTGCAGAAGATCGAGTCCGCAGGCGGCAAGGCGATCACCGCTCAAACGGATGTGTCCGACGCTGACGCAGTACGACGGATGTTCGATGCCGCGGAAACCGCGTTCGGAGGGGTTGATGTCCTTGTGAACAACGCAGGTATTATGAAACTGGCCAAGATCGTCGACAGCGACGATGCCCTGTTTGACGCGCATATTGCCGTCAATCTCAAGGGCACTTTCAACACGCTGCGCGAGGCAGCGGCCCGGCTGCGGAATGACGGAACAATCATCAACTTCTCGACCAGTGTAGTCGGCACAAAGCTGGAGACTTACGGCGTCTACACTGCGACCAAGGCGGCTATCGAGACGCTGACCGGCATCCTTTCCAAGGAGCTGCGCGGGCGCAACATCACGGTCAACGCCGTGGCGCCCGGGCCAACGGCGACCGATCTGTTTCTGGACGGCAAGCCGCCAGAGCTGATTGAGCGTTTCGCAAAGATGGTCCCGCTCGAACGGCTCGGCGAACCCCGCGACATTGCCAATGTCGTTTCGTTTCTGGCCGGGCAGGACGGCGCTTGGGTCAACGGGCAGACATTACGTGCAAACGGCGGGTTGGTCTGAACGGGCCAACCCCATTCGAAATCATGGAGTTATCAAATGACAAAAGGATCAGAAAAACAGATTATCGTCGTCACCGGCGCATCAAGCGGTTTTGGCGAAATGACAGCCTACGCTCTGGCCGATGCGGGGCACACTGTTTACGCGTCCATGCGCGGCACGGGCGGCCATAACGCAGAGAAGGCCAGCGCCGCCAAGAACTACGCCAGCAAGAACGACGTCGATTTACGCGTGGTCGAGATTGATGTGGTGGACGACGCCTCCGTCGCCGCTGGGATCGATCAGATCTTTGATGAGGCGGGCCGCCTTGACGTGATCGTTCACAACGCGGGCCATATGTCGTTCGGCCCGGCGGAGGCGTTCACGCCAGAACAGATGGCGCAGCTTTACGACATCAATGTGCTATCGACCCAACGCGTGATGCGGTCGGCGCTGCCTAGGATGCGGGCACAGGGCCAAGGCCTTATCGTCTGGGTATCATCCAGCAGTGCGCGCGGTGGCACGCCGCCGTTTCTGTCACCCTACTTTGCGGCCAAGGCGGGTATGGACTCTCTCGCGGTGTCCTACGCCTCCGAACTGGCCCGCTGGGGGATCGAAACCTCGATCATGGTGCCGGGCGCCTTCACCGCCGGCACCAATCACTTCGCCCATGCCGGGCAGCCCGACGACCAGCCGGTTGCCGACGCCTATCTGACCGGCCCCTATGGTGACGTTCCTTCGCTGGCGCTCGACGGGCTGCGGTCGCTTGAGCCCGCCGACGCAGACCCGTCCGCCGTGGCGCAGGGCATCGTCGACATTGTGAACGCGCCGTTCGGCAAGCGACCGTTCCGGGTTCATGTCGATCCGTCACACGATGGGTCCGAGGTTGTCAGCGGTGTCGCGGATCGGGTCCGGGCAGAGATGTTCCGGCGGATCGGGCTGGAAGATCTGCTTTCCCCTGCTGTTTGAAAGCAGAACACCGCCTTTGGGTCGGATAGTGCCAGGCATGTCCAGGCGCAATGATTTCGATCAATAGCCCCGACACGGTCATGGGCATTCGTGTTGGGCGCCTGCCCGAGCAGTTGCTGGAATCTCGCATTACCCAACGAAATAGCATGCACTGTCCTGATGATGGCACGCGTTAGATGGAAAAGAAGGATGGCGATAGAACTGAAGCATCTTCGATACGCTATAGCGGCCGCCGAGCATCACAGCTTTCGGCGCGCAGCGAATGTCATCGGGGTTCATCAGTCCGCTATCAGTCGGCGAATTCGAGACTTGGAAGACCAGCTTGGTGTATCGCTCTTTAACCGGCATTCCGGAGGCGTGGAGCTAACCTATGCCGGGCAGAATTTCATCGAACACGCGCGACCTGCAATGGGCCAGATAGGGTGTGCTGCCAGCTTGGCTGATGCTTGCGGGTCCGGAAGTGCGGGGCTCGTCCGCGTTGGAATTTTCTCATCGCTGTCTTCTGGATTCATTTCCGATTTGCTGCGCACCTATGAGCGCAGACATTCCGACGTTCGCCTCGATTTTGTCGAGGGTGCGCCAAGCGACCATCTTTCCGCGATCCGCCAGTACAAGATGGACATCGCATTTCTAACGGGGGCTACCACACCAATTGGCTGCGAGGGCCAACACCTTTGGACAGAGCGCGTCTTCGTTGTTCTTCCGACTGACGATGTGTTGGCCAACAAGGGCGAACTGGTCTGGGCCGATCTGCGCAACAGACATTTCATTGTAAGCAATTCCGATCCAGGGCCTGAAATTCACAGTTACTTGGTCAAGCATCTTGCACAGCTTGGCCACAATCCCAGCATCGAAAATTGTGCTGTAGGGAGAGACAACCTCATGCAGCTCGTCTCCTTTGGGAGGGGCCTGACACTCACCAGTGAAGCAACAACAGGCACAACTTTTCCGGGCACGATTTATCGCTTATTGGTCGGTGAGGAACTTCCGTTCTGCGCAATCTGGTCGTCAAAGAACGACAATCCCGCACTTCGCCGTTTGCTCAGCCTTGCCAGAGTAATGGCAAAACGTAACCAACTGCAGAGCGGCGCGGCGCGCCATCCTAAAGTGGAAAGCGATGTGACGACCGGTCGCTCTTTGGCGAAGTCCAAGGAGCCTATGCGAAGACCCGGTCTGTAGTCGCATACATTGGTGCGCTCCGCTTTTGAAGTCGGCGAAGTTCCTTGGTCAGCGAGGCACCGAGTTGGTGATTCAAGACAAAAAGCATTTGCCCCTGACGCGCCGAGCTAAGCGATATCAAAGCCTTACTTTCGAAAAGCAGCTTTCCGATATCTTAGGGTATCGGTACTTCGTCTCCTCGCAGGGTCAAAACCTCAACGCCATTTTTCGTAACCGCGACCGTATGCTCAAACTGGGCGGAGAGCTTTCTGTCTTTAGTTACGA
Source organism: Rhodophyticola sp. CCM32 (assembly GCF_004751985.1). Lineage (NCBI taxonomy): Bacteria > Pseudomonadati > Pseudomonadota > Alphaproteobacteria > Rhodobacterales > Roseobacteraceae > Rhodophyticola > Rhodophyticola sp. CCM32. Next base: position 1,309,882 of record NZ_CP038492.1, read on the forward strand.
CTGTCCAACCATCGCTCTCTGTCGCGACTTTGCGGCTTCCCTTGTTGATCATCGGCTCGACGGTGAAGACCATGCCTTCCCGCAGCTTCAAGCCCGTTCCCGGTCGTCCGAAGTTCAGCACCTGTGGTTCCTCGTGCATTTCGCGACCGATGCCGTGTCCGCAATATTCCCGCACAACCGAGCAACCGTTCTTTTTGGCGTATCTCTCGATCGCGAAGCCGATGTCTCCCAAGTGTGCTCCGGGCCGCACCTGCCTTATGCCTTGCCACATCGCCTCTTGGGCGATCCGTACCAGCCGTTTGGCAGCAGGTGGGGCATTGCCGACCAGATAGGTCTTGCTTGAATCCGCTATGTAGCCGTTCTTTTCGAGCGTGATATCGAAATTGACGATATCGCCGTCACGGATGATCTCGTTGGGGTTTGGTACGCCGTGGCAAACAACGTGGTTGATCGAACAGTTCAGGACATATTCGAAATCATACTGGCCCTTGCTGGCCGGGCGGGCGTCGAGGTCGACGGTGATAAAACGGTCGACCAGATCGTTGACCTGCAAGGTCGACATGCCTTCCAGATTTTGTCTGTCCAGCATCTCGAACACCGACGCCAGCAATCTGCCGGATACGCGCATCAGATCCAGTTCATCGGGGGTCTTTACCATTTTACGCTGCCGCTACCTCGGCGACACGCACCTGCGCTGCTTCCAATTGCATCTTGACGATGTCGTTGAAGGACAGGGTCGGGTTTGCCTCGGCCAACATGCCGATCTTGATCCAGAACTCTGCCTGGGCGTTGATGGATCTGCACAACACGGCGCTGGCTCGACGGACCTCTTCATGCAGATCGTCGTTGATTTTCACGATGCCCATCATTGTCTCCCTGAGTTCAAAATATACGGAACGTATACGTTTCGTATGGTCATTTGTCAATCTGATGTTGAGAAACATAGTCGCGTGCGTTCATGAAAAGCATTGAGTCGTTTGGTTCTCGCTATGGGCGATGCCGTACGTCACCTCTTACTCCAAACACCCGAATTGGCGGCGATGAACTCCTCCAGCGCGTGCGCTGGTCGTCCGGCCATGCGCGGCACGGCGTCAGTGACGCGGTCTTCTGAACCTGCCGCGATGGCCGCATCTATCTGTGCAAGTGTCCGGGCATAGGGCTCCGGCAGGCCGGACTGGTCCATATGTCGCGCGGCAAGTTCATCGACGCTCAGGTGATGGTGCTTGACCGGGTGCTTCAGCGCATCGCTGAGCGTTTGCGCGACAGCATCGTAACTGAGTGCAGCAGGTCCAGTCAGGATGATGTCGCCTGAGACACATTCTGGCTTGGTCAGTGCTTCGACTGCGACGGCGGCAATATCTTCCGCATCGATAAACCCAATTCGGCCTTCATCTGTTGCGGTATAGATCGCGCCCTCATCGCGGATGGTCGCAAGGTGCTGACCATCGGAGAAATTCTGCATGAACCATGTTGGACGCAGAACGACCCATTCAGGCGCGTGGTCGCGCAGCCAGGCATGCACTGCACCCATCATTGGGCCTCCCGCCTCCAGTGAGGATGCGCTGAGCAGGACAAAGCGTTTGACGCCACTGCGGATCGCGAGCTCCATGAACGGGGTCATCACAGGCAAAGGTTCTGCCACACCGCTGGGCGCGACGAGGTAGATGCTTTTGATGTCTTCCAGCGCTGCGGGCCACGTCGTCTCGACTGTCCAGTCGAAGCGGATCTGGTCTGCGGCACTCGGAGTGCGTGTTGCGACACGATACCGAAGGCCACGCTCCGAAAGCTGGGCGGAAACACGACCCCCGGTCGTGCCGGTCCCGCCAGTGACAAGGATTATATCACGCACGGGTAAAACCCTCCCCTTCAGGCTCGGGAACCGCGTCGCCCGTCGCGGCGAGTGTAATCCGTGGATCCCAGTAATCGGCGTAGTAGATAATCCTGCCGTCGCGTGTTTTGATGACTGATATCCACTTCTGATCGTAGGGCGCACCGGTCCGCCCTTCACCGCTGCCGCGAAACTCCAGCACGACCTTGTTGGGGTCCGCCATTTCACTGACCCGCAGATCAAAGAAATCGTCGATGCGGATCAGGTCGGGCAAAGCCATAAGATACCGCGCCAAGGCATCGCGCCCGTCGATGCGGGCGATGAATCCTGGCGGCGCATAGGGCGCTTCAAACACACAGTCCTCGGCGAACATGTCGATGAAATCCTCCGCCTCCGGAGCAAGCCGGGTGCCGAGCCCTTCACGCAGGATATCGGTCAGTCCTTCAAAACGGGTGTGTTGGGCAGTCATTGACAAGTCTCCCTTTTGGATGGAACGGTGTCGTATCGACCATATAGGAGATTAACGGATGGAACGCAACCGTTCCGACGGAGATTTGACGATGAACGCATCCCCGCGTGCGCCTAGTGGGGCGGCCGTGATGCGCCCGTCCGTGACCGATGCCCTCACCCGCGCGTTTTTTGAAGAATGGGCGCAGACCGGCCTTGGTGCGCTGAGCCTCGAACGCGTCGCCAAGCGTGCCGGCGTCGGGAAAGCGGCACTCTATCGCCGCTGGTCGTCAAAACAGGAGATGGCGATCGAACTGATCAAGGCGGTTGGCCTGACCCTGACACCCATCCCCGACAGTGGATCGCTATTGGAAGATTTGCGGCTGATCCTGTTGTCGCTGCGCCGGACTATGCGCCACCCGCTGATCCGGCGTATTTTGCCCGACTTGCATGCCGAGATGGCCAGAACCAGCGCATTGAGCGCCGAGATAAGGAACACACTGCAATATGAGCGCCGCGAACGCGGCAAGGCGATCGTCGACCGGGCCATCGCACGTGGTGAATTATCCGAAACTGCGGACCGTGATCTTGCCAATGATGCGCTTGCGAGCATTCTTTATTGGCGGATCATCGTGACCGGAGGTCGCGTCAGCAGCGTGGAAATAAACAAGATTGCGCGGTTCATCGCTGCAGGTCTTGGCCGTCAGTGAAGCAAGTGTGCACGCTCTTTGAGGTCTCTCGCATATTCTGTCGGAGGGCGTCCCACTATGCGTGTGAACGCAACGCTGAACGCGCTTGGTGAGCCATAGCCGACGCTGTAGGCGATCTCCGAAATGGAGCTGTTGCCCGCGCATAGCTTGTCCTTGGCGAGCGACATTCGCCAGTTTTGCAAATATTCCATTGGCGCCATGCCGACAACACGATTGAATTTCGCGAAGAAGGCCGACCGCGATAGCGCGGCTTCGCGCGACAAATCCTCGACCGTCCAGCCGCGTGTGGGGTCTTCGTGAATGAGGCGGATGGCCTGCGCGATCTGATCATCTGCAAGCCCGCGCACGAGTCCTGCAAAGCCACCTTCATCAGGCAGCGCGCGAAAGGCTTCGATGCAGAGGACTTCGAGCAAACGATCAAGGATCACATTGCGCGCACTGCGCCGATTTCGATACTCATCATCCACCAAACCCGCGAGCGCGGCCAGGCGATCACTTTTCCGGATAATGACAATCTGCGGCAAGAGCGAGACCAGCAAGGACGCGTCTGGTGAGCCAAAGAGGCAATACCCGATCATCATCCTGACATCGATCGGCGCATCCGGCTCGCCTACGCGATATTCTCCGCCGGACAGATCAACGGGAAGCACCGAAAGGGCATCGCCAGTCACCGCGATCTTGCTCGATACCGTGAAATCGGCAGCCGAGGGGACCAACAGGAAGTCGCCGGCTTCAATGGTGACTTCCGCCTGTCCATCCGCCTGGAATCGAAAGCCCCCATCCAGCGCCAATCCATAAAAGACCCGGTCGGTGACTTCACGGCGCACACGCCACGCGCCGCCGCCATACACCAGCTTCATCGCGGCAGGCTGTGGTTGCAGCAGAGAAATCACATCAGTCAGTGGATCAGTCATATCAGGACTATCGCAAATGAATACCGGATTTTCAACTATCGATAGTTCACATTTCGACCCCTAGTTTGGTGTCAGACGATAGAAATAGGAGGTCACAATGAACACCGTACTCATTACAGGATGTTCTTCCGGCTTCGGGCTGGAGACGGCATTGTATTTTCTCGACAAAGGATGGTCCGTCATCGCGACGATGCGCACCCCGCGCGAGGATTTTTTCCCGCCAAGCGATCGCTTGCGGGTGCTGCCACTGGACACAACCGATCAAGGCAGCATCGCCGCCGCCATGGAAACTGCCGGCCCCATCGATGTGCTGGTCAACAACGCCGGTATTGGCATGCTGAGCGCCGTCGAGGGCACCGACATGACCGAGATCCGCGCCATCTTCGAGACCAACACGCTTGGCACGATCGCCATGACAAAAGCGGTCTTGCCAGCCTTCCGGCAGCGCGGTTCGGGCGTCATCGTGAACGTCAATACGAGCACGACGATGAAGCCGTTTCCGCTGTTTTCGTTCTACTCCGCCAGCAAGGCGGCGATCATCGCGTTCAGCGATTGCCTCGCGCTTGAGATGGCAGAATTCGGCGTATCCGTGAAGGTCGTCATTCCTGGTCAGGCCGAGACGCGCTTTGCCGACAATGCGCAATCGCGCTCATCGGACGGTATTCCCGCGGCCTATGCGGGTTTCGCAGACAGGGCACTTGCCGGTTTGGCCACGCCTTCGGCCATAACGAAGATCGAAGACGTCACCGAAGCGATTTGGCGGGCGGCAACCGATCCGGACTGCCCCGATCATCTACCCGCGGGCGCGGATGCCTGGGCTCTCGCCAACGCGGCATCTCACACCTCATCACCCCAAACCCAAACCAACTGATCGAAAGGAAAATCTCATGTATCTTGTATTTGGAGCAACCGGAAATGTCGGCGGCGAAGTCGCGGCTCAGCTTTTGCAAAAAGGCCATGCCGTGCGTGCCTTCGTCCGAGATGAAGCCCGTGCCAGGAAGCAATTGCCGGATGGTATTGAATTTGCCGTCGGTGAGCTTGATGACCCAAAAAGCATCGCCCAAGCGACCAAAGGCGTGGATGGTGTGTTCTTCATGCAGCTCGAACCCTCCGTTGAGCAGGCGCAAAGCATGATTGATGCGGCACATGCTGCCAATGTGAAGCGGATCGCTCTGCTTTCATCGCTCGGGACCAGCCTGCAACCCTATCCAATGATCGGTGCCATGATCGCCGCGCGCGATGAGGTCTTTCACAAGTCTGATCTGGATGTCACCTATCTGCGGGCCAATGGGCTTATGTCCAACGCCCTGTGGTGGCTTGATGCGATCAAGAAAGACGGCCGCGTCGTCGACGCGACTGATCCCGGCGCACTAGCCATCGTTGATCCCTATGACGTGGCGCGGATCGCTGTGTTGGCACTGACCGAGCCGGGCCATGCGGGCCACGCCTACATCCTGAACGGCCCCGAGGCCCTGAGTGCCCGCAACCAGGTCGCGATCCTCGCTAACGCGATCGACCGACCTATTGAGTTCGTTTCGGTCACGCCCGAAGAACTTGAACAGCGACACATTGCGGAAGGCATGCCAGAGCCAAATGCCATGGCTCTGCGCAACCTCAACGAGACGTTCCGTGCAGGGCGAGCAGGCTTCCTCGCCGATGACATCGCTAACCTGACCGGCACCGCGCCGCGCACGTTCCGTGCATGGTGCGAAAAGCATGCGGATGAATTTGCATAAAATTGTTCTGGGTTGAGAACAGGCATGCAATTTGCCCAGCATTGCCTAGGCAGCGGACTCATAAAACTGGCACCATAGCCTGACGGATGCGAGTTTGATCATCGCCAAGAAGTTGGCAGATGTCTTTTCGTATCGGGTGGCTATACGGCGGAAGGAAGCTTTGAGGCGGCCAAAGAACCGCTCGATCTTGTTGCGCTCGCGATAGATATCGACGTCGAACTCGGCGGGCAGTTTGCGGTTGGATTTGGACGGGATGACGTCGATGGCGCCCTGTTCCCAGATCATCTTGCGGATCCAATCCGCGTCATATGCCTTGTCAGCCAGAACGTATTGGCCAGGTTGCAGCCCGTCCAAAAGCTGTTCGCATGGGGGTGCATCGTGGGCTTGGCCCGGCGTCAGTTCATAGCGGATCGGCAACCCGTCCTGATTGGTAAGTGCATGTATTTTCGTGGTTAACCCACCCCGCGACCGGCCCATGCAACGACGCGGGTCGTTTTTTTGAGCGTCGCTGCAGAATGGTGAACCCGAACCGATGTGCCATCCACCATCACGGTGTCGATATTGTGCGCATCGGCGACCGCCTCCATTACCCGATCCCAAATGCCCGCATAAGTCCATCGGTTGAAACGGTTGTAGATCGTTGTGTAGGGGCCGTATTGATCGGGCAAATCGCGCCACGGGATGCCTGTGCGCAAGACATAGAAGATGCCATTGATCACACGCCGATCATCGACACGCTTAACCCCTCGGCTGTTATTTGGGAGCACTGCTTTGATGAACTCCCACTCCAAATCGCTCAAATCTGACCGCGCCATTCCACTGCTCCGCATATTGTCTTGCGGGAAATGAATCATAACAGGCTGGAAACGTGAAGCTCTTTGTAAGTACGCTGCCTAGTTACCACGTCCAACATGCAGAGCTATTGGGCAGCGATGAGGGATTGGCGTGAGTTTAGCGCCAATCCCTCCTAGTCTTTCGAAAGATGTGTTCCATCCACGCCGTTCTGGTGGTGTTGGCTTAGGTTATTGTTTTCGCGCCTTGGCAAAGCCGCGATCAGTAGCCATAAATCGCGCCAACATCGGAGCAATGAGCTTGACAGGTTCCAGAGATTGCTGCGTTTCGCGGCTTAGAATATCAGCGTAAGCCGTGAGGTCGCGATGTACATCAGCCGGTAGTTCAACCGTCAGCTTCACCGGTTTGTCGTCGCGTATATTGCTCAGTTTCAGTTTCGTCATCTCGTGTCTACTCCGGGTTCGAGAATGAGATCGCGAGTGACCATTACACGGACGGCAAATCCGGGGCGGATGGTCAACGTTGGCGGGATGCCCAGCTGACGTTGTACAATTGCTTCGCCTGCACGCCCGATTGTATCTTGTGTCCCGTCCCGGATAGCTTCCGCTATTGCATCACCATCATCGCTGGTACTCTCCAAACCGATATTCAGAATGGTCGCCAATCCAGCAGCGAGAAACACTCGATCCCAGTGGTTGTCGACACGATCCTCAAGTCCAGCAAAGCCAGCCTCGTCGGTGCCGGGTTCGCGCTCGAGCACTATGGAGCGACCGTCCGGAAAGATGATGCGCGTCCAAGCCAACAGGAGGCGGCGCTGACCTGCATCTACGCGGCTGTCGTACTCACCGAGCAGACGGGAACCCTGCGGGATCAGCAGGAACTGTCCAGTTGGGCTATCGTAGACATGAGAAGTGACCTGCGCGGTGATCTGACCCGGCAGATCTGAGCGTATTCCAGTGATGAGGGCAGCAGGGATGACGCTACCCGCCTGCACGACGTATGGGCTCGATGGAGCCTGCAGGCGATCAGCGGCTGTAGTCCGTCGGTCTATCTCGCGATCCAGGAAGGCCTCTTGGCGGTCTGTAGCATCCGATTGGGTTGCCGGTTCAATAGACGCTGGGAACACACTTTGCAGACTCGGACCTACTGCTGTCGATGATTGTCTCGGTTGTTGTCCTGAAGTGGTCGTCATTGTCTGAGCATCTGCGAACAGTGTCGCGATCCGAGCTGCTTCCTCCTCCTGCAAACGCATTTGTTGCACCGGATCAACCGCTGTTCCGCTGGCGGCCACAACCGGCATGGACTCTCCCCGTTGCTGTGCCGACAACACTGGCCGGCCCAGTTCTCCTGGAAGCGGTGGGCCCAGTTGCGGAAAGGATCCGTAGTCACTTGGAAGCTGAGAAAGACCCTCGGCTTCCTGAATTCGATCAGTCGAGAACAGTTCCGACGGCCCATCGAGTCCTTCGGGACTCTGTAATGCAACAATCAGGATTGCCCCCACACCCAATCCGCCAACCACGACCAGAACCGTGATGGCCTTTCGCGACAATCGCATCACGCGCGGTGGATCGGGGCGGAGCCGCAGTTCCTTTGCGATATCAGCCTCTGAACGCCGGGTTTCCTCCATCTCTTGTTCGGTTTCGACATCACTCATCGGTCTGTCTCGTGGGTAACGGCAGATGAAATTTGCCGTTGCGATTGACGAATACCATCGGTGCGAATGATCCGGACGAGCCGCTGTCGATCTCCCAAGCGAAGCTCCGCAGCAGCGAAAAGCTGATCCACGATCATGTAGTTGCGCCTGATCCGGTAGTTCACGAGCTGTCCATCGCCCTCCGGTCCGATGACGAAAAGCGGCGGCATTTCTCCTTGTCCGATCCCGCTCGGGAACTCTATGAACACCTGCCTTCCGTCATCGAAGGCACGGCGGGGGCGCCAGGGCGCACGATCACCCGTAATTCGATAGCGGAAATTCATATTGGTGAGGTCGACATTCCGGCCAATAGGTAGTGCGGCCTCACTTTGCGCATTTTGGCTGCGCAGCGCGATGAGTTCATCTTCGGGGTATTGCCACGAAACCGACGCCATATAGGCCTGCGGTGTTGCGCGCAGTTCCAAATGATAGGTTCTGCGATCTGTATTGATGACAAGGTTGGTCACCAGATCGGGGCGGGTCGGTTTCACCAAGATATGAATACGACGATCGTCGCCGGTTCCGCTCTCAGTATCGCCGATGATCCAGCGAGCCGTATCACCTGCGGCAATGGGACCGGACCCAACCAGGCTTTCGCCAGCTTGCAGCGCGATATCCGTCACTTGTCCAGGCGAGGTATAGACTTGGTAGAGGGCACCCGAACTGTAGGGGTATAGCTGGACCGCGTTTATGAACCCGTCCCGGACGGGCTCGATGCGCGCCGCCGCATTGGCATTGGTGATCCGCTCGGTCGGCTCCGATGCCTCCGGTGGGCGGTCATCAGCGTCGATGCGCATGAGCTGCCCGGGAAGCGGTAGTGGTTCGGGCCGCTCTACGATCTGAACAGGTCGCGGTGGGTCTGCAATCAGAGTTGCTTCGACGGGATCGTCATAGCTTATCTCGGGTGGCTTGAAGGTAGAGCAGCCCGCTAGCATTGATGTGGCGCAAAGTGCGACAAGGGGCAGTTTGGTTGAATTGCGATGTTTCATTGAACGTTCTCCCGTGACCAGTTGATGGCGTGAACGAAAACGCCAAGGGGGTTTTTTCGTAGCCGCTCTGCATCACGCGGCGGCTGGATGACGACGGAGAGGATACCGGTCCAGCGTTCGGTCCCGGCGAGTTGGCCGTTCACGTAGCGGCGTTCGATCCAGGCCACGCGGAAGCTGGAATCCGAGGCGCGGATAACGCTTGAAATCTCGGCGGCAATCTGAACTTCGCCGATACTGCCAAACGGGTCGTTCTCACGCGCGAAATCATTGAGCGCGACAGCCCCGCGGTCGGTAGTAAAGTCGTAGGCGCGCAGCCAGTTCTCGCGCAGGACGATCGGATCGATCGGGCGTTGACGTACGTTTTCAATGAAGCGAGCAAGGTGAAACGCAATTTGGGGATCACTTGGTTGATAGTCTGCAGTCGCAGGAGCCACGGCCTGTGCCGCACCAAGCTGGTCCACTTCGACGACGTAAGGGACGATTGTGCCCTGGGTGGAGTGCCACACAAGGGCCAATCCGAAAGCGGCCGTTGTGGCGAGGCATCCGATCGCCATAAGTCGCCAGTTGCGCGCCTGAACGCGGGCAGATCCTATGCGGTCATCCCACGCTTGGGCGGCCTTCTGATAAGGTGTGGTTGGTTCCGGGGTCTTGGCATATCGCACGCTGGGTCTTTTGAATATCATGATCTCTCCGAAAGGTTGATCACGGCGCCGCTGCCACCACCGTCGCCGGAGCGGATGGCGTGGGCGGCAACGCTTGCGCCGTGTTGCAGGGATTGTTGGCGCTTCATGCGGCGTGCCCAAGCGGGCGGCCCGTCGTTCGCGGGGCGCGGCATGCTGCCGGGGGAATTGCTGAACTTGCCGCCGGTGGCCTCGAAGGCCGTGCGTGAGCCTGAGTGGTAGCCTTCCGAGACGGCCCGTTTGAGAGGACTTGCCGCGACGGATGCACCTGCCTGACCGACCGCAGCCATCCCGCTCGCGGCTTTCCCGGCCACACTCGATCCTGAGGCTCCTCCGATCTGAAACGCCGTCGATGCGCCGCCGGCCACTGCCGAGCCACCGCGCAGCGCAGCGCCACCTGCGGCACCGGCCATCTTGAGGCCGGCTAAACCGCCTGCGGCAACGCCGCCCGCTGCAAGCCCAGCACCAACGACGGCGCCTGCGCCAAGTTGCGGTCCACCTGAGACGATGCCGTTCGCGATGCCAGGACCGAAGATGCCAAGGGCGAGCAGCGACAGTGCCGCGAGCACGATGGCCATGGCGTCGTTGATGGTTGGCTCACCGGCAAAGCCGGCCGTAAATTCACCGAATATGGTCGAGCCGATCCCAACGATTACAGCAAGTACCAAGACTTTTACGCCCGAAGATATGACGAGGCCCAGGACGCGCTCGGCCATGAAGGCGGTCTTGTTGAAGAGCCCGAAGGGCACGAGGATGAAGCCGGCCAGCGTTGCCAGCTTGAATTCGATTAGTGTGACGAAGAGCTGGATCGCTAGGATGAAGAAGGAGAGGATCACGATGATCCAGGCGAAGAGCAGGATCGATATCTGGATGAAGTTCTCGAAGAAGGACACGAAGCCCATCAGCTCCGAAATGGATTCGAGGATCGGCTGACCTGCTTCGAGACCCACTGCCGCGATGCGGCCGGGCTGAAGGAGTTCGCCCGCGCCAATGGCGCCGCCGGTCGCAATTAAGCCGAGTCCTGCGAAGCTTTCAAACACGATGCGGGCAAGTGCGTTCCAGTTGCTGATGATATAGGCGAAGATGCCGACAAAGAGCGTCTTCTTCACGAGGCGTCCGATGATGTCGTCATCCGCGCCCCAGGCCCAAAAGAGTGCGGCCAGCGTGACGTCGATGACTATGAGAGTAGTGGCAAGGAAGGCGACATCGCCGCTGAGCAGACCAAAGCCACTGTCGATGTAAGAGGTGAAGACCTCCAGGAATCGATCGATGATACCAACGCCATCCATGGCTCACTCCGTTTCCTGACCGTCTGATGGAATGGAGAAGAAACGCCGGCGGTTCTCAGCCCAGGCCAATTGACACTCGGTGTCGGCTTTAAGTTCTTCGGGGGTCAGAGTTCGGCAGCGTTGCAGAGCTAAGCGCAGCGGATCTTCCATCGCCACGGCGGGTTGATCCACTGTTTCCTCTTCAAGAGCGTGATGCAGTTCGCCTGCTGCCATGAGAGCCGCGATCGCACCCATGGCAATTGCAATCCCTTTGAGGGTGGTCTCGGCAGTGAGCCTCATGGCGGCCTACCGAAACATCCGCACGGTGGTCGGCTCATAGTCGTCTCCGTAATCGAGAAAACGTGTGAGGTTCTCGCGGGCCTGCGCCTCGGCAGAGGCGGTTCGCGCGGCCTCCAGCGAGTGCGCCCGGTTCTGCGCAGTGATTGCAGCAGTCAGATCGGATATCTGCTGGCTTTGAAGAGCGAGCAGCTGATTGCCTGCTTGGGTCGCTTGAAGCGCTCCCGTCGCGGCCTGACTTTGACCGACCAACGCTTGCATTTCGGTTCGAGCTGTCTCGATATTTCCAACAACGCCAGCTTGGACTTTCAGTGCGTCTTCGAAGCCAGCAACGGACGTCAGCCAGCGCTCGCGCGCGCCACCGATCATCGCGTCAAAATCACCCTGTGCGGCTGATGTCCCGTAGTCCTGCGTGAAGGCCTCATCAATGGTCGCCACATCATGGGCGATCCGCTGCGCTTCATTCAGCAATTGCTGGGTCTGCTGAACGGAGGACTGTAGCTGTGCCAGCGAGGAGTATGGCAAACTTGCGAGATTGCGTCCTTGATTGACGAGCATCTGCGCCTCGTTCTGCAGCTGGGCGATCTGGTTGTTGATCTGCTCCAAAGAACGTGCAGCGGTCAGCAAGTTCTCAGCGTGGTTGGTTGGGTCATAGACGATGCCGCTGAACCCACCGCCGAACAGCCCGGCTTGGGCAGGTGGCGCTGTCGTTGGCGAAAGCGCGATAGCGCTCGATATAAGGAGGACCGCGAATGCGTGTCCGGCGAGTTTAGTTGTCTTGGTCATGGTTCGTATCCTTGGCTTTGGTGGGGGGCGGGGTGGCGTTGATCACGTTGTCCGATGGGGTGAGCAATTCAGTTGCCCAGTGGAGATTATGTCTGGTGAGCCATGCGGCGGCGAAGCCGTCCCGGCCGTGTTCGGCGAGCACGGAGTCGATGGCCGCATGGTCGGCCTTGGAAGAAGCGGCGGTGAAGGCGAGCGCTATTTCTCCGAGACCGAGCGCAAAGAGCCGGTTGCCGCGCCGCGACTGGCAGTAGTAGTCGCGTTTGGGCGTCGCCCGGGCGATGATTTCAATCTGGCGGTCGTTCAGGCCAAAGCTGCGGTAGGTCGCGGCGATCTGCGGTTCGAAAGCGCGTTCATTGGGTAAGAAGACACGTGTTGGGCAGCTCTCAACGATAGCAGGCGCAATATCGGAACCATCGATATCGGCGAGCGATTGGGTCGCGAAGATGACGCTCGCATTCTTCTTGCGCAGGGTCTTGAGCCATTCCCGAAGCTGATTGCCGAAAGTCGCATCATCAAGCGCGAGCCAGCCTTCATCGACGATGATCATGCTTGGTCTTCCATCGAGTCGCGCTTCGATGCGATGGAACAAATAGGCCAAGACGGCTGGCGCGGCGGCTGAGCCGATCAAGCCTTCCGTCTCGAAGGCTTGCATGTCGGCCGTTCCGAGTGCTTCGCTCTCTGCGTCGAGGAGCCGCCCGAACGGTCCGCCCAGGCAAAACGGGGCCATGGCGCGTTTGAGGTCATTGGATTGAAGCAGAACCGACAAACCAGTCAGGGTCCGTTCCTCAAGCGGCGCGGAGGCAAGAGATGTGAGCGCAGACCAGAGATGGTCCCGGGCAACAGGATCGATCATGACCCCTTCGCGAGCCAGTAATCCGGCAAGCCAGTTCTGCGCCCAAGCCCGTTCTGCTGGATCGTCGATTTGTGCGAGGGGTTGCAGTTGGACGGCGTCTTCTTCGTCCGACAACGCCAGACCGAGGTCTTCCCAATCGCCGCCGCAGGCCACTGTCGCGCAGCGGATCGAGCCGCCAAAATCGAAGGCAAATACCTGTGCATCCGAGTAGCGCCGGAATTGCAACGCCATGAGCGCAAGCAAGACGGACTTGCCAGCACCGGTTGGGCCCACCACGAGCGTGTGTCCGACGTCCCCGACATGGGTCGAAAAACGAAACGGCGTTGCGCCTTGCGTCTCGGCATAGAAAAGCGGCGGACCATCGAGGTGATCGTTATGCGCAGGTCCGGCCCAGACCGCTGAGATCGGGATCATATGCGCAAGATTGAGCGTAGAGATCGGCGGCTGGCGTACATTGGCGTAAAGATGGCCAGGGAGTGATCCAAGCCAAGCTTCGACCGCGTTCAGAGTTTCCGGGATGCAGGTGAAGTCGCGGCCTTGAACAACTTTTTCCGCAAGCTTGATCTTGGCGTCTGCAGTACGTTCATCGTCGTCCCAAGTGGTGATTGTGGCCGTTACATAAGCCGCGCCGACTATGTCAGATCCGAGTTCTTGCAGGGCTTCGTCCGCATCCAGCGCTTTGTTCTCTGCGTCACTATCGACCAAAGCAGACGCCTCATTCGTCATCACCTCTTTCAGGATTGCGGCGACGGATTTGCGCTTGGCGAACCACTGACGGCGGATGCGGGTCAGCAGCTTTGTTTGGCCAGTGGACGAAACGGTCCAACCGGATGATCAACGCCTCGACCAAAAGTCGACATTGGTCGAGTTCATTCTTGAACCATCAGGCAACGGTTCGAAACTTACCATACGAGAGAGCGGCTTTGAAAAATTACCTAAAAACAAGTCGGTGCAAGCATTTCGCGACAACGAGGGCGGCTGGGATGCACAGACCAAGAACATTAGGGATTTCTTGGAATGATAGTTGATGACGACCTCCAACAACCGGGGCTTGCGACTACATTCGCTTCACTTGGTGACCCTCGCCGTCTTGCCTTGATCGCTCGACTACAACAGGAGGACTCGCTGTCGGTTTCGTCTCTATGCGAAGGCATGAATGTGTCTCGTCAAGCTGTCAGTAAGCACCTCAAAACCCTGACAGAAGCTCAACTCGTTTCTGCGGTAAAATCCGGGAGGGAAACGCGATACAGCCTGGAGTTGCCACGCGTGAACGAGGCGAACGAATTTCTTGTGCAGATAGGTACGAAATGGGACCGCGCTCTGGAGCGGCTGAAGACACACGTCGAATGAAATTTCAAAGGGACCGAGTTCGCCGAATTTCCCAAATGCCGACATTCGCTGCGTTGCGGAGTTCTGGAAAGGTGGGCTCGATCCGGACCTTCTCCGCACCGCACGCAGGATCAACTAGGCAGCGTACTTACAAAGAGCTTCACGTTTCCAGCCTGTTATGATTCATTTCCCGCAAGACAATATGCGGAGCAGTGGAATGGCGCGGTCAGATTTGAGCGATTTGGAGTGGGAGTTCATCAAAGCAGTGCTCCCAAATAACAGCCGAGGGGTTAAGCGTGTCGATGATCGGCGTGTGATCAATGGCATCTTCTATGTCTTGCGCACAGGCATCCCGTGGCGCGATTTGCCCGATCAATACGGCCCCTACACAACGATCTACAACCGTTTCAACCGATGGACTTATGCGGGCATTTGGGATCGGGTAATGGAGGCGGTCGCCGATGCGCACAATATCGACACCGTGATGGTGGATGGCACATCGGTTCGGGTTCACCATTCTGCAGCGACGCTCAAAAAAACGACCCGCGTCGTTGCATGGGCCGGTCGCGGGGTGGGTTAACCACGAAAATACATGCACTTACCAATCAGGACGGGTTGCCGATCCGCTATGAACTGACGCCGGGCCAAGCCCACGATGCACCCCCATGCGAACAGCTTTTGGACGGGCTGCAACCTGGCCAATACGTTCTGGCTGACAAGGCATATGACGCGGATTGGATCCGCAAGATGATCTGGGAACAGGGCGCCATCGACGTCATCCCGTCCAAATCCAACCGCAAACTGCCCGCCGAGTTCGACGTCGATATCTATCGCGAGCGCAACAAGATCGAGCGGTTCTTTGGCCGCCTCAAAGCTTCCTTCCGCCGTATAGCCACCCGATACGAAAAGACATCTGCCAACTTCTTGGCGATGATCAAACTCGCATCCGTCAGGCTATGGTGCCAGTTTTATGAGTCCGCTGCCTAGACTTCTCCTCGAATTGTGCGCGTCGTTCGGCATCGACGAGCGCAGATAGCGGGTCCGGGAACTCGGATAACGGATATTCTCTTGCTGGAATTCGCTGCGCTTCGACGAAGACTGCCCATTTCGATCCGAGACGGCGTAAGGCGCTGTTTAGGCGGGCGGCGGTGGCAACAAGTTCCGCAGGTGTTGCGGAATCGAGATCCGGTCCCCGAAATCGAGCTGTACGCTGCAGGCTGCCATCCTTATTTAGGATGACACCTTCACCTATCAGCGCTGCCCAAGGCAAAAAGTCCGAAAGTAATGCGGCTTTGGAGCGGTATTCGGTGAGGTGCATCATCGGCTCACACCCCCATCCAAGCTGGATAACGGAGGTGGCGGCGGGCAACATCGGCAATCTGCGGATCGCGCTTCGCTGCATAGACCGCCAGTAGATGGCCAACGACCCAGAAAACGATGCCGACAAGCCAGAGTCTCAGGCCAAGTCCAATGGCCGCCGCGAGCGTGCCGTTAGCGATCGCGATGGTGCGTGGTGCGCCGCCAAGCAGAATCGGCATGGTGAGCGCACGATGCACTGGAGCGGTGAAACCCGGAATGTCGGTGGCGTCAATCATACGAGCGCACCGCCGCCGAAAGAGAAGAAGCTAAGAAAGAAACTCGATGCAGCGAAGGCAATGGAGAGACCGAAAACGATCTGCACGAGTCGGCGCGCACCGCCCGACGTATCACCGAAGGCCAGAGTTAGCCCAGTGATGATTATGATCATCACTGCGACGATCTTGGCAACCGGGCCTTCGATGGACTCCAGAATCGCTTGCAGCGGCGCCTCCCATGGCATTCCTGAACCGGCGGCTTGCGCCTGGCCGGCGATGAGCAGGAACCCGATTGCGGCGGCTGACGTATGTATTGGAAGGTGGGAATGGTGCGTGAGTGTTCGTGTCATTGGATGGATCCTTTCTGGGCGATGTGGAGAGGCTGCAGTTCATAGTCGCCTTCAACGCTCAGCCCGGTGACGCGGGCGAGTTCGGTAAGGCGGCGCTCAGAGCCCCGACCTTTGAGGATGGCGAGAACATCGATTGTGTCGGCGATCAGGGCTCGGGGCACGGTAACGACGGCTTCTTGGATCAGTTGCTCAAGACGACGCAGCGCTCCGATCGCGGAGCCTGCGTGGATCGTGCCGATCCCACCCGGGTGGCCGGTGCCCCAAGCCTTAAGGAGGTCGAGCGCTTCGGGTCCGCGCACCTCCCCAATCGGAATGCGGTCAGGTCGAAGGCGAAGCGAAGATCTAACAAGATCAGATAGTGTTGCGATCCCGTCTTTCGTGCGCAGCGCAACCAGATTAGGCGTCGTACACTGAAGTTCGCGCGTATCCTCGATGAGCACGACACGGTCGGAGGTCTTTGCGACTTCGGCGAGCAGCGCGTTGGTTAGGGTCGTCTTGCCGGTGGATGTGCCACCTGCGACTAGAATGTTGGAGCGCGATGAAACGGCGTCACGCAGCGCATCTGCGGCGCTCGCGTCCATGATCCCGGCGCGAACATAGTCATCAAGCGAGAAAATCGCGACCGCAGGCTTGCGGATTGCGAAGGTCGGGGCCGCAACGACGGGAGGCAGAAGTCCTTCGAACCGCTCACCCGTTCCAGGCAGTTCTGCGGAAACGCGCGGAGCATCCGCATGAACCTCGGATCCGACGTGATGGGCGACCAGCCGAACGATCCGTTCGCCATCTTCAGGTGAAAGCTTTTCTCCCGTGTCTGAAAGGCCATCGCCCAGCCGGTCGACCCATAGCCGACCGTCTGGGTTCAGCATTACCTCGACAATGGTGTCTTCTTTGAGCCAAGCCGCGATGGCGGGCCCAAGGGCCGTCAAGAGCATGCGGGAACCGCGCTCGATCGCTGCTGATTTGAGAGTTTGGACGTTCATTGGCGGTCCCGCAATTGGTTACGGGATCGATTAAGAAGACCGGAATTGGCTCATCAGCAACAGGTTTGAGGGCGTAGTAGCGCTGCAGCGTAGAGCAGCAGGAGATGGCGTAAGATCTTATTCCGTCGCCGAAACTTTGGAAGACCTCATCGCGGACAATCCGGACATTTGGTTTGGTTCATAAAATATCCGGATGACTTTGTTAGCAGCCGTTTGTTGAGGTGCATAACGGAGCCGACTTCCTACACCAACGGTGCTCTATCATCTGGCGAAACGTCCGCGATTTGGTCAATCGAGGTATTCCTGTTTCGCACCATTCCCCTTAGGCCGCAGTAGGATGATATAGACCCGCTTTGATGTCTGCGATCAGAGATGGTTCGGACGGGCTCCAGTTCAAGACTTCCCGTGTCCATGCGCTAGAGGCCGGGGTGTCGGAGGCCGCCATGAAGTGGAACCAATCGAAGTAGGCCTGGGCCTCTTCGCCAGACTTGGGTGATACCGGCAGATTGAGACTTTTGCCGAGCGCCTCGGCGATATCCTTGAACGGCACGCCTTCTTCGGCCACTGCATGGTAGTGGACGCCGCCTTCGCCCCGCTCCAAGGCCAGCCGGTAAAGGCGCGCGGCGTCCAGCCGATGCACGGCACACCAGCGGTTTTGCCCTTCATCTACATAGGCAGCCTCGCCATTCTGTACCGCTATGTCAGTCAGCATGCGCACAAAACCGTGGTCTCCGGCGCCGTGGACAGAAGGTGCTAGTCGTACGGCGGCAATCTTGACGCCTTTCCGTGCCATCTCTGCGCCCGCATGTTCTGTTGCCACGCGGGGGTTTGCCATATCCCCGGTGGGTGCGAGGTCGGTCTCGGTCGAGAATGCCCCAGGTGACAGAATTGCAGTGCCCGACGTCACAAGGAAAAGCCGGTCCGATCCAGCCAGTTCCGCGCCAATGGCACGCACAACCTCGGCGTCATGGGCGCAGTTTTCGGCGAACTTCGAGAAATCGTGATTGAAGCCAAGATGGATCACGGCGTCGGCCTTGGCGGCCCCTTGACGCAGGCTGGCCAGGTCTTCGAGGCTTCCCCGATGTGGTTTAGCCCCCGCCTGTTTAAGGGCATCAGCTGAGGCATCGGACCGTGCAAGCCCGATGACCGCATGGTTGTTGTCCAGCAACTCGCGAACGACGGCGCGGCCGACATAACCTGTTGCTCCGGTTACGAATACACGCATAGCTATCTCCTTTATTGCACGTGGGTCGGTCGTCCAACCAAATCTCATGAGACTAGATATAAGAGCGCTTCTGATACGTTGAATTTGTGATGGTTGCTAAAATGTTCGCAATCGTCCCAATTTGTTGTTTTCCGATGATCGGTTCGGTATTCTCAGCCAAAGCTGAGCAACCGACTGGACCCCATGGACCCCCTGTCTGACATTCTTTCGATCCTGAAGCCGCAGAGCCACCTCGCAGGCCTGATCGACCTGGGCCACCCATCCGCAGTCGCCTTTCCGGATCAGGCCGGGGCGCTGAAATGCAATACGATGCTTTCGGGGCAGTGCTGGGTGGCCGTCGAGGGAAGTGACACGCCGGTTCTGGTTGAGCAAGGCGACTTCTTTGTTCTTCCAAGTGGTCGACCATTTTCGATTGCAACAGGCCCTTCCTGTGTTCCCGAACCGCTGGAGCGCCTCTTTTCGGCGCCTCTTTCCGAGCAACCTGCTGTCGTGAATGGTGGAGGTCACGCAACGATCGCAAGCTGTCGTTTTACGGTGTCACAGGTCCAACCGGCGCATTTTGTCTTTATGCTGCCCCCGATCATCGTGATCCCCGCCGAACAGGCTGCCGCAGCGCAGTTGCAGTATCTGGTCGAACGCATTCTGGATGAAGTGGCCGCAGCTCGTCCCGGAGGGTTGTTGATTGCGCAGCATCTTTCCCATGTCCTTTTGGTGCAGACGCTGCGGCACCGACACGTTGTGAAGGATGGCGGCTTGGGCTGGCTGGCCGCGCTGGCGGATGCGCAGCTCTCTCTGGCGTTGGCCGCGATCCACGAAGACATAGGGCGCAAGTGGACACTCACGGCTCTGGCGGAACACGCCGGGATGTCCCGGTCCGTATTTGCACGGCGCTTTCATGACGTAGTGGGTGAGACCCCAATGGACTATCTGACAAACTTGCGAATGGCGAAAGCGAGTGATCAACTCATGACTTCGCGCGATACGATTGCAGAGGTTGCCGAGCGCGTCGGGTATCAATCTGAAAATGCTTTCAATACTGCGTTCAAACGGGTCGTGGGCAGCCCACCCAGACAGTTCGCAAACCAATTTCAATCGCAGCCTGCTCTATAAGCAACAAGGCTTTGTCTTGAAACGGATGTCCGCTTATTGGCGGATGGCGAGCATTCGAGAAAGCTGCAGCAGTTGCAGAATTGGGCTCCAGGCGGTCATCTACTGCGGAGCACAGATTCACTAGGCGTCATGAAGACCCCGCCGCTTTCCGATCTTCTGAAACTTCCTTCGTCAGCATTTTCCCCTTCGCCAGTCTTCGCCCCAGCGCTTCGACAAACCCGTCATAGCGATCTTTCCCGGAAGCTTTGGCCGCATCACGCATGCTTTCAGGCAATGGCGGGGTTGTCGTGAGCCAGAACTTCACAAACAGTGCCACGGCCTCATTGCCAATAGACTGATCCCGCTCAAGTCTCTCAACAGATCGCGTGAGCCGATCCAAACGGCGGACAATTGCTGCCTCACGCTGGTCCGCGCCATCCGGCGATAGAAACGCCGCCAACGCAGCTTCGACGATTTGTGACTTCGAGACCTTCCGTCGCACTGCCATCGCGTCCAGTTCTGCTGATAGCGACGGATCGAAATACACATTGAGGCGATCCTTCTTCATACTGGCCTCCTAAAGCTCGATACCGTCATCGGGATCAAGCGACGCTTGCCGCGCCACTGTCCCGAACCTGTCGCGCATGGTCTTCGTGCGTTGCATGTCATCATCCGGTTCGTCGTCGAGATGGGCAAATTCGCTGTGCAGAGGAGAAGGTTCAGGCGCGATATCCTCATGCTCAGGCAGGTTTGGTTCACGCCGAACGCCGCCATCCGCATCCTCCGTGATCTCCTTTCGCTTGGGCGGCGGTGGTGCGATGATTGGGTCGCGGCCGCTCCAGTCGTCTATCTGTACCCTGTCTTTTGTCTTCAGGGCTTGGAGATCAGGTGGAGTTCCAACCCGTGCGTTGAACTGAGGATCTGCAAAGTAGCGCGCCTTCTCCGCACGGACCGGCGGTGAGCCGGACACCAATACAATCTCTTCCGTCGGCGGCAACTGCATCATTTCCCCGGGCGTCAGCAGGGGGCGTGCCGTTTCTTGGCGCGACACCATCAAATGTCCAAGCCAAGGCGACAGGCGGTGTCCAGCATAGTTCTTCATTGCCCGCATCTCCGTCGCCGTGCCAAGGGCATCGGAGACGCGCTTGGCCGTCCGCTCGTCATTCGTCGCGAAGGCCACACGGACATGACAATTGTCGAGAATGGCATTGTTCTGGCCATAGGCCTTTTCGATCTGATTGAGCGATTGGGCGATCAGGAACGCCTTGATCCCGTAGCCCGCCATAAAGGCGAGTTGGCTTTCGAAGCCCTTGCTCGATCAGATGGTCTGCGCGTCTCTCTATGGCCTCGCGCACCTCGGCCCCGAAACCGCCATGGCTTAATGGAGCTTTAGTCTTCGCCAAGGCCAACCGATCGATCCAGGTGGCGCCCTCAGCGCGGATCTGTTTGTCGAGCGCGACATCCGATCGCCCGACCAAAGCCAACCGTTGGGCACCGCCATCCTTCCCGGCCCAACTGCGGCTCTCGACGATTCCGCCGATCGGTGTGTCGCCTGTTAGGTCGAGATCGCGTAAGGGCGTATATCGACGTGGCATGAGATTGCAGCTGATCCGGTTGTGAACATGTCGCCAGTGATCCGGGCATGCATCTTCCGGCGCTATGTTCTCGGCCTCAACCTGGTCGATGGCGATCAACACAGACTCGATCTTGGGCCAACCAGAGAGGCGCAGAAGGCTGACCCCGCCAGGCGTCACGAAAGGGACCGTTGAATAGGTCTCACCGGACTGAGGGGCCTGCAGAATATCTATCCGGCTTTCGACGGTTCCGTGCTGGTTCGCGGCCCAGCGGACGAAGGCGAAGACCGCGCCCGGATTGACGGCGATAGTGCGTTTAGTACGACTGGTAATCGTTTCTCGAGCGATCTGGCCGAAACGCAGCCAACGCTCGATACGCCCCTCGATCCACGTGAGTTCGATCTGGGTGGGCCCCATCATGAACGCCTACCGTCGCGGTATGCAGGCGAGATTGCCGCATGGCGTTTCGCTGGAAGTACAGTGTCGCCGGTGTCGTCAGACGTCGATCGTTTTTCGCCGCGACCAACCCAGGACTGCAGATCTTCGACAGCGTAGACTACACGTCCGCCAATCTTCGAATAGCGCGGCCCGGTGCCATAGGTGCGGTGCTTCTCGAGTGTGCGACCTGAAAGGCTAAGAAAACGGGCGGCTTCCGGCGTTCTGAGGTAACGCGGGGGTAGACCTGCATTGGGATCGGGCATGGGAAACTCCTCTGGTCATCACGGCCCGTCGCGGGATGCGTCGGGGCGGTTGATGGACAGAGAAGCGGACAAGAGCCCGTAAGGGGGATGACGAAGGCTTAGGCGAAAAAACGTCACCCCCTTGATGGCAGCCTATTTCTAAGCTTTGCAAAGCGTTCGGAGTCGTGGGTCAAAATCAATGACGGTATCAGTCTGACGAGTGACTTGCCGCTTTCCCGCGCAAGAGTTGCCGATATCCATCGCCGACGAGCATGCGTCCGTAGCGCGCCAGCCGCGCGATTTGTGCTTTCAAAGCGCTCGTTTTCCATGGCTCAGACGCGACGCGATCAGCGCTGAAGTAAGAGATCGCAATGTCGCGCAGATGTGCACCGGCTCGTAGCGCGTCGCCCGTTCGGAGCGCGCGCGCAATGCGTTGTCGGCGCTGCTCAGTAAACCACGCGGACGGGTTTCGCCCACAGGTCAAAGCTCTGACGCGGCGCGCTGTTGCCACGCGAATGGCCCAATCGTCATCGAGTGGAATAAGGACGCCGCGCGCTTCACAAGCGAAGAACGGATCATTCGAGACCACGACCAGACCGGTTTTGAGATAGGCCCAGTAGCGCCCGTTCCGATGAGCCGGTCGGAGCTCTCGCCGTCGGTGCACGCAATGGTGGACCGGGTTTTGGAAGGTTGAGAAAGCGGCGCGCCTCGTCCAACGTGTCGCTAAGGGACGATAGTTTGAGATTGGCCGTGATGAGGTCGAGCAGATCGCCATGCTCGCCGGTGGCCGCATCGGTCCATTTGCCGGCGGCCCCCTTGCCGGAGACCGGTCCCGTCAAACGGACATAAAGGCTGCGCCCCGGCGCATTGTCGGTATCGCCGACGATCCAGTAATTGCCCTGCTTGCGGCCATTCGACAGATAGTGCCGACACACTGCCTCCGTGTCGCGACCGAGGCGCTGTGCAATTCCTGCTGCTGTGTTCGACATGAGCATCTCCATCGGTAGCGCACGAAAAAGGGGCCCGCCGTTTCCGACGGACCCCAGTCGCGAGGAAGTTGGGGGAGCCTCTCCCTCGGTTGGTGGTCACCTGTGGTGAAGGCGGCCTCGGCGACGTGTCAATCATCGTCCGGTTGGAGCGATTGAACCATCGACCGAACACCGCCATTCGCCTGTCTTCCCGCGATCACTCGGCGGCTTCGAGGGGCAGCGGATCATCTTCGGCGTCGTCGTTCTGCGCCTGAGGCTCGACTTCGCCATCATCGACGATCTCGAACTCCGGGTCATCGGGCTGATCGACAAGCGGTGCCGTGCGTAGCGGTTGCGGGAGCCAGCCCGTGCCCGCCAGCAGTTCTTCGGCGGCTTCGACCATGTCGGGTTTCTTGAATCCGGCGATGCGGTCCGCGTCCTTGTCGCCCTTCGCCTCGCGCACGGCGACGAGGATCTGAGCCTTGGTCACGCGGCCGAGATAGCTGTCCACCGTCGGCGTCCATGCCAAGGTGTATGTGACGATGTTGGCTCTGTAGCCTCCGAACTTGCGTCGAGACACGATACGTTCTGTTTCCCGAAACATGATGGCTCGTGAAACCAGAAGCTTGAAGAACAACTCGTCGGGCAGGTATTTGCCGCGTTTGTCGACAACATCCATGAAGTCGAGGTAACACTTCTGTGCTCCTCGGCTCACGATGTGCGGCAGCTGTGACCAAGTGTGTTCGAACTTGGCGATATCCGTTTTCGTTATCATCTGTCTTCGAGGATGTATGGCTTCGAACGCCTTGCGCTGTGCCGGCGTCCTGTTTTGAGCTAGCGCGTCGTGATACTGGCCCCGAGCTCTCTCATAGAACCATCTCGATTGACGCTGAAGACCTGGCGCTGGAGGCGCCCGGATAGAGCGCGACAACTCCTCCATTCTCCGGTGAAAGGGATGGTTTGACGAGAAGTCAGCCATGTTGACCTTGTTCTGGTTGTTGGCTGACTGTGAAATTCGGGGGGCGATCTCTTCTACATTTCCTTCCGGCAATATCTCCGTGATCTTGACGGGAACGAGAATCTCGCTGACATCAGCGGAGTCCTTGCGCGATGCCCGGAAGATAGAACCTGTCGTCTGGCCGCCGTTCACGATCTGAAAATCGTCAGCGGAGATAAGTTCCGCAGTTCCGTCGCCATAATCCCTGACCTCCAGCCCAGCAGCTGTCACGGACAGTCCATTGTTGAAAGCCAGAAACATCTGGGGTTCGTCGATTATGGTTCTGCGTATGCTCTGGTTCACCTTCCCTCGAAGTTGGAGAAAGCTGCGGACGTTCCGCTCAAGCAGCTTTGGTCCGAAGTCCTTGTACATTTCGACCAGAACATCAGCTCGCATGGCTGTGAGTAGGCACCGATAGCCCGCATCTTCAGGCTGAGCGACGATACAGCGCAGCGGACCTCCGCTCATCTTCGAGAAATCTACATTGATGGTTTCATCACTCGCACCGGAAGAAACAGCGCGATAAAGTCGGCGCAGATCCCACAAGTGGCTCGATACTTCGATACCATTCAGGTTCTTGTTGTCGATCCTCTCGATCCGCGCGAGGCCGTCGGTGATGACAAATAGGCGCACTTGGCTGAGGTCGTTTCGCGACTGCCAGATCGACCGGGCCATGTCGTACCCATCAAGCGCTTCTTCTCGTCCCTCATGGATACCCTCGAGTGCGCGCTCAAGAAACGACAGCAGCCGCTTGAAGCCGATATCAATCTCCGTCTTGGGCGTTGTGCGAGCTTCGCCGTCCAGGTTCGGAATGGTGAGAAAGAGATCAAGTCTGTCATTGTCTTCGGAGATCCCAGGGTACTGGATCAAGGGCGCTGAGAGGGTCAGAGATTTCAAAGGTCGCGTGAGATGGAGATATTGCACAGCCTTGATCGGCGCGTGTTCTCAGGCGCCGCGCCAGATCCAGCCGCCGCCATGGATGCGGGAGCCTTCCGGGGCATAGAACACGCAGGCCTGACCGGGGCTGACGCCCGCCTCGGGGGTCAGCAGCTCCACTTCGGCCTCGGTGTCCGAGATCGGGCGGATGATCGCCTCCCGCGGCGGGCGGGTGGAGCGGATTTTGACGCCCATATGCCATTCAGGCCGGGAGGTGAACGGCTCATCCCCCAGCCAGTTGATCTCGCGCACCGGGATGGTCCGGGTCGAAAGCGCCTCTTTCGGGCCAACCACCACCTGACGGGTGTCAGGGTCGAGTTTCACCACATAAAGCGGATCGGCCAGCCCGCCAAGCCCGAGGCCCCGGCGCTGACCGATTGTGTAATGGATAACGCCATTATGTGTACCGAGAGCGGTGCCCTCCATATCGACAATCTCGCCGGGGGAAGCGGCCTCGGGCCGCAATTTCTCGATTACGGCGGCATAATCGCCATCGGGCACGAAGCAGATATCCTGGCTGTCCGGTTTATCCGCCACGCTCAATCCGTATTTCGCCGCCAGCGCCCTTGTATCGGCCTTGGAGGCCAGATGGCCAAGCGGGAAGCGCAGATAAGACAATTGTTCGGGCGTGGTTGAAAACAGGAAATAGGATTGATCGCGTGCGGAATCGGCGGCGGAATGCAATTCCGGCCCGGCAGGTCCCAGTTTGCGCTGGATATAATGGCCCGTGGCCATGCAATCGGCCTCCAATTCCCGGGCCGTTTCCAGCAGATCCTTGAATTTCACCCGTTCATTGCAGCGAATGCAGGGCACCGGCGTGGCCCCGGCCAGATAACTGTCGGCAAATTCGTCGATCACCGCGTCCCTGAAGACGTTTTCATAGTCGAGCACATAATGGGGAAAGCCCATTTCCTCTGCCACGCGGCGGGCATCATGAATGTCACGCCCGGCGCAGCACGCGCCTTTTTTGGCAAGGGCCGCCCCGTGATCGTATAATTGCAGGGTGACGCCCACAACATCATAGCCTTCTTCGGCCAGCACTGCTGCGACAACCGAACTGTCGACACCGCCGGACATCGCGACAACCACGCGGGTGTCGGCGGGCGCTTTCGGCAGTCCAAGCGAGTTCAGCGCGCGGGCAGGGTGGTCGAGGGCCATGGGATGGTTCCGGAAAAATCGGCGGGTTCGGGCGCAATATAGGAAAATGCGCCCTATTCACAAGGGCGATGCTTACCGCTCTTTAAGCAGTTTCTGGCATGTCTTCCATCACGTTTGAGGCGTGAGAGGACAGTTTATGTATATCCGACGCATAAAGGGGCCACATGTGGTTGCCCTGCCCGACGGAACGCAGATGACCCGTGCCGACCTGCCCAGCCCGACAACGCGCCGTTGGGTGGCCAGCCGCAAGGCCGCGGTGGTGCGTGCGGTTGAGCATGGTTTGATCACGGCAAGTGAGGCGAAAGAAACCTGGGACCTGTCGGATGAGGAACTGGCATCCTGGAAGAAGGCGGTCTCCACCTATGGGGAATCAGCCTTGCGCGCTACGGCGGTGCAACAATATCGTGCATAATTTCCCCTGTCATGTGTAATTATGATGCGTAAATGTATTTTCTGAATTGCAACAGGAACGATCTTCATTATATTGTAATAAAGTAACTCGGCGTTAATGGTTTCGCCACAGTGTTCGCGTCAGCACTTGGCTTGTAGTTGGAGAGAATTGATGCGTGTTCTGCTGATCGAAGATGACCCCACCACATCTAAAAGCATTGAGATGATGCTGAGCCATGCCAATCTCAATGTCTATGCGACGGATCTGGGGGAGGAAGGGGTCGATCTTGCAAAGCTGTATGATTATGACCTGATCCTTCTTGATCTCAACCTTCCCGACATGACTGGCCATGAGGTTCTGCGCAAATTGCGGTTGGCGCGGATCGAGACACCTATTCTGATCCTGTCAGGGGCTGACGATACGGATAACAAGCTGAAAGGCTTTGGCTTCGGCGCGGATGATTATCTCACAAAACCCTTCCACCGCGAAGAGCTTGTGGCACGGATTCACGCGATCATCCGCCGCTCCAAGGGGCATGCGCAACCGATCATCAAGACCGGTGAGATTTCGGTGAACCTGGATGCCAAAACCATTGATGTGGCGGGACGTTCCGTTCATCTGACGGGCAAGGAATACCAGATGCTGGAGCTTCTGAGCCTGCGCAAGGGCACGACGCTGACCAAAGAGATGTTTCTCAACCATCTCTATGGCGGCATGGATGAGCCAGAATTGAAAATCATCGATGTCTTCATCTGCAAGCTGCGCAAAAAGCTCAGCGAGGCAAATGGCGGAGAGAATTACATCGAAACGGTTTGGGGGCGTGGCTATGTCCTGCGTGACCCGCAGCCCGAGATGGAGATCAAGGAAATCGCGGCCTCTGCCTGACGGAACCACCGCCTGAACACTTCTCGCGCACAGGTCAGGTGCGGGCGGGCTCTTGTCCTGTGATCCCGGGCTGGACCTGACGGCACCTGCCTCCTATAGAGTACCCTGCCTTACACCTGAGACATCGCTCATCACAAATACCCTGGGAACGCGAAGCGTGGCAGGGTATTTGTGATTCAAGTTTCAGGCAGGGTGCTTTATCACGTCTTATACGGAGCGTGAGCGGAGGGGTATCCGGGTGATGAGCGATATCTTGGCGGGGTCGGATGACCGCCCGGACATGTCCAGAGCAGATGCAAAGGCGCGGCTGGCAGAGTTGGCGGCCCGTCTTGCCGATGCCAATGCGGCTTATCACCGGAATGACGCGCCCGAGATCAGCGACGCGGATTATGATGCGCTGAAACGCGAAAACGCGGCGCTTGAAGCCGCTTTTCCCGATCTGAAACGGGCCGACAGCCCCAGTGATCAGGTGGGCGCGCCCCCGGCAGAGGGGTTTTCCAAAATCTCCCATGCGCAGCGGATGCTGTCGCTGGGCAATGCGTTCGATGCAGGGGATGTGGCGGAATTTGTAAGTTTCATCCGGCGCTATCTGGGGCTGGATGCAGACGCGCCGCTGGCTTTCACCGCAGAACCGAAGATTGATGGGCTGTCTTTATCGCTGCGCTATGAGGCGGGTGTGCTGGTGCAGGCCGCCACACGGGGCGATGGCGCCGTGGGGGAGAATGTGACCGCCAATGCCCATACGATCGCGGATATCCCGGAGCGTCTGACCGGCGCACCGGATGTGCTGGAAGTGCGCGGTGAGGTCTATATGAGCCATGCGGATTTCGCCGCACTGAACAGCCGCCAGGCAGATGCGGGGGAGAAAACCTTTGCCAATCCGCGCAACGCTGCCGCCGGATCGCTGCGCCAGCTGGATGCAGGGATCACCCGTGCCCGCCCGCTGAGGTTTTTCGCCTATGCCTGGGGGGAGCTTTCCGCGCCCCTGGCGGAAACCCAGTCGGGGGCGATTGCCCGGCTGGCCGCGCTTGGGTTCCAGACCAATGACCTGACCCGCCGCTGTGAAAATACCGAGGCATTGCTGGCGCAATATGCCATGATTGAACAGGCCCGCGCGACGCTGGGCTATGATATTGACGGGGTGGTCTACAAGCTGGACGATCTGGCGTTGCAGGCCCGGCTTGGCCTGCGCTCCACCACGCCGCGCTGGGCGATTGCCCATAAATTCCCCGCCGAACTGGCCTGGACCCGGCTGGAAAAGATCGAGATTCAGGTGGGCCGGACCGGTGCGCTCAGCCCTGTCGCGCGGCTGACGCCGGTCACGGTGGGGGGCGTCGTGGTGTCGAATGCGACGCTCCATAACGAGGATTACATCGCCGGGCGCGACAGCAAGGGCAATCTGATCCGGGATGGCAAGGATATTCGCGAAGGGGATTTTGTGCAGGTCTATCGCGCAGGCGATGTGATCCCGAAACTGGCGGATGTGGACCTGTCGAAACGGCCCGAAGGGGCGGTGCTATATGTCTTCCCCACCACATGCCCGGATTGCGGTTCTGATGCGTTGCGCGAGGAAGGGGACGCGGTGCGCCGGTGCACCGGCGGGTTGATCTGCCCGGCGCAAGCGGTTGAGAAACTGAAACATTTCGTCTCCCGCGCGGCTTTCGACATCGAAGGTCTGGGCGCGAAACAGGTGGAACAGTTCCACAAGGATGGCTGGATCGCGGAGCCTGCGGATATTTTCGAGCTTGAGGCGCGCTATGGCACCGGGCTGCAACAACTGAAAAACCGCGAGGGCTGGGGCGAAACCTCGGCCGGCAATCTGTTCGCGGCCATCAATGACAAACGCCACATCCCGATGGCGCGGGTGATCTTTGCCCTCGGCATCCGCCATGTGGGGGAGGTCGCCGCCGCCGATCTGGCACGCCATTATGTCAATTGGGAGGGTTTTCTGGCAGCGGTCGATGCTGCCGGACCGGCCGCAGACCGACATCGCGCCGCCGAGGATGCGGTCGCAGCAGAACGTCAGCGCGCCGCCGAGGAGGAACGCCGCCCCAATCTTGCCGCCGCGCGCAATGCGGTCTGGGAGGGGCTGGACCCTGCGGCGCTGACGGCCTGGGAGGATCTGGTGGGGATCGACGGGATCGGTGCAACCGTCGCCCTGTCGCTTGTGACAACCTTCCAGCAGAAGCGGGAGCGCGCTTCGATCCGCCGTCTGGCCAGCCATCTTTCGGTTGAAGATATGACGCCCCGGGCCGCATCCGACAGCCCGGTTGCGGGCAAGACCGTGGTCTTCACCGGCACGCTGGAGAAAATGACCCGGGCCGAGGCCAAGGCCAGGGCCGAAGGGCTGGGCGCGAAAGTCGCGGGCTCCGTTTCGGCCAAGACCGATATTCTGGTGGCCGGGCCGGGGGCGGGGTCCAAGGCCAAAAAAGCGGCGGATCTGGGGGTGAAAACCCTGGATGAGGATGCCTGGCTGGCGCTGATCGGCGGGGCACCATCGGGGGCCGGCGATGGCTGAAATGCGCGGCAGGCCCGAGATATTGTTTCCGCTTTTCGCCGGTCTGGAAACGCTGGACGGGATCGGGCCGAAAACCGCGAAACATTACAGCGGCCTGCATGTGGACACCCCGAAAGACCTGTTGCTGACCCTGCCCCTGGGCGGTGTGGACCGGGCGCGCCGGGCGTCGATCCGCGAGGTTGACCTGCCCGGAATGGCAACGGTTGAGGTGACGATCGGGCGGCACCGGAAACCGGCGGGGCGCGGCCCCTACCGGGTAGAGGTCAGCGATGCGGAAACCGTGTTTCAGCTCGTGTTCTTCCATGTCAAAGGCGATTATCTCGAACGGATCTTGCCCAGTGGCAGCCGCCGGGTGGTCTCGGGCCGGGTGGAATTGTTCGACGGGGTGGCGCAGATGGCGCACCCGGATCATATAGTGCCGCCCGAGGACACAGATCAGATCCCCCCCTATGAGCCGGTCTATCCCCTGACTGCGGGGGTGACGCAGAAAGGCATCGCCAAAGCGGTGGCCTCGGCCCTGCCACGGGCGCCCTATCTGGGGGAATGGATCGACCTGGAATTGCTGAAACGCAAGGGCTGGCCCGCCTGGCCGGACGCGTTGCAAGAGGCCCATAACCCGACCGGCCCGCAGGATCTGTCGCGCAGTGCGGGCGCGCGCGAACGTCTGGCCTATGATGAGCTTCTGGCCCATCAGATGACCCTTGGGCTGGCGCGGGTCTCGATGCGCAAGGCTAGTGGTGTGGCCTCAACCGGTGACGGGGCGTTGCGGCAGACGGTGCTGGACAGCCTGCCGTTTCGCCCGACCGCGGCCCAGTTGCGCGCGATGGAGGAGATCGCGGGCGATATGGGCAAACCGGAGCGGATGAGCCGGTTGCTGCAGGGTGATGTGGGCTCGGGCAAAACACTGGTCGCGCTGATGGCGCTGCTGGTGGCGGTCGAGGCAGGCGGGCAGGGGGTGATGATGGCGCCCACCTCGATCCTGGCGGCGCAGCATTATGCCAGTTTGAAACCCCTGGCCGAGGCTGCGGGCGTGGTGATCGAAAACCTGACCGGGGCCGATAAGGGGGCTGGGCGTAAGGCAAAACTGGCGGCGCTGGCGTGTGGCGATATCCATATTCTGGTCGGCACCCATGCGGTGTTTCAGGAGGATGTGGAATTTGCGGATTTGCGGCTGGCGATTGTGGATGAACAGCACCGGTTCGGGGTGCGCGAACGGGTGCGGCTGACCAAAAAGGGCCGGGCGGCGGATATGCTGGTGATGACCGCAACGCCGATCCCCCGCACGCTGAGCCTGGCGCAATATGGCGATATGGATATCAGCGTGCTGGATGAAAAACCGCCCGGGCGCAGGCCGGTGAAAACCGCGCTGATCTCCACCGCGCGCATGGCCGAGGTGGTGCAGCATTTGCGCGATGCGGTGGCCGAGGGGCGGCAGGCCTATTGGGTCTGCCCGCTGGTCGAGGAAAGCGAGGTTTTCGAGGCAACGGCGGCGGAAGAACGGTTCAAGGCCCTGCGCGCGGAACTGGGGGAGGGGGGTGTGGGCCTGGTGCATGGGCAATTGCCCATGGCCGAGAAAGACCGGGCGATGGCCGATTTTCAGGCCGGGCGCACGCGGGTTCTGGTGGCGACCACGGTGATCGAGGTGGGGGTGGATGTGCCGAACGCGTCGATCATGGTGATCGAACAGGCGGAGATTTTCGGTCTGGCGCAATTGCATCAACTGCGCGGCCGGGTCGGGCGCGGGGCCGCGGCCTCGACCTGTTTGCTGATGTATCGCAACCCGTTGAGCGAGGGCGCGCGGCGGCGGCTGAGTGTATTGCGCGAAACCGAGGACGGGTTTCGGATTGCCGAGGAGGATCTGGCGATACGCGGAGCCGGCGATCTGATCGGCACCGCGCAATCCGGCATCCCGCGCTTCCGGGTGGCGGATCTGGAAAGCCAGACCGCGCTGATGGCGGTTGCCCAAAGCGATGCGCGTGCCCTGCTGGAGCGTGACCCGGTATTGGAAAGCCCGCGCGGGCAGGCGATGCGCGTGCTTTTATGGCTGCTGGAGCAGGAAAAGGCGATCCGGCTGATCTCTGTCGGTTAGAAAAAATCCACATTTGTTCTCAAATGTTCTCAAAAAGTTCTTTACACGGGGCGAATAAAATGAGAACAAAGGGTCAACAAAAGATTGAGACAGGATGACGCCATGATCACCCAGACCCGCCATATCCTCGCCCGTTCCCGCGATACGCTTCTGTATGACAGCATCGGTGTGCTGCTTCTGGCCGGGTTGACCGTGGGCCTGTTCCACCTGCCCGGCCTTGTCTGATTATAGCGTTTCGACTTTATGTTGAAACACTGACCCTGATCTCTCCTGAGACTGCCTGCGGTCCGTCAGAGGCCCTATACCGGTGCGCGATGTCCCCTCAGGCGTCCGGTTTTCTCTCCCCCCGGGATGTGTTTTCTGCCTGAAACGACATCCTGACCGGCCCTGACATAAGACACGCATCCTCCGCCGCCCCCGTGCCCCGGGGTGCGGCGGTTTTTTTACAGCATGATGTTGCCTTAAACCTGAGACATCGCGCATCACAAATACCCTGGGAACGCGAAGCGTGGCGGGGTATTTGTGATGCAAGTCTAAGGCAGGGTGCTTTATGGGTCAGGGAAAGGGTTTGGGTGGTTTCATGGCTTCGGGCTGAAATTCTGAACCACCCCGCATCACCCTCCCGCCCGGCGGCACCGCCGGGCAGCGTCTGAGCCGCCCCCACGGGGCGGGCTCTTCTCGCCCACCCCTCGGTTCGGGCGATGCCCTCCGATCAATGCATATGCGTTGCAGAATTCTGGGCCGAAGCTATTTGAGGCGGGGCGCTGTACCTCAGGCGCAATCGGCCTGCTGTGCCTCGGTCATGGCCTGGGCCGTGGCCTCCAGCGCGAGCATGATCGAGGCATGGCGGTTCCTGTATTCCCGCGCCGGTTTCAGCACCTCATACCCTTTGAAAGGCGCAGCCGGGGGCGGGCCATTGTCTTTCAGCATCGCTTTCAGCGTATCGCGCGCGGCTTCGATCTCAGCCAATGTGCGGCCCAGAATGTTCTGCCCCATCAGCGCGGCAGAGGCCTGACCCAAAGCGCAGGCTTTCACATCCTGGCCAAAACGGGTGATCCGGCCGGCATCCACATCCAGATCAACGGTTACGGTCGAGCCGCAAAGCGGCGCGCGTTTTTTCACGCTGGCCATGGGCGCGGCCAGCCGTCGGGCATGGGGCATATCGGCGGCCAGCGCCAGAATGCGCCGCGAATAAAGCTTTATCAGGTCGGTCTCGGCACTCATGGCGTTGCTTTCATAGCGGTCTGGCCTATAGGTAGCGACGCCTTGTTGATTTGCAAAGAGGGACCGAGATGCGGTTTGATCCTGAAACGCTGCGTTACAATTCCGACGGATTGGTTCCGGTGGTCGCGCAGGAGGCCGGGACCGGCGAAGTCCTGATGCTGGCCTGGATGAATGCCGATGCCGTGGCGCAGACCCTGGCATCGGGCCGGGTGACCTATTGGTCGCGGTCCCGTCAGGTGTTCTGGGTCAAGGGAGAGACCAGCGGGCATGTGCAGGAGCTGGTCGAGATGCGGGTGGATTGCGACCGCGATGCGCTGCTGGTTCTGGTGCGCCAGACCGGGCCCGCCTGCCATACGAACCGCCGGGTCTGTTTCTATACCACCCTGCGGGAGGGCGAAGAGGTGGAACTGATGGCGCCCGAAGGCTGAGCCCGGCGCGTGTTGCGCACTCGGGACGCCTCCGGCGGGCGTATTTTCGACAAGAAGAAGCGGGCGGGGTTTCAGAGGCCGAGTTCGCTGCGGATATCCTGCGGGCTGGCGCCTTCGGCGCGATAGGTGGCGATGGCGCGGGCATCATCGCGTTTGGCCAGACGTTTGCCCGCCGCGTCGCGGATCAGCCGGTGATGATGGTAGATCGGTCTGGGCAGTTGGAGCAGGTCCTGCAACAGGACATGGATTGCGGTCGCTGCGGACAGATCGGCGCCGCGAATGACATGGGTGATCTGCTGTTCTGCATCATCCAGCACAACCGACAGGTGGTAAGATGTGCCTATATCGCGGCGGGCGAGAATGATATCGCCCAGCTGATGGATCAGCATCTCCGGGGATATCCTGATCTGGCCGGAGGGCAGGCTGTCGCCGGTTTCCTCATAGCTCAGCACCGGATCGCCCAGATGGGCAAGGGCGGCGCGGATGTTCAGGCGCAGCGCGGCCTGATCCGCCATGGGCGTGGCGCGGGCCTGATCCGGGGGCAGGCGGCAGGTGCCGGGATAGACCAGCCCATCGGGGCCGGTGGGCAGCTTGGCGCCTTCCTGCGGGGCGTCAAGCGCGGCGCGGATATCTGCGCGGTTGCAGTGGCAGGGATAGACAAGGCCAAGGGTATGAAGATGCCTCAGGGCGCTGTGATAGGCGCCCATCCGGCTGGATTGGCGCAGAACCGGCTCGGGCCAGCAGAGGCCAAGCCAGGCGAGATCGTCGAAAATCTGCGCCTCCCATTCCGGGCGGGCGCGGCTGCGGTCGATATCTTCGATCCGCAGGAGAAAGCGGCCTTCATTCCGCCGGGCCAGACCCTGCGCCAGCAATGCGGAATAGGCATGCCCCAGATGCAGGGGGCCGGTGGGGGATGGGGCGAAACGGGTGGTGAATGTCACGTCTTCTCAAGAACATACACGGTGGACTTGATGCCGATGCCGGGCAGGTGGTCGCCATGTTCCTCAAACAGCAGGCGCACCGCGCCACTGTCGCGGGCGGTTTGCAGCTTTGCGGGATAGTCCGGGATGTCGAGGGCGTGATCATTGAAGGAGAAAACCAGACGCCCGCCCGGATCAAGCAGGGCGAGGCAGGTATCAAACAGGTCCGGCGGGGCCGCCCCGGGGCCGATCACACCAACCGCGGCAATGGCGGCATAGGGGTGGGGCGGCACTGCATCCGCTGGAAAAAGATCGCGGTAGACCCCGACTGCGCGGGCCTGTTCCAACATCTCGGGCGACAGATCACAGCCATCAAGCGTTGCAAAACCCTGCGCCGCAAGCGCCACACCGGACAGCCCGGTGCCGCAGCCCATATCAAGGATCGGGGCGGTCAGCGGCAGGCCGGTCGCCTTCAGGGCCGCAGCACAGCGCGCAGGTGTGGCATAGCCGTTTTCGCCAACCTCGGCATCATAGGTCCTGGCCCATTTGTCGTAATAGCTGCGCACGGCCCCGGGACCATCAAGATCGTAGACGTCTTTGAGATATCCATCACTCATGAAGATATTCTAGGCACTGGGTCAGGCTGCGTCCAGTGCCGCCTAAAGCGTTTCGACTTTATGTTGAAACGCCTTTCGCTGCCTTTCGCCTTTGGCTCAAACGCGAAAGCCGTTCCACTGCTTCAATGTAAAGTCGAAACGCTATAGCCCAGCCAGTCGCTCCAGGCCTGTTTGGCCCGGTCCGTATAGGCCTTGTAGCGGTCCCTGCGCCCGCGCCGCCCGGCTTTCAGCCCGGGGACGGGGGGGAACAGGCCGAAATTCACATTCATCGGCTGAAATGTCCTGGCCTCGGCCCCGCCGGTGATGTGATGGATCAGTGCGCCCATGGCGGTGACCTGGGGGATCGGGGGCAGGGATTGCCCGATAAGCTCGGCGGCGGCAAGACGACCGGCCAGCAGCCCCATGGCGGCGGATTCCACATAGCCCTCAACCCCGGTGATCTGACCGGCAAAGCGGATATGGGGTTTTGAACGCAGGCGCATCTGATCGTCAATCAGGGTCGGTGAATTGAGAAATGTGTTGCGATGGATCCCGCCAAGCCGCGCGAAACGGGCATTCTCCAACCCCGGGATCATTTTGAAAACAGTGGCTTGCGCGCCGTATTTCATCTTGGTCTGAAAGCCGACGATATTATAAAGCGTGCCCAGTTTGTTGTCACGGCGCAGTTGAACAACCGCATGCGCCTTCACCTCGGGCTGATGCGGGTTGGTCAGGCCCACCGGTTTCATCGGGCCGTAGCGCAGGGTTTCGCGGCCCCGTTCGGCCATCACCTCGATCGGCAGGCAGCCATCGAAATAGCCGGCGGTTTCCCCCGGTTTGAACGCGGTTTTGTCTGCGGTCAGCAGCGCGTCGATGAAGGCCTCATACTGATCGCGGTCCATCGGGCAGTTGAGATAGGCGGTGCGTTCTTCCTCGGTCTCACCCTTGTCATAACGCGACTGCATCCAGGCTTTGGACATGTCGATGCTGTCTGCATAGACAATGGGGGCGATGGCATCGAAGAAGGCCAGACTGTCCTGCCCGGTTTCCGCAGCAATGGCTTGGGCCAGGGCGCCGGAGGTCAGCGGGCCGGTGGCGATGATCACCGGGCCGTCTGCGGGCAGGGTGGTCACCTCCTGCTCTGACAAGGTGACCAGCGGGTGGCGGCGCAGACGGTCATCGACGGCGGCGGCAAACGGCTCCCGGTCGACGGCAAGGGCGCCGCCGGCGGGCAGGCGGTGCCGGTCGGCCATCTCCATGATCAGCCCGTCGGCGGCGCGCATTTCCCAATGCAGAAGCCCGACGGCATTCTGTTCGCTGTCATCGGAACGAAAGGAGTTGGAGCAGACCATTTCCGCCAGATGGCCGGTCTGATGGGCAAATGTGCCGGTTTCGGGCCGCATTTCGTGGATCACAACAGGCACGCCCGTATTCACCGCCTGCCAGGCGGCTTCGGATCCGGCCATGCCGCCGCCGATGATATGCAGGGGTCTGCTCATGGGCAGGGGATAGCGGGCCCGCGCGGCGAAGAAAACCCCGGGCGGGCCCGTCATCGCCCCGCGAGGATGTCTTTATGAGGTCTTCGGGTCGGGTGGCTCACGAAAGACGATGTCGATCGGAGCCTGGTCTTTGCGCAAGCGCCAGATTTTGCGGGCCGGGGCGGCGGCGGGGTGCGGCGCGCTGCCCTCCACTGTGGTCTCGTCCATCCGCTGACTGGCGCTGGTCGCGGCAGATTGCACCCGGCGCGGCCTCACCCTGCGCCGGATCGCCTGATTCAGCCGGGGATCGTAATGGGATTTATCCGCATAGGTCAGCATCAGCGCTGCAATCAGCGCCAGATCGCGCCAGAAATCGCCCAGTTCTTCCTGAAGCCCAAGTTCCAGCATTTTGATGTAAGAGGCAAAAAACGTCATCAGCCCAAGAAGCAGGGCTGCGCCGCGCATCCAGACACCGATCATCACCAGATAGGCGAGGCCAAAGACGATGGCGGCGGCCAGTGCTGCATCAAGCCCCGGCGGCATGACCCGCGAGGTCAGCGGTGTCAGGTCGGTGCCCGGGATCAGTTGCAGGGCGGCCGCAAGAAAATAGGAGGCGATCAAAATCCGCAGAAGATTTTGCGCCGTTTTGCCGTTTGTCACGCGATTGGCCGTGCCCTGAACCATGAAATCTTTCCCCACTATGCGCGATGGAGGATGGACAACCTGACATGGAAAGCCATCGCAACAATTCACGCCTAAGCAAAGTATTGTCGACGAATCGGGCAGTATTGTGTGCGGAATGAGGAAATAAAATATCCACCAGACCCGCCAATCCAGTCCAGGAAGACGCGGCGCCGGGCATGTGTGTTGCAAGGATAGGGCGCGGGGAAGGGCGCGCAGGTCAGTCTTCGGCGGGCGTGTCGTCCTCTTCTTCTCCCTGATCGGCGATCCAGGCGACGCTGACCACAACCTCGCCTTTGGCGGTGTCGAACACCTTGACGCCCCCGGCGCTGCGCGACCGGAAGGATATCCCCTCAACCGGTACGCGAATGGATTGCCCGGTGGAGGTGGCGAGCATGATCTGGTCGTCCATCTCAACCGGGAAACTGGCAACCAGCGGCCCGCCGCGCATGGCCCTGTCGATAGCGGCAACACCCTGACCGCCACGGCCGCGCACCGGATAATCATGGGAGGAGGAAAGCTTGCCCGAGCCGCCGGCGGTGATGGTCAGGATCAGATCTTCATGCGCCGACATCTCGGCATAGCGTTCCTGGGTCAGGGCCAGATCGCCGCTGGCGTCTTCATCTTCATCCGTTACATCAACATCATCCGCCAAACCCGCCATTGCACGGCGCATTTTCAGATAGGCGGCGCGTTCATCTGCGCTGGCCTCGAAATGCCGGATCACCGCCATGGAGACAACCTTATCCGTCCCCGACAGGCGAATACCGCGCACGCCGGTGCTGTCGCGGCCCTTGAAGACGCGCACATCACTGGTGCGGAACCGGATCGCGCGGCCCGCATCGGTGACCAGCATCACGTCATCCTCTTCGGTGCAGATCCGGGCATTGACCAGTTGTACCGAACCGTCATCGGGCAGTTTCATCGCGATCTTGCCGTTTGCTTTCACATTGGTGAAATCGCTAAGCTGGTTGCGCCGTGTATCGCCTGCCGTGGTGGCAAAGACGATCTGCAATTCATCCCAATGGTCTTCATCCCGGTCCACGGGCATCACTGCGGCAATGCCGACGCCGGTGGGGATTGGCAGGATGTTGACCACGGCCTTGCCGCGCGCCGTGCGCCCGCCCTGGGGCAGGCGCCAGGTTTTCAGCTTGTAGACCATGCCATCCGTGGTGAAGAACAACAGCGGTGTGTGCGTGTTGGCCACAAATAGCGTGGTGACCACGTCATCCTCTTTGGTCGCCATGCCGCTGAGACCCTTGCCGCCGCGCCGCTGCGCGCGAAACTCGGCCAGGGGCGTGCGTTTGATATAACCGCCTGCGGTGATCGTCACGACCATGTCTTCGCGTTCGATCAGGTCTTCATCATCCATATCGCCGGACCAGTCGACAATCTCGGTCCGGCGAGGCACGGCGAATTGTTCCTTCACCTCGGCCAGTTCGGCGGAAATGATTGCCATGATCCGGTCGCGCGAGGCAAGGATGGCCAGGTAATCCTTGATCTTCTCGGCCAGCTCCCGCAGCTCGTCGGTCACTTCCTTGACGCCGATCTGGGTCAGCCGCTGCAGGCGCAGTTCCAGGATCGCGCGGGCCTGGGTCTCGCTGAGATTATAGGTGCCGTCCTCATTCATCTTATGGGTCGGGTCGTCGATCAGGCGGATGTAATCGGCGATCTCCCCGGCGGGCCAGCGGCGGGTCATCAGGGCTGTGCGGGCCTCTGCCGCATCGGCAGATTTGCGAATGGTTGCAACGACTTCGTCCACATTGCTGACAGCTACAGCCAGACCGCAAAGGATATGCGACCGTTCCCGCGCCTTCATCAGCTCATGGGCGGTGCGCCGGGCCACGACTTCTTCCCGGAAATCCAGGAAGGCGGTCAGGAAACCGCGCAGCGTCAACTGTTCGGGCCGCCCGCCATTCAGCGCCAGCATGTTGCAGCCGAACGAGGTCTGCATCTGGGTGAAGCGGAACAACTGGTTCAGAACCACCTCGGCGGTGGCATCGCGGCGCAGTTCGACCACCACGCGCACGCCCACACGGTCCGATTCATCCTGCACGGCAGAAATGCCGTCGATCTTTTTCTCCCGCACCAGCTCGGCGATCTTCTCGATCATGCTGGCCTTGTTCACCTGATAGGGAATCTCATCCAGAACAATGGCATAGCGGTCTTTCCTGATCTCCTCGATCCGGGTTTTCGCGCGGATGACAACGCTGCCGCGCCCTTCCAGATAGGCCTTGCGCGCGCCGGATCGGCCCAGAATGATGCCGCCGGTGGGAAAATCCGGCGCGGGCACATAGTCAATCAGTTCCTCACTGCTCAGATCCGGGGTTACGATCAGCGCCTGACAGGCGTCAATCACCTCGCCCAGGTTATGGGGCGGGATATTGGTGGCCATGCCTACGGCGATGCCGCCCGCCCCGTTGACCAGCATATTGGGGAAACGCGCGGGCAGGACCGTGGGCTCCTGATCCTTGCCGTCGTAATTGTCCTGAAAATCGACCGTATCCTTGTCGATATCGGCCAGAAGGAAGGCCGCAGGCTTGTCCATCCGCACTTCGGTATAGCGCATGGCGGCCGGGTTATCCCCGTCCATCGAACCGAAATTGCCCTGGCCGTCCAGCAGTGGCAGGGACATGGAAAAATCCTGCGCCATGCGCACCAGTGCATCGTAAATGGCACCGTCCCCATGGGGGTGGTATTTGCCCATCACATCGCCCACCGGCCGGGCCGATTTGCGGTAGGATTTGTCATGGCTGTTATTGGTCTCATGCATCGCATAGAGGATGCGACGATGCACCGGTTTCAGCCCGTCCCGCAGGTCGGGAATGGCGCGCGAGATGATCACCGACATGGCATAGTCGAGGAACGAGGTTTTCATCTCCTCGGAAATGCCGATGGACGGGCCCGTGTATTCCGGGCGCTCGGGCGCGGTTTCATCCATGTTTTCAGGGGGTTCTGGCGTGTCAGTCACGCGGATATGCTCGCTTTTTGCTGCGTCTATATTTTGTTGCCATGCAGTATAGCTTCAACTGGATATGGGGTGCAATGGGCGATGCATCATCGTGCTGGCAGCCGGACCACGTGGCTGATAACGGATTGTTTTTCTTGAATCTTAGCGAACATCTGGCAGAGTTTATCTATCAAGGGACCAGACAAGAGGTGCCCAATGGCAGAAACCGAAACCGAGCTGATGTTGAAGGGTTATGGGTTGACCACGGCGGAAATGTGCTATCGCATGCCGGATTTTCGCAGTGTTCTCAATACTTTCGTCTGGCAGGATTATGATCTTGCGCCGGATTATCCGCGACTCTTCAAATTCATCGAGTTCTGGCAGGATGAAATCGAAGGCCCGTTGCATTCCGTGCGATTCACCCATCGCAAGATGATTGCGCCGGGGGAATGGCGCAATGTGGTGGGGGAATTCCCGCTGCACTGAGGGGGATTGCGGCCGGACGATCCGCCGCATCATCGCATCGACCGGGCCGAAGGGCACAAGGCGTGGTCCTAGGGGGCCGGCAGGTTTATGCGGCAAAGCTCCGTGTCGGGCGGTCGAAGACGCGCCGGCCCATCAGCGAGGCGGTCAGATCCACCATCAGCGAGGCGGTGCGGCCGCGTTCATCCAGAAAAGGGTTCAGTTCCACAAGGTCGAGAGAGGTGACCAGCCCGCTGTCATGGAGGATTTCCATCACCAGATGCGCCTCCCGAAACGTCGCGCCGCCGGGCACGGTGGTGCCGACCGCAGGGGCAATGCCCGGGTCAAGAAAATCCACATCCAGCGAGACATGCAGAAACCCGTTAACTGTAGCCACCTTCTCCAGAAAGGCGCGAAGCGGGGGCGCAACCCCGTATTCGTCAATGGCGCGCATGTCATGGGCGGCGATACCGGTCTGGCCCAGCATCTCGTTTTCCTGCCGGTCGACCGATCGCAGACCCAGAATGCAGACCTGATCCTGCGGGATCGGCGCGGGCATCGGCGGGAAAGCCTCGAAGCCTGCGCGCCCCGTGGCATAGGCAACCGGCGTGCCATGCAGATGGCCGGATGTGGTGGTGTCCGGCGTGTGCATATCCGCATGGGCATCAAGCCAAAGCAGGAATTGCGGGCGGCCCGCGCGGGCCGCATGGCTGGCCACACCGGCGACCGTGCCAAGCGACAGGCTGTGATCGCCGCCAAGGAAGATCGGAAAGCCCCGGGCCATGGCATCGCGCGCGGCCTCTGTCAGGGCCTCGGTCCAGGCGATGGTTTCGGCCAACCCGTGCAGGGCCGGGTTTGCGGCGGTCACCGGGCGCAATGGGGCGGGCGCAATATTGCCCAGATCCTCGGGGCTTGCGCCCAGGCTGGCCAAAGTGTCGGCCAGACCGGCAGTGCGATAGGCATCGGGGCCCATCAGGCACCCGGCGCGGCGTTTGCCGCTATCGACCGGCGCACCGATCAAAAGGCAGTTTGGGTGAGGCATGTCAGCTCCGTTCGGGTCGCGTTTTGCGGAGAAGACCCGCAAAACGGGTTGAATAAAACCGTTCAGATTGCGCAATATGGATAAAATATTACCAAACCGCAGGGGTTACCCGCACCACGCTTTTTGATTGCGTCCACAATGTCGAGAAGATCGCGCAAGGCGATCATACTTCGTCACCACCACCATGTCACCATCGCGGAGCTGGTCGAGCATCTTGTCCAGCTCTGGCCGTTTGGCCTTCACGCCGCTCAAGGTTTCGGAGAATATGCGCTTTGCATCCACGCCAGCCAAGGCGTCATGCTGAGCATCTAAGCTCTGGTCATTTGTCGATACGCGGGCATAGCCAATAATCATGCTGCATGATGCCAAAAACCTTCCAAAACTCCAAACGTTTTGCCCCAGGTTTTTGGAACGCCTAAGCCACTGATCGCTCGCGCTCAGATTGCACGTGACAAAAACGACCGATTCAGATAGAAAATTTGCAACGATCTTAGAAAGATTATTGAGATGCGAATAGCTTGTTTGCTTTTGGGACTTCTGATTGGGAGCTCTCAATCTGCTATTGCATGGGAAGTCGCAGGTGACACACGATCAGCGGCGATTAGAATTTCATCTTCCGACGTTAGGTTCGGTTCTGAAGCTATGTCTAGAATTGAAGCATGGTTCGCAGTATCTTGCGAGAGAGATGATGATGGGGATGTCGTGCTGACTCCCCGCATTGACGTCCGCGTCCCTTTAAACTCCTCGTTGCGGCGCAGAAATATTAATAGAATTTCGGACGCCTTGGTTGTAGGTGACCGTACCGCACCTTCGAACGATCATAGGCTTTCGGTAGACTCACAATCTAGATCAATTCAAGGCAGCAGGTATGGCTCATTCACAGTTACTTCTGTTTCAGACAATGAGCCGGATTTTGACCAATCGCTCGCAACCCTTATATCTTCTCTTGGCAATAATACCGAATTCATCCTGATTTCCAGAAGTCAAAAAGAACGTGATTCAATAAGAATCATGTTTGAAACAGAAGATTCACGAAATCAATTCGAACATTTCGAGACTCTTTGCGATCAAACAACATAGGGCAAAATCATGGGAAGCAGAGGGCTTACTCCGGGCGAAATTGATATGGCGGCGGCGATTTTCGGAGACTCAATCGCTTACGGCGATGTTCGTGTGTATGATCGCGGTGCCATTGGGCTTCCATTATCGATTACAGCTCCCAACGGAAACATCTACTACCCGGAAAGATTATCAGCCTATTATAGCGATGACTTTTCTGCCCCCGGAGTGCATCCATTGGCCAAGGGGGTATTTATGCATGAGATGGGGCATGTTTGGCAAAATCATCAAGGTGTGAATGTCGTTCGAGAAAGAAACTTCAACAACGACTATGACTATTCAGATAAGCTGAACAACAGTGTTCCGTTCGGTGAATGGGGAATAGAAGAGCAGGCGGAATATCTAGCGGATGTGTATAGAGCGCAAAACGGATACTCTCTTGGCCGCGCAGTTAACCAGTCATACACATTAGAAGAGCTTCTCACCGTTGATACCGGCATTCCCAATTTGCAGGCTCTGGTTGATAGCAGCAGTGCGCCCACATCTTCCCTCCGCCCAGTCCCCCGCCCTGAATACTGTTTCCTGCACGACTCCAAAGTGCAGATGTGGCCGCTCGACCCGTCGATCAAACCGCGTCTGGATGGCAGCTATGACGAAGAGCTGGTGCTCTCGAAGGTCTGGTATAAGCGCCAAGACCAAATGCAAGCCGGTGATCTCGTTGTCTCCTACGACAAGCGGGGACGTCTGCAACCGGGTCGAGTAACCCGCACTATGACCAACAGCTCCACGCATATTCTGGATTTCTGGGGCACGGGCACCACGCCCGGCCATGCGTATCACTGCGCCGATGGCCCGCTCGGCTGTGACGCTGGAAGATATCTACCTCGCCAACGAATGGGAGCAGATCGGCACACGGATGCCCGCGCCGGACAGCTTGGCGGGCTTCAATCCCAACAGCACGATGAAGCGGTCAAAGCCAAAGCCGAACATCCCGCCTGCCTTCGCCAACCGCCCGGATGCGCCCACAGCCAAAAACCGGGCACAAGCGCCCCGCACATGCGTCGGCCTCGCCTTCCGCGCCATCTATGAACCGCAAACAGCGCAAGGCCATGGAAGCCAAGCAACGCAAAGCGACCAAGATGCGGAAAAAAGCGGCGGGCTGACACATGAGCGATGACGATAACGATAACGATGATCTGCAATATGTCGAAGAATATCCGGTTTTTGACCGTGTGACCTCAAAGTTCGAGTGGCGCAAACGGCCATCCGAGCCGCCTCAGCAAAAGTACACGACTTACGGCTTTAAAGTCTAAGGTGGCATGAGCTTCATTGCTGGCGGTGTTCGCTGCAAAAACACGCCTGATTAAAGCACCCTGCCTTAAACTTGAATCACAAATACCCTGCCACGCTTCGCGTTCTCGGGACATTTGTGATGCGCGATGTCTCAGGTTTAAGGCAGCATGCTATAATTCAGCTCTGCCCAACATCAAGCAGAGGGATTTTCCTCCTGCCCACGCCTCGTTCGAGGCTTACAATCGGCGATGCAGAACCGTGGCATAAAAAGGCGCTGCGCTGCTCCTTTTGACACCAGAACTGTGCAAAGTCGCATGACGCTCAAGCGAACGCGGCGAGGGCAGGGCGAGAAGCGCCCACCCCATGGGGGCGGGTCGGGCGCTGCCCGGCGGTGCCGTCGGGCAGGAGCATTATGACCGTGTCCGAATATCTATCAGCGGCTATGGTTTTGGCACGGGCGGCGCGGAAGTTGCCGGATCATGCCGGGGCCTTACTGGCCCCTCGCGGCTCAACCGATGGTGCGGTTGCGGCTGGCGGCAGCGAACCAGATCAGCGCCAGCGCCAGACAGGCCAGACCGTTCCAGCTTGCCATGGACAGGCCGACCATCTCCCATGAGACCTGATCACACAGAACGATCCGCGGGCCGGTATCGGTGGCCAGAAGATCCGCCGCCGACATCGCGCCCAGATCCTGCGCCGCAGCACCGGTGCAGCTTTGCGGCCCCTCCCACCAGTCTTTTTCAACCCCTGTATGGAACAGGGCCAGCCCCGCATTTCCCAGCATGGTCAGCCCGCCA
Source organism: Rhodophyticola sp. CCM32 (assembly GCF_004751985.1). Taxonomy (NCBI): domain Bacteria; kingdom Pseudomonadati; phylum Pseudomonadota; class Alphaproteobacteria; order Rhodobacterales; family Roseobacteraceae; genus Rhodophyticola; species Rhodophyticola sp. CCM32. The sequence continues at coordinate 1,354,548 of NZ_CP038492.1, forward strand.
AGCACCGCGATCAGGGTTGAGGGAAGCGCAGCACCCAAAGCGCCAAGGGCGATGGCCGCCATATGGGGCCAGCGCTGCCAGAGGCACATCGCACAAGGGGCCAGACCGCCGATATATTCAAACCCGTAGGCGGCCAGCAGCAGGCCCGCCGATCCTAGCCCGGCCAGAAGGATCAGGCTGCGGCGTGTCATAGAAACCTCACCACATAGAACCCGCCCATAAGAAGGATCACGAAGAGGATGAACATCAACCCCAGCCGGCGTTCGATGAAATCGCGAATGGGGGCTCCGTATTTCCACAGCAGGCCCGCCACGATGAAAAACCGCAATCCGCGCGCCACCAGTGAGGTGACCATGAAGGTGACCAGCGGCAGGCCGGTCCAGCCGGACATGATGGTGATCACCTTATAGGGGAAAGGTGTCAGCCCCGCGATCAGAACCGGCCAGAACCCCAGATCATTGAACCTTGTGTTGAACGCGGCCATGGCGTCGGCCTTGCCAAGTGCGGCCAGGATCGGCTGGCCCAGTTGGTCATAGAAGAAATAGCCGATGCCATAGCCGACAAGCCCGCCCAGAACCGAGGAGACAAGACAGACGCCTGCAATCACAAAGGCCCGGTGTGGCGCGGCTAGGATCATCGGGATCATGATCAGATCGGGCGGGATCGGAAAGAAGGAGCTTTCCGCGAACGATACCAGGGCCAGCGCCCAGAACGCATGTCTGTGGCCCGCCAGCCCCAGGGTCCAGTCATATAGCCGCCGGATCATCGCCGCCCTTTCCCGTGTTCCTGCCTGTTCCCGCCGCGATGCCGCATTGACCGGGCGCGGTCAACCGGGCGGATAAAAATCTGGTGACAAACTCGACCAGTTGGTTGAAAGTAAATCTCTACGGATAAACCATTGAATATGGGTGTTACACCAAATGTAGATGTTCGTGAAAGGCGTTGGCGGCATAAACCGGCCGAGCAAGCACCCCTTGTGGAGGAGACAAGGGCTGCACAAACAAGGGTCGCGGACGGGCTTTCACATCTTGGGAGGATAAATATGACTATGACGCTGAAGATGGCGGCAATCGGGCTGGCCGCCCTGGGGCTGGGGGCTATGGGCTCTGCCGGAGCCGCAAAGGCAGATGCAGAGGTAACATTGCGCTGCCAGCATTTCCTGTCGCCGATGGGCTCGGTTCCACGGTTCTTTATGGAACCATGGGCGGCGGCCATCGAAGAGCAATCGGGCGGGCGGATCGACGTTGAGCTTTATCCCGCGATGCAGCTTGGTGGCGCCCCGCCCGCGCTTTATGATCAGATCCGTGATGGTGTGATTGATTGCGGATGGGCTATTCCGGCCTATACGCCGGGCCGTTTCCCCGAGGCTGAGGCGATGGAACTGCCTTTCATGACCTCGATGTCGGCCGAAGCATCAAGCCGTGCGGCCTGGGATTATACGCAGCAATACCTGGCCGATACCCGGTTTTCCGATGTCCATCTGATGGCCGTGCATGTGCATGGGCCTGGTGTGATCCATCTTAATGGTGATCCCATTGTCGAGGTGGAGGATTTCAACGGGTTGCAGTTGCGTGGCCCCTCGCGTCAGGCGAATGCATTGCTGGAACGTCTGGGGGCCACACCGGTTGGTATGCCGGTGCCGGCCTTCCCCGAGGCCCTGTCGCGCGGCGTGGTTGATGGCGGTGTGATCCCCTGGGAGGTTGTGCCGGCGCTGCGTGTTGAGGAACTGGCCAACAGCCACACCCAGATCGGCGGTGACCGGGCGCTCTATAACACCTATTTCATCTGGGCGATGAACCCTGACAGCTATGCCGCGCTGCCCGATGATCTCAAGGCGGTGATCGACGCCAATTCCGGCCTTGAGACATCAGCCTGGGCCGGGCGTGCGATGGATGAGGGCGATGATCTGGCCTTTGACGCCATCACCGCGCGCGGCAACACGATTGTCACGCTGAGTGATGAGGTCGTCGGGGAATTGCAGGTCGTGGGTGAAGAGGTCACCGCGGACTGGATTGCGGAGATGGACGGGCTTGGCCTGCCCGGCGCGCAGATGGTCGAAGATGCCCGCGCGCTGGTGGATCAATACAGCACGACCGCGCAGTGATCATTGCACCGGGCGCTGCGCTTTGACGCGTGGCGCCCGGGTTTTCGCTTCAGAACAGGGGATCTGATGCAACATTCCGCCATGCTTTCCGCCCTTCTGGCCCGCGTCGAGGAGACCCGCGCCATGATCGGTTCCGCCTGGCCCTATCACGCCGACCCCGAGACCGGGATCTGGGAAACCGTGCCCGATGGCGACTGGTGTGGCGGGCATTGGGTGGAATGCCTGCGGATTGCGGGGCGTCTGGAGGGGCGGCCCGAGCTGATCGAGGAGGCCCGGGAGCGCACCGAATGGCTGCGTCCGAAGCTGGAAAAAGACGATCAGTTTCGCGGCCACAGATTCTATTATTCCGCCGCACGGCTCTATGCCGAAACCGGCGATCCGCAGTTGCGAGCCCTTGCGCTGGCTGCGGCCTATGCCCTGCGCGCCATGGCGATCCCGCAAAACGGTGCGATGCCGATCGGCCATGAGGTGCAGGTGAAATCAACCACGCTGGCCTCGCGCCGGATCGTGGCGGTTGACAATGTGCATCCCAATCTGCGGCTGGATTTCTGGGCCGCACGTGAGCTTGGCGATCCGGTTTTTGAGGCCGGCGCGCGCGCCATGCTGGATGTCACGATCCGCGATTTCCTGCGCGATGATGGTTCGACCGTCGAATTTATCGAATATCACCAGACAGATGACCGTATCCTGCGCCATTTCACCCTGCTTGGCATCCATGATGACAGTTGCTGGAGCCGTGGCCAGGCATGGGCCATTGCGGGCTTTCTGCGGGGCTGGCAGGAATTTGGCGACACCCGCTATCGTGACGCCGCGCGCGCCACGTTCGGCTATTGGCGCGACAAGGTCGGCGACGTGGCGCCACCCTGGGATTTTGAGGATCCTGACGGGCCGGTTGATACATCGGCCAGCGCGATTGTTGTAGAACAGCTTGCGCGCATGGCTGTCTCATGGGGGAATGCCGAGGCGCGCGAAGTGACAGGGCATTTGCCGCAAATGCTTGATGCGCTGGCCACACATATGCGGCCCGGGGGGCGCCTTGTGGACGGGTGTTTCAACCGGCCCCGCAATTTTGCGGACCGGTCAGAGTTGATCTGGGGCACGGCCTATCTTCTGATGGCGTTGAGCTATCTTGAAGAGGGTCGGGTGCCATGTTGAATACGGAAGGGTTTCGGGTGGGCCACCGGCCCCCTGCCTTCCGGTCGGGGCAGGGGGGAGGCTGCCCTGACGCTTACCTTTCAGGTATCTGCCTGTCTGCGGTCGGCGGCCTGAAACGGGGGCTTTGCCGATGACCGTACTGATTGCCGGGGCCGGCATCGGCGGGCTGACCCTGGGGTTGTCCCTGCATCAGCAGGGCATTCCCTTCCATATCGTCGAGGCGGTTGAAAAGCTGCGCCCGATGGGCGTGGGGATCAACCTGCAACCCCATGCGGTGCGGGAGCTGTTTGAGCTTGGGCTGGAACCGGAGCTGGATGCGATTGGCCTGCGCACGGAAGAGGTGGCCTATTTCTCGGCCCGGGGGCAATCGATCTGGTCGGAACCCAGGGGGATGGATGCGGGCTATCACTGGCCGCAATATTCGATCCATCGCGGGGCATTGCAGATGCTGCTGTTCAGAACGCTGGTGGACCGTGCCGGAGCCGGGGTGATCCAGACCGGCGCGGCGCTGACAGGGTGGGATGAAGACCGCCATGGTGTGTGGGTGCATCTGGCCAACCGGAAATCCGGGACTGCGCTGGACGATGTGCATGGAGAGGTGCTGATCGCCTGTGATGGCATCAACTCTGTCGCGCGCGCCCGGCTTTATCCGGATGAGGGCGCGGCTGTCTGGAGTGGCACGATGATGTGGCGGGGGGTGACCGATGGCCCCCGGTTTCTGACCGGCCGCTCAATGGCCATGGCGGGCCGCTCGGCGCAGAAATTCGTCTGTTATCCGATGCAGGATCATGGGGATGGCCGGATGCGGATCAACTGGATCGCGGATCTCGCCCTGCCGCCGGACAGTGACTGGACCCGGGAGGGACGGTTGAGCGATTTTGCCCCGGCCTTCGCGGATTGGCAGTTTGACTGGCTGAACATCCCCTGGCTGATCCACCATGCCGACCGGATCTGGGAATTTCCGATGGTCGACCGGGATCCGTTGCCCGCCTGGTCCTTTGGGCGGGTGACACTGCTTGGCGATGCGGCCCATGCGATGTATCCGATCGGGTCAAACGGGGCGAGCCAGGCGATCCTGGATGCCCGCGTCCTGACCCGGGAACTGCTGCGCCACGGGCGCGGGGCCGCCGCCTTGCAGGCCTATGAGGCGGACCGGCGCGAGACGGTGAATGCCCTGGTTCTGGCCACGCGCGGTGACGGGCCCGACACGGTTCTCGATATCGTGGCCGAACGTGCCCCTGACGGGTTCGGAAAGATTGACGATGTGATGAGTGCAGCAGACCTGCGGGATGTCGCGGCACGCTATAAGTCGGTTGCGGGCTTCGATATAGACATATTGAATGCACGCGCGCCGCTTATCGAGTTTTAAGAGTGGTTTGGGAAGAACGGGGACACGTAAGCAATATGGGACTGGCACCCGGATGGGAGGCGGCCACCGGCCGTCTGATGGAATATATGGCCCGCAGGCTGGCCTATGGGGGTGGCTTTGTGTTGTCGGTGCTGGCGCTGATGGTCTGCGCCTCGATCCTTGGGCGGGCTCTGGACGGGGTTGGCCTGTCACCGATCACCGGCGATTATGAACTGGTCGAGGCGGGCTGTGCGATTGTCGTTTTCGCCTTTCTGCCCTGGTGTCAGCTGAAGCGCGGCCATGTGTCGGTGGATATTGTGATGCAGCATCTGCCGCCCCGGGTCACGGCATTTTCCGGGCTGGTGGGGGATATCCTGCTGACCGTTGTGGCCTATGTGATCCTCTGGCGGCTCTGGCTGGGGTTCGGAGAGAAATTTCCCTATGGCTCGGATACGTTCAGGGGGGTGTCGGGTTCGGGCCGCGGCCGTTTTTTCCCGAAACCACCTATGAACTGGAGATTCCGACCTGGATTCCCTATGGCCTGTCGGTGATCGGCGCGGCGCTGTTCTTTCTGGTGGCGCTTTACACGGTCTGGCGGGCGTTCAACTGGCTTTGCGCCGGGCGGGAGGCCGCGACATGACCGGGCTGGAACTGGCAATCATCGCCTTTGCCCTGATGCTGGTGGCGATCTTTCTCAGGGTGCCGATTGGCGTGGCGATGGCGGTGACCGGCTTTGTCGGCACATGGATCGTGCTGGGCCGGCCCTCCGCCCCGCTGAGCCAGCTGAAATCGCTGACCTATGACACTTTCTCGAATTACAACCTGTCGATTGTGCCGCTGTTCCTGCTGATGGGTCAGTTCGCGATGAAATCCGGCATGTCGGGCGCGTTGTTTCAGGCCGCATCCGACTGGCTGGGCCATCGCAGGGGCGGGGTGGCCATGGCCGCCGTGGGCGCCTGTGCCGGGTTCGGCGCGGTCTGTGGCTCATCGCTGGCCACGGCCTCGACCATGGGGCAGGTGGCGCTGCCCGAGATGCGCAAACGGGGCTATTCCGACAGTCTGAGCACCGGGGTTCTGGCCGCAGGCGGCACCCTTGGCATCCTGATCCCGCCATCGATCATTCTGGTGATCTATGCGATCCTGGCGCAGCAGAATATCGTGAAGATGTTCGTGGCGGCGCTGATCCCCGGCATTCTGGCAGCCCTTGGTTACATGCTGACCGTTGCAATCTATGTGCGCCTGCGCCCCGGGGCGGCGACCACGGCGGCGCGGGTGCCGATCGCGCATCGTGTCAGGACGATGCTGGCGATCTGGCCGGTGGTGGTGATCTTCGGTCTGGTCATGGGCGGCATCGCGGCCGACTGGAACTGGGCGCAGGACGGGGTGCAGGCGCTGTTCACCCCGACCGAGGGTGCGGCAGTGGGCGCGGTGGCCACGGGCATTTACGGTCTTTTCACCGGCGGTCTGACCTGGAAAGGCTTTCTCGACAGCATTCTGGTCACGGCCCAGGCCACGGCGATGATCTTTTTCATCGTGCTGGGGGCGCAGATGTTCAACTCGTTCCTGGCCTTCACCCAGGCCCCGGCCGATCTGGTTGACTGGATCACGACCCGGGGGTTCGCCCCGCTTCTGGTGCTGGCGATCATGCTGGTGGCCTATCTGATCTTCGGCTGCGTGATGGACAGCCTGTCGATGATCCTGCTGACCATCCCGATCTTCTTCCCGATCATCCAGGCGCTGGATTTCACGATCCTGGGCTATGCCCTGACGCCGGAGGAGGCGGCGATCTGGTTCGGGATACTGGCGCTGATCGTGGTCGAGGTCGGGCTGATCACCCCGCCGGTGGGGATGAATCTGTTCATTATCAACTCGATGGCGCGCGACATTCCGATTGTGAAGACCTATGCGGGCGTGGCGCCTTTTGTCGCCTCTGACCTGATCCGGGTGGTGATCCTGGTCGCGTTCCCGGGTATCACGCTTTGGCTTGTGGGTGTGATGTTCTGACAGGCGCGCGGAACCCCCGGGTTTTCCGTGTGGAATTCTTGAGAATTCCTTCTGCCGTTGACGGCGCCCCGGTGCAGCGCTAGACGATGTTTTCTGGGCCCGAGTGGCGGAATTGGTAGACGCAGGGGATTCAAAATCCCCCGCCGCAAGGCTTGTCGGTTCGAGTCCGACCTCGGGTACCAGTCCAATGCAGTTGCAAATGCGTCGCGATTCGCGATTGAACAAGGGTTGATTTGCCGCAATGGGCGTCGGGCCGGACATTGCCGACATGTATTTCAGTAATTTCGCCGTGCATATTTAGGCTTGACTGGTGTGTATAGTGAACAGTCTGTTTCCAAATACGGATCAAAAGGTTGTTTCCGTACCTGAAACAGTAGGGAGAATATAGCCTTTTCGACCTATGGCCAACGGGCCGGATGCGCAGATTCCAGGCGGGCCAGACCTGTGCTAAGTCTCAGCTTTTAAATGTAAAAATATAAATACCACACTTTTGGGCACTGGAAACAATGTGACGCATAAATGCCTCGTTTTGGTACGATTTCCGCCCCGTTAACCTTTTGCTGGACATCTCGTTAACACTTTTCGTCCAATTTTCTCTTTCTTGGTTCCAGATGTTTGGCTATTGGTTTGTCAGCCCGACTGGGGGGCGATGTTTGTTTTGGTCATGGGGGCGGCCGCACATGACGCATCTGATTGATGCGGAGAGTGTGCGTACCGCTGTATTTTATAGTGCAACAGGTAACGCATATGTTCGACCTGAAGATGATTTATATCGTCTCGTCGGGCTGTCCGAGACAAACGGATCTCTTCTTTCAGTCAGTCTGCATGATCGTGCGCGCCGCTTTTTGCTGCAAGCATCGCTCGACCTGGGCGGATAATGGATTTCGCCAGTATCTGGTGCACGGCGTCGATGATGTCGCGATAGGAGAGAATGATGGCTAATAATTTTAATGAGTCCTTCGCGGCGAATCTTGTCGGCCTGTGGGATTTCCGCTCGGGGAGCGAAACCAAGGATACCGGCCTGGATGATGGTATTGCACAGGACGGGAAATTTCAGGACGGCGCACAGGCCAGTGCCGGACAGTTGCTTGTCGATGGCGACGAAGACCGCTTTGAAGTGGTGGGCGATGATAACCCGTTCGATCTGGCCCAGGGCACAATTATTGTCGAGTTCACACAAGATACTCATATTGGCGGTAGCCCTGACACGATTGTCAGCCGTGGGGAATATGACGACCGTGACGATGAAGGATATTTCGATCTGCACGTCACCGAGGACGGCGCTGTCGAAATACTGCATGTGATGCCGGACGGCTCGGAATCGGAGCTGAGCACCGCGGACGGTTTCTTCGACGAAGGCGATACGGTCAAAGCCTATTATGTCTGGGATGAGACAAGCGGTAACAAGCTGATTGTCGAAAATCTGACCAAAGGCACTGAAACCACTGTGGAAAGCTCTCAGACGGGCCTGACCATGGAGGTCGGTGACAATGATGACGAGAATTTCACCTTCGGGGCCCGGGAAGAAGACGGTAATGAATTCGACCGCTTTTTTGACGGCTCTATCGACTATGTCGCGATTTACGATGCGGATGTAACGGTTCCGATCACCGACATGATTGTCGAAGGCACAAGCGGCGATGACCTGATCGACGTCGCTTATGACGACGACCCGGATACACCGCCCGATATGATCGACAACGCTGTGGTCGATGGCACTGATGACGATACGGTCATCGCGGGTGACGGGGATGACACGGTCAAAGCCGGTGCCGGTGATGACCATGTCTCTGGCGAAGGTGGCGACGATGTTCTGGTCTATTCCGAGGGCGACGATACGCTGATCGGTGGCGAAACCGATGAAACCTCTGGCGATAAGCTGGATGCATCCGCTGAAACAGAGGATCTGACAGTCACCTTCACGGGGGACGAAGAAGGTACGATTTCGACCACCGAGGTTGCCGAGGCGGCGGCTGGCGGCGGCGGAGGGTTTAGCGGCTTCACGTCTGCTGATGGCGCAACGGTTGAAGGGGCTGGTACTGACCCTCTGGAATCGATTGTCACGCTGGAAGACGGGCGTGTGTTCCTGGTCAACCGCTATAACTTTGACGATTATGATGACTATAATACCGATGATGATCACGAAATTGATCTGAACCTGATCGCGGATCATGTCGACGAGGACGGTATCTGGGAATTTGTCGACAGCACGGGTGGCGAATTCCAGCTGAAATCTGTCGATGCGCGGGACGTGATGCTGCTGACGCGCGATGATGGCACGACCTATCTCATCGATCGCGACGAGTTCTCGGATTATGATAATTACTCGACCAATGGCGACAGCACGATTGATGTGTCGCAGATCGCGGCCAATGTCGATGATGACGGCATCTATCAGATCGTTGACAGCTCTGGCGGCGAATTCAAGATTTCGGCCGCGACCTATAACAATGAAGGTAAAGATGTCTTTGTTGCCCGTGACGACGGGACGGTTCTGAAGATCGACCTGACGAACCGGGAAACATATGAGGATCTGGACGGGTCCAGCAATGACAATGTCATCGACATTGAAGCCTTGTCCAACAATGTGAACACCAACAGTTCGATCTATGAATGGGTCGACAGCAGCGGCCAGACCTTCACGCTGGCGTCTCAGACAACCGGTGACAGCCGCGACTGGCTGGTGATCGAGCGCAGCGAAGGTGAGGTTCTGGTTGTCAGCAATGACAATGATGAAACGCTTGATCGGTATGATGCCAATGACAATGTGATCGACGTTGCAGATATCTCTGACAATGTCGGCGGCAACGTCGTTTACAAGTTCGTCGACTCGACCGGCGGCGATTTCAAACTGGTTCCGGTTGCCGGTGAAGAAGCTGTTTTCGCGGTGATGCGCGACGATGGTACGGCCTATCTTATTCACGGCAATAAGTTCGACCAGTATGACGGGTCTGGCGCAAACGACAATGTCATCGATATCGAAGACATCTCCAATAATGTCGGCAACAACGACATTTACCAGGTCATCGACAGCTCCGGCGGGGCGTTCTGGATTGGTTCGGGTGCCGAGGATAGCGACTTTTCCGATATCACCTTCTATCGCGAGGATGGCTCGGCGCTGAATGTCCGTTCTTTCTATCTGGAACAGGATGCTGACAAGGCCAATGGTGATGCAAATGACAACATCATCGACCTTGTGGATGTTGCGGCGGATCTGGATGATTCCACAAACGCCTATACCTATGACGCCGTGCCGACCGATGATGATCTGGGTGGCGCCGGCGATCCAGGTGACATCACCGAATTCTCCGAGATCGAGAATATCGAAACCGGCTCGGGCGATGACAAGGTCGATGCCTCGCAGGATACGGCCGGTCTTGGGATCAGCACAGGCGAGGGCGACGATACCGTCATCGGCGGTTCGGGCGATGATGAGATCACCGGCGGCGCGGGCGCTGATAATCTGAGCGGTGGCGGTGATCGCGATACCTTCCTTGGTGGCGATGATGGCGACAGTGTTGTCGGTGGTGAGACCGGCGATGATTTCGACACGCTGGATCTGACCGGGGCGGGCCCGCTGCGGGTGAATTTCGACGATGCGGTCGACCCGGATGGCACACCGGGCGAATCCGGCACCGTTACCTTCTATGACGGCAACGGGTTTGAACCGTCGAATGTCATCGGTGAGATGACCTTCGAAGAGATCGAGAATGTCATCCCCTGTTTCACCCCGGGAACGCGGATCGCGACACCGAAGGGTGAAGTGGCTGTTGAGGCCCTGCAGGAAGGTGACAAGATCATCACCCGCGATAACGGCATTCAGGAAATCCGCTGGATCGGCAGCCGCACCCTGCAACGTGCTGAACTGCGCCGCGCGCCCTATCTGCGCCCGGTTCTGATCCAGGCGGGAAGCCTGGGCGAAGGCCTGCCCGAGAGGGATATGATGGTTTCGCCGCAGCACCGGATGCTGGTGGCGGGTGATCGCACGCAGCTTTACTTTGAAGAAAGCGAAGTTCTGGTTGCCGCGAAACATCTGGTCAACCATGGCTCGGTCCAGTGGCTGGACCCGCTGCGCGCCACCTATATCCACTTCATGTTCGATCAGCATGAGGTTGTTCTGGCCGATGGGGCCTGGACTGAAAGCTTCCAGCCCGGGGATCAGACCCTTGGCGCCATGGGAAGCGGGACGCGCAATGAAATTCTTGAACTCTTCCCTGAGTTGAAGACGGTGGGTGGCCGCGACAACTATGTCGCTGCCCGCCGCAGCCTGAAAAGCCATGAGGCCAAGCTGATCATGCGCTGAGGCCGTCTGCGCCGGACAAAACAAGGCTCATCCCCCTCGCATCGCGCGTAAGATATCGCGACCGGGAGCGGGGATGGGCAGGATCGCAATGACCCGTATGTTCCATCTTTCGGGGGGGTCGGCGCGGGGGTCTTCAAGAGATATGCAGCAAGGGATCATGGCTTGTAAGGGGGCTTGCTGGTTTTGACCCGACCGAAAGGACGGCCTGTATTACAGGCCGTCCTTTTGCGTTGCGCGCCAGGCAGCCCAGTCTTCGGGTGTATCCAGATCGGTCAGGGCGCGATTGTCTTTCAGAGGGATCAGATGGGTGCGGTTTGTGTACGCATTCAGCACGGCCCGGGCGCCGGTGTCACCGACAAGTTTGCGCAGATCGGGAAACAGGTCTTCTGGAAACAGCACCGGGTGACCGGGGGTGCCGTCCCGCGATGCGGCGCGCAGAATGGATGTGGGGGATTGTGCGTGCAGCGCCAGCATCAGATGCAGATCATGGGCGGTGATCTCTGGCATATCGGCCAGTGTGATCAGGGCGGCTGACCCGGTCATATCGGCCAGCCCGGCAACAATCGAAGCGGCCATGCCTGAGCCTTCCGGGGCCTCGATGATCTGACACGGGATATCGGTCAGGGCGGCGCGGCGGGCGGTTTGATCCGGCCCAAGGATGACCCGCGTCACTCCGGCGCTGGTGCAGCGTTTTGCCATTCGGGTCAGCAACGGGGTGTCGTCAATGCGTTCCAGCAATTTGTCAGTACCGCGCATACGGGTTGCCCGACCGGCGGCGAGGAGCAGGATGACAGGGTCAGAAGACGAGATAAGAGGCCTCCGGCGGGCGTATTTCGGACAAGAAGAAGGGGGCCGCCCGGTATTACCCTCGCATACGGGCGCCATCGGCGTCAAAAAGCGGTGTGGTGATCAGGCGGGCTGGGCGCATATCCCCCAGGATTTCGATCTCGACGGGCAAGCCATCGGTGATGCGATCACTGGGCAGGAAGCCAAGCGCGACGGATTTCTGCGCGTGATGGGAATAGCCGCCGGAGGTGCAGAAGCCCTGCACCTTGCCGTCAAGCCAGATCGGTTCATAGGCGTTCACATCCGCATCTGTGGCGTCGACCTCGAAAGCGCAGAGCTTGCGGGCGGGGCCGGTGGCGCGGTCTGCCTCGGCGGCGGCGCGGCCGATGAACGCGGTGTTTTTGCGGAAACTGATGAACCGGTCCAGCCTGGTTTCGGCGGCGGTGTAGTCCGGGGAAAACTCGCTGAGCCAGGCCCCGAAGAATTTATCAAGCCGAAGCGACATCATCGCCCGCATGCCAAAGGGTTTCAGCCCGAAATCCTGCCCTGCCTTCCAGAGGCTGTGCCAAAGCTGGCATTGTTCCATCGCATCCACATAGATCTCATACCCCAGATCACCGGTATAGCTGACCCGTTGCACAAGGGCGGTGGACAGGCCGATTGTCAGCGGTTTGACATCCATGAAGCGGAAGGTTTCGGCGCTGACATCCTCAGCCGTTACGCTTTGCAGAAGCGCCCGCGCATTGGGTCCGGCAATCTGAAACCCGGTTCGGGTATCAGAGATGTTTGTGACATGAACATCCCCCTCCAACAGGCTGTCAAACCAGCGTAAATGGTAATCCTGTGCCCCATAGCTGGCAGTCAGCTGGAACCGGGTTTCGGTCAGGCAGGAGATGGTGAAATCACCGATCAACCGGCCATTCGGATTCAGCATCGGGCTGAGTGACAGGCGACCGGGGGCGGGGATGCGCCCGGCCATGACCCGGTCGAGCCAGACGCGGGCATCGGCCCCGGTGATCAGGTATTTGCCGAAATTCTGCACCTCATTGATGCCGACCGCATGGCGCACGGCTTTGACCTCACGGGCGGTGGCCGCAAACGCGTTGGAGCGGCGGAAGGAAGGTGTTTCATAACGCGGTTCCGCGCCTTCCGCGAAGTAATTTGCCACTTCCAGCCCGTATTGCTGGCCCCAGACCGCGCCCATCTGATCGAAAATACCGTGGACCGGTGTGGTGCGGAAGGGCCGCGCGGCGGGCAGTTCCTCATTGGGATAGGCGACGGAGAACCGGTTCCGGTAGTTTTCGACGACTTTCGGCAGGGTGTAGCCCGGCGTGATCCAGCGGCCGAAACGGGCCACATCCATGGCGAACACATCGCGGTCGGGCGCGCCTTCGACCATCCATTGCGCCAGGGTGAGGCCGACACCGCCGCCCTGGGAAAACCCCGCCATCACCCCGCAGGCCGACCAGTAATTGCGCAACCCGGGCACCGGGCCGACCAGAGGGTTCCCATCGGGCGCGAAGGTGAAAGGCCCGTGGATCACCGATTTCACGCCCGCGGTTTCCAGGATCGGAAAGCGCTTATAGGCAAAGGCGATACTGTCTTCGATCTTGTCGAAATCATCGGGCAGAAGCTCATGGCCGAAATCCCAGCGGGTGCCGCCCACGGCCCAGGGTTTGCAGGGCTGTTCATAGAAGCCGATGCACAGGCCACGGCCTTCCTGACGCAGATAGCTTTCCCCGGCCGGGTCCATCACATGGGGATGCTCGGCGTCGCGTTCATAGATCTCGGCAATCTCGTCGGTGACGATATACTGATGTTCCATCGGATGCAGCGGCAGGTAGATGCCCGCCATCGCGCCGACCTCACGGGCCCAGAGACCGGCGGCATTGACCACATGTTGGGCGTGGATCGTTCCCTTGTCGGTCACCACATCCCAGGTGCCATCGGCGCGCGGATTGGTCTCGCGCACCATGCAGTGGGTGACGATGTCGGCGCCGCCCATACGGGCGGCTTTGGCATAGGCATGGGTGGTGCCCGACGGGTCAAGATGGCCATCCAGCGGGTCATAGAGGCCCCCCAGAATCCCGTCGGTATTGGTGATGGGCGCAACCTGTCTGATCTCCTCGGGGCCGAGGATTTCGGTCTCCAGCCCCATGAACCGGTGTTTGGCGCGTTCGGCCTTCAGCATATCGAAACGCTCTTGCGTGTCGGCGAGCGTCACGCCGCCCACATGGTGGAGACCGCAGGACAGGCCGGTCAGTTCCTCCAACTCCCGGTAGAGGCGGATCGTATAGCCCTGAAGCGCGGCCATATTGGTGTCGCCATTCAGCGTATGAAACCCGCCCGCCGCGTGCCAGGTGGAGCCGGAGGTCAGGTCCGAGCGTTCCAGCAGCATCACATCGGACCAGCCAAGCTTGGTCAGATGATAAAGAACCGAGGCACCGATAACGCCGCCGCCGATGACACAGACCCGGGTGGTGGTTTTCATAAATATCGCCTCTTCCTGACCTGCAGACATCTGAGGGAGAGAGGGACAGAGCGGCAAGCCGGAAAGCGACATTCGGTGTCGCGGAGGGGGTTTCAAGCGGTGTTGGAAAACTCCAGTTTTCCAAAGGGAATTCTCGAGAATTCCGGGGTATGGCGTCAGGGCAAAAGTTGAAATGCGCCATTTCGGGGGTGTTTGATCTGGATCAAGGTGGCGGTGCCAGGGGGTGTTAACCTTGGTTACGACTTTGTTAACCAGCAGAGACCTTGGAGGAGAGGTAAATGTCTGTATCCAGGATTGTTAAAACGGCTCTTCTGATCAGTGTTTTCGCGGCATCGCAGGGATTGGCCCAGACCAGCGCCATCCCTACGCCGCCCGCGTCATCATTCTGGAGCATCGTTGATGCATTGCGTGAGCCTGCAACACCGGTTCAGAGCAGATGTTGCCGGGTCTGCCGCGCCGGGCGCGCTTGTGGGAACAGTTGCATAAGCCGGAGCTATAGCTGCCATCAACCGCCGGGATGTGCCTGCAACGGTTAAGCCTTTTCCGCTAGATGATAGAATGGGGGCGGAGATTTTCCGATATAAGGGCGGCACGCCGGTAAGCGGCATTCAGGGTCTCGGAAGAATTTCCAGGGGGCGCTGGAAAACTCCAGTTTTCCACCCGGAATTCTCGAGAATTCCGGGCACGGGATGTCAGAGCTTGCGGATTTTCAGTTGTGTCAGGCGGTTCTGATTGCGGGAGGCGACCTCAAACCGGAAGCCATGGAAGCTGAAACACTGGCCTTCCACTGGGATGGATTGCGCCTCGTGGATCACCAGACCGGCCACCGTATTGGCCTCTTCATCGGGCAGGGACCAGTCCGTGGCCCGGTTCAGGTCGCGGATCGTCATGCCACCATCGACCAGATAATTGCCATCGCTGCCGGGGGTCAGGTTGATGCCTTCCTCGATATCGAACTCATCGGTGATCTCGCCCACGATCTCTTCCAGAATATCTTCCAGCGTGATCAGGCCCTGAAGCGCGCCATATTCATCCACCACCAGGGCAAAATGCGTATGGCGGCGCAGAAACTGGCGCATCTGGTCGTCCAGGGTGGTGGTTTCCGGCACGAAATAGGGTTTCTTGGCCACTTCCGCGATGTCGAATTGCCCCAGGCCGGGGGCATCATCACCGCGCATCAGCTGATCCATCGCGCGCAGCAGATCCTTGGCGTGGATCATGCCGATGATGTTTTCCTGATCCTCGCGATAGACGGGCAGGCGGGTATGGGCCGATTGCAGGGCCTGGCTGAGGATTTCCTCAGGATCCGCATCGGCGTCGATCATCTCGATGGCAGAGCGGTGGAGCATGATCTCCTCCACCGTGCGGTCGCCCAGATCAAGTGCCCCAAGCAGGCGGTCGCGATGTTCCTTTTCAACCGCACCTTCGGAATGACCAAGGGTGATGGCGCCTGCGATCTCTTCACGGGCGCTGAGGACTTTGCTGTCAGGGTCGATCTGCACACCAAACAGGCGCAGCACGAAACGGACCAGAAGCTGCACCATGCGGACCAGAGGCGAGAACAGCAGGATGACGATACGGATAACGGGAGAGACCCAGGCGGCCGCGCTTTCGGCATTGGTGATCGCATAGGTTTTCGGCAGCACTTCGGCGAAGACCAGCACCAGAAGGGTCATCACCAGCGTCGCCAGGGCCACGCCGCCTTCGCCAAACGCGCGGGTGAACAGCGCCGTGGCCAGAGAGGCGGCAAGGATGTTCATCAGATTATTGCCAAGCAGAACCGAGCCGATCAGCCGCTCGCTGTCTTCGGTCAGGTGCAGCGCCCGTTCCGCGCCTTTGCTGCCCCGGTCGGCCTGTGCCCGCAGCTTGCCGCGCGACGCGGCGGTCAGCGCGGTTTCAGAGCCCGAGAAGAAGGCGGACAGCACCAGAAGGCCGAGAATGGCGGCAGCGGTGATCCAGAAAGCGGTGTCCATAAAAGGGGTCTCGTCCATATGCTGGGTTATGGGGTGCGGACCGGTGTTCTTCAAGGGCCGGCTTTGGTGCGGGGCGCCAAGTGTTGCATGCCTCCGGCGGGCGTATTTGGGACAAGAAGAAGAGGGGGTGGGACGGCTCAGGCCTTGTCGGATTTCGCCAGCGGATGATGGTTGAGCACCAGGGATTTCAGGCGTTCGTCCAGAACATGGGTGTAAATCTCGGTGGTCGAGATATCCGCATGGCCCAGAAGCGTCTGGATCGAGCGCAGATCGGCGCCGCCGGCCAGCAGATGGGTGGCAAAGGCATGGCGCAATATATGGGGGGTCACCTTATCCGGGGCAATATGCGCCGCCACTGCGATCTCTTTGACCAGAAGGAAGAACCGCATCCGTGTCAGATGGCCCGATTTGCCACGGGAGGGGAACAGATAGCGCGAGGCCTGGGTGCCGGTCTCGGTGGTCTTGTGTTCTTCCTCCGCATCGCGGTGGTCAAGCCAGACGTTAAGCGCATCGCGGGCCGGGGGTGACAGGGGCACCATGCGTTCCTTGCCGCCCTTGCCCCTGACCAGCATCACCTGCGGGTTTCCGCGTGCGGCCGCCACGGGCAGGGAGACAAGTTCGCTGACCCGCATGCCGGTGGCATAGAGAAGCTGCATCAGACAGGCGTTGCGCAGCCGGATGCCCCGGGTCTTGCCCCGGCTGCCTGCGGCGTCCAGCAGGCGGTCAACCTCTTCCACGCTCAGGGTTTTGGGCAGGCGTTTCTCGCGCCCCGGGCCTTTGATCAGTTGCGCGGGATTGTCCGGGCGCAACCCGTCCTCATAGGCAAAGCGATAAAGCTGTCTGATCGAGGACAGACGCCGGGCACGGGTGGCGCGCGCCATGCCATTGGCATCCAGCGCCATCAGATAGGCGTCGATATCGGCGCGGGCGGCCTGGGCGAAACTGCTGTTTCGTGTGTCCAGAAACGCGCTGAAATCCATCAGGTCGTGGGAATAGGCCAACTGGGTATTCTGTGCGGCGTTCAGCTCTGCCGCCTGCGCCTCGATAAAGGCACGAAGCCAGTGTGAATCCGGCGGGGGAGCATTGGCGGTCATCTCAGCCACGCTCCAGTATCATGATCTGAAGGGCGGCGCGCCGGGCGGTATCTTCCAGCCCCAAAGCGCGGAACAGGCGCAGGGCATCGGCCATGTCATCCATGTCTCCGCCGCCATTGCCTAAGGTTCGTGCGGCGCGGAGCAGGGCCTCCCCCGTGCGCCCCAGGTTGAGAAGCCGGGTGAAGCGTTCGGGCGGCGTGGTGTCGGCAAAAGCCGTGGCGACAGCAACAGCGGCGGTGGCGGACCCGGCGGGGGCGGCGCCCGGATCTTCGCCGCGGGCAATGGCAAATAGGCGCTGCTCAGGCCCGTCCTGGGCCACGGCGGCCTGGGCCACGGCCTCGTAGAGCGGGGAAAGCAGACCCACCCGGCGGGCCAGTATGGCGGCCTCACCCGTCAGGGGCATGCGCAGCAGGCGGTCGGCGTAAAGCGTGGCGAAAGGCACTTCCAGCCCGGCCTGCCGCATTGCGGCCCAAACATCGGGCAGGCGGCGGGTGATTGCGGCGGGATCGCCCGCAAGAAGGGCCGCATCAAAGGCCTGCAGGGCCGCGACCCGGTCCCAGACGCCGCCCGAGGCGGCGGGGACGCGGGCAGTGTAGATGGCCAGCCATTCCTCGGGCGCGATTGCGCCTGCGCGCATCAGGCGTTCAGCCGCGTCAAGCTGCGCCCGCCAGCCTGCCAGATTTGACAGATCCGCATGGGCAAAGGCCAGGGGGAGTGCTGTGGAGGGCGGGCGTTCGCCAAGCGAGATCAGCATCTGGTAGTGCAGCGGCGTCATCTCAGCGGGGAGCGGCGGAAGCGGGTCCCCCTCAAACAGTTCCGGGTCAAGGAAACGCGCGATCAGGTCGGCCTCATCCGGGGTGATATAGCCAAGCGCCTCTCCGGTGCCGAGGGAAAGTGCGGCGGCGGGCCAGTCCCCGCTGCGCGCGAGGCAGAAAATCCGCGCCGGGAAGGTGGGGGCGATATCAGGGCTGGCGCGCATGGCGGCACAGGCCCGGTCCGCCTGTCCGGTCAGCAGGCTGACATCGAACCAGCGCCGAAAGATGCGCGGATCGGCGGGACCGGCCCGTTCCATCAGCGCCCGCGCCGGGGCCAGCGCGCCGCGGGCCAGCAGCAGATCAAGCCGGGCGATGAACAGCGCCGCATCAGTGCCCGCGTCGCGGGGCGGATCCAGTTCGGCCAGGGCAAGTTGCTGCGTGAAGCCCAGCATTGCGGGCAACCCCTCGGCCGGTTGCGACAGCATCAGGCGGGCCAGTGTCTCGGGCGGGCTGTCGGCCCAGAGATCCGGCGGCAGGCCCGTGGTGCTGAAAGGCAGAATGCCGACCGCGTCCAGACGCACCTGCCCCAGGGGCATCACGGTGATGGTCTGCGGTGCGGCCGTGGTGGCGATATTGGCATGGGGCCGGGTGATGGTATCAGACAGCCAGCCGGGGGCGGAGAGCGGCGCATCGCTGTCGAAGCTCTGGGCCGGCACCGGGGTGGTCACCAGGGCCAGAGGACAGAACAGGGCGCAGAAAAGGGCTTTAATCCGCATCAAGCACCACCGGCTGTGTCACCTGGCGCGTGACCGGGACCATCAGACCGGAATAGGAATAACCCACAAGTGCCAGGACCGACAACAAAATCAAAACAACCAAAAGCTTGATCAACCGCCCCATTATGCCCTTCGATCTGCCTGTTTGTGCGACGTTTGCCGCCGCTTCGCCTTTACTATAAGCCATTGAAGGCGGAATTACGCCAGCCTCG
Organism: Rhodophyticola sp. CCM32; assembly: GCF_004751985.1. Taxonomy (NCBI): domain Bacteria; kingdom Pseudomonadati; phylum Pseudomonadota; class Alphaproteobacteria; order Rhodobacterales; family Roseobacteraceae; genus Rhodophyticola; species Rhodophyticola sp. CCM32. The sequence goes on from NZ_CP038492.1 coordinate 1,373,549, forward strand.
GGGGACATTTTTTAGTGATGGGCGAAACCATGCCAAAGAACCGGCTGCGACTGACCAGAACACTGGTGCTGGTGGGTATGATGGGGGCGGGCAAAACCGCGATCGGGCGGGCGCTGGCGGCACGATTGCGGGTTGAGATGTGCGATTCAGACGCGGAGATCGTTGACAGTGCGCGGATGTCGATTGCCGAGATATTCGAGCGCGACGGAGAGGCGTTTTTTCGCGACCGGGAGCGCGAGGTGATCGCCCGGCTGCTGGAGGGCGCGCCCTGCATTCTGTCGACCGGTGGCGGTGCCTGGCTGTCGCCCGAGAACCGGCAGATGATTTCAGCCCGGGCGGCGGTTTTGTGGCTGGAGGCGGATCTGAATCTGTTATGGGCCCGTGTCCGGCGCAAGACGACCCGGCCCCTGCTGCATACCGAAAACCCGCGCGACACGCTGGCAGACCTGCTTGAGCAGCGCACGCCGTCTTATGCGATGGCTGAATTGAAACTGACGGTGAACCCGGGGTGGAGCATTGCCAAGACCACCGATGCGGTGATGGCCCGGCTGATCGCGGCGGATGTGGTGGAGATCGCAGAATGACGATGGAAACGGTGCATGTGCCGCTTGATGACCGGGCTTATGATGTGCGGATCGGGCCGGGGCTTCTGGCGCGGGCGGGGGGTGAGATTGCCCCGCTTCTGAGCCGCCCCCGTGTCTGGGTGATCAGCGAAGACACCGTGGCCGGTCTGCATCTGGCGGCGCTGCGGGCTGGGTTATCTGCCGATAATGTGGTGATGGAGGCCTTGATCCTGCCCCCCGGTGAGGCGAGTAAAAACTGGGCCTCCCTGATGCAGGTGGTGGAGTGGCTGCTGGACCAGAAGGTTGAGAGGGGGATATCGTCATCGCCTTCGGCGGTGGCGTGATCGGCGATCTGGTGGGGTTCGCCGCTGCGATCCTGCGGCGCGGGGTGCGGTTTGTGCAGGTGCCGACCAGCCTGCTGGCGCAGGTCGACAGCTCGGTCGGGGGCAAGACCGGGATCAACACGGGTCATGGCAAGAATCTGGTCGGGGCGTTTCATCAGCCCGCTTTGGTGCTGGCCGATATCGCGGTTCTGGGAACGCTGACAGAGCGGGATTTTCTGGCAGGGTATGGCGAGGTTGCAAAATACGGGCTGCTTGGGGATGCGGATTTCTTTGCCTGGCTGGAAGAGAACGGCCCGGCGCTGGCGGCGGGCGATATGGGCCTGCAACAGGCTGCGGTGCGCCATTCGGTTCAGATGAAGGCCGATATCGTGCGGCGCGATGAAACTGAGCAGGGGGACCGTGCGCTATTGAATCTGGGCCATACATTCGGTCACGCGCTGGAGGCGGCGACGGGGTATTCAGACCGTTTGCTGCATGGCGAAGGCGTGGCGATCGGCGCGGCCCTGGCCTTTGAGGTCTCGGCCCGGATGGGGCTGTGCGCGCAGGAAGAGCCGGGCCGGGTCAGGGCGCATTTGTCCGAGATGAAGATGAAGCGGGATCTGGCTGATATTTATGGAAAATTACCGGATGCCGATGCGCTTCTGGCGCTGATGGGGCAGGATAAGAAAGTGGTGGATGGGCAGTTGCGCTTCATTCTGGCGCGCGGCATCGGGGAGGCGTTTGTGACCGCGGATGTGCCGCAGGGTTTGGTGCGCGATGTGCTGGTAGACGCGCTGAATTAGAGTGAAATCGTTTCAGTCTTTACCATCCTCATCGAAATTCGCGTTCGAGATCAGCAGCTTGCTGATCGAGAGGCAGAGAATTTTGATTCAGATTAAACGATTTCTACTTTAAACGTTTTCCTGCAGGAAAACGGCAGGGAAAACTGGAGTTTTCCCGTTCGGAATTCTGCAGAATTCCGGTGACCGGTCAGTCGGTGCCGCGATAGGGTTCCACATATTGCAGGGCCATATCCCATGGAAAGAAAATCCATGTGTCCTGGCTGACCCCGGTGATGAAAGTATCCACCATCGGTTCGCCTTTCGGCTTGGCATAAACCGTGGCGAAATGGGCCTTGGGATACATCGCGCGGACCACTTCCAGTGTTTTGCCCGAATCCACCAGATCGTCGATCACCAGAATACCTTCACCATCGCCCATCAGTTCCGGGTCGGGCCGGTTCAGCACCTGCGCGTCCCCTTGAGTCTGATGGTCATAACTCTTGATCGAAATCGTGGCGACCTGACGGATATCCAGTTCCCGCGCGACGATCATGGCTGGCGCCATGCCGCCCCGTGTGATGGCCACAATCGCGCGCCACGCGCCGTCTTTGCCCGGGCCGCGTTTGTCCAGCCGCCAGGCCAGGGCGCGGCTGTCCCGGTGAATCTGATCCCAGGAGATGTGGAAGCCTTTCTCATGGGGCAGGGGTGTCACCATCTTACGGGCCCTTCTTTTCCAAAGACATGTCCGGGGCCTCGGGGTTTTTCATCCCGATCACATGATAGCCCGCATCCACATGATGCACCTCTCCGGTGACCGCGCTGGACAGGTCGGACAGGAAATAAAGCGCGGATTTTCCCACCTCCTCCTGGCTGACCGTGCGGCGCAGCGGCGAATTGTTTTCATTCCATTTCAGAATATAGCGGAAATCGCCGATGCCGGAGGCCGCAAGCGTCTTGATCGTGCCCGCAGAGATTGCGTTGACGCGAATCCCATCCCGGCCCAGATCCTCGGCCAGATACATCACCGAGGCCTCCAGCGCCGCCTTGGCCACGCCCATGACATTGTAATGGGGCATCACCTTTTCCGACCCGTAATAGGTCAGCGTCAGCAATGAGCCGCCATTCGGCATCATCTTTTCGGCCCGCTGGCAAATCGCCGTGAAGGAATAGACCGAGATATTCATGGTCATGTCGAAATTGCCCGGCGAGGTGTCAACATATCGCCCGCGCAATTCATTTTTGTCTGAAAACCCAATGGCATGCACCACAAAATCCAGGCTGCCCCAGGCCTCTTTCAGCGCGGCAAACAGGGCATCCATACTGGCCGCGTCCCCCACATCGCAGGGCAGAACGATGTCACTGCCAAGCTCTGCCGCCAGCGGTGTGACCCGTTTCAGCAATTGTTCACCCTGATAGGAAAAGGCCAGTTCCGCGCCTTCGGCGGCCAGCGCCCTGGCGACCCCCCAGGCAATGGATTTGTCATTCGCAAGCCCCATGATCAGCCCGCGTTTCCCGCGCATCAACCCCATTTCTGCCCCCGTCCGATCTGGTTTGTCTGACTATCTCATGGGTTTAGGCCATTGATCGGGACGCTTCAAGGGAACCCGGACGCTTGCCTTGTCGCCACCCGCTCCCGGCGCTAGGTTGCAGCCCGGCAGGCGCGGCAGGGAAGGCCACAGAAGATGAGCGACAGAACCGGTGTTTTCGCAGGCGAGGACCCGTTTGCCCTGACGCGCGACTGGTTGGCCGAGGCCGAGGTCAGCGAGGTCAATGACCCGAACGCGATTGCCCTGGCAACGGTGGATGCGGATGGGTTGCCCAATGTGCGCATGGTGCTGCTGAAGGAGATCGAGGCGGACGCATTTGTCTTTTACACCAATTATGGCAGTGCCAAGGGGCGCGAGCTGGACGCCTCGGGCAAGGCCGGGTTTGTGATGCACTGGAAATCCCTGCGCCGGCAGGTGCGGGTTCGCGGCCTGGTGACGCGGGAGGAGGGGGCTGCGGCGGATGACTATTACCGTTCCCGCTCGCTCAAAAGCCGGCTGGGGGCCTGGGCGTCGGACCAGTCACAACCGCTTGCCAGCCGCGCGGTGCTGATGGCGGAGGTTGCCAGGGCCACGGCACAACAGGGCCCGTCTCCGGCACGCCCGCCGTTCTGGGGCGGGTTCCGTCTGCGCCCTGTGGAGATCGAGTTCTGGGCTGACGGTGCGTTCCGTTTACATGACCGATTCCGTTGGAGTCGGCCTGACGTTTCGTCAAACTGGCGCATCACCCGTTTGAGCCCATAATTGCCTATCGGACCTAAGTCGTTAATATTAGTTAATAATATATCATTTTCACGCTGCATGAAATATTATATCATTGTTTTAAATGTATAAATTCTTCTTGCACGTTCTGTCACAAACGTACAAGCCTGATTTAGGGACAGTTTAAATTTAAGGCCCAAAGAACATGGGAAACATCCAGATGTCGGATGACATTGAAGAATTAGCGACGCCGGTCCTGGGCCGGGTCAAGTGGTTTGATGTGGCCAAGGGATTCGGCTTTATTGTTGCCGATCATGGCGGCCCGGATATTTTGTTGCACGCGAATGTTTTGCGGAATTTCGGGCAGGGGTCGGTTGCCGACAATGCCCGGATCACCGTGGTGGTGCAGCAGACCGACCGGGGTGCGCAGGCCCAACAGGTTCTGGAGATTATTCCGCCCGAAACCGACCCCGATGATATCGACCTGGGGACGATCGCGGAGCTTGATTCCGATGCGCCTTATCTGGCCGCCCGCGTCAAATGGTTCGACAAGGCAAAAGGGTTTGGATTTGTAAATATCTTCGGGCATCCTGAGGACGTGTTTGTGCATGTAGAGGTGTTGCGCCGGTTCGGTCTGGCCGATCTGCAGCCGGGCGAGGCCGTGTCGGTTCGTGTGGCTGCCGGGCCGCGGGGCAAGATGGCCGCCGAAGTGCGCAGTTGGGATTACGTCCAAGAGGAATGACATGCGAATCGTTGCGGCGCTGCTGGCGTTTGTGTTTTCCGCCGGTGTGCTGTTGGCGGATTGCCGCCCCGATCAGGTGGAGTTGCGGGGGGCGTTCGGCAAGGCGCGTTTTCTTGTCGAACTGGCCGATACACCCCGTGAACGGGCCGTTGGGCTGATGCATCGCGAAAGCATGGCCGCGACTGCCGGTATGATCTTCATCTACGAACAGCCGCAAGCGGTCAGTTTCTGGATGGAGAATACGCTGATCCCCCTCGACATGATCTTCATTGATCAAAGCGGCACCGTGGCCCGCATTCACGAAAACGCAATCCCGCTGGACCGGACGCCTATCCCAGGCGGGGCGGATATACTGGCGGTGCTTGAGATCAATGGCGGGCTTGCCGCGCAGATCGGTCTGGCTGCGGGCGATGTCCTGCGCCATCCGGGCCTGCCACAGGACCTGGCGGTCTGGCCCTGTGCTGCGGATTGAAACAAGCCCTTTCCAAGCCGCGCCTGCCGCGATAGAGGGACAGCGTTCGGGGCGTAGCGCAGCCTGGTAGCGCGTCTGTTTTGGGTACAGAAGGTCGTGAGTTCGAATCTCGCCGCCCCGACCATTTCATATCATCCACAAGATTTTGCGTCTCTTCTGCCGCAGCCCGCTATCTGTGGTGAAAATATGGCGAAGCTTCACCCTTTCTGTCAGCTTTGGCGGATAACCGCCTATGCTGTCTGGGCTTTTTCCACATAGGGGATGTCGCGTCAGACGGGCCTGAATCAGGTGTTGCCACGGCCGAATGGGTTTGGCGGCAATTGCAAGCCAAAAAATGATCACAAAACTGTAAAAAATGCGTTGACCCGACCGGGCTTCATACGTCAGGTTGTGTGGGCCGGTTCGATCAGCACAATATATAGTGTGGGCGGACCGGTGGGGAACAGACCAGCTTTTCATGATGCGCATGCGGTGTACGGGCATGCCAGCGGGCCCATTCGGGGCACGATCAGATGGTGTTGGCCGTTCAGAAGATAAGATGGTTCGAGCCGGGATCACACCGGCAAGGCCGCAGGGGACAACAGGTTAGTTACAGAGGCAGCCATGAAAATTGAACGCAGATTCACCACCGAAGGCGCGGACACCTATGCCGGGCTCGACTTCACAATTACCTCGTCTGAGATTCGCAATCCTGACGGCACAATCGTTTTCAAGCTTGACGCGGTCGAAGTGCCTGCCGGCTGGAGCCAGGTTGCCTCTGATGTGATTGCGCAGAAATATTTCCGCAAGGCGGGCGTGCCGGCGGCTTTGCGACCGGTGAAGGAAAAAGGTGTTCCCGTGTTCCTGCAGCGCCACGTGGCCGACGAAAAGGCGCTGGAGGCCCTGCCGGAGGACCAACGCTATGGCGGGGAGACATCTGCCAAGCAGGTCTTCCGGCGTCTCGCAGGGGCCTGGGCCTATTGGGGCTGGAAAGGCGGCTATTTTTCGGGGGAGAAAGCCGCCCGCGCCTATTTTGACGAAATGCAACTGATGCTGGCGCGCCAGATGGCGGCGCCGAATTCTCCGCAATGGTTCAACACCGGGTTGCACTGGGCCTATGGCATCGACGGCCCGGCGCAGGGCCACCATTATGTGGATTACAAGACCGGCAAACTGACGAAATCATCCTCGTCTTACGAGCATCCGCAACCCCATGCCTGTTTCATTCAGGGGGTGAAGGATGATCTGGTGAATGATGGCGGGATCATGGACCTTTGGGTGCGTGAGGCTCGGCTGTTCAAATACGGCTCGGGCACGGGCACCAATTTCTCGCATCTGCGTGGCGAGGGGGAAAACCTGTCGGGCGGTGGAAAATCCAGCGGGCTGATGGGCTTTCTGAAAATCGGCGACCGGGCGGCGGGCGCGATCAAATCAGGCGGCACAACCCGGCGCGCGGCCAAGATGGTGATCGTCGATGCGGACCATCCGGATATCGAAGAGTTCATCAACTGGAAGGTGATCGAAGAGCAGAAAGTCGCCTCGATCGTTGCCGGATCGAAGATGCATGAGAAGATGCTGAACGGTATTTTCGAGGCGATCCGCACCTGGGACGGTGCGCTTGAGGATGCGGTTGACCCGAGCGCCAACAAAAGTTTGAAAACTGCAATTCGGGATGCCAAAACAGTGGCAATTCCCGAAACATACATCAAGCGCGTGTTGGATTATGCAAAGCAGGGCCATACATCAATCGAGTTTCCGACCTATGATACGGACTGGGATTCCGAGGCTTACAGTTCTGTCTCCGGCCAGAATTCCAACAATTCCATCCGCGTCACTGATGCGTTTCTTGCGGCGGTTGAAAATGATGAGAACTGGGACCTGATCAACCGGATCAACGGCACGGTGTCGAAAACCGTCAAGGCCCGGGACCTGTGGGAAAAGGTCGGCCATGCGGCCTGGGCCTGTGCCGATCCGGGCATCCAGTTTCATGACACGGTGAACGCCTGGCATACCTGCCCAGGCGATGGCGCGATCCGCGGGTCCAACCCGTGTTCGGAATATATGTTCCTTGACGATACGGCCTGCAACCTGGCCTCGATGAACCTGCTGACCTTCTATCATGAGGGCACATTCGACGCCGAGGGGTATATCCACGCCACACGGCTCTGGACCCTGACGCTGGAAATCAGCGTGATGATGGCGCAATTCCCCTCGAAAGAGATTGCGCAACTGTCCTATGATTTTCGGACGCTTGGCCTGGGCTATGCCAATATCGGCGGGCTGCTGATGAATATGGGCCTTGGCTATGACAGCCCCGAGGGCCGCGCGCTGTGCGGGGCCCTGACCGCGATCATGACCGGTGTGGCCTATGCGACCTCGGCCGAGATCGCCTCGGAACTGGGGTCGTTCGCGGGTTATGAGCGCAATCGCGAACATATGCTGCGGGTGATGCGCAACCACCGGACGGCGGCTTATGGCCGGACCGAGGGCTATGAGGATCTGGCCGTCAAACCGGTGCCGCTGGATCAGGTGCATTGCCCGGACCCGTCGCTGGTGGCGCTTGCCAAACAGGCCTGGGATGAAGCGCTGGAATTGGGTGAGAAACACGGCTATCGCAACGCGCAGTCAACGGTGCTTGCGCCCACCGGCACAATCGGTCTGGTGATGGATTGCGACACCACAGGGGTCGAGCCTGATTTCGCGCTGGTGAAATTCAAGAAACTGGCGGGTGGCGGTTATTTCAAGATCATCAACCAGTCGGTTCCCGCCGCGCTGGAGGGTCTTGGCTACAGTTCCAGCCAGATCGAGGAGATCGTGTCTTACGCGGTTGGTCACGGAACCATTGGCAATGCGCCCGGCATCAACCACACCGCGCTGATCGGCCATGGCTTCGGCCCGGCAGAGATCGAGAAGATCGAGGCAGCCTTGCCCTCGGCTTTCGACATCCGCTTTGTGTTCAACCAATGGACCCTGGGGGAGGAATTCTGCACCCAGACCCTGGGCATCCCGGCGGCGCAACTGAATGACCCGACCTTTGACATGCTGCGGCATCTGGGCTTCTCGAAAGCCGATATTGATGCCGCGAATGACCATGTCTGCGGGACAATGACCTTGGAGGGCGCGCCGTTCCTGAAGGACGCGCATCTTAGCATTTTTGACTGCGCAAACCCGTGCGGTAAAAAAGGCAAGCGGTTCCTGTCTGTCGACAGCCATATCTATATGATGGCAGCGGCGCAGAGCTTTATTTCAGGCGCGATCTCCAAGACGATCAACATGCCGAATGACGCAACCATCGAGGATTGCCAGAAAGCCTATGAGCTGTCCTGGTCGCTCGGGGTGAAGGCGAATGCGTTGTATCGCGACGGCTCGAAACTGTCGCAACCTCTGGCCGCCGCGCTGGTCGAGGATGACGAGGACGCCGCCGAGGTTCTGGAAAGCGGCAACACGATGGAGAAGGCGCAGGTTCTGGCCGAGAAGATCATCGAGAAAGTGGTGATCAAAGAGGTCATCCGCGCCCATCGTGAAAAGCTGCCCGAACGCCGGAAAGGCTATACCCAGAAGGCGATTGTGGGTGGTCACAAGGTCTATCTGCGGACCGGTGAATATGGCGATGGCCAGTTGGGCGAGATTTTCATCGACATGCATAAGGAAGGCGCCGGCTTCCGGGCGATGATGAACAATTTCGCCATCGCGGTCTCTGTCGGCCTGCAATATGGCGTGCCGCTGGAGGAATTCGTCGATGCCTTCACCTTCACCAAATTCGAACCCTCGGGCATGGTGCAGGGCAATGACTCGATCAAGAATGCCACCTCGATCCTCGATTACATCTTCCGCGAACTGGCGGTCAGCTATCTGGACCGCACCGATCTGGCCCATGTGAAACCCGAAGGCGAAAGCTTCGACAGTGTCGGCCGGGGGGTCGAGGAAGGCGTGTCGAATGTGACCGAGGTCAGCGAAACTGCCGCGTCGAAATCCCTGGAAGTGCTGAAACAGATCAGCTCCACCGGCTATCTGCGCAAACGGGTGCCGCAGGAATTGGTGGTGTTGCAGGGCGGGGCCGATACACAAGGCGCAGCGGTTGCCGAGGCGCAGCAGGATGCGGTGACGGCGTTGCAGACCCTGGTGCCTGAAACGGCATCATCCTCCACCATTGCGGCCATGGCAAACACCACTGTTGTGGCCACGGGCGAGGTGGGGATGGACGCGCGCACCAAGGCAAAGATGCAGGGCTATGAGGGCGAAGCCTGCGGTGAATGCGGGAATTACACGCTGGTCCGCAACGGGACCTGCATGAAATGCAACACCTGTGGGGCGACCTCGGGCTGTAGCTGATGACGGAGATTGAGGGGGTGGGGCAGAGACAGCCTCCGTGCCACCCCTGCTATACGGTTGACCAGAAAGGACAGGCCGAGGATAGGACATGAAAAAGGACTGATGTTGGGGCATTCACAACATAATTAACACTTATGCTGTGAGATGAGACCTCTACGACAGTTGACCAGCAAGGAGTATTCCACATGCCACAGCTCGCTGATGGAACATATGTAGTGTCCTTCGAAAGCAGCCTTGGCGCTTTCGGGGGTGGAACGGTGATGATTAAGGGCTACCGCATTTCGGGTGGTGATATTGGTTACCTCTACGAAGGGCAGCTGGAAGAATCCGGGGATGATTTGGTTGGCCATGTAAAAGTGACGCAGCATGACAAGACCATGGAGTCGGTCTTCGGCGACATTGAACAGTTCGACATCGACCTGAAAGGCCGGGTGATTGATGATCGCGGCATTTTCAAAGGGGCCGTTGCCGGATTTCCGATGTTTCAGCTGACCGTTCGGCTGGACCTTCACGAGAAGGTGGGCGGTGCTGCGGTGATATAAGATCGGGGCTTTCCTCCGTGCCCGGAGGTGATGCCCTGTAACACGGGGTGGGTGCGCTCGCCCCTTGCGCGGTTCAGGCCGCAGGCAGAAACCGGGCGGTATATAAAGAGTGAGCCTGAACAGCGAAACTGGGGGAGCTATTGCTCCCCCTTTTTCTTTGTGCAGACGCGTGAGGGGAGATGCCGGGGCAGTTCCCCCGAAACACCCTATTCCAGGCAGGATGTCAGGTGATCTGTGAGGTTCCGCAACAGTTGCGGATAGAGATCGGGACCAGGCTCAAGATCGGCACCAAGCGGGTCAAGAACGCCAATTTCGGCATGGGTGCCCTGAAAGACCGTTTCAATCAGACCCGGGTTGAACTGTGGTTCAGAGAAGGCGCAGGTCACGTCAAGTTCGGTCACCTTGTCGCGGATTTCGGCAATCCGTGCCGGGCTTGGGTCCGAGGCATCGCCAAATGAAATAGAGCCGGTGGCCGATAAATCGAACCTGTGCTCGAAATACTGATAGGCATCGTGAAAGACGATGAAGCTGGTTCCGCGGAACCCGTCGAGATCATGGTCTATATCGTGGATCAGATCGCTGAGATCGGATTTGGCGGCGGCTGCATTCGCGGCATAGATATCTGCATGTTCCGGGTCCAGCTCGGCGAGATGTGTGGCAATCACATCAAGCCAGATCCGGGCGTTTTGCGGGTCAAGCCAGGCATGGGGATCAAGGCCGTCATGTTCGTGGTCATGGCCCGCATGTTCCGCGTGATCTGCATGGTCCTCATGACCAGCGTGTTCCGCATGTGCGTCATGCTCTTCGTGGTCGTCATGATCCTCATGGTCTTCGTGATCGGCGTGTTCGTCATGGTGCGCATGGTCGTCATGGTCTTCGTGATCGGCGTGTTCCGAATGCGCGTCATGCTCTTCATGCCCTTCGTCTTCATGGGCGTGATCCTCGTGTGCATCCTCGTCGTGATGGTCTTCATCCCCGTGGTCATGCGCCTCAAAGGTCGCTCCCTCGCGGAATGCCAGCCTTGTCGTGCCTTCTGTCTCAATAAGTTCGATCGCTTCGGCATTCTCGGTCAGGGCGTTGATGGGGCCTGTTAAAAAGGGCGTCAGGCTTTCGCTGACCCAGAAAACGATATCAGCGTTCTGAAGCGCCTGTGCGTCGGACGGGCGAAGAGAATACCCATGCGGGGAGGCGCCGGGCTGAAGGATCAGATCCGGGGTGCCGACCCCCTCCATGACCGTTGCAACCAGAGAATGAACGGGCGGGATATCTACTGCGACGGAAGGCACTTCAGCCGCCGCAGCCGCCGTCAGGGCGAGCGTGGATACCGTTCCGTAGACAAGTAATTTTCGCATGGTGTTCTCCGCATTCGTATGTGATGTTATAATCTCATATATGTAATGTTATTCCATTACAATATACGACCAGAGAAGGAGCACTCTTGTGATGACGGTCGGGTTCGAAACACATGATCACAAGGCTTGTATCGACGATATGACTGCCGTCGCAGAGGCCTATTGTACTAGAAATAAACTGAAATTCACACCAACCCGGCGCCGGGTGCTTGAAATCCTGTTGGAGGAACACAAAGCAATCGGCGCGTACGATATCCTTGATCATCTAGTCAGAGAGGGGCGTGGTTCACAACCTCCTATTGCCTATCGGGCGTTGGATTTTCTGGTGAAACATGGCTTTGTCCATAAGATTGAGCGGTTAAACGCCTATATCGCCTGCGCGCACCCCCACGAGAACCATTCTCCGGCTTTCATGATCTGCCGCGTGTGCGATTCGGTGGCCGAAGCCTGCTCTGTTCCGTCCAAGGGAATATTGGGGCAAGCCGCGCGGGATGTGGGGTTTCGGATCGAACGCACAGTGGTCGAGGCGGAAGGTGTCTGCCCCAAATGTGCTGACGTCGCAGGCGTTGCCTGACCTCGGTCAAGATTGCACTCACTGTATGTGGTCTTCCGGCTCCCCCACCTGCTCCGCCTCTCAAACCCGCTGTGCGGCGGGGTGATCATACCCCCAGGTTTTGCGGGCATCCTTTGCGATCTGTCGCTGTTCCACCCGGGTGAGAACCTGTTTTGCCCGGGCCGTATCCCCGCCACAGCTTTTCAAAGCCTGACGCCAGGCGCGCAGGGTTGAGCGTGGAGACCAGGGCAGTGTGGCCTCGGCGACCCATAGGCGCAGCTCGGCAGGAAGACGGTCATAAGCCGCCATAGAGTCAGTGACCCGACCCCGTCTTCTGAAAGATGTTCTGCCAAGATTGGATTTGGGTTTGGCTGTCATTCATTCTGTCTCCGGCATGTCGATCACCAGAAGCAGGCGGGTCTCGCCGGTGCCATCAATCGGGGGAGACCGATGCACCACACCGGAATGGTCCGGCCCGGGCCAGAGCATGCCACGGAACAGACCCACAGCTCTGACAGGCATCGCCTCAACAGGGTCCGGGTCTGCCCCCGGCCGGACCAGGCCATATTCCGTGCCCCGTCCGCGATAGGTGCACAGCAATCGCGCGGGCACATTGTCCAGATGGAATTTCCTGCAGGCATTCCCGGTCACAACATCCAGACGAAGCCGGACCTGATCGGTCTGCATCACCCGGGCAAAAGACGTGGCAAGCATCGCTACATCATTTGCCAGCATGCGCTGCCCCTGACCGTCTGGCAGCCCCTGTGCCTGACAGGTGGCGCGGACAGTATCCGCAACAGTTTCAGGGGCGATTTGCAGACGCAGCCGGGGAAGTCTGGCGGGGCTGACCGTGTCGATCCAGGTCTGGAACAGGGGGTTTTCACCGCGCCGCCAGATCGCAGCGGCGCAACCCGGAGACCGGATTTCCTCCAGAATGTCAGGCGTCTGCCCGTCCAGAATCCCGCGGGCGATACGCAGTGATGTGGCACTTTGTGCGCTCATGCTGCCTCGGGCGCGCGCCGCCAGTTCGGAAACGGGTCGGGCAGGTCTGTATTGGCATTGGGGTCAAACTCTGTCTCGCTGCCCACAAGGGCCGCGTCCAGCGCCGATGTGATCGCCGTTTTGTCCATGCCGGCACCGATGAACACCAGTTCCTGCCGACGGTCGCCAAAGGGCTCCTGCCAGTGCTGCTTGAGATAGGCCACAGCCTGCGGGTGATCCGGCCAGCGGTCTGTCGGTACGGTGGCCCACCACATGCCCAGGGGTTTGATACTGCTTAAAGCCCCGGCCAAAGAAAACTCGGCCAGCCAGTCGGGCCGTGTCGCCACCCAGAAATGCCCCTTGGCGCGGATGACGCCGGGCAGGGGGGCATTGAGAACGTCATGAACCTTCTGCGGGTGAAAGGGCCGCCGCGCCCGATACACAAAAGAAGACACCCCGTATTCTTCGGTCTCAGGGATATGATCTGCAAACCCGTACAGTTCTTTCGCCCAAAGCGGGTGATCATGGGCGGTGTCAAAGTCAAACAGGCCGGTATCGAAAATCCGGTTCTGCGCGACTTTGCCAAAATCCGTTTCGATGATCTGCGCATCGGGGTTGAGAGAGGTGATGATCGTCCGGGCCGCCTCCCGGGTATCGGGCCCTGCATCGCTGATCTTGTTCAGCACCACCACATCGGAAAACTCGATCTGATCCACAAGAAGATCCACCAATGTGCGGTTGTCTTCATCGCCCAGGCTTTCGCCCCTGTCCTTGAGGAAATCATGACTGGAATAGTCATTCAGCAGATTGACCGTATCGACCACGGTGACCATCGTGTCGAGCCGCGCGATATCGCACAGGCTGTCGCCGGCCTCGTCGCGAAATTCGAAGGTTGCCGCGACGGGCAGGGGTTCGGATATCCCGGTGGATTCGATCAGCAGATAATCGAACCGGTTTTCATCCGCCAGCCGCCGCACCTCCTGCAAAAGATCGTCGCGCAGGGTGCAGCAGATACAGCCATTGGTCATCTCGACCAGTTTTTCCTCTGTATGGCTGAGATCGGCACCGCCATCGCGCACCAGATCCGCGTCGATATTGACCTCGGACATGTCATTGACGATGACCGCAACCTTGCGGCCCTGCCGGTTGTTCAGCACATCGTTCAGAAGTGTGGTTTTCCCTGCGCCGAGAAAACCAGAGAGGACGGTGACGGGCAATCGCGTGTCTTTCGCGGGCATAGCTTCCCTCCATGATATGTAATATCATTACACTATAGAGAGAGGGGTGATACCTCTGCAAGCGCGAACTGACCCTTATGGGTTGAAGAGAAGGGGTTTTCTGAACCCGTGCCTGGTGTTCCGTCGCTATTTCCCCATCCATGGCGGGGTTTCTGCATCGGCCTGATTTATAAAAATGAATTCAGATTCAGTGTGTTACAAGAAGGTTTCAGGGTCCGGTCCGGGCCAGATGCGCAGCCCCGACGCTGGCCTCGCCGGAGGCACCGGCAAGAATCGGCCGGGCCAGATGCCGGTGCCGCAGCTTTGACCACACGGCATTTGCAGCCCCGCCACCGCAGGTGAAAACCCGTTGCGGATACGGCGCGCCAAGGCTGGAAAGCCTGTCATAGGCCTGCCGTTCAATGCGGGCCATCCCATCAAGCATACCGTAAAGAAACGCCTCGGGCCGGGTCGGGCGGGGTGTCAATCGGGGGGCAAGCATCGGGTCATTGACCGGAAACCGCTCCCCGGGTTTCAAAAGCGGATAATAGGCAAGCGGGCAGGGGGTGGAGATGTCGATCCTGCTGCTCAGCATCTCCAGCTCTGCCGGGGAGAAGTAATGCGCCAGAACCGCGCCCCCGGTGTTGGAGGCCCCGCCTGCCAGCCATCGACCATGCAGACGGTGGCTGTAAACCCCCGATGCAGCATCGTCGACCCGCGTATCCGACAGCAGCTTGATCGCAAGGGTGGACCCCAGAGATGTCACCGCGTCGCCGGTTTCCGACGCGCCGCCGGCGATGAAGGCCGCGATACTGTCGGTTGTGCCCGCATGGACCCTGAGACCGGGGCGAAACCCCAGTGTCGTTGCCAGGGCGGGCGCGATCAGACCCACCACATCGCCGGGCCGGTGAATATCGGGCAGGGTGGCGACCCGCACACCGGCTGCGGCAAACCAGTCGGGCCAGCTTTGGCTTTCCGGGTCAAAACCGAGTTTCAGGGCGTTATTGTCATCTGATCCGACAGGGGTGCCGCACAGGCAGGCCGCCACGTAATCGGCCTGATGCAGCAGGTGCCGCCCGTGACCGGCCGCATCCAGTGCCTGAAGGCGCAGCATCCGCGCCAATGCGGAATTGGCCCCCAAGGTGATCGACCCGGGATCGGCATATTCCGCGATCCGGCGGGCCTCGGCCTCGAACCCGGCGGAATTATACATCAGGGCATCGGTCACCGGTGTCAGGGCGTCATCCACCAGAACCATCGTGCCCGAGGTGCCGTCGCAGGCCAGATCGGTGATCTCGTCCGGGTTGCGCCCAATCCGGCGCAGGGCCGCGATTTGCGCCGTCAGGCAGTGATGGACCGCCTGCCACCAGAGGCGCGCGTCCATCCTGTTGCCCGGTTGCGGCGGATGTGCCCCCCTTGCGGTGCTGATGACAGCGCCATCGGCATCAATCACCGCCATGCGCACCCCGGATGTGCCGATATCAATCCCGAGGCTCAGCATGATCAGCGCGCCGCCAGTGCTTGCCGGTATTTCTCTGCATCCCAGTTCAGCAGGCTTTGTTCGGCCTCCGGTCCGATCGGGTCCGGCTCCCAATCCGGGGGGAGGCGGGTCAGCAGATCACTTAGACATTGCACCATGGCGCGTTGGGCCGGGGTGGCTTCGTGTTTTACCGCGATACCCTGACCCGGCACCATCAGCGCCGGGCTGGTCGCAACCGGGGATTGTGGCAAGGCCGGACCCAGAAACACCACATGATCGGGGTAATAAGACCCGGCCAGGGACAGAGAGGTCAGGCGCGGATCCATGGCCAGCCGTGCCGCTGCCGGGTGCCAGTCATAGCCTTCGGGTGCGGCGGTTTCCGGTGCGGGCGCGGGGGCTGCCAATGGCGGCATGGACAGCCGGGTCTCAACTTCCTCCATCAATGCGGCGACCCCGGCGACATCGGCCCCGGCCACGATCAGCCCATGATTTGCCAACAGGATGATCTGCGTCTCAGGCGTGATCTGCGCGATGATTTCCCGGGTCAGGGGCAGGCCCGGCTTGCGGTAGGGCACTGAGGCAAAAGGCAACCCGTCCAGTTTTTGCCTTGCGGCGGCCAGACCTGTGGGGCCGACCATATGGGTCAGGGTGGCAATCGAATGGGTGTGGACGACCACGGCCCAGTCAAGGATCGCGTGAAAGGTTGTTTCGATCGAGGGGCGCAGCCTGATCGCCGGGTCTATGACCGTGTCCTTGCAACTGCCATCGCCCGCGCCTGTTGCCTCGGCCCGGGCGGCGGCCAGATCAACCTCGACAAAGATCGGTTTGACTTCCGCATCGGCCAGTTCGGTGCCCGAGGCCTTGATCCACATCGTGTCGCCGGATTTGGCCGACGTGTTGCCACCGGGCCCCTGCACGCGCAGCGGGTTCTGACCGCAGCGGGCCGAGAGGTTCAGGAATTCAGCGCTTGGAGGATGAGTCATCGGATCAGGCCACTTCATACATCATGTAATCGGGGAGGGGGAATTGGCCGCGCGCGCCAGATCTGCCGGTGTCGCGCCTCCGGCAAAGGCCTTGCGGTACAGCCCGCCCTGAATGAAGACAGACCGCCAGCCGGCTTTGGCCGCCCCGGTGATGTCATGTTCCAGACTGTCCCCGATCATCAAAATCCGCCTCGGCGGCAGGTCAAGCTGTCGGCGCAATGCTTCGAAAACCGGCAGATGCGGCTTGCCGTAATAGATCACCTTACCCCCCTGATCAGCATATTCCCGCGCCAGGGCACCGGGGGAAAGCTGCATCATCCCATCGGCGCGGGGGGAGGAGATATCGGGGTTGGTGCAATAGACCGGCAGGCCCTGCGTCAGCGCCTGCTGCATCCGCGCGCGCGCCTCCGCCCCGTCGCTGCCTTCGGGCAGACCCATCAGCAGCACCGCCTCCGCCAGTTCGGGATCATCGGCAAACCTCACCTCCAGACCCGCGCCCCAGATCCGGGCATCGCCAGGGTTTGCCACGATCGGCAGAAAGGCGCGATGGGGCACATGCCCGGCGGCCACGTCCAGCCAGAATGCCTCGCCCGAGGTCATCACCGTTTCAAACACCCCGTCGCCAAACCCGAAAGCGGCCAGTCGGCTGGCATTGGCCTCCGCCCGTTTGCCGGAATTGGACAACACTGCCAGGCGGCAGCCGTTATGCCGCAAAGCTGCCACCACATCAGGGGCCGCGCCATAGGCCGTCTGCCCGTTATGCAACACACCCCATTGATCGAAGACCAGCGCATCAAATTGATCCGCCACCAAGGACAGGCTTGCGATGGCCTGCATCGGATCAGCCCGGCACATCAGGGCGGGGCGGTTTCAGGGTTTTGAGATAGGCGTCAACCTCTGCCGGTTTCATCGCCGGGGCGGCTTTGGCGGCTGTGCCCTCCGGCATATCGCCGAAATAGAACTGGAAGCCGGGGATGAATTGACGGCGCTTGCGCAGCTCCATCCCCTCGAACGGATAGACGTCATGATCCCCGCAGGCCTTGTCATGGCAGGCCAGAATGTAATCGGCGCGTTTGTCGATCTCCTCGACGGATTTCCAGCCTTCGACCGAGTTCACAAACCGCGCGGGCACCCAATAGCGCCACATCTCTGCGGGGTTGGGTTCCAGATTGCGGGCCTGAAAAATCGCATCGCCGCAGACCACGATATCACCTGCCGTGGTGGCGACGGTCACCGCCATATGGCCCACGGAATGGCCGGGCGTGTGGAACATGGTGATGCCGGGCAGAACCTCGCACTCATCCTCCACCGCCTCGAACACGCAGCCGGTATAGGCGGCCTCGATCCCCAGAATGCCGCATTCATAGGTGCGGTAATACAAAGGCAGCGGGTTATAGGCCATTTCGATCTCGGCCTTGGGGGCGATATAACGTGCGTTGGGGAATTCTTTCATGTTCTGCACATGGTCCCAGTGCAGATGGGTGAAGACAATGGCATCAATCTCGGACGGGTCGACGCCCAGCTTTTCCTTGAGGTGATGATGCACCTCGGTACAGCCGCGCTTGTCGCATTTATGATGGTATTCCGTGGCCCGTTCTTCGTCGCAAAGCCCTGTATCAATGAGGATTTTATGTTCCCCGGTATCCACATAATAGCAGTAGCAGGGGTTCCAGATCTTCTTGCCTGCCGGGCCTTTCCAGAAAATATAGGTGCCCAGATCAGCCTCCAGCCATCCGGTGTTTATGGGGTGGATTCTGGTCTCTGCGATGCCCATAAGGCCCTCCTTCTGCAATGTCTGGCCCATATGTATACAAAGAGAAGATATTGTCTACATGAAAATCCACGGGATTTGCAAAAGCCGTCAGCTCAGGGCCAGAACCCGCATAAAGCTGGCCTCCATATGCTTGCGCATACCTTCAAAAGCCAGATCTGAATCTTCCGAGAATATTTTTTGCAGCAAGTCATCATGGCTTTGGGACGAGGCGGTCAGATCTGCCTTTGTCGCGAATTTCTTGGCGCGGAACGGGCCGGTGCGACGGCGAAAATCAGATGCAAGCTGTTGGATATACGGGTTGCCCGTCGCCTCATAGATTGCAAAGTGAAATGCCTCATTCGCGCGCAGATATTCCGGCAGGTCGCCTGCGGCGGCCGCCACCCGGCAAGCTTCCTGCGCGGCTTCCATCTGGGTGCGGGCCAGAAGGGTCAGGCGTTGGGCGGCAAGCCTTGCGCATAAGGCTTCAATCTCGTGCATCGCTTCGAACATCTGGGCCAGTTCGGTCTTGCTGTATTGCGCCACACGGGTGCCGCGCGCATTGCCTTCTTCCAGCACGCCCTGGGCGCACAGACGGCCCAGGGCCTCGCGCACCGGAGTTCTTGACGCGCCGAACCGTTCTGCCAGACGGGTTTCATCCAACCGTTCCCCGGGGGCGATCTGCCCGGCAGAAATATCGTCAAGCAGCGCGCGTTCGATCCTCTGCGCGGTGCTGATCCGCGATTTCGGGGCTTTGCTGTCCAACGGGCTACTCCTGATTTATTCTGGTTTTGGATACAGGATCAGCGCCTGAAAGTCCAACCGGAACCGGTGTTTTGCATTTTATATATTGATTTTGTATGCAGAGATGTGTTTCTCAACCGGCAGGGAGCCAGAACCGCATATCATGCCAAAGACCAGCCCAGAATTTTGCGCAGCACCGCATCCGCTGTCAGAGGACAGATGCATATGAGCTGTAAGGTCACCCTGCTTTCGACGCTTGAAACCAAGGCAGATGAGATCGCGTTTCTGCGGGAGGCTTTGGCGCGGTTGGGGGTGACCTGTGTGCTGGTCGATCTGTCCCTTGATACAAAGGGGCAATTGTTGGACGGGGCCCGGAAAATCGCCACGATGGAGCAGGTTGTGACCCGGGCACAATCGCAGACAGAGGCACAGCTGGCGGCAGGCGCACAGGCGGTGATCGGTCTGGGCGGCGGGACCGGCAGCGAGATCATCCTGCGGGTGATGCGGGCCCTGCCGATCACCTTTCCCAAGCTTCTGGTCACCACGCTGCCTTTCGATCCGCGCATCGCGGTGGCGGATAATTCGGTCATTCTGCTGCCGACGCTGGCCGATATCTGCGGTCTGAACACCACCTTGCGGCAGGTTCTTGATACCGCGGCGGCGATGATTGCGGGGGTTTGTTCGGCGCCCCCGTCCTCAATGGAACTGAACACCGACCCCTCGATCGGGATCACCGCCCTTGGGGCGACAGACGGGGCCGTGGACCGGCTGGTTCAGGGGTTGCGTGCCCGGGGGCGGGAGGCAACCGTGTTTCACGCCAACGGCTATGGCGGCGCGGCCTTTGCGCGGTTTGCCGAACAGGGCGCGTTTCACACAATTGTTGATCTGACCCCGCATGAGCTGACACGGATGCGGGTCGCGGGTGCCCATACCGCCATGCCCACGCGGTTCACTGCCGCGGCACAGAAAGGCCTGCCGCAGATCGTGCTGCCGGGGGCGTTGAATTTCATTGGGCTGGGGGCGATTGATCTGGTGCCGGAGCGGTTTCTGAACCGGCCCCATTATCAGCATTCGGGGTATTTCACCCATGTCAAACTGACCGAAGACGAGATGACCGGGGTCGCCACCGCGCTTGTGGGCCATCTGAATGCCGCGCCGGATCTGGCGCATCTTGTTGTGCCCATGGGCGGGTTTTCCCATCAGGATGCCCCCGGCGGCGCGATCGAGGATGAGGATTTGCGCGCGGTGTTCCTGCGCGCGGCCCGGGCCGCCGCCGATCCGGCGCTGAACATCACCGTGATGGAGGCGCATATCGCGGCCCCTGCCGTCACCGATCTTATTCTGGAGCTGCTGTCCCGGCCTCCATATGCCCGCAAGGAGACCCAACATGCCTGACCCATGCGATGTCGAGGCGAAAAAGGATGCGCTGATCCGATCGGCCAAACGCTGTTTCGATCTGCGGTTGCAGACCAATGCCGGCGGCAACCTGTCGGTGCGCCTGTCCTCGGCCGATGCGATTGTGATCAAGCCTTCGGGTGTGGGTTTTGCCGAATGCACGCGGGATAATCTGCAAATCGTGCATCTGGATGGCAGGCTGGAACCTTCGGCCTTCAAACCCTCGAAAGACCTTGATTTCCATCTGGACCTCTATCGAATCCGCCCCGATATCAATGCCATCGTCCATTGTCACAGCCCCTGGGCGACGGGTTATGCCAGTGCGGGTGTCGAAATTCCCTGTCTGACCGTTCAGACCATCGAGAAGATCGGGCGGATGCCCCTGATCCCGCTGTCGGACAATGGCGGACCGCAGACCGAGGTTGAAATCAGCCCGGTATTTCAGGATCCTTCCGTGCGGGCGGCGGTTCTGGCCAATCACGGCACCATCGGCGTGGGCAAAACGCTGACCGCAGCGCAATATCTGGCCGAGATTATCGAGGAAACCGCCCATATCGCCTTTGTTCGTGACACGCTTGTCCGGGTTCACGGGGTGTCAGACACGGCTTTGCCGGTGTTTGGTACGGCTGCTGATGCGAGGAAAATGTCATAAGCTCTGCGCGCCGGGGCTTACGCCCGCGCCCGGGCTTCTGCCGGGGTCATGCCGGTCCAGTCATTGAAGGCCCGGTAAAAGGAATTCGGGTCGCGATAGGCCAGAAGATAGGAGATTTCCTCAACCCGCAGCCCCTCCTGTCGCAGATAATGCAGGGCCAGGTTCTTGCGGGTGTCGTCAAGAATATTCTGAAACGATTGCCCTTCTGATTTCAGCCGGCGCTGCAAGGTCCGTTTGCTGACATGCAGATGCTGGCAGACCGCATCGGCGGTGGGCTGGCCACCGGGCAGCATTTCCAGCAATGCGTGGCGCACGCGGGTGCTGACCGGTTGCCGGGTGCTGCGGCTTTCCATCTGGCGGGTCAGATCACTTTCGAACCGGGCCCAAAGCGCCTCATTGGCCGAGATCAGCGGGCGTTCCGCATCTTCCACGGAGAGCACGATTTTTGTCATCGGCCCGATCTCGATCTCTTGCCCGAGATAGGTTTCAAGGCTGCTATGGTCACCAAGCGATTGCGGCATGCAAAGTTGCAGGGGCACAACCGGATGGGCGGTGAAATTGCGGCAGCATTCGATGAAATAGACCAGTTCGAACGCCGCGAAACTGCCGGGCAGGGGCATATCCGCAACCCGTGATGCAAAGCTGAGCTCCACCCCCAGGTCACTGCGCCTTACCTCAAGCCTGACCGGCGCCACCAGCGGTTTGAACAGCGCCAGCCGGCTGAGCCCGATCTCGATATTCGGGCTACAGGAAAACGCGAAAATCGCCGGAACAAACGGGCCGCGTGCCAGGGCTTTGCCCAGCATGATCGGGGTGTCGGGGGTTGGCGCTTCTGCATAAAGCGCCTCGATCAGCGCAATATACTGCTCTGCCGTCACGCCGCGCCCCTCGTTTTCGATCAGATCCGTGGGCAGACCGGCCCGGCGCAGCACCCTTGCGGGGGTGAGCGTCAGGATATTGCAGCTATGTTGCAGGGAATGCGCAACGGGGTAGCGGGTGATCTGCATGTCGGTCCTTTTCGGGCGGGTCATTGCCTGAGCTTTGCCAGCGTATCGGGGCCGGTCCAGCCATAAGCGGCCCTCTGGCGCGTATTGTTACCGTTTTGGCGTGATCTGCAAGTATACGCGCCCGGCGCGGTTTGTCATGATCGCCAGACCAGACCAGACCAGACCAGACCAGCCAAGTCCCGGACCGGAGGCGCGCCAGTGCAACTGACAGCGAATGGAACCGTCCATGAGGTGGATGTCGAAGACGACATGCCGCTTTTGTGGGTCTTACGTGACGAACTGGGCATCACCGGCCCGAAATATGGCTGCGGCATTGCCCAATGCGGCGCCTGTACGGTGCATCTGGACGGGCAGGCGGTGCGATCCTGCCAGTTGCGCGCGGCGGATGTGGCTGGCGCCCGGGTGACAACCATCGAAGGGCTGGGCACACCGGATGCGCTGCATGCGGTGCAGGCCGCCTGGGTGGACCATCAGGTGGCCCAATGCGGGTATTGCCAGTCGGGGCAGATCATGCAGGCGGCCTCGTTTCTGGAATTCAACACCTCCCCCACGGATGAGGAGATTGACCGCGCGATGAGCGGCAATCTCTGCCGCTGCGGCACCTATATCCGCATCCGCGAAGCGGTCAAAACCGCCGCCGCCGCATTGAGGGAGGGGTGAGCCATGAGCCGGATCGGAACACTCGCCCGCCGGACATTTCTGGTGGGTTCTGTTGCCATCGCGGGCGGTGTCGCCTTTGGCATCTATCGCTATCGCACACCCTATGCGAACCCGCTGCTGGAAAACCTGCCTGAAGGTGAGGCCGCGATCACGCCTTATGTGCGGATCGACGCAGAAGGTGTGACCCTGATCACCCCGCGCGCGGATAAGGGGCAGGGGGTCTATTCGGTACAGGCCGCTTTGATCGCCGAGGAACTGGATATCGAACTGGACCAGATCGGCGTTGACCCCGGCCCGCCATCGCCAGCCTATTGGAACACCGCGCTTTCCGAAGAGGCGGCGGCCTTTGTCGCCCCCGGGGGTGGGCTGATGAATGCGGCGGCGCATGGCGCGTTTGATGCGATGATCAAGTTTCTGGGCATGCAGGTGACCGGCGGGTCAACCACGGTGCCGGACGGGTTTGTGAAACTGCGCCGGGCGGGTGCCTCGGCGCGGGAGACATTGAAACTGGCAGCCGCGAACCGGACCGGGATTGCCCCGGTTGATCTACGCACGGAGGCCGGGGCGGTGCTGCTGCCCGATGGCACGCGGATCAGCTATAGCGCTCTGGCGCCCGATGCGGCCGGGCTGGACCCGGTGCAGGATGTGCCCCTGCGCGACCCGTCCGAATGGCGGTTGATCGGCCAGCCGATGCAACGCCTTGATATCCTGCCGAAATCCACCGGCACGCTGATCTATGGCATTGATTGCGCGGTTGCGGGGATGCTGCATGCCACTGTCCTTCTGAACCCGGCGCAGACCGGCCCGATCAACGGCTTTGATGCCAGCGCGGCCGAGGCGATGCGCGGTGTCCGTGCCGTGGTGCCGGTCACCGGCGGGGTGGGGATTGTGGCGGACAATACATGGCGCGCGTTTCAGGCGGCCGGGGCGGTTCAGGCCGATTGGGGCCCGGCCCCGTTCCCCGCGACCATGGCCGCCCATTGGGACAGTCTGGCTGCGGCGTTCACCAAGGAATTTCAGGACAGCCGCAACCGCGATGACGGCGATGTGGAGGCGGCGCTTGCCGCAGGGCAGGTGATCGAGGCGGAATACCGCGCGCCCTATCTGGCCCATGCCCCGCTGGAGCCGATCAGCGCCATCGTGCAGGTCAATGCAGACAGTGTCGAGGTCTGGACCGGCACCCAGATCCCGCGCTTCATTCAGACCAATATCAGCGCGCTGACCGGGATCGACGCTGAAAATATCCATGTTCATGTGCTCTATATGGGCGGCAGTTTCGGCCATCGGCTGGAAGATGAGGTTGTGAAACAGGCGACCGAGATTGCGATGCAGATGCCGGGCATTCCGATCAAGCTGACCTATTCCCGCGAAGAGGATATGACCCATGATTTCACCCGCCAGATCGCCATGGCCCGGATGCGCGGGACAGTGCGGGACGGGCAGGTGGAAAGCTATGATCTGGGCATTGCCATGCCCTCTGTCATCGGCTCGCAAATGGCCCGGCAGGGATTGTCCCCGCCGGGACCCGACAGCCAGATCGTGGCCGGGGCCTGGGACCAGGCCTTCGCGATCCCCAATCACCGGGTCACCGGATACCGGGCGCCGGACCTGGCCCCGCTCAGCTCCTGGCGGTCGGTCGGGGCCTCTTCCAACGGGTTTTTCTACAATACCGGGCTGGATGAACTGATCCACGCCGCAGGCGCCGACCCGATGGAGGAACGCCTGCGCCTGTGCAATGACGATCTGGCCCGCGCCACGCTGGAGGCCGTGCGCGACATGTCCGGCTGGACCGGTGCGGATATGGGCGAAAACCGGGGCAGGGGCGTGGCGTTGACCCAATCCTTCGGGGTGCAGTGCGCCGAGGTGGTCGAGGTCACCAATACCGACCGGGGCATCCGCATCGACACGGTTTATGTCGCCGCCGAGGTCGGCACCGTGGTGGACCCGATCAATTTCGAAAACCTGGTGCAGGGCGGTGTGGTCTGGGCGCTTGGCCATGCGATGAATTGC
The DNA here is from genome assembly GCF_004751985.1 of Rhodophyticola sp. CCM32. Lineage (NCBI taxonomy): Bacteria > Pseudomonadati > Pseudomonadota > Alphaproteobacteria > Rhodobacterales > Roseobacteraceae > Rhodophyticola > Rhodophyticola sp. CCM32. The sequence goes on from NZ_CP038492.1 coordinate 1,398,314, forward strand.
GAGATCACCTATCGTGATGGCATCGCGGAGCAGGATAATTACCACGCCTATGAAGGCATGCGTCTCTATCAATGCCCAAGGATCATCGTGCAGGGCCTTGAAAACGGCGACCCTGTGCGCGGCATCGGGGAACCGCCGGTGCCGCCCGCCGCCGCCGCCCTGTCCGGCGCGATTTTCGCGGCCACCGGGCAGAGGTTGCGCGAAATGCCGTTCAACAGATTCATTGATTTCGTCTGAGGGGGCCGGGGATGTCACTGCGCGTATCCATCATCATGGCCGGTCTTGCGGCATTGACCCTCGGGTTTGCCGGTGCCCGGGGCGAAACCGTTGATCTGACCCCGCCTGCCGAGGGCAGCGTCAGCCCGGCGGAGGGGCTGGACGCCTGGGCGCGGATTTATGAGGTCACCTCTCATCCGCGCTGTTCAAACTGTCATGTGGGGGCGGATAACACGCCCATGTGGTCCGGCCCCAGCTATAGCCGCACCCGTCCCCACGGGATGAATATCAATGCCGGTGAAAGCCGGATGGGGGTGGAATATATCCCCTGCAGCACCTGCCACGCCTATCGCGCGGAGGGCGGCAATGACAGGCCCCATGCGGCGCCGCAAGTGGCGATGGATTGGCGCCTTGCCCCGGTGGAGGCGGCGTGGTTCGGGCGCAGCTCTGCCGAGATCTGCGCGCAGCTGCGCGACCCTGAGCGGAACGGCAACCGGGATGCTGCCGATCTGGCCGCGCATCTGGGGCATGATGTGATCCTGCATTGGGCCTGGACACCCGGCGGCGGGCGTGAACCGGCCCCCCACAATCTGCAGGACCATGTATATGACATCCTTGCCTGGGGTGTTGCGGGCTATCCCTGCCCGCAGGACTGATCGGGCCTGTCTGGCGCGAGGCTTTTCGCCGGGCGCATGAGAGGCTGGCAAAGAGTGTTGTCAGAGCTGTCGCAACCAGTCTTTCAACGGCAGGTTGGCAAAGGCGCCCAAACGCATCGCCCTTGGGTTTGCCGTGGAAATCCGCCCGGTTTCAAGCGATGAAAACGCATCTCCGATCCGGGCCGTCATATGCGATACGGTGACAGCCGCGATGCCGCGCGTTTCCAGCGCTGGCAGGCGGGAAATGCCGATCCGGTTCTTTCCGCCGCCGGCATCATTGAACACGGCGATATGGGCCCGGGCCTTGAGCGCACGGGCCGGATCACCGCCGATCAGACCCCCATGGGACCCGGTGATCACAATGCCGCCTTCGTCTTCCGGGCCAACCAGAGAGGCCGAATCCAGCAAGCTCAGCTCCCGGCCCTGTGGCAGGGTCAGACTGCGCCGGGCCTCGGCCAATTCCGGCAGGTGCTGATCCGGGGTCGGGGCCGCCATCAGATAGGGGATCGCCTCGGCGACCTCCATGCCGACTGCCAGACCGCAGGCCGCCGCCCGGGCATTGACCGTGCTGATCCGGCCTGCATCCTGCATGCCCTGTGCTGATCCGATCTCGGCGCTCATGCAATCGACGGCCGCCGCCGCCATGCCCACGGTGTCAAGCTGCATGACGCCCGATACCCCGGCACGTTGGAAGCCTATGCCTGCATCGTTGAAGACCACGGCGCGAAGCCCGCCGCGACTGGCCACCGCCGCCGGGTAGAGCCCGCCATGGGAGCCGGAAATGGCAATCTTTCCGGCATGGTCCGGGCGCAGATCGGTGATCGAATCCAGAAGCAGGGGGGGATCGGTCGTCATGGTCTGAAAATAGATCACTTGACGGAATCACGCAATCAAGTTTCATTATATGCATAATATCGTTCCGATAAACGGAACTTTGGGAGGGTAAATGCCAAACGACATATCTGCCGTTGGGTCCATTGCACGGGCTGCGCAGGTTCTGGACGCGCTTGCGGGGTCACCCGATGGTGTGGCGCTGACAGATGTTGTCGACGCGACCTCCTTCACCAAGACCACCGCACATCGTGTTCTGGCTGCGTTGCAGGGTATTGAATATGTCACCCAGGACCCTGAAACCCGGGTCTACCGTCTGGGTACGAAACTGGCCGATCTGTCCCGCAAGGCGGGGCTTATCGATCTGGCGGCCATGTCGAAACGCGGCATGGCGCGGCTGGCCGAGGCGACCGGCGATACGGTGTTTCTGTCCGTGGCCGAGGGGCCGGTTGCGATCTGCGCAGCCCGGGCCGTGGGCAGTTACCCGATCCGCACCCTGACACTGGATCGCGGCGACCGGCGCCCCCTGGGTGTGGGGGCGGGGGCCCTGGCGCTGTATTGCAGCATGCCGGCCAAGACCCGCGCTGCGGTCAACCGGATCAATCAAAGCTGGCACGCGGAATACGGGTTTGATGGCGATGCCCTTGAGGCGCGCAAACTGGAGTTTGACCAACGCGGCTATGCGCTGAATGCCGGCGATGTGGTCAGCGCGATGAGCGCGGTGGGCGTGCCGGTGATCACCCGTGGCGGGCGGCTGGTTGCAGCACTGGCCATAGGCGCGATCAAAGACCGGATGACGGCGGACCGGATGCAGGATCTTGTCCTGCCGGTGCTGCACGAGGAAACCGGGCGGCTTGCTGCGCGGCTCAGCGATTGGGAAGAGGAAAAAGACCGGTGACACGGACCAATTATGATACCGGGCGCGGGCTTGCCCTGCTGGCGATGATGGAGCGTATCCGCGCCTTTGAACGACAGGCCGAACTGGCCGCCACCCGTGACAAGCTGGTGCTGGGGGCGATACATCTGTCGATCGGGCAGGAGGCCTGTGCCGCCGGGATCATGCAGGCGCTGCGGCGCGATGATCTGCTGTTATCCACCCATCGCGGCCATGGGCATACCCTGGCCAAAGGCGCCGATCCGGCGGCGATGATGAAAGAGCTTCTGGGCCGCGAGGGCGGCTGTTGCGGTGGCAAGGGCGGGTCGATGCATATCGCCGATTTCGGGGTCGGGATGCTGGGGGCCAACGGGGTCGTTTCCGCCAATATCACCATCGGTGCCGGGGCCGCCCATGGGATCAAACTGCTGGGCGATGACCGGATCTGCGTCGATATTTTCGGCGATGGGGCAATCAATCGCGGGCCGTTTCTGGAAGGGCTGAACTGGGCCGCCGTCTTTGACCTGCCGGTGCTGTTTGTCTGCGAGGATAATGAATGGTCCGCCACCACGCGCACGGCGGATATGACCGGTGGCGACGGGGCCGCCGCCCGGGCCGAGGCGATCGGCCTGCCGGTTCAGCGGGTCGATGGCAATGATGTGGAGGCGGTTGCCGATATCGCCGGTGATCTGGTCGCGCGCATCCGTCGTGACCGCAGGCCCGCTTTCCTGCATGCGCGCACCTTCCGGCAGGAAGGCCATACCTATTTCGACCCGGCGGCCTATCGCTCGCAAGAGGCGACGCAGGCCCGGATCGCCGCAGATGACCCGATCGCCCGCCATCGCGAAACCCTGCAGGCGGCAGGTGTCGCAATGGCGGAGCTGGATCAGATAAAGGCAAAGGCGGAGGCCGAGATGCAGGCGGCTTTAAGCGTTGCCACGGCCGCGCCATTCCCCCCGGATGACAGCGTTTTTGACGAGGTTCAGGATATCGGTTCCCCCGCTGAGGAGGCCGTCTGATGCCCGTCATGACCTATGCAGGCGCCGCCCTTCAGGCGCTGCGCGAGGCGATGATCGCCGACCCCCGTGTCTGGTGCGTGGGCGAGGATCTGGGGCGCGGCGGCGTCTTCGGGCAATATAAGGGCCTGCGCGAGGAATTCGGCGAAACCCGGATATCCGACGCGCCGATTTCCGAGGCCGGGATCATGGGGGCCGCCTTTGGCGCGGCGATGGTCGGCACCCGCCCGGTGGTCGAGATGCGGTTCGCCGATTTCGCGCTCTGCGCCACTGATGAGCTGATCAACCAGATCGCCAAGGCGCGCTTCATGTTCGGGGGGCAAAGCCGCGCGCCCATGGTGATCCGCAAACCGATGGGCATGTGGCGGTCTTCGGCGGCGCAGCATTCGCAATCGCTGGAAGCCTGGTATGCGCATATCCCCGGTCTGGTTGTCGCTGTCCCCGCCACGCCGCAGGACAATTATGCGATGATGCGCGCGGCCATCGCTGCGGATGATCCGGTTGTCTATCTGGAGCACAAGGATATCTGGCTGAACGAAGCCGAGGTTGACCCTGAAGAGCCCTTTACCTGGGGCACCGCCCGGCGGCGTCATGCGGGGGGCGATCTGACCGTGGTCAGCTGGTCGAACACTGCCAATCTGGCCGCAGAGGCGGCGGACATACTGGCGGCAGAGGGGATCGCCGCCGATGTGCTGGATCTGCGCAGCCTCTGGCCCTGGGACAGGCAGGCCGTCTGCGAAAGCGCGGGGCGTAGCGGGCGCCTGCTGGTCGCCCATGAAAGCGTGGGCACGGCTGGGTTCGGGGCCGAGGTGGTGGCGACTGTGGTCGAAAATACCAGCCTGACGTGCCCGCCCCGGCGTTTGGCCTCGCCCCGGTCGCTTGTGCCTTATGCACCCAATCTTGAAGACCAGTTGCGGGTGACCGCCGACATGATTGCCGATACAGCCCGGGAGATGTGCAGATGAGTGCCAATGAAATGACCGGTGGCGAGGCTTTGGTGCGGATGCTTCTGGCCCATGGGGCCGGGCCGATGTTCGGTATGGGCGGGTTCCAGCTTTTGCCGTTTTACGACGCGGCGCGGCGGCTGGGGCTGAACCATAACCTGATCAATGATGAACGCTGCGCGGTTTTCGCGGCGGATGCCTATGCCAAGGTCTCGGGCCGGGTCGGGCTGGTGGATGCGACGCTTGGGCCCGGCGCCACAAATCTGGTGACCGGCCTGGTCGAGGCGCTGAATGCGGGCTCCCCCCTGGTGGCGATTGTCGGCGATGCGCAGCGCGATCATGCGGGCAAGAACATGACCCAGGAAACCGATCAGGTTTCGATCCTGCGGCCCTGCGTCAAGGAACTGATCCGGGTCGAGGCTGTGCATCGCATCCCCGAGGCGGTACGCCGCGCCTTCGCGGTGGCAACCTCGGGCCGTCCGGGGCCGGTGATTGTGGATGTGCCGGAAGATATCTGCCACGGGCTGCACGGGTTCGACGACAGCGATTTTGAGGTTGATCCCGCCCATGAGGCCGCACCGGCCCTGCGCTGCCGCCCGGATACCGGTGCCCTTGAAAAGGCCGTGGCCCTGCTGGCACAGGCGCAGCGCCCGCTGATGCTGTGCGGTGGCGGGGTGCATATCAGCGGGGCGACAAAAGCCGTGACCGCGCTGGCCGAAACCTGTGGCATTCCGGTGGCCCATACGATGACCGGCAAGGGGGCCGTGGCCTGCACATCCGATCTGAATGCGGGCCTGTTCGGACGCTATGACCGGATTGCCAATGATCTGATCGACAAGGCCGATTGCCTGCTGGTGGTGGGCTGCAAACTGGGTGAGATCGCCACCAAGCGCTACACCGTTCCCGCCCCGGGCAAGACGGTGATCCATCTTGAGATTGTCGCCGAGGAAATGGGCCGCACCTATCAGCCGACTGTCCGGCTGTGGGGGGATGCAAAAGCCGGGCTGGAGGATTTGCTGGCCGCCCTGTCCCCCGGCGCTGCCGAGCGGAAGGCCGGGCGGGCCAGCTGGCTGGCCGGGGTGCCCGAGAAGATGGCCGCATGGCGCAGGGATGTTGCCGACAGGCTCCAGTCCGACGAGACACCGGTCCATATGGCCCGGCTGGTCACCGAGCTGAACACGCATCTGCCCGAGGATGGCTATCTGATCGCAGACGGGGGGTTTGCCGCGCATTGGGGCGGGCTTCTGTTCGACAGCAAACGCGCCGGGCGGCCTTTCGTGCCGGACCGGGGGTTTGCCTCCATCGGCTATGGCCTGCCGGGCGCCATGGGCGCACAACTGGCCGCCCCCGATGCGGTGGTTGTGGGCCTGACCGGCGATGGCGGGTTCAACATGGTTCTGGGAGAGCTTGAAACCGCCCGGCGCATGGGGCTGGGCCTGACCGTGATTGTCGTGAACAACGCGGCGTCAGGCTATGTGAAGGCGTTGCAGCACCTGATGTATGGGGAGGGGAATTACCAGTCCTCGGATCTGGCCGAGACGAATTATGCCGCCCTTGCCGAGGCGATGGGCTGTCACGGTATCCGTGTGGAACGCCCCGGGGATCTGGACGGCGCGCTTCAGGCGGGTTTCGCCGAACGCAGCCGGCCAAGCGTGATTGACGTGATGGTCACGCGCGATCCGGGCCGGATGCTGCCTGCGGTGGATAACCGCACGGTGCAGGTCAAAAAGGGGGACCGCGTGGCATGAGAGATCCTGTCGCCATCGTGACCGGAGGGGCCGGTACTCTGGGCCGGGCCATCGGTGATGCCTTGGCCGCAGACGGGATGCGTGTGATCCTGGCCGATATGGTCCCTGTTGCGGATGCGGGGGCCGGGCAGGCGGGGGTCGCCTGCGATATCACCGATGCGGAGGACCGGGCCCGGCTGATCGCCGGGGCGGGCAGCGATCTGCGCGTGCTGGTCAATTGCGCGGGCACCGGGCAGGTTGTGCCGTTGCCTGAGATTTCGGCCGCACTTTGGGACAAGGTCATCGCCCTGAACCTGAGTGCTGCATTCCATCTTTGCCAACTGGCCGCAGGGGGACTGGGCGAAGGCGGCGCGATCATCAACATCTCCTCGGTTTCGGGGCTGCGGGCCGGTTACGGGCGTGTGGCCTATGGTGTTTCAAAGGCCGGGCTGATCCAGTTGACCAGACAGATCGCTGTCGAACTTGGACCGCGCGGGATCACCTGCAACACGGTGGCCCCCGGCCCGGTTGAAGGGCCGCTGACGCGTGGCATTCACCCGCAAAGTCAGGTTGAGGATTACCTGAACACAATCCCGCAGGGACGTTATGCCATACCAGAGGAAATCGCATCTGCGGTGGCCTTTCTGGCAGGCCCCGGCGCCCGGCATATCACAGGCCAGTGCCTTGCGGTCGATGGCGGGTTTCTTGCGGCAGGGGTTGGGGTGCGCGATGCGCAGCAGGCCCCGCCAACGCAATGAAAGACGATAGGGGGAGAAACCAAAACCACAATCAAGGAGAACCAGAAGATATTCGACGCAAAGATCACAGCTTTCACAGCTGAGATCAGACATTATCCAGGGAGGTAAACTGATAATGACGATGAAACCAATAGCCGCTGCGGCGGTGTTCTGTCTGGCCGCAGGTGCGGTCGACGCCAGAGATGTCGAGATGCAATCCATCTATCCCGGAAGCCTGCCGCTTCTGGGCGATAGCGGGCAATCCATGGGCGAACGGGTTTCCGTTCTGACCGGCGGCTCGCTCAACATCGTTTTCCGCAACCCCGGCGAGATTGTCGCCGGTAACGAAATCTGGGATGCGATTTCCACCGGGGCGATTGAAGCCGCCTGGTATTCCCCCGGTTTCGCCGAAAGCGTCGTGCCCTCGGCATCGCTTTTCACCGCCTTCCCGTTTGGCCCGGATGTGCGTGAATACACCGCCTGGTGGTATCAGGGTGGTGGCGGCGATCTGTGGAACGAGATCACGGCGCCTTTCAATGTACATTCCGAACTTTGCGCGATTCTGGCACCCGAAGCGTCAGGCTGGTTCCGTGAAGAGATCAACAGTGTCGAAGACCTGGACGGTCTGCGCATGCGGGTCTTTGGCCTTGGCGCCTCGGTGTTCAGTGAACTGGGGGTGCAGGCCCAATCCCTGCCACCGGCCGATACGATGACCGCCCTCAATCTTGGCACGATCGACGCCGCCGAGTTGAGCTTTCCGGCCATCGACAACGCGCTTGGCATGTATGAGCATGCGGATCATTACTACTTCCCCGGCTGGCATCAGCAGACATCTCTGATTGTCTTCATGATGAACACCAACAGCTGGGAGGCGCTGAGCGATCAGGAACGCGCATCGGTTCAGGAAGTCTGCGCGGCCAATGTGGCCCTGACCATGGCCCAGGGGGAGGCGATCCAGCTTGATCCGCTGTCCACCATGGTTGATGAACATGGTGTGACCGTTCATCGCTGGTCTGATGAGATGATGGCCGCGTTCGAGGGGGCATGGGAAACGGTTGTGGCGCAGAAAGTCGCGGAAAACGCCGAATTCGCCCGTGTCTGGAACCATATTCAGGCTTTCCGGGATGGGTATACCACCTGGTCCGAGCTTGGCTATGTTGACTGACGATATCTAACCGGTTGGTCCCGGCGCCAGATAGCGGCGCCGGGACGTCCTCTTTCAAGATCGGAATTGCCGATGCAAACGCTGCTGCGTTTCGCCCATATCCTTGCGCTGCCCTGCCATGTCTTTGCACGGCTTTGCGGGATTATGCTGTTACTCCTGACGGTTGTCATCATGTATGACGTGATTGGCCGACGGTTCTTCAACACCGGGTCGTTCACCGTGTCTGACCTCGAATGGCATCTGCACGGGGCGATTGCGATCCTCGCCTTTGGCTATGCCTATATCCGCGACGCCCATGTGCGGATCGACATTTTCGCGCAGAAGATGAGCCGCCGGGTCAAGCTGGAACTGGAATTCTGGGCGATCCTGTTCTTTCTGGTGCCTTTCATGCTGCTTTTGTTGTGGTTCGGCTGGGATTTCGCCTGGCGCGCCTTTGTCCGGGGCGAAGGGCCGCCGGGCGGTATGGGCCTGCCCAATCGCTGGATCATCAAATCGGCGATCCCTCTGGCGGCGGTGCTGACCATGATGGGGGGGCTTTCGGTTGCATTGCGTATTCGCGTGGCGGTGGCGCGGCCTGATCTGGTCGACAGCCCGTTCGAGTATAGCTGATGGAATTTCTGATCGAGTTTCTTCCGGGCTTCATGTTTCTTGCGCTGATTGCCGGGTTGTTTTCCACCCTCCCCGTGGGTGTCGTGCTGATGGGGGTGACACTGATCTTCGGGATACTGGCGCTGATGCTGGGCGAGATGCGCTTTGCACAGCTGACCCTTATGCCCAACCGCATTTTTGGCGGTATCATCGAAAACCCGGTTCTGGTGGCCGCGCCGATGTTCATCTTCATGGGCCTGATCATGGAGCGGACACGGGTGGCCGAGGATCTGCTGATCTCGCTGCAGAAAGTGCTGCGCGTGGTGCCCGGTGGGCTGGCCCTGGCCGTGACCCTGATGGGTACGATATTGGCGGCGGCAACGGGGATCATCGGGGCCTCGGTCGTGATGCTGACGGTGCTGGCCCTGCCCACCATGCTCAATCGCGGCTACAGCCCGGCCCTTGCGGCGGGCACCGTGGCCAGTGCCGGAACCCTGGGTATCCTGATCCCGCCCTCTGTCATGCTGGTTTTCATGGGCGATCTGCTGACGCTGAACCTGGCCAAACTGTTTGTAGCGGCCTTCATGCCGGGGATGGTGCTGGCGGGGATTTACGTTGTCTATATCGTGCTGCGCGCGGCGTTTGATCCGGCCAGCGCGCCCAAGGCACCACCGGTGCCGCCGGAGGAACGCAAAGGGCTGGCGCGGGAGTTCATCGTGTCGCTGGCCTTGCCGTTTCTGATTATCGTTGCGGTGCTGGGGTCGATCCTGGGCGGGTTTGCCACCCCGACCGAGGCGGCGGGCGTGGGGGCTTTTGCGGCGTTGTTTCTGGGCTTTCTGCGCGGGCGGCTTGACTGGACAACCCTTTCGGGCGCGATGGATGGCTCTGTGCGCACCATTGCGATGCTGTTCTTCATCTTCGTGGGCGCCACCGCTTTCGCCTATGTGTTTCGCCATGTGGGCGGGGAACATTTCATCATCGACACCGCGCGAAGTCTTGCTCTGGGGGATTGGGGCCTGCTGGCGATGATGATGATCATGATCTTTATCATGGGGTTCTTCTTTGACTGGATCGAGATCACCCTGATCGTGTTGCCGGTTTTTGCGCCGATTGTGCAGTTGATGGATCTGGGGGACCATGTGGCGCAGGGCGATCTGATCTACTGGTTCGCGGTGCTGGTGGCGGTGAACCTGCAAACCTCTTTCCTGACACCGCCTTTCGGATTTGCGCTTTTCTATCTCAAGGGGGCTGCGGGCGGCGCTGTCAGCATGGCGCAGGTCTATCGCGGGATCATCCCGTTTGTCCTGTTGCAGGTCGCAATTCTGGGCCTGCTGATCTGGCAGCCCTGGATCGTGCTTTCCCTTCCTGAGGCGGTGTTGAGATGACCCGCAGATTTGACAATAAGCGCGTGCTGGTCGCCGGTGGCGGGTCGATCGGGCCGGGGGTTGGCAATGGCAAGGCGGCCTCGATCCTGTTTGCACGCGAAGGGGCCCATGTGCTGGTGGTGGACCGGGATGAGGATGCCGCCGCCGAAACCGTGGCCCTGATCACGGGCGAGGGTGGCAGCGCAGAGGCGTTTGCCGGGGATATGACCGACCCTGCCGGTGCCCGGGCTGCGGTTGATCAGATCGCCGAAGGCGGCGGGCTTGATGTTCTGCATTACAATATCGGCACCAGCCTGCGGGGTGGGGTGGTCGAAACCACGCCCGAGGATTGGGCCCGCGTTTTCGAGATCAACCTTGGCGCGGCCTATCACCTGTCCCGCGCCTGTCTGCCTGTGATGGAGGCGGCGGGGAAGGGCGCGCTTGTCTTCATTTCCTCGCTCGCCGGGCTGCGTGCGGGCCCCTATTCCTATATTTCCTATGAAGCCTCGAAAGCGGCTTTGCAGCGCATGTCGCAAAGCATCGCGCGGGAATACGCACCGAAGGGCATTCGCGCCAATGCGATTCTGCCGGGGCTGATCGAAACGCCCCATGTGCAGGCATTTGTCGCCCCGGATGCCGACCCGGAAGACCTGGCCCGGACCCGGGCCGCCATGGTTCCCATGGGCCGTCAGGGCACCCCCTGGGATGTGGCCCATGCGGCGCTGTTTCTGGCCTCCGATGACGCGGCTTTCATCACCGGCGTCCTTCTGCCCGTGGATGGTGGCTCATCCCTTTGACGCGCGCAGGCACAGGTGCTGATGCGGCGAGGGGGGAGGCATATCGGGGCCGGAGGATCAGTCAGATGTCGAATTTCACGCCCTGGGCCAGGGGCAGATCGGCGGAATAATTGATCGTGTTGGTCTGGCGCCGCATATAGGCGCGCCATGCGTCAGAGCCGCTTTCGCGCCCGCCGCCGGTTTCCTTTTCGCCCCCGAAGGCGCCGCCGATCTCGGCCCCTGACGGGCCGATATTCACATTGGCGATGCCGCAATCAGACCCGGTGGCCGACAGGAAGGTTTCCGCCTCGCGCATATCCATGGTGAAAATGCAGGAGGACAGGCCCTGGGGCACGGCGTTATGCAGCGCCACGGCCTCATCGAAATTGTCATAGCCCATGACATAGAGGATCGGCGCGAAGGTTTCGGTACACACGATCTCGGTCTGGTCCGGCATCTCGACAATCGCCGGGGCGGCATAGGCCCCGCCGGGTGTGCCATCGGTGACCGGCGCCCCGCCATGGATTTTGCCACCCTCGGTCCGGGCCGTTTCAAGGGCGCTCTGCATTGCCTCAAGCGCGCCCTGATCAACCAGCGGGCCGACCAGCGTGCCCTCGTCGCGCGGGTCCCCGACGGGCAGGCTGGCATAGGCTTTGGCCAGCTTGGCCACCAGATCATCCTTGATGGAAGTATGCACGATCAGACGGCGCAGCGAGGTACAGCGCTGCCCGGCGGTGCCAACGGCGGAAAAGACCGTGGCGCGCACCGCCATATCCATATCGGCCGAGGGGGCCACGATCATCGCGTTATTGCCCCCCAGTTCAAGGATCGGACGCCCGAACCGCGCCGCAACCTTGGGCCCGACGATGGAGCCCATGCGGGTATCCGCGCCAACCCATCGCTCGACGGTGGCGGCGCGACACTCCCATTCGTCATTGCAAGTCACGGAGTAGACTATCCGAACAGAAGAACTTTCAGCTGCGTAGATAGCCATGCCCGAGATCACGTGAGAAGGCCCGCTCTGATTAATCGAACAGGCTTCATGGCCTGCGACATCAATCCGTCGCCACATAATACTTCGCGTCATTGCATCCATCCATCGCCAGCGCGTTGCGTCTCATATATCAGACATTCATGTGGCCTGCAGCATCTGTCAAAAAAGGGCTCTCTCGTTGAATTCGCTGCACTTTGTGCGAACGGCTGCTTAGCCAAGAAATTGCTTAAAGGGGGATTTAGCACTCAGCCGCACTCGACCCCATCCTGGCCAATGACGACTGAACGGGACAAGGGGTGAATTCGCTGCGACCGCACGAACGACCGCTTTATGCATTCGCACGTTGCGCGGCCCTTTGCCTGAGCCACGATGCCCAGATGGCGAAACCGAGGCCCAAGCCGGATGCTGCCAGCATCAATATAAGCAGCGTTTGCGCGCCATTGGTTTCGGTCACGGCTGCGCCTGTCGCCGCAGTCAAAATGGCACCTCCGGCAACGATCAAAGCGCCACTTAGCCCTGCGGCACTGCCCGCAAGTTCCGGTCGCACGGACATCGCGCCAGCATTGCTGCCGGGCATTGTGATCCCATTTCCGAGGCCCACGAATATCGTGCTCGCAAAGAAGATTTCTGGCGATGTGATGCTCAAAGCCAAGACGAGCAGACCTCCAACAAGCCCGATACAGGCTATGAGCCGGCCCGCAATCATCATGGTTGTCGGCTCAAATCCTCTGCCAAAACGCCCGGCAATGAAGCCGCCCAACATGAACCCGACCGTTATTGTTCCTATGTAGAATCCAAGCTCCGCCGTCGAAATTTCAAATACGGTTTGAGCCACAAGCGGAGCGCCCGTCAGGAAGATGTAGAACGCACCAACAGAGAAAGTGCCGCAGAGTGCGTAAGCCCAGAACAGCGGTTCGCGCAAAAGAGATGTCGCGCCAAGCACTGGCGTGCCGAGATCACTGTCCCGATCCCGCTTGGTTTCGCCCAAATCCAGCCAACACAAAATAAGTAGGCCAAATCCTGAAGCGGCATAGAATGCGAAGATGGATCGCCATCCCAGAAATGTGTCCAGCACACCTCCTAACATCGGACCAACCATCGGGGCAATTGCCATGGTCATTCCAATGTAACCGATCAAACTAACAGCCTCTCGTTCTGATCTCGTGTCCCGGACGATGGCAAGAGACAGGGCGTATCCGCCGATTATCCCGCCCTGAAGCATCCGAGAAAACAAAAAAACCTCAACGCTTTGAGCAAGAGCGCAGCCCACCGACGCAAATGCAAAGACCAGCAACGCTCCCAAAAGGACTGGCCGTCTGCCAATCCGATCTGACAGCGGGCCAATGATCAGTTGGATGATAGCAGTTATTGCAAGATACCCAGAGACCGCCCAACTCACCGTTCCATAGTCTGTTTCGAAATCGACGGCGATATTCGCTAGAGAAGGCAAGAACATATTGAGAGACATAGGCGAGAACCCTGTCAGGAGGATCAGTGTGATCAAATGCGGCGGTTTTTTGGGGCGATACATGTTGAAGTTCTCAGCTCTAGAAACAAAAAAGCCCCCGAAGATTTCGGAGGCGCATGGAAACGGATATGGAAAACCCTTATCGGACCATGCACCTCTTGCTGACTACGACGACGAATTTATCGGACATGGTTTTTCTCCTTTGACACCGAGCCTAGTCAGACTGTTCTTCTATGGCAATCTAAAAAGCCGCCATTCATGCGTCGCGCAGCATCTGTGCCTTTGGGCTCTTCAGTAGCTTTCGCCGCATAATTCCCCAACGGCCGCTTATGATACGATACTGCCCTCTCCCGGATTCGACCCCAGGAAGGAGACGCAGCGTTAAAAAAGCGGCCATTCGCGCAATCGCAGCATTGCGGAGGTATGGGGCTCCCCTTCATCTTTCGCGGCGCGTTGCCCGAACGCTGGCTGCCGAAGCGCGAATGTCGGCGCATCGAACAAACACAGATAAGTATCAGAGGTATAGCCCGCAATGCCAACGGCGGGTTTTAAACTGCCCTCACCCTCTATCACGCTGCACCGGCATCGGGCGGCAGTGAGCCCAGAATGCCGAATGCTGCATCCGTTTCGAGTGACCGGTTTTTATTCCCAGAAGATTGCCGTGTGAATCCCAATAACACCGCCGTCCAGTCCTATTGGGATTAGGCGCTTTGAACAAAAGTATTCAAAACCAGCAAGATGTCTCCTCGGAAAACCAATTTTTGTTCTCGTAGGAGCGTGAAGACAGCATGGGGACAGTTGTCCACCAACTCTGCATTTAGACTTAATCACTTTCGGATCGTGTGCAGAATTAACCTCCGCTGAATCGCGATTGCAACAGCTTGCGTCTTTGACGCTGCTCCGAGTTTCGCGGATGCGTTCTGGATATAGAAGTTTACGGTGCGTTCGCTGAGGCCGAGGATTTTGGCAGTTTCCCAGCAACTTTTACCTTCGCTCGACCAGATCAACACATCTTTTTCCCTTGGCGATAAGACGACATCTGCGTTTTTTGTCTCGGTTGTTCTGGTGATGGACGAGTGAACTAGAAAACCGAAATAGATGAGATCAGACAGCAGGTGCTTCTTGATCAATCGCCATTCTCCGGCTGACTCCTGTGAACTGACCGAGAAGAGTGCTTGTCCCCCGTCAGGGGCACGTATCGGTATCGAAAGGCCCTTTGCGCTGACACCGAACTCAGCGGCCTCGCCAAAGAACTTTCTTGCGTGCTTGTCACTGCTGGGAACGCTGCTCCAGTCGAAAGGCAATAAGCCGCGAAAACTGTTGGAGACGACGGGATCACTGGCCTCATATCCCATAGCCACATAACGTTCTTCCCAAGCCTTGGAGTATGTTGTTATGAGCTCTACCGGCGGCGCAGCTAAGTTGTGGGCGTTGAGTTGCATGTAGGCAAGATCAGACAGCCCAAACTGCCGACCGAACTTTCGAAGGTAGTTCGGCTTGTCATCTGATCTCTCGAAATGGGCGACGTCTTCAACAAACGCCTCTGAAATATTTAACTTCATGAATGTTAGTCTCACAGAACACAGTCATAAAATGTCGGATAACGGTACAACCTAAAAGAAACCAAGAGAGGGATAGCCAACTAATCTAAAACTGTCCTTCACTTTCGTTACCTTATATTTGCGTCAGATTTATGAGATCAAGTCACACGGCCAATGTCAGCCAGAACGCGCCGACAAGCCTTAGAAACGCGCGATCTCCCCTCGTTGCAAAGATCGCAGGCCGAACCGCAGCGAAGACACCGTAAGAAAGCACAATACGTCACTTTCGCAGTAGTGCCAGGATCTCGGCAAAGACTATTTTCGCTTTCACACCGAAGTCATAAGGGAGGGTGCCGGCGATGATAGTGACCGCTCATGCCAATGAATTTGAGAAGAATCTTGATCTGTTTGACCAGATGTACCAGCTCCGTGCGCGCCAGTTCAAAGACCGCCGAGACTGGCGCGTCGATGTGATCGCCGGCCGAGAACGTGACAAGTTCGACGAGATGAATCCACTTTATGTTTGTGTGGTCGATCCAAGCCGCAAGCTCTTAGCTTCGCTTCGCCTTCTACCAACAATCGGACCTCATATGCTGTCGGAAGTATTCCCGGAAGTGATGGGGGACTCGGGCATCGTTAGAAACCCGCTAGTCATCGAAAGCTCACGCTTCTGCGTGGACACTGCTGCCTGCAAACAGTCGGGACCGGGAGGTGTTAATTTGGTGACACGAGAACTGCTTGGCGGGCTCTTTCAGACCGCCAGGGACGCAGGCATGACCCATGTCATCTCTGTTTATGATGTGTTCATGGAGCGTATCCTGCGGCGGTCCGGTTGTCCCTTCGAAAGGCTCGGGCCTGTTGTCGAATATGATGGGCTGAAAACGGTTGCAGGCATGTGCGAAGCGTCCGCCGAAATCATCAACGCGATATCTTGGAGGCCAGCTTCGCGAGCCGTTGCTGCCTGACACTCTGCAGCAGGCTCTGTGGTGAGCTTCGCGAGCTAGAGCAGAAATCGTTTAATCTGAATCAAAATTCGCTGCCTCCGGGTCAGCAAGCTACTGATACCGAAAGTGAATTTTGATGAGCGATGGTGCAGAATAAAACGATTTCGCTATAGAAGGGAGAATTTCTTTGAATACGCAACGCACTATTCGGCAAGCAGACGTCGTGGGAACAGTTGCAAATGAACAAGCGCCTCTAATTGGCCTGATTGGGGGTATGGGCTCACTCGCAACTATTGAGGCTTACACGAGGTTGATGCAGGCGCTGCCGGAAAAAGACCGGCACGTCATCGTCGAAAACCTGCCGATGGAGAATGTTTTTGACCATCTGTCGGCAACAACCATCTTCAGTATTCGCGGGTCAATACAGCGGCTTAGCACTGCAGGCGTAAAGGTTGTCGGAATCCCTTGCAACACAGTGCACTGCTATTCCTCCGAGATTGAGCAAGAGTGTTCAAAGCAAGGCATTCGCTTTCTAAGTATTATCGAGCAAACAACTAGGGCGGTTGTTCGTCGACGCAGCCAAAAGGCGGCTATTTTAGCGACCCCTACTGGCGCGGAACTATACAAGACTGCCATTGAGGATGCCGGTGTGGGCGTAAGCTTGCCCTCCAAAGACGAACAGTCACAGATAAACGATGTGGTTCGGGCAATTTTGGAAGACCCAAGCCCAACGTCGCTCGCAATCGCAAGAACGACCCTGGAACGGATCGCGACATCACAACGCGAAAACGGTGCGGATACCGTAATCCTGGGCTGCACTGAGCTCCCATTGGCCTTTCGGCATGACCAGCCAATGAGCTTCATTTCTACAATTGATGCCTTGGTCCAGGGCTTTGTCACGGAGATAGAAAATTGGAAAGTCTACGCGTAGGTCTGCTCTATGGTGGTTGGTCATATGAGGCCTACTTATGTGCTCACCCTTCAATTGAACGAACTCTGAATGCACTTGGCCACGACGTGATCAGCATTCAAACAGCGGATGCCAATCTGGCAAGCCGTCTGATCGATGCGAAGCTCGATGTCGCTTTTCTGGCAAGCCACGGTTTCTTTCATGAAGACGGACGACTTCAGGGTCTCTGCGAGTGGGTTGGGTTGCCATATACTGGGCCGAACCACTTCTCGTCCTCAGTTTGCATGAACAAAGTTCTATTCAGGCCGATTGCTGATCGGTACTCTGATTGTCCGCTACCGTATCTGGTAGCTAGGAATGACGTGACCAAGCTAAGTTATCAAGACGCAAGAGCTTGTTTGGGTGCCAACGAAATGATCCTGAAGCCGGCTCTTTCTGGCGCGTCAGTTGGTATCAAAGCCATTAGGCATGAGGGTGATTTTGGCCCGTCTCTTGAAAAAACCGTAAGCCTGTATGGCGAGACGATCGTTGAACCCTTGCTCTCGGGATTTCGTGAACTTTCAGTAACGGTCCACGACTTCTCCGGCCGCGTCGAAGTTCTCGACGTGTGCGAACTTTTAACCGGGGGGAGTTGTTCGATTTCGATATGAAGAACGGCTACAATCCGATCCGCAAAGAGCTTGCTGCGGATCTGTCGGATCAACTGACAGACAAGCTCAAAGCGATGGCAGCCTCCATCTACGAAGATATCGGCCTGGAAAGCATCGTTCGTATTGACGCGCTTCTGGACCAGGACGAGAATATTCATGTGCTTGAAGCCAACACCCTTCCCGGGCTTATGCCTCAATCTGTTGCCCCAGCGGCTGCCCAACGACATGGTATGGGGTACGATGCTCTTATTCAGAACATCCTGGAGGCAGGACTCCGCAAGAAACGATTTGGTGTCGCGAAACAAACCGAAAATCAGCCGAGACTATCTGAGAGCGTTGCACTCTGAATGGAACAATCAACCGGCGTCCCCTATTATTCGCAGTGGCAGAATCCAGATTTGACCGAATCAATCATAGCCGGGGCTGATCCGTGTGACGATCCACTCTGGCCGCAGAGCGGTTTTGAGAATGCTGCCGATTATCGATATTGGTCTGTGCGGCTCTGTGGGATTGCCTGCCTGCGATCAATTCTTGGTTCACGAAATGCCAGTGTTCCAACCCAATATGAACTGTTGGTAGATGCACTTGCATGGGGCGTTTACAAGAAAAGGGAAGACGGGACCGTCCTTGGCATGATCTACCAGCCGTTCTGTGAATGGGTTAGAGCTAGATTTGGGCTCCAAGCGCTTTTCTTCGAGCACCAGCCGTTAACTGACGCTCTGGAAATCCGTGACACAAACCACTTCCTGATTATGTCGGTTAGCCCGGACATCCGTGAACCTCAGTTGTCCAACCCTCCCAAGGGGGGTCATTTGGTTCTGGTTACGTCGCATGGCAAGGAAGAACTAAGGTTTCACAACCCATCAGGTATCCCACCTGAACACTCAGACGTTCGACTCAGGCAAAACACTTTCGAAAAGTTCTACGCAGGCAGAGGTATCCTTATCAAAGATGACTAGCACCTCTACGGTTTCCCTCTCTCTCTTGCTGGTTGTTCTTTGGGCAGCAAATTGGCCTGCAACTCAGCTTGCACTGGAAGACATGCCACCGATTACGTTCCGTTTGATTACCCTGCTTGGAGGAGCGCTCGCACTGTATGGGCTATGTGCAAGGTCAGGCGAACGCCTATCAGTGCCGCGAAATCAGTGGGTGAAACTTACGCTACTGGCGCTACTGAACGTCGGTATCTTCAACGTCCTATCTGCGTATGCAATCGCGTTGCTTGAAGGCGGGAGAGCCGCAATCATCGCTTTTACAATGCCTGTCTGGGTTACGATTATCGAAGCCTTGCTGGGCACACGCATCACTGGCGGCCGTGTTTTATCAATCTTCACGGGCGTGATCGGCCTGTCGATCGTCGCATACTCGGTCGCCACTGATGCAAGCTACGAACCTGTCTCAGCGATCTTGATGAGCTTTGCCGCATTTTGTTGGGCAGTGGGTTCCGTGTGGCTTTCAAGATCTCCGTTGGAAGTTGGAGCAAAGCCCACGGCCATGTGGATGATGATCATCAGTGCGCTTGCCGTGGCTTTTCTGTTTCCCTTGCAAGTTGAGCCGGTGCTGAGTTTTCCCGTAACGCTGGCAGGTTGGTCAGGTCTGCTTTTTGCTACAGTGATCGGCATGGCTTTTTGTCAGTCACTTTGGTTTTCGTTGCTAGACCAGCTTGGGTCCATACGTGCTGCATACATTCTTCTCGCAATACCTCCGGTGGGTGTGTTCCTGAGTTGGTTCATCGCAAACGCGCAGGTCACGGTCATCGATGCTATTGGGTTATCTTTTCTTTTAATTGCCGCCCTTATCAGCGCGATGTTCCGAGACCCAGAGCCACACACGGCAATTGATGCCAAAGCCACCTGAGATTCAGGCATCTCAGCGCGCACTGTAATAAAAAGCTGTCATTGGCGCAGCCGCAGCGAACTTTCACTTTGTCCGCATCCCGTGAATCTGCCGCTTCAAAATTTCTGCGCTATCCACGAATGGCCGAAGTCTCCGCTGCACCGCGCACAGGCCTTCATTGGCCCCATCGGAAGGTTTGTGCTTAGGATCCCGTTAAGGCGGAACAATGTGGGAACTTTTATGTTTCCGCTGTTTCCTTGATCAATCTGTAAGCCGTTGATCTTGCTATGCCCAATTGTTTTGAGGCTTGTCCGGCGGTCATTCCAGCCTGCACTAGGTTTTGCAGAGCCAAGACTGTTTCTGGATTGAGGGGAGGCCTCCCCGGTTTTTTACCCTTCATTCTGGCGGCCTGGATGCCATCTTTGGTGCGCTCTGAGATGAGACGGCGTTCGAAGTGGGCAATGGCCCCGAAAACGTGGAAGATCAGCTCACCGGCTGCAGATGTGGTGTCGATCCGCTCTTCGAGGCTGATAAGCCCGATGTCCTGATCCTTTAGGTTTTCGACGGTTTCCAGCAGTTCCTTGAGTGAACGCCCGAGCCTGTCTAGCCGGATGATGGCCAGGCTATCGCCGGGGCGGGCGTGATCGATCAAAGCGGATAGGCCAGGGCGGTCAAATTGTTTACCAGACACAACATCTTCGAACACGCGGATGGCTCCGGCCTCTTTGAGGCGGGTGATTTGCCCGCTAAGGTCTTGATCAGTGGTCGAGACCCTTGCGTAGCCAAGAATATCACCTTGGCGTTTCATATTGGCTGAGCCTTTGGTTCAATCAGGTCCCAAAGATTGCCAAATTTGTCGTTAAAGACAGCGACTGTCCCGTAGGGTTCTTGGCGTGGCTCTTCTTCAAAAATGACACCATTACTTTTGTAGTGCGCGTAATCGCGAGCAAAGTTATCGGTTTCCAGAAATAAGAAAACACGGCCTCCGGTCTGGTTGCCAATAGCGGCGCTCTGAACAGGAGTTGCGGCTTTCGCAAGCAGCAGATTGCTCCCTTTGCCTGGTGACACTATGACCCAACGTTTGTGATCTGAGAGTGGTGTGTCCTCGATCAGAGAAAACCCCATGACATCGACATACCAAGCAAGCGCCTCATCATAGTCAGGCACCACGAGCGCAATGGTGGCCAATGTTCTTTGGTGCGACGGCTTGTTCATGTCTTTTAATTGTTCGTTTTAGAGGCAGGTTTCTGTCCTGCGTAAAAGTGGGCTTCATGCCTTGGAAACCTGTCTCATTATTCGTCCTTATATTAAGCATTGTCTCAAAATGATCAATCACATTTTGAGGACACACAAATGGTACGACGATCCCTGCTGACCGCAAGAACCCGACAAGAATTGTTCGGCATTCCGGAAGACCCAAAGCAACTGACGCGTTTTTACACTCTGAGCCGGAACGATCATGGTTTGATCCGAACCCGGCGTCGGGATGAAAATCGCCTTGGGCTTGCGATACACATCGCGCTGTTGCGGCATCCGGGTCAGGGATGGCTTGATGGCTCGATCCTCCCGGAGTCATTCATCATGTGGCTGGCTGAACAGTTGGCCATGCCGGACATCGATCTGGTTGAATATACTCGCCGTCGCAAAACCAAGTCAGAGCACCACCAGATTGCCATGGGCCATCTTGGTTTACGCCCCTTTCAAGCAGCGCATTTGGAAACTGCCACGCTGCTTGCGCGCGAAGCCGCTTTTGCAACAGACCATGGTCAAGATATCATGACCGCCCTGTGCACGGGATTGCGCAAGCAGCGTTTGGTTTTACCGAGCACAGACACGTTGGAGCGCGTTGCCTTGAAAGGCAGGGCTGCGGCACGACGGCAGGCGGCAGCCGGTATTTTTGATGTCCTGAGTGCGGATCACCGGACTTCATTGCAAAATCTGTTGATCAATGACCATGAGGTTGGTCAGTCCCGTTTGACTTGGCTTCGCGGCTATCTTCACTCCACGAACCCGGCCAGCATGCATGCTCTGCTGGCCCGCATTCGATATCTCAGGGAGTTGAACCTGCCCCCTGATCTGGGCCAAGACATCCACCCGGTGCGTCTGGGCAAGTTCGCGCGGGAAGGCGCAGTTGCCCCTCTTAGCCTGCTGAATGATTTTGGCGAACGTCGCCGCATCGCGACTGTCGCGGCACAGTTGCTCGACCTTCAGGTCATGTTGACAGATGCGGCCATTTCAATGTTTGAGCGCCTTACCGGTCAGTTGTTCACGCGCTCAAAAAACAAACAGGATCAGGTTTGGGCCATGGGAAAGGCGCGCGTTGGTCGCCTGATGCACTTGTTTGGCAACACGATAGATACCATGGCGTTGGCCCATGAAGCTGGCACTGATCCATTTGAGGCTCTGGATGGAGAAATCGGCTGGCAGCGTCTGTTACAACACCGTGATGAAATCGCTGCCTTTGGCGAACTAGCCACAGGTGACCCATTGGAATTGGCAACCGAACGCTACGCCTACATGCGCAAGTTTGCTCCGGCCTTTCTCGATACATTTACGTTCAGTGCGCCGGCAGCCGGGCGCGATTTGCAGGAGGCTGTCAATTTGCTGAGAGATCACAACAAATCCGGCAAACGCAAACTACCTGCTGATGCGCCGATGCCGTTCCCAGCCAAACATTGGCCAAAGTTGATTGTTGAAGGCGGGCAACCCAAGCGCCGAGTCTATGAAACTGCTGTGGTGGCCACTTTGCGTGATCGGTTGCGTGCTGGCGATGTTTGGGTGGAAGGTAGCCAGGATTATCGGCGCTTTGATAGTTACCTGATCTCTCGCGAAACGGCGGAGGCAGAACTGAGAAAACAAGGGCTGGAAACAGACGCCGATGCATGGCTTCAGGGTCGCCGCCATGTTCTGAACCATCGGCTTTCTGAGATTGAGCACAAACTGAAGCGCGGCCAGCTCGACGGCTTGCGTTTGGAAAAGGGGCGGCTGCGGATCACCCCGCATGAAGCCGACACGCCGCCGGAGGCCATCCGTTTGGAACGTGCGATGGATGCCATCATGCCGCGCATCCGGATCACCGACCTGCTTTGGGAGGTCAATACACATACAGGATTCTTGGACGCCTTCACCGACTTGCGATCAGGCCGCAATCACGAAGACCCTGCCGTGTTACTTGCCACCATTTTGGCCGGGGCGAGCAATCTTGGTCTGGAACGGATGGCCTATGCATCCAAGCATGTCAGCCATTCCCAACTGACCTGGGGAAGTATGTGGTATTTGCGGCCAGAAACCTACGCCGACGCTCTGGCCAGGATTGTAGATGCCCACCATGATCTACCGTTCGCAGGGCATTGGGGTGAGGTTGGCAACACGTCCTCAGACGGGCAGTTCTTTGCCGCCAATCGCGGGAGCGGCCTGATCAATGCCAAGTACGGTCCTGACCCCGGGCTGAAAATCTATTCTTTCTTGTCTGGCCGCTACGGGTCGTTCCATTCTTCTGTGATTGGTGCGACGGCGGGTGAAGCGCCCTTTGTTTTGGACGGGCTGGTCGGCAACCCCATGCTGCTCAACCCACTCATACACTACACCGATACCGGGGGCGTCTCAGATCACGTCTTCGCACTGTTCCACTTGCTCGGCATGAAATTTGCACCCCGTCTGCGCGACTTCCCAGATCGAAAACTGGCCTGCTTTGGATCGCCACGCCAATGGCCGTTCTTGGCACCGTTGATGGGCAGTCCTATCAAAGATGATGTCATCGCTCAGCATTGGGATGATGCCATCCGGCTGGCGGGCAGCGCCAAAACCAAGGCGATCAAACCATCGGCCACATTGAGAAAACTTGGCGGATACCGACAGCAAAACCGGCTCTACCTGGCACTCGGCGAGATCGGCCGCATTGAGCGTACACTGTTCATGCTGGATTGGCTGGAGAATGCTGAACTGCGCAAAGAGTGCCAGGCAGGCCTTAACAAAGGCGAGGCACGGCATACGCTGGCAAAGGCCGTGTTCGCCCATTCCCAGGGCCGTATTTATGATCGTTCAGATGCTGCGCAACAGAAACGCGCCATGGCCCTCAATATGGTTATCGCGGCCATCATGTTCTGGAATACGCTCTACATGGACAAGGCATCCGCACACCTGGCACGTCAAGGGCAAATCCCCAATCCAAAACTGCTCTGCCACACATCACCGCTTGGCTGGGAACACATTATCCTGACCGGCGATTTCGACTGGCATTCTGGGGCCGCTGAGCGCAAAATAGCACGACCGTTACACCTCAATGCCACGAGAAAGTGGGTGGGATGACGCGATACAGTTAAAGTTCCCACATTGTTCCGTCTTAACGGGATCCTACGCACAAACCTTCCGATGAGGCCCGCACGACCGAATGATTGAGGCCCCCGTCAGCAGGCGGGGCTTTTGCGTTATGGTGTGATCCAGGTGGCAGCAGCTTCAGGGTGACCTATCGGTGGGCAACCTGAAGGCTCCCCGCCAACAGGCCTGGCGCTTCGCGCGGATGGGCATTTCATGCCTGAGTGTGTGGCGACCCTATAAACAAGGCAGACATAGAATGTGCCTGCTCTATTTGCTCGCTGTAGAGCCAAGTTCAGAAGATAGGCTTTCAAAAAGCCGTTCGTATCTTGCTTTCGAAAAATCCATGAACCCTTCAAGATCGTCGGGAACGTCACCTAGGGAATGCAGGTCGCAGTAGTTAGCCCTGGTTTTTTTGTTATCGAAGTTCTCCTTTAGCCATGCTTTGGGGAGAGTGGCATTTTTCTCTTTGTTGAGCTGGCCTTCCAAAAGTTGGAGGTTTGCCACTGTGTTTGCCCAATCCTGCATTTCCTCCTGGTCGTCATCAGAAAAGCCAGCCTTTGTCAGCTTGCTTGAT
Source organism: Rhodophyticola sp. CCM32 (assembly GCF_004751985.1). Classification (NCBI taxonomy): domain Bacteria; kingdom Pseudomonadati; phylum Pseudomonadota; class Alphaproteobacteria; order Rhodobacterales; family Roseobacteraceae; genus Rhodophyticola; species Rhodophyticola sp. CCM32. The sequence goes on from NZ_CP038492.1 coordinate 1,422,442, forward strand.
GTGAAGCGCGAGATTGGGAACACATGATCTACGTGGAACTGGTTATTTAGATCGACGTGAGGGAAGAGCATCGAAAGCAGCAGGAAAGTTCGCTTGTCCCCATAATTCATGTCGAGCAGTTCATACAGCTCATCATCGCTGAACGAAAGTTGTTTGCCTCGTTTGGACATGACGCTTGCAAGAGCATCGGATGGAAATGTGTTATCGGGCGCTTTCTTTAGCACGTCGCGCAAAGCGGTCAGCAAGGTGTCCAGACCGCTGCCCCAGATGCCAGATGGTTTCAGCAGTGAGCGGAACAACCAATCTCGTATGGCAGTGCGGTCTTTCTTATGCTTACCTTTGATCTCAAAATTCTCTGGGCTTTCGATTTTGTATAGGTAGTAAGCAATCGGAAGCAGAGAACTTTCAGCCCGGAGGTTGGCACCAGACAGCCCAAAGCTTGATGCTAGCTGAACAGTTCGAGTCAGGGCAGATCGGATTGCTGGCCAGTTGTCCTGCAAAAGGGCCATATTTTTCTTGGAAAAATTATCAACTTTGAAACCGACACTGGCGATGTCAGACAGCATCAGGCCTGCCTTAAGAACAAAATCATGGCTGAAATTGAAGCCAGCGCCTATGTCATTGAGCGTATCCACGAGTGAGTGAATCTCTTCTCTTGCGTCTAACTCTGTCCACTGGGCAACGGCGATGGAAAGGAGCAAGTCGGAGTAGCTCAGAATCGTTCCACCAGAGTTGAGGCGGATGAAAATATTGAGAACACGGTTCAGTTCTTGAGAGGCTTCCTCGTAGTAAGCCACATTGGGGTTTGACCGAATTACCTCAAAGAGCCGATTTAGCGTGGTTCGGGCTGTTTTCCTCTGTTCTTTATCAAAATCGTATTCTTCTTCGACGAGATCGGGGATAGCAGCCAGGCTGGCGAAATCTAAAATCTTGCCTACCTGAAACCAGCACTTTTCCTGATCGCTTTCGGCGGCTTGAGATTCCAAAAATTTGAATTCGTAGAAGACCCCATTTTCAGTCTCGCTGCCATCATGCAGCAGGTTGATATACAAATACCTTACCGGGTAAGCCTCTGGATTTTTCTTGTGTTTCCCCTTGAGCTTCAACCGCATCGACCCGCGCAGGCCAATATTTAGCGCTGTGAGACGTTGTTGTCCGTCAAGTACAGCGGTGACGCCGAGGCCCTTTGGAACCTCTACCTTTGGACTGTGTACCCCTTTGAATTCGTGGTAATTTCGAACGAAGTCATAGAACTGAAATTCGGTGGCTGTGTCTGGACGAACTTTCCAGAACAGGAAAGCACCAAAAGGGTAGCCCTGCATCAAGCTATCGAAGAGCCGTTCGATTTGTTCAGGGCGCCAGACGAACTCGCGTTGAATGGCGGGAAGAACATAGTTGTTCTGCGCAATTTCATTGACTGCTTTTTCAATCGTCCCACCGGGGTGATACATGCCTAATACCTTTGACCTGTGATTTGCCTGTTTTAGCAACTCTACAAAGCACACGGCAGAACGTCACCTTGAAACCATCCCATCAAAAGTGACCAATTCAGGCAACTTCAACTTCTTTCTTTGCTGCACTGTCGTTAGGTTCACGGCATGGAAAAAGCCGACATCAATGCTCGCCGTGATCTCAAGAAACTAAGCGAATTTCTGACATCGATCTCGGCCCGAATCCTTCAAGTTTCGAACCGTAAAGCCAGCGTGGCGATGGGCGCGGCGACCAACGCGGCAGTCGGATCGGCCTTTGTGGCATCCGTTACCGGCGTAGTCGGATCGCTCGGATCGGCGGGCACGGGCGCGGCCATCGCCGGGCTTTCAGGCGCGGCCAAAACTTCGGCGACCTTTGCTTGGATTGGCGGCCTTGTGGGCGGCGGAGTGGCAGCAGGAACTCTCGTTCTAGGAGCGGGGGCACTGGGCGCAGGCATCTATGGGTCTATTAAAGTCCGTCGTGCGATCCTTGGGTATTCGCGCCGCCACGAGGAAATAACCGAAGCGGAGTTGCGAATTCTGGAGGCGTGCAGCATTCTGACAACGGCAATTCGCGACACTCTGGCAGCAGGCGCTGAAATCGGCGGTCGTGAAGTCGTCCTCATGTCCCGTATAGGGATCAAACCGCTCTTGATGGAAGTCGATGCCGCTCTGCAAGCGGGATTGTTTCGCGATATAAACATCTACAACCGCGCACGTCTGAGGGGACATGTGAACAACTTGCGGTCTTATCTTAGGAGGCTCGATGCCCATGCAGACCCGTCGTAGTGCCGCCGTCGCTATCGCTGTCACGTTGCAACAACTTGCCGACGGAAAAATTTCGGGCTGGACTGTTGATCAGGAGTTAGTGCTCGCTGCCCTAAGACGATCAGCGTCCGATCTAAGCGATGCGTCCAACAAGGAACTCGGTGCCTACTTGAGCGACCTCGATCCAGACCAGTTGCGCGGGGTCGCGTCGAACGTGAAGGGTATCTTCCATGAGATGCTGGTGGCACGGGCCGAAAATCTCGATGGCGATGAAGTGACAGCGGGGCTTTTCGAACAGGCCAATCATCCAGGCGCGGACATCGAGTTCTTTGTTGATGGAGACGTGATTGGCGAGGTGCAGCTAAAAGCCGTGCAAAGCCCGGCAGCAATAGTAGAGCATTTTGCTCGCTACCCGGACATCGACGTCATGGTCACATCAGAGGTCTATGCAGCAACCGCCGAGGCGTTCGCAGGGCAGCTTGCAGACTCTGGGGTGAGTAACGCCGACATTAGAGCGCTTACACGAAACACGCTGGAGGATTTGGCGGGGAGAGCCTAAGCGGGTTCATTGAGAACGGCGTGGTGAAATCGGCTCTCGTAGGCGGTGCGCTTCACGCACGTGCGGCACTGCGGGGCGAACCGCTCGACGCGCAGCAGGTCCGATCAGCGCTTGAACTTGTGGGTGTGGGTGTAGGAACGGCGATCACAATGGATGTGCTTCTGAACCTAGCTTAGCGGATGGCTTCTGTAAGGCACCCTAATCAACCCTTTGCTACAGCCAGGGTGGCACAAAGAACCGTTTGCGTCGGTGCGGTAGGTCCTTAGATTTATTTCCTTGGTTGGGGTTATGGCATGTTTGCCCATGATAACCGTAGATTTTTGCCCTCTCTTTTTGGTAGGTTGGCCCGCTTCACAAGACGTCCCGAAACTTCAAAATTGTCGTCTATCTTCACTATCAGCAATTTGCTGAAGTGCCTGTCGAGACGCACACTGGTCTTTTCTTTGCTGTTAGTCGGTGAGATCGTTTTGATCTCAACAAAGTCATTTCCCAATCTGCCATCTGAACCTTGTGCATGGTTCTTATGAAGCTTGATTCCATACATAATCGCACCAAAAAGCTCACCAATGTCGCCATAGACGTTGAGGTGCTGTCCTGTGTCGCAGAAATAGGCCTCTGCAAGCGTCAGCAGGTCCTGAAAATATGGAACCAATGTCGGATCGGCGTTTGGATATTTGAGGCGGAGTTCAGCCTCTCGCTCTAGTTCTGCCAGTCGGCTGTAATTGGTCTCCTCTGGGTCAATGATACTATCCCACGCAAGCCATTCACCATCGATCCAAAATGCGTTGTCCGGGCCTAGTACATCCATTGTCACCTCAATCTCCTCTTTTGAAGCAGTACCCAAAGATGTTGGAAACATTATGACTTTCCTTACCCTTGGAAAAATCCAGTAGAACAACCACTTAAACTTAATGCGTTTTGCACTTTTGAATGATCAACGAGTCGAGGCGACGCCTGGTGCCAAAGGCGTCTGTCCAGGCTGCAATGCTGAAATGCTAGCTCGATGTGGCACCAAGAAGGTCTGGCATTGGGCGCATAGAGGCCGCCGTCATTGTGATCACTGGTGGGAAAACGAAACCGAATGGCACCGTGACTGGAAGAACCGGTTTGTAACCGACTGGTAAGAGGTACCAGCTCGTGATGAAACGGGCGAGCTTCATATAGCGGATATCAAAACACCCTATGGGCTTGTGATCGAGTTCCAGCACTCTGCTATCAAGCCGGACGAAGTGGAAAAGCGCACTACTTTCTACGGCCAAGTGATTTGGATTATCGATGGAACCCGCCGCCCGACTGATCTGATCCAATATGAACGGATGCTTTCAGAAAACTACCCGGAACGGTTCGACGGCGTAGACATCTACACCGTTTATTGCCAGGAAACCCGGCTTCTCAAAGAATGGGGATCATTGGGCAAGATTGTCGGATTTGACTTTGGCGGTGATAATTTGTGCTTGCTTACAGCCGCACAAGGCAGAAGCCGCTATCTCTTCGATTTTCCAAAAGTGGAGTTCGCCAAGTTGATCAGTGAGGGCAAGCCGCTGCCAGTGGTCCAATTCGCTAAACCCGTTCGCCGTGGTTATCGGCGGCGCAGAAGCTTCTAGCAAACGAAAGGCCAAAAACGGTCGATACTGGTGAAAAACTCGACCATGCGCCAGCGCAGCCCACTTTGCGAGTATTCTGTCCTGCTGGTTCGTCGGACAGGGCCCTATCAGGGACAAAAAGGCTTGATAGTAGAACGTTTGTTCACTTTCTGAGGCCAAGCTTAAGATCAACGGAGTTTTTCACCAGTATCGGTGAGTTTTGGCACAACCTGTGTCCTTGGGGGCTTCCAGATCGACGTGCCGCTGGTCCGCACCCTATCGTTCGGCGGTGACGCTCGCCATCTTAATGCCCGCGAAGATGAGGGCCGCTCCGGCCGTTCTGTTGATCAGACCGACGATCCAGGCGCGCAGGCCGCCATTGGCAAGCTTGTCCCCCAGCTTTGCGTAGGCCGAGTAAATCACAAACTGCATTGCAGCCCCCGTCAGCCCCATGATGATCATCTGCGGCGCAATCGGCGCGGTGGTGTCGAGGAACTGCGGCAGGATCGCTGCAAAAAAGAGAAGCACCTTGGGATTGGCGAACTCCACGACAAAGCCTTGCGAGAAGAGAGCCTGCCGGGACCTCGTTTTACCCGTCCGCCCGACCGCGAACCCACCCGACCGGCTGAGCAAGGCGGTAAGGCCGAGATAGATAAGGTAGCCGACGCCAACCCACTTGATGATTTGGAAGACAAGGTTGGACGCGAGGATGAGAGCGGCCAGCCCCGTCGCCGACATAACGAAGTAGATCGCCGTTGCGACCATCATCCCGAACATTTGGAAAACGGTCCTGCGCCAGCCGTTCGTCGCGCCTTGCGACGCCACGAGGATCGCGGACGGACCGGGCGACGCGATGACGACGGCCTGTGTCGCCGCGAAGATCAAGAATGCCTGAAGTTCCATCACATTGTCCCCTTGCTGGGTGAGAACAACAAAGGAGCCCCCCATCCCGGAAGTCAACGGATCAAAACAGTTCCGCCAAGTATGGGGTCGAGTGCGGCTGAGTGCTAAATCCCCCTTTAAGCAATTTCTTGGCTAAGCAGCCGTTCGCACAAAGTGCAGCGGATTCAACGAGAGAGCCCATTTTGCTGGATGCTGCGCTGACCATTAATGGCTGCTAATCGTCAGTTGTGTTCTTTATCATAGCTTGAAAGAAGAATTTTCGGGCAACTAGTGCTTGGCCCAAAGGCCCCCGACTTACACCGCCTTGAGGTATCCAGTTGTCCCGACCGTTTTCGTTGACTTCTTCCACCAGTTCTTCAATTGATTGGGCAAATACAACTTTGTAATAAAACATAAATATCGCTCCAAGCGGGACTATCTAAGGATGCAAGAGACCACGCCTTTCTTGAAAGAACAAGAGCCTAACTCTTGAACATGGCGGTGCTGACGTGGCTTTTCATTTACCGTTATAGAGTTCGTTTAAGATTGTGCCGGAAGTGATGCCATTCTCTAAGCCGCCATTGCAATCTTCATACTGAACGTCTCCAAAGTCCCGCATCTTTCCAGCTCAGGTGCAGTGCAGCGAAAGTCAGGTCTGGTGTCGTTTCAGGGTTCTGTAGACGGTCGGTCGTGATACGGAAAACACCTCAGCCAGATCGCTGATGGAATAGTTGCCGGTGCCATGCATCCGGCAGAGCTCCTTCTGCTGCTTATCAGATAGCTTTGGCTGTTTGCCCCGCAGTTTTCCTTTGGCGCGGGCAATGGCCATCCCTTCGCGGGTACGCATGCGGATCAAATCGGATTCAAATTCTGCAAAAGTGGCGAGGATGTTGAAGAACATCTTTCCCATCGGGTCAGTGGGATCATAGACCGATGCGCCGATGGCGAGCCTAACGCCTTTGGCTTCGAGTTTGTCCGCTATGGCGCGGGCGTCGGGAACGGATCGGGCCAGTCGGTCGAGTTTGGGAACAATGAACGTGTCCCCTTCCCGAACAGCGGCCAGCGCCTGATCAAGTCCAGGGCGGGCGCGGTTGGTGCCGGTCAGACCGTGATCAGTGTAGATACGATCCGGAGCTACGCCGAGATTTTCCAATGCCTGTTTCTGCGCGGTGAGGTCTTGGCTGTCGGTTGAGCAGCGGGCGTATCCGATAAGCGTGATGTTCATGGCCGCACTGTACGAATAAGGCCCCTTCATTGCAAATTTTATCGTACTATTCATATGAGACTGTTTTGAGGTCTGATTTTCAGAGTTTCAATTCACCATCAAAACCGTCCGTTCATCGGACATCTTTCGGACACTCATAATTTAAAGCGTGCTCTGCGAATTCGAAAGGACAAATTATAAATGGCACATAGAACGGTTCTGACCGAACGGCAGCGTGCGGCGCTCTTTGATCTTCCCACCGATGAGGCATCGCTGCTGAAGCACTATACTCTGGATGATGAAGATATCGAACATATCCACACGCGACGGCGACCGGAAAACCAGATCGGCTTTGCGCTTCAGCTTTGTGCCTTTCGGTATCCGGGCCGCTTATTGAAAGCTGGTGAGGTAATCCCTGAGCCTGTCTTGCGCTTTATCGCTGCCCAGATTGGCCTCAAACCAGATGATCTCCTGCCCTACGCCACCAGAGAGAATACCCGCTACGAACATCTTGATGCTTTGCGCAGGATTTATGGGTACAAGATGTTCACGGGCAAACCTGCAAAGCAGATGAAATGTTGGCTCGATCAGTACGCCGAGGCCGCACAATCCAGTGAAGGCATGGTGCGTGGGTTCGTGGAAGAATGCCGTCGGCGACAGATTGTCTTGCCCGGCCCATCCAGAATAGAGCGTCATTGTGCCGATGCGTTGGTTGCAGCCGACCAACGGGTTGATGCCCGTATTGTCTCACATCTCGACCGCAAAATGCGAAGCTGTCTTGATAGCTTGCTCAGCGAAGAGGTGGAGGGTCGAACCAGTCGGTTTATCTGGTTGCGGCAGTTCGAGGTTGGCAAAAACTCTGCCGATATCAACCGTCAACTTGATCGGCTGGAATTCTTGCAGAGGATCGCTTTATCGCCAGAGATTCTGGACAACATTCCGGCACATCGTGTCTCACGTCTACGCCGTCAGGGGGAACGCTATTTTACCGACGGCCTGCGAGACATCACAAGTGATCGACGGCTGGCCATTCTTGCAACCTGTGTCGTGGAATGGTCCGCCGCCATTGCAGATATCGTTGTGGAAACCCACGACCGCATTGTTGGCTCAGTCTGGCGTGAGGCAAAGAAAATCTGCGATACCCGCGTCGCTGAGGCGCAGCCAGAGATCGCGGCGACTCTGGCCGGGTTCGAGACCTTGGGCACGACATTATTGATGGCCAAAGGCGATGAGGTGGCCGTCGCCGGTGCCGTGGATGCTTCCTGTGGTTGGGGTGTTCTGGAAAATCTCGTTGCGACGGCCGGAGCTCTCGGTAAGACCGTCAAGGCGGATGCCTTGGCCTATGTCGAGAAAGGCTATCATCGGTTTAAGCTCTATGCCCCACGGATGTTAGCGGCATTAGAAATCACCGGGGCCAGTGTTGCCGAGCCCTTGCTTTCAGCAGGAGATGTGATCCGCGACAAACGGGATATTCCAAGCCGCTCTGCACCGTTTCTTCAACCTCGATCAAAATGGCGGGGCCACTTGCGGAATCCGGAAACCAACCGGGACCGGCTTTGGGTTGTCGCAGTGCTATTCCATCTGCGTGAAGCCTTCAGACCCGGAGATGTCTGGCTCGCTAATTCTCGACGCTACAGCGATATAAAACAGGCCATGGTCCCCGTCGGGGCCGCGCAGACCATGGGTTTATCGATGCCATTGGAACCGGAAACCTGGATCGAAGATCGCAAGCGGCATCTGGAGGCTGGGCTGAACCGTCTCGCTCTGGCAGTCAGGAATGGAACCCTTCCCGGCAGGATCATCGAGGATGGCCGATTGCGCGTCGAACGGCTTGAAGCGGATGTTCCAACTGAAGCGGATAGCCTGATCCTTGATCTCTATCGCCGTCTGCCGGAAGTGCGGATCACGGACATTCTTATGGACGTGGACAATGACACGGGGTTCACCGATGCTTTCACCCACGTGCGCACCGGGGCACCGTGCAAAGACAGGCTTGGTTTGTTGAACGTCGTTCTGGCAGAGGGTCTAAACCTTGGCCTGAGCAAAATGGCCGCAGCTAGCAGCACGCATAGTTTTATCCAATTGGCACGGCTTTCAAACTGGCATGTGGAAAGTGAGGCTATCAATCAGGCGTTGGCCACGGTGATTGAGGCGCAGGCGCAATTGCGGATGTCCAGATATTGGGGTGCCGGTGAAACTGCTTCCAGCGACGGGCAATTCTTTCCAACCACACGGCAGGGAGAAGCCATGAATCTGATCAACGCGAAGTACGGTCATGAACCCGGCCTGAAAGCTTATACCCATGTGTCAGATCAGTACGGCCCCTTTGCCACGCAGGTCATCCCGGCGACCGTGAACGAAGCGCCATATATCCTGGACGGGTTGTTGATGAACCCGACCGGCAAGCGGATCAGAGAGCAATATGCCGATACCGGCGGCTTCACGGATATTGTGTTCGCGGCCACTTCGTTGCTCGGTTATCGGTTCATCCCGCGCATCAGGGATCTGCCGTCCAAACGGCTGCATGTCTTTGATCGCCGCAGTGTCCCGAATGAGCTGAAGGGCCTGGTCGGTGACAAAATCCGGGAAAACACAATCATCGCCAATTGGCCAGATGTTCTGCGCTGCATTGCAACGATGCTCTCAGGCAGGATGCAGCCCAGTCAGCTCCTGAAGAAACTCGCCGCGCGGCCACGCCAACATGACCTTGCCATTGCCCTTCGGGAAATCGGGCGTATCGAGCGGACACTGTTCATCATCGAATGGCTGCTCGACACCGACATGCAGCGCCGCGCCAACATTGGCTTAAACAAGGGCGAAGCGCACCATGCCTTGAAAAATGCCCTGCGGCTCGGCCGGCAGGGAGAAATCAGGGATCGCACCACAGAAGGTCAGCACTTCCGGATCGCGGGCCTGAACCTTCTCACCGCCATCATAATTTACTGGAATACCAAACAACTAGGCCTCGCCGTCGCCGCGCGGAAAAAGGCTGGGTTGGACACGCCAGAATACCTTCTCGCGCATATCTCACCCCTCGGATGGGCGCATATCATTCTCACTGGGGAATATCGGTGGCGGAAAATGAACAATAAAGGCGCTTAAAGGGGGATTTAGCACTCAGCCGCACTCGACCCCACCTGTGCCAGAAGTTCCGCCTTGCGCGCCGGGTCGGGTCGCCAGGTGTCATCCACGAAAGGATAGATCAGCTGCCCGCCGATCAGCGCCTCCTGCATCAGGCTGCCCATGGTGTTGGCGATGCGGAACCCGGCCTCTTGCGTCACGGCGCCGCCACAGGCAAGGGCCGTGTACCAGCCCATGGAATTGCCCGTGGCCGCCACGATCTCGACAGCCTCGCCATTGATCGACAGCCGGTCACCCAGAGAGGCCGCATAGATCAGGGCCGAAGCATTATCGCCGCGTGTATGTCTGGCCATGGAGAACCGTGCGGCTCCGTCAAGCTGAGAGATTGTTTCCTGCCCCGCCGCTTCGCGTTCGGCATCAAATGCGGTCATCAGGGCAGGGTCGGGGAAATGACGCTTGAGATACCCAAGCTCGGGCTTGTTATACGTGCCGCGCCCGGGGCAGATCAGAAGAGCGGTTTTCATGCCCCTGCCTCCAACAGATTGCGGGCAGCGGTTACAATGCCATCTGCCGAGGGCATGGTTGCGGCATAGGCCGGACCGGTGGCGATGAAACTGTCATCGGCGGCCAGCCGTGCATGGGGCAGGGTGGTCTGCTCCGCCAGAAGGGTCATCAGCGCCTCGGACACCCCGCCGGTGGCCCGGGTTTCATCAACGATCAGGGTGTGGGAACAACCTTTGAGCGCGTCAATCAGCGCCGCTTCGGGCAGGGGCGCCAGCCAGCGCAGGTCAATCACCCGGCTTTCGACCCCGCCCTGTTTCAGAACCTGTTGCGCCTGCAATGACAACCGATGCCCATTGGCAAAGCTGATCAGGGCCAGAGGGCCATCGCCGGTGACCCCGGCCTCCCCCAGGCTGATCCGCTGATCGGGCGCGGGATAGACCCGCATCCAGGCCCCGTCACCCTCTTCATGCAGATCGCGCATCGGGTAAAGCGCAATGGGTTCCAGAAACACCACCACGCGTTGTTCTTCACGGGCCAGCCGCACGCATTCGCGCAGCATCCGCGCGGCATCGGCCCCATGGGACGGGCAGGCGAGGATCAACCCCGGGATATCGCGCAGCACCGCCACCGAATTGTCATTGTGGAAATGCCCGCCAAAACCTTTCTGATAGCCAAGCCCGGCAATCCGCACGACCATCGGGTTGGTGAATTGCCCGTTGGAAAAGAACGGCAGGGTGGCGGCCTCGCCCCTCAGCTGATCCTCCGCATTGTGCAGATAGGCCAGAAACTGGATTTCCGGGATCGGCAGAAACCCGTTCTGCGCCATGCCGATGCCAAGGCCAAGGATGGATTGTTCATCCAGCAGCGTGTCGATGGCACGGTCGGGGCCGAAGCGCTGAAACAGTTTCTGGGTGACGCCATACACCCCGCCCTTGCGGCCCACATCCTCCCCCATCAGCACGATCTCGGGATGGTCCAGCATCAGATCGGTCAGCGCCCAGTTGATCAGCCGCGACATGATCTGAGGCTCGGCCATCGCTTTGAGATCACTGCCGAACGCCTTGGCGCGGGCCTCGGGCGCGGGCCCGTTGCTGGGGGCGCAGGGGCGCGGTGGCGGGATCAGCGAGGCGGTGACATCGCCTGCGGTTTCCAGCCGGGGCCGGGTGATGGCCTGATCCGCGATACGGGCCACACGGTCGCAGGTCTCGGTATAGATCCGCAACGCCTCTGCCGGTTCCAGCGCACCCGCATCGCGCAGCAGCCGCACCGAATGCAAAAGCGGATCATTGGCCTCATCCGCCTCCACCTCCGCCTTGCTGAGATAGGTGGTGGGCATATCGGCGCCCGCATGCCCGTAAAGCCGGACCGTGCGGATATGCAGGAAGGCCGGTTTGCGCTGGCGGCGCACAAAGGCGGCGGCCTCCTGCGCCACGCGATAGGTGTCATAGATGTCCAGCCCGTCGCAGGCGAAATAGGTCAGCCCGGGACGATGGGCGAAACTGGCGGCGATCCAGCCCCGGGGCGTCTTGACCGAAATGCCGATGCCATTGTCCTCACACACGAATAACAGCGGCAGGGGGAAGGATTGATACGACGTCCAGGCGGCTGTGTTGATGGCGCCCTGGGCGGTGGAATGATTGGCCGAGGCATCGCCGAAGGAACACATGACCAGCCCGTCATCCTGCAATATCTGATGTTCGGGCCGGTGCCGTGCGGCGGCGCAGATGGAATAGGCCGCGCCCACGGCTTTCGGCAGATGCGAGGCGATGGTGGAGGTCTGCGGCGGGATCATCAGCGCGCGGGAGCCCAGAACCTTGTGCCGCCCGCCGGAAATCGGATCCTCGCGGGAGGCGGCGAAGCTCAGCAGCATGTCCCAGGCGATGGATTGTCCCGGCACCTGATCGGCGCGGGCGATCTGAAACGCGGCATCGCGGTAATGCAGGAACGCCATGTCGCTCGGGCGCAGGGCAGCGGCCACGGCGGCCATGCCCTCATGCCCGGAAGACCCGATGGTATAAAACCCCTGACCGGCCTTCTGCATCGCCCGGCTTTGCAGATCAAGCGCCCGGCTGAGACAGCCCGCACGATAGAGTGCCACGGCCCGGTCCGGGGCCAGCGGCCCGGAGGGCGCAGCCCCCGGTGGCAGATCGCCCGCAGCCCCCCTTGCGCGGAGGTTTTGATCGACGATGGCGGCGCGGTCCATGTGGGTTTGTCCTTTCAGAAGAACGCCTGCAGCCCGGTCTGTGCGCGGCCGAGGATCAGGGCATGGACGTCATGGGTGCCTTCATAGGTGTTGACGGTTTCCAGGTTCTGGGCGTGGCGCATGACGTGGTATTCCGCCATGATCCCGTTGCCGCCATGCATGTCGCGGGCGGCCCGGGCGATCTCAAGCGCCTTGCCGCAATTGTTGCGTTTGATCAGGCTGATGATCTCGGGGGCGCATGTGCCCTCTTCCAGCATCCGGCCGGCGCGCAGCGCGCCCTGCAGGCCAAGCGCGATCTCGGTCTGCATATCGGCCAGTTTCTTCTGGAACAGCTGCGTCTGCGCCAGGGGCCGGTTGAACTGCACCCGGTTCAGCCCGTAATCCCGCGCCCGGTGCCAGCAATCCTCGGCCGCCCCCATCGCCCCCCAGGCAATGCCGAACCGTGCCCGGTTCAGGCAGCCGAACGGGCCTTTCAGCCCCTCGATACCGGGCAGAAGCGCGTCTTCGCCCACCTCCACATTGTTCATCACGATCTCTCCGGTGACCGAGGCGCGGAGCGACAGCTTGCCGCCGATCTTCGGCGCCGACAGGCCCGCCATGCCCTTTTCCAGCACAAAGCCCCGGATCCTGCCGCCATGGGCCTCGGATTTTGCCCAGACCAGGAAGACATCGGCAATCGGGCTGTTGGAGATCCACATTTTGGCGCCGTTCAGCAGATAGCCGCCTTCGGTTTTACTCGCTATGGTCTTCATCCCCGCCGGGTCGCTGCCCGCCTCCGGTTCGGTCAGCCCGAAACAGCCGATAAGCGTGCCCGCCGCGAGGCCGGGGAGGTATTTTTGTCTTTGCTCTTCAGAGCCATAGGCGTGGATCGGGTACATCACCAGCGAGGATTGCACCGACATCATCGAGCGGTAGCCGCTGTCGACCCGTTCCACCTCGCGGGCCACCAGCCCATAGCTGACATAGCCCGCCCCAAGCCCGCCATAGGCCTCGGGGATGGTCACCCCCAACAGGCCCATCCCGCCCATCTCGGCAAAGATCTCAGGCGCGATGACCTCCTCCAGATAGGCCTCGGTCACAAGCGGCTGCAACTTGTCCGCCGCAAACTCCCGCGCCGCATCCGCAAGCATCCGCTCCTCCCCGCTCAACTGATCCGACAGATGAAACGGATCACCCCATTCAAAAGGCGCTAGCGAAGGACCGGTGGAATCTTTCATGACATGTTCCTTTTCAGTGCATCAGTGACCCGCGCAGGGGCGGCGTCGAGATCAGTATCAGAATACGCAAAAGACAGGCGCAAAGGCCCCGGTCGACCAAAGACCCGCCCGCACAAGGGCCATCGCCGGGCAATCCGGCAGTTGGGCGCGGGGGCCCGGACCGGGTGATCCCTGACAGCCCTGTGGCTGGCTTCAAAGCAATGCTTTGGGGGCTGTCTTTCATGTTTCTCACGGGATTTCCAAAGAATTTCGTCACACTTGCCATGTTTTCCTGGGTGTGTGTATCAATACTCTTGCGCAATATCTGGAGAAAAACTCACATGTTTGGCCCCCGTCGTTATCTGCCATCCATCCCTTCGCTTCTGGCGCTGGAGGCGGTGGACCGTCTTGGCACGGCCACTGCGGCGGCGGAGGAACTGGCCCTGACCCACAGCGCGGTCAGCCGGCAGATCAAGGTGCTGGAAGGGCAGATCGGGGTGCGTCTGGTGGTTCGCGATGGCAGCGGGCTGAAGCTGACACGGACGGCGCAGGAATATTGCGAGAAGATCCGCGCGGTGCTGACCGATCTGTCGCGCAGCACCCTGACCCTGCGGGTCAATCCCGCCGGTGGCAGCCTCAACCTGGCGATCCTGCCTGCCTTTGGCCTGCACTGGCTGGCCCCGAAACTGAAATCCTTTGCGCAGGAACACCCGGAAGTGACGGTAAATCTTTCCACACGTCTGACCCGCTTTGATTTTGATGCAGAACAGCAGGACGCCGCCCTGCATTACGGCACCCGCGACTGGCACGGGGTTCATTACCTCAGGCTTGCCGGGGAACGGGTGCTGCCGGTCTGCGCCCCGGGGTTGTTTGCCCGTCCGCTCAGATCGGCAGAGGCGTTGCAGGCGGCAACGCTTCTGCATCTGCAAACCCGCCCCGGGGCCTGGGAAAACTGGTTCCGGCAGCATGATCTCAGCGCCGGAGGGGTGGCCGGGATGCTGTTTGACCAGTTCTCGACCATGGCGCAGGCGGCGGTTCATGGGATGGGCGTGGCGCTGTTGCCCGAATATCTGGCGCAGATCGAGATTGCGCGCGGGCGTCTGGTTTCGGCCTTCGGTGACCCGACGCCGACGGAAGGCCAGTATTTTCTGGTCTGGCCACAGCGCGACCCGGAAAAGCCGCAGGTGGAAAAATTCGTCAACTGGCTGAAACGCAACCTCTGATCATATGCTCCGGCGGTTCTGCACCCTGCATGGTCAATCTGACGGCACCGGGCCTTGCGCCCGGCATTCTGGGCCTGTGCCGCCCGGGGGCATCTGCCTAAGCTTGTCGGGGAATATGATCGGGAGTGTTCTGAATGAATGGCGCGGATGTCTTGACCGAAATGTTGATCGGTTATGGTGTGGACACGGTCTTTGGCGTGCCGGGCGACACCAATGTGCCATTCTACGAGGCGTTGCAGATGCGCGAGGGGGAAATCACCCATATCATGGCGCGCGATGAACGGTCGGCCGGGTATATGGCCGATGCCTATGGCCGGTTCACCGACAGGCCCGGGATCGTCGAATGCCCGTCAGGCGCGGGGGCGATGTATTCCCTGCCGCCGATTGCGGAATCGAATGCCTCAAGCGTGCCGGTGATCCTGCTGACGATCGACATCCCCCTGCCGGGCGAGGGCCGGGGGGTGCTGACCGAACTGGATTGCGCGCGCCTGTTCGAGCCGGTTACCAAAATGTCCGTGCAGGTCAAAAGCCCCGAGAAACTGCCTGAAATCATCCGCCGCGCATTCCGCGTGGCCTGTTCGGGGAAACCCGGCGCGGTCCATCTTCAGATCCCCGAGGATATGCTGCTGGCAGAGATTGATCCCGACCGGGTGTCTTTGCATGTCGAGGCAGAATGCAGGACCTTCCCGGCCTATCCGACCCGGCCCGCGCCGGGGCTGGTCGAACAGGTGATGGACGCCCTTGAAAAGGCTGAACGGCCGCTGATCGTGTCAGGCGGTGGTGTGATCCGGGCCTGTGCGGGCGATAAGGTTCTGGCCGTGGCCGAGCGGTTGAACATTCCGGTCTGCACCACGATGACCGGGCAGGGAACGATGCCCGATGATCACCCGCTGTCCATCGGGGTAATCGGCGATAACGGGTATCACCCGCATGCCAACCGGGCGATGGAGGAAAGCGATTTCGTGCTTTTCGTCGGCTCGCGCATGGGCTCGGTCGTGACCATCGGCTGGACCTTTCCGAAGATCACGCTGAACAAACGCGTGGCGCAGATCGATATCAACCCCGAGATCATGGCGAATAATTATGAAAACGTGATCTCGGTGGCAGGGGATGCGAAACTGGTTCTGGCGGATCTTCTGGCGGCAATCCCCGATACATTTGACAGCGCGCGCCATGATGATTGGGTCGCGCATCTGAATGATCTGCGCGCGACCTTCTGGGACAATGCGCGCGCCCTTCTGACCAATGACAGCAGCCCACTGCGCCCCGAACGGGCGGTGCGGTGTTTCAACGAGGCGCTGGAGGCGTCGGGACAACCGGCGCTGATCTATTCCGATGCCGGCACGCCCACGCCGCATATGACCCGGTTTCTCAGGATCAATGATCCCGCGACCCGTTTTGCCATCCCCCGCGCCTTTGGTGGCCTTGGCTCGGCCCTGCCCGCGACCGTGGGGGCCTGGCGGGCAGACCCGGACAAGCGGCCCATCGGCCTGTTCGGAGACGGCTCTTTCGGGATGACCGTGGGAGAGATGGAAACGCTGGTGCGGCTGCATGTGCCGGCGATCCTGATCCTTTTCAACAACGGGGTTTTCGGCTGGATCAAGGGCCTGCACAGATTGAAGGGCCATAATCAGTGTTTCGGCGTCGATTTCACCCCGCCCAAAGGGCAGGCGATTGCCGAAGCTTTCGATCTGAAAGCCTGGACGGCCACCAATGCGGAGGAATTGGATACCGCCCTTGCAGCCGCTTTCGCCTATACATCCGGCCCCTGTTTCATCGACATCCATGTTGAATCCATCGCCGACCGGGTGCCGCCTGTTTATTCCTGGTTGATCAAACGTGGCCATGATCCGTTGAGCCTGCTGGCTGACGATGTGGCCTATACCTGACGCGATCCCTGATGGAGACGTTGCGCATTCCTTCCTCACCCCCGACGGGCCGGCCGGTTGCCGGTCGCCGGATCGCGGTTCTGGGGGCCGGGATGGTGGGGGTTTGCGTTGCGCTTGACTTACAGGCACGCGGCGCTGATGTTACGCTGATCGACCGGGCCGACCCGGGGCGGGAAACCTCTTTCGGCAATGCGGGGGTCTTTGCCCGGTCCTCTCTGATCCCGATCAACAATCCCGGGATTTTTGCGGATTTACCGCGCCTGTTGAGCAACCGGAACACGTCATTCCGCTATGATCCCGGCTTTCTGATGCGCAATGCGGTCTGGGCAATTCAGTTCCTGAACCATGCAAGGGGCAAGCGGTTTGCAGAAACCGCCGCAGCCCTTGACGGGTTGATCCGCCTGTCTATCGGGCAGCATCTGCAACTGCTGTCGGACTGCAATCTGGAGGGGTATCTGTCGGATGGCGGCTGGATGTTCCTCTACCGCGATGCAGAGGGGTTTCGCAAAGGCGCCCGGGCCCGCGAGATGATGCAGACCCATGATGTCGATATGATGCCGCTTGGCCCGGCGGAGCTGCAGGATCTGGAGCCGGGGCTGAACGGTATTTTTCCCCACGCGCTGTGGATTCGTGACAGTTATTCGGTCAGCAATCCGGGCGCCATTGTCGAAGGCTATGCACGGGAATTTGTCACCCGGGGCGGCGGGATTCTGAAAGCCCGGGTGACGGGGCTGGAGGAGGGGGAGACCGGCGCGCTGTTGCATCTGCAAGGCGGTGAACAGCGGGTTGTGGATCACGCGGCGCTATGCCTTGGCCCCTGGGCGCGGGCGTTTCTGGAAATGTCGGGATACCGGGTCAGAATGGCGTATGAACGCGGCTATCACCGGCATTTTTCCGGTCAGCCGGGGGCCGGGGGCAACAAGGCGCTTGGGCGCCCGGTCTATGACACAAGCGGCGGTTATGTTCTGGCCCCGATGGAGCAGGGATTGCGGCTGACCACGGGGGTGGAGCTTTGTGAGAGGGATGCGGTTCCGAACATGCGGCAAATCCTTATGGCCGAACAGGCCGCGCGCGAGGCGATTGATCTGGGCCCCGCGATAGAGGCAGACCCGTGGGTGGGCAGCCGCCCGACCTTTCCGGACAGCCGCCCGGTGATCGGCCCGGTTCCGGGCGCGCGGCATGTGTCGGTGGCCTTCGGGCATCAGCATATCGGGTTCATGACCGGCCCCGGAACCGCCAGCCTGTTGGGCGATCTGATAGAAGGCAGGACGCCCCTATTGGACCCGCAGGCTTTCAGCCCGGACCGGTTCATCCGGCGGCGGTGAGACCCGGGGTTTGACGCTGGCGCAGATGACGGGTTTCCGCCAGCAGCCAGTCCCGGAAGTCGAGCACCGGTTTCGACACGCCAAGACGAAGCGGATAGACCACGAAATAGCTGAGCCCGCTTGGCACCGGCGGGCCAAGGGGCATGTGCAGACGGCCATCGGCAAGCTGCTGTTCGATCATGACGGTGGGCACAACGGCCAGCCCGATCCCTGACAGCACAGCCTCGATCACCATGGTTGTCTGGGAAAACCGCGGCCCTGTGATATGGTCCTGCCGGGACAGGCCCTTGGCCTCCAGCCAGCGCAGCCAGCTGTCGGGCCGGTGGGCATTCTGGATCAGTGGAAAGCGGTGATACTCTGACGGTTCAAGCGCGTCACCGGGCGAAATCAGGGACGGGGCGGCAACAACCGCCACAGTTTCGGCTATCAGATGATGGGCATGGGCATCGGCCCAGGCACCGCGCCCGCGCAAGACCGCGACATCGACATCGGCCTTTGCGATATCCGCGTCAAAGGGCAGGGGCACCATGTTGAACGCGGTTTCGGGTGCGCGTTGCAGAAACTGTTTCATGCGCGGCACCAGCCATTGACTGCCAAGACTGTCCTGCACGCCGATCTTGAGAACATCTTTTGTCCGGCTGCCGCGCACCAGATCTATGGAAGCCTCTTCCAGCCCGTCCAGAAGGGTGGTGATCGCCTGCACATAGTTGCGCCCCGCATCGCTGAGCACCAGGCGCGGCCCGATCCGCTCAAACAGTTTCAGGCCAAGCTGATCCTCCAGAGAGGCGATTTGCCGGCTGACACCGCTTTGCGTCAGGCCCAGATCCTCACCGGCACGGGTGAAATTCCGATAGGTGGCCGCGGCCTCGAACGCGACAAGCGCGCTTAGGGAAGGGATGAACCGTTTCATAGCATGACTAAACATCATGCTATTGCGATAAATCAACGGTTTTCGCATCCATGCTCCCTGCGATACGGTTTGAAAATACATGATATCAGGGGGAGTCCGCACATGCTGCGAAAACGTGACAAGATCGACCGTGAGCTTATTGCGCTTCTGACGGATCAGGCGCGCCTGTCGACATCTGAGATCGCGCGCCGTCTTGGCCTTGCGCGATCCACCGTGAATGAGCGGATCGCGCGGCTTGAAAAGGACCAGATCATTCTGGGGTATCATGCCATCGTCACCCCGGATCACGAGGTGCAGGAAACCCGGTCTTTCCTGCATCTGCGCTGCGAACATGCCCGCAGCCGCCAGATTGTGCAGGCCCTGCGCGGGTTCCCCGAAATCCGCGAATGCGTGTCGATCAGCGGCCCTTACGATCTGGTCTGCACAATCCATACGCCCTGCACCGAAGACATCGACGCGCTGATCGAGGACCTGGCGGCGATCCCCGGCATTCTGGCGCTTGACGCGACGGTCGTTCTTGCCGACAAGTTCGACCGCCTGCCGCAGCGGGGTTGCGGAGAGCTTGAACACCTGTCACTGGCCAGCTGATTTTATCGGCAGGCTGTCCGGGTACGCTCTGGCCCGGGTTTTTGTGCCGGTCCCGGTGATGCGGGTCGGCATCATGCTTTCGTGTAGGAAACGGATATGAAGAAAATTGTGGTGCTGGGCCTGGGCAAGGTCGGGGCTCTTGCAGGGGAATTGCTGCATGACACGGGCTTTGATGTTCTGGGCTGCGACGGCAGCCTGCCCGGTGACCTGCCATTCGCAACCCGGCAGCTGGACGTGACCGACGATCAGGCCTTGCGCGCGGTTCTGGGGGAGGTTCAGGCGGTTCTGTCCTGCCTGCCCTATACGCTCAACATCGCGGTGGCCCGGGCGGCGCATGATCTGGGCCTGCATTATTTCGACCTGACCGAGGATGTGCCGACCACCAAGGCGATCCTTGAGTTGGCCGACAGCGCATCATCGCTGATGGCGCCGCAATGCGGCCTGGCCCCGGGGTTTGTCGGCATTGTCGGGGCGGATCTGATCGCGCAGTTTGATGAATGCCGGTCCTGCCGGATGCGGGTGGGCGCGCTGCCGCAGAACCCCACCGGGCTGATGGGCTATTCCTTCAACTGGTCACCAAGCGGGGTGGTCAATGAATATCTGAATGATTGCGAGGTTCTGGAGGATGGAGAGATCAAATGGGTCTCTCCCATGGAATGGGTCGAAAAGATCGTCATCGGCGGGATCGAGCTTGAGGCGTTCACCACATCGGGTGGACTTGGCACCATGTGCGACACCTATCGCGACAGCGTGCCGAATATGGATTACAAGACCATGCGTTATCCGGGCCATGTCCAGTTGATGAATTTCTTTTTTCACGAGCTTCTGATGCGTGACCGGCGCGGGGAAGCCGGGGAGATTCTGGTGAATGCGAAACCGCCGGTTGAGGATGATATCGTCTATACCCACGTCTCTGCCGAGGGCATGATTGACGGGCGTCTGCTGCGTCGTGAATTTGTACGCGGCCTGACCCCGGTTGAAATTGGCGGCCGGTCCCGCACCGCCATTGCCTGGACGACCGCATCTTCGGTCGTGGCCGTGATCGAAATGGTGCGCGCGGGCACCCTGCCGGGGCAGGGGTTCCTCAAGCAGGAGGATATCCCGCTTGCGGCCTTTCTGAAAACGAAAAACGGGGCCCGCTACGCGGACTGACCCCTGACGTTCCGCGTCGCCGCGACCAGGGCGCAGGCGGCATCGGCCAGATGAAAGACCGGCAGGCCCGTTGCGGCGCGGATCGCCCCTGAATAGGGCGGCAGGTTTCCGCATTCCAGGATCAGCGCGCTGAGATCATCATGGCGGGCCTGTAAAGCCCGGGCCTGTGCCACCACGGCCTGTTCAATCGCTTTTCGGTCCAGCCTGTCGGGTTGTGCATCCCGGGTCACAAGGATCACCTCTGCGAAGGCGGGCACCTGTTCCAGCCCGGCTATGGCGACGTCTTCGCGCAGAATGCCCGCCGCGGCCAGCGCCCGGGGGCCAAGTGCAGGCTGCGATGCGGTCAGGATGCCGATCCGGCCGGGGCAGGCCGCCTGTACCATGGGATATAGAGACAGAGCCGAAAGCATGACCGGCACCTCTACCGCAGCCGCAATATGGGCCTGGGAGGTGATCAGGAAACCGCAGGTCGAAATGATGGCCGCAACGCCCCGCTGTTCAAGCCGCAATGCCGCTGCGTTGAGCCGTGCCAGCACTGCTGCGTCGGGGGCTCCGTCGCGCACGATACCGGGGCTGTCGGCGCCCTCGACAATCTCGATATGCACATCAAACGGGTAGCTGCCGGGATTGCCCACATCGCCCATGATCCGTGGAAAGCGGGTGTCGAGGGACAATATGCCAAGCGTGGGTTGGGGCATTTGATCTGGCCGGTCCTGTGCCGTTTTCGCCTGAAAGATGCAGACTGTTCTCGTGTTGTGGCCGGGTTATACCTTAAAGTGCAATATTATGTGCCTGCCTGAGCAGATGAAATTCCGGCGGATTGGCGGGCTGCGCCGCCATTCTGTCGGCCCTCTGCGAAGGGGTGGCAATTCTGGGCTTAAACACGGGGCCGTGTTGTGCCGTTATGGTCGCAGCACTGACTGCACAATAATAAACACTGACCGTATCACAGGGAAACTCAAATGAATAAGATACTTACATCCATCTCTGCCTCTGCGCTTGCCTTGGGCGTGACCGGTGTTCAGGCCGAAACCTGGGATCTGGCGCTGGCCTATTCCGCAAGCAATTATCATTCCGAGATCGCGGCAGAATTCGCGGCGGAAATCATCGCAAATTCCGATCTTGAGATTGTGACCCATCCCGGTGGGTCGCTTTTCGGGGGATCGGAGATTTTCGGCGCGGTGCGCCGTGGCCTGGCCCCGATGGGGGAGCGTCTGATCTCGGCCCTTGGCAATGAAGATCCGATCTATGAGATCGACTCGGTGCCGTTCCTGGCCACCGGTTTCGAGGGGGCCCGGGCCCTTTATGACGCCTCGCGCCCGGCGCTTGAGGAAACACTGGCCGAGGCGGGATTGCATTTCCTGTATTCCTGCCCCTGGCCGCCACAGGGGTTTTATTCGGTACGCGCGGCAAGTGATCTGGATGCGCTGCAGGGGATGAAATTCCGCGCCTATAACGCCACCACCTCGCGCATGGCCGAAGGTCTGGGCATGATCCCCACAACCATCGAGGCGGCGGAACTTAGTCAGGCTTTTGCCACCGGTGTTGCGGAAGCGATGATCTCGTCCGGCTCTACCGGCTATGACCGGTCGCTTTGGGAACATGTGGATTACTTCTATGATGTTCAGGCCTGGCTGCCCCGCAATATGGTGTTCGTCAACGGCGCCGCGTGGGATGGGCTTGATGCGGACACCCAGGGCGTGATCGAAACCGCCGCTTCCAATGCCGAGGCCACATGCTGGGCCCGGTCCGAGGAACTGGCAGGCTGGTATATCGAACAGTTCACCGCAAACGGCATGACGGTCGACACGCTGAACGACACGGTTCTTGCAGCGTTTCAGGAGGTCGGTGCAGAATTGCGGGCTGACTGGGCAGAGCGCGCGGGGGATCGCGGGCAGGCCATTCTCGACGCTTTGGAATGATCCCTCACACGCGTTGAACAACGCGTTCTGGCGCCGGGCGATCAGACATGACCGCCCGGCTTGCGCATAACCCGCTGGAGGATCACATATGTGGCGAACGGTCTCGAACGGGCTTGAGCGGATTTACACATGGTCCGGCTATGGCGCCGGCGCGCTTCTGGTCTTCATGTGCGCCCTGATTTTCTACAGCGTTCAGGCACGGCTTTTTGGTCTTTATCTGGGCGGTGTGAATGATCTGGCCGGGTATGTGATGGCCACAAGCACCTTTATGGCGCTGTCTTATACATTCCGGTCCAACGGGCATATCCGGGTCGGGCTGGTGATCCAGCGGTTCACCGGAACAACCCGGCGCGGCTTTGAGGTTCTGTGCCTTGCGATCATGGCGGCCGTGATCTGGTTCTTTGCCTTCTATATGGGGCGGCTGGCCTATTTCAGTTTTATCTACGGGGAACGCAGCGAAGGGGCGGATGCCACGCCATTATGGATCCCGCAAACCCCTGTTGCGCTTGGCAGCCTGCTCTTCGCCATCGCTGTGACCCACAGCCTGATACAGGCGGTTTTCGACTATGACGCAATCAACCCGGAAACTTCCGGCGGCGAAGGGGTGAACGAGGTATGATCGAAACACTTGCCATTGTGATCTTCGTTGGCACGCTCTTCGTGCTTCTGGCGCTTGGTGTCTGGGTCGGGGCCGCATTGCTGACCACGGCAGGCCTTGGGATGGCGCTTTTCACCTCGCGGCCGATTGGCGATTCCATGGCCCTGACCATCTGGGGGGATCAATCATCCTGGACGCTGACAGCGCTGCCGCTGTTTATCTGGATGGGGGAAATCCTGTTCCGGACAAAACTGTCAGAGACGTTGTTTCGTGGGCTGGCACCGTTCTTGCGTGGGCTGCCCGGCAGTCTTCTGCATGTGAATATCGGGGCATCGGCGGTTTTTGCGGCGATCTCCGGGTCCTCGGCGGCAACGGTTGCGACGGTCGGCAAGATGTCGATCCCGGAACTGCGGCGGCGGAACTACCCTGAAAAAATGATTATCGGCACGCTTTCAGGGGCGGGCACCCTTGGCCTTCTGATCCCGCCATCCATCGCGATGATCGTCTTTGGCGTGACCGTGAATGAAAGCATTTCCAAACTGTTCATGGCGGCCCTGATCCCCGGTCTGGTTCTGGCGCTGTGCATGATGGTGTATGTCTCTGCCTGGTCAATCATCAACAAGAAGACCTTCAACCCGATACAGGAGGTGGATGTGGCCAATATCGGCCGCCGCCTGCTTGACCTGCTGCCGGTTCTGCTTCTGATCATGGCGGTCATCGGCTCGATCTATAGCGGTACGGCCACGGCGACCGAGGCGGCCGCTTTGGGGGTGTTCGGCGCGGTGCTTCTGTCGGCGCTGCAACGCACGCTGACCTGGGCCAGTCTGATGGAAAGCATCATCGGGGCGATCCGTACCAATGCGATGATCATGCTGATCCTGATGGGGGCCGGGTTTCTGTCGCTGGCGATGGGGTTCACCGGCATTCCACGGGCGCTGGCCGAGGGGATCGAGGCCTGGAACCTGTCACCGGTGATGCTGATCGTGATCCTGACGCTGTTCTATATTGTCCTGGGCTGTTTCCTCGACGGGCTCAGCTCCATCGTGCTGACCATGGCGGTGATTGAACCGATGGTCCGTGTCGCCGGGTTCGATATGCTGTGGTTCGGTGTCTATGTGATGATCGTGGTCGAGATGGCGCAGATCACACCGCCGATCGGCTTCAACCTGTTTGTATTGCAGGGCATGACCGGCAAGGACATGGGCTTTATCAGCCGCGCCTCGTTTCCGATGTTCTGCGTGATGGGCGTGTTCATCATGCTTCTGTTCATGTTCCCGGGAATGGCCACATGGCTCCCCGAATTGCTGAGCAATCGCTAGGAGGGCGCCAAATGACCGACCAGATCCTGATCCTTGTCGATATCGCCCATGGGGACAGCGCTGTTGATCTGTTGATCCAGAGCCGCAAAAGCTTTGCCGATGGTACGCATCATGTGGCCTATGTCATGCCATTCGGCTTTTACAGCTATGTGGAGCCTTATGTCTCGGATGACAGTCAGCGGGCGGCGGCGGATCGTGCGAAATCGGAACTGGCCGCGATACTGGACCGTGCCGGCATGGGGCAGGGCGCCGTGCCCCATATTCTGAGGGGCGGTATCGGGGAGCAGGCATTGCAGCTTGCCAAAAAGCTCGATGCCGCATGGATCGTCTTGAACGCGACCCGCAGCGACAGCACACATACCACCCTTGGCACGCATGCGGCGCAAATCGCACGTCATGCAACATGTTCGGTCTGTCTTGTCAGGCATAAGGCATAGTTTTCGCGTCTTACAGCGTCCTGCCTTAAACCCGCATCCCTATAAACCGTCAGCATCTTGCGCAGGCATTTATTCCGCGGCGATTTTGATGACCGGCTCCATCCGGGTCAGAATATCCTCTGTCAGATGGCATTTGATCTGGTGACCGCTGGCCAGGGTTTTCATCGGCGGCACATCGCGTTCACACAGGCCATCCGGCACCTCGGATTTCCAGCGGCACCGGGTCTGGAACGGGCAGCCCGAAGGCGGGTTCATCGCCGAGGGGATATCCCCTTCAAGCACGATATGCTGTTTCTCGACCGAGGTATCGGCGATCGGCACCGCGCTTAGCAATGCCTCGGTATATGGGTGGTAGGGGGGCGAGAAGACCTGATCGGTATCGCCCAGTTCCACCACATGACCAAGATACATAACCATAACCCGATCAGAGAGATAGCGGACGATGCTCAGGTCGTGGGAGATGAAGAGCAGGGTGGTTTTCTCGTTCCGCTGGATCTCCATCAGCAGATCGGTCACCGCCGCCTGAACCGACACATCAAGGGCCGAGACCGGTTCATCGGCCACCACGATCCGCGCCCCACCGGCGAAGGCGCGGGCAATGCCGACACGCTGTTTCTGCCCGCCGGAAAGCTGGCGCGGCATACGGTCGGCAAAGGCGCGGGGCAGTTTGACAAGATCAAGCAGTTCCAGCATCCGGGCCCGGCGTTCGCCCTCATTCGCGCCGATCCTGAAGATTTCCAGCGCCCGGATAATCTGCCGCCCGACGCTCATCGACGGGTTCAGCGTGTCAAACGGGTTCTGGAACACCATCTGCACAGAGGAAACCGTGTTGGTGTCGCGGTTCTGAATCTCGGTCTGTTCGATATTCTGATTGTCCAGCAGAACCGTGCCATCCGTGGCGGTTTCCAGCCCCATCAGAACCTTGGCCAGGGTGGATTTTCCGCAGCCGCTTTCGCCGACGATGGCAAGGGTCTCGGATTCGCGGGCCTCGAAGCTCAGCGTTTCATTGGCTTTCACCACTTTGGTGCTGGCCCCGCCGAACATGGAATTGGCCGCAACCTCATAATATTTCTTGAGTTTATCGACCTTGAGAACCGTGTCACCAATCGCGGCCTTGTCTTTTTTCTCGGCCAGTACCGGCGGTGCGGCCCAGTCGATTTCGCCGAATTTCAGGCAGCGCGAGGCATGGCGGTCATCGCCCTGGATATCGGCCATGGGAATGTCGCCTGCGTCGCAGCCTCCGGCTTCGAAGTAATCGCAGCGGGGGCCGAAATTGCAGCCTGCGGGGCGTTCATGGGGCAGGGGAAAGTTGCCCGGGATCGCGATCAGCGGACTGGCGTTCTTATCCGCCCCGGGAAGCGGGATCGAGCGGAACAGCGCCTGCGTATAGGGATGCTGCATCTTGTCGAACACGTCTTCGATGGAGCCGGTTTCAACCGCTTCACCGGAATACATGACACAAATCCGGTCACAGGTTTCCAGAACCAGACCAAGATTGTGAGAGATGAACAGCATCGAGGTGCCGTATTTCGCGCCCAGATCCTTGACCAGTTCGACAATGCCGGCCTCAACCGTCACATCCAGCGCCGTGGTGGGTTCATCCAGGATCAGCAGCGAGGGTTTTGACATCAGCGCCATGGCGATAACGATCCGCTGCTGCTGACCGCCGGAAAGCTGGTGGGGGAAGGCGTCAAGCATCCGTTTCGGGTCAGGCAGGCGGACATCGGTGACAACCTGCAGGGCCAGGTCATAGGCTTCCTGCGCCGTGGCGCCTTCATGGATCATCGGCACTTCCATCAGCTGTTTGCCGATTTTCATCGCCGGGTTCAGTGAGGCCATCGGCTCCTGATAGATCATCGCGATTTCCGAGCCCCGCAACTGGCGAAGCTCTTCATCGTTCATCGCGCCCAGATCGCGGCCCTTGAACTTGATACTGCCACCGACAATCCGGCCATTCACGCCCAGATCCTGCATCACCCCAAGGGCGACGGTGGATTTGCCGCAGCCGGATTCGCCGACCAGGCCCATGGCCTCCCCCGGTTGCACGGTGCAGGAGAAATCCATCACTGCGGGGATTTCGCGCAGCCGGGTGAAAAAGGAAATCGAAAGGGTGTCGATCTCAAGGATGGGGCCATCATAAGCGTCTTGATCTGCCATTCATGTTCTCCCTGTCGCCGGTTTGCGGCGTATGGAACCGGTCCGGGTCCGGTCTGGAATGATTGCGGATGCGCGGGGGACCCCCGCGCACCGGTCCTAAAAGGGCGCGGTCAGTCCTTCAGGCTTTCCTCGCGCAGCCCGTCGGCCAGAAGGTTCAGGCCCAGCACCATGGTCATCAGTGCGAGCGCCGGGGGCAGGGCCGGGTGCGGGTAAACCGTCAGCAACCGGCGCCCCTCATTGATGGTCGAGCCCCAATCCGGGCTTTCCGGTGAGACGCCAAGGCCGAAGAAACCAAGGGTTCCAAGCAGGATCGTGGTGTAGCCGATCCGCAGGCAGAAATCGACGATCAGCGGCCCCCGCGCATTGGGCAGGATTTCCCACAGCATGATGTACCAGGGGCCTTCGCCACGGGTCTGACCGGCGGCCACGTAATCGCGGGTTTTGATGTCCAGCACGATGCCGCGCACGATGCGGAACACCGTGGGGGAGTTCACGAAAACCACCGAGACAAAGACGATCAGCAGGTTCCCCTCCATATCGAACATATCCAGAAATTCCGGCAGAAACCGGAACGGCGCCTCGGGGTCTGACACGTCAGACAGAAGCGAAAAGTAAAGCAGCCCCCCCACGATCAGAATTGCCGCAACCGCCAAATCCCGAATGGAGGGTTGGGTGTGATAGCGCGAGTTGAACAGCACAACCAGAAACAGGATCGGAAACAGAAACAGAACCGCCGCCAGATATTGCGGCACACCCGATTCCACGATCTCAGGCGTGACCAGCAGATAAAACAGCAAGATAACCGGGAAGGCCAATACCAGATTGGCGATGAAGGTCAGGATCGTATCGAACTTGCCGCCGAAATAACCCGCAGGCAGGCCAAGGGTGATCCCCACCATGAAGGCAAAAAGCGTGGCCGCAGGCGCGATGGACAACACGTCGCGCGCGCCGAACACCATCCGGCTGAACACATCGCGTCCCAGATTGTCACCACCCAGAATATAAATGATGAAATTACCCTCGTCAGGATCGGGCAGGAAGGTGCCGGGCACCTCGTTGCGCATCTGGCTGATCACGTCGATCGGGCCATGGGTGGCCACCATATTGGCGAAGAGGGCAGTGAACATCCAGAACATGACCAGAAAGAACCCGACCATGCCGATCGGGCTGTCAAACAGTTTGCCGTAAAGGCCCAGTCTGCGCTTGAAGGTGATCGAAAGCGCGAAAGTGGCAATCAGCGCGATCCAGACCGGCAGAAACTTCTGGCCCATGGCCCCGATAAGGCCTTTTGCCTCAAGGCCTGGCTGGACGATCCCGCCGATGATGAACAGGATAACGCAGGTCAGAAACAGCAGCACCGCGTATTTCATCGCCATGAATGTATAGTCACTGGGAGATCGGGTGAGGGTCAGGCTGTGATCGGGGTTGATTTGCACCTCACCGGGTCTGATACCGGCAAAGCTCATCCCCAGTTGGGCGATAAAGGCCAGGGCGAAAACGACAATCGCGGCCAGCATCAGCGGGTTCAGGATCGGGCCAAGGGTGCCTGTCCAGGTTATCGGGTCCATGTGTCAGGTCCTCCTTAAGCGATACGGATGCGCGGGTTCAGATACACATAGCCGATATCCGATATCAGCTGTGTGGCCAGAACCACGATCACGGCGACGATGGAAACCGACATGAGCAGTTCAATGTCGTTGTTGGAGGCGGCCTGCACCAGCGTCCAGCCAAAGCCGTTATAGTTGAACAGGGTTTCCACGATCACCACACCGGTCAGAAGCCAGGGGATTTGCAGCATGATGACGGTGAAAGGTGCGATCAGCGCATTGCGCAGTGCATGTTTCAGAACGATCTTGCGAAAGCTGACGCCT
Organism: Rhodophyticola sp. CCM32; assembly: GCF_004751985.1. Lineage (NCBI taxonomy): Bacteria > Pseudomonadati > Pseudomonadota > Alphaproteobacteria > Rhodobacterales > Roseobacteraceae > Rhodophyticola > Rhodophyticola sp. CCM32. The sequence goes on from NZ_CP038492.1 coordinate 1,451,282, forward strand.
TTCAGCCGGGCGGTGCGGATATATTGCGCGGTCATCACCTCGGCCATGGAGGCCCGGGTCATCCGCGCGATATAGCCCATGCCGTAAAGCGCCAGGGTCATCACCGGCAGGGTGAAGTTCCAGAAGGTGATATCACTCATCGCGGACCGGGACGAGCCGAGGAACAGCGTGCGCCCCTCGATCCAGCCGTTTTCGGCCAGCCAGGGCGACAGCCCGGTGGTGGAGGAGGCCAAAAGGACGATGAAAATCACGCCCGAGACATATTCCGGTGTGGCCGTGGTGGCGATGGACGCGGTGGAAAGCGTCCGGTCCAGCCGGGAGCCTTCGCGCATCCCCGCCATCACCCCGATAAGCAGGGCCGAGGGGATCATCACGATCAGCACCCAGCCCATCAGCTTGGCGGTCAGCAGCAACCGGCCGCCGACGATATTTGAAACGTCATCATCCGATACCGTGGAATAGCCCAGATCGCCCTGGAACATGCCGCAGAACCGGGGCGCATCGGCCGGGTCCATCCCGAAATCAATACATCGACCGGTGATCTCCCCGGTCTCTTCATCGGTTCGGGTCCAGCCCGGCACCACGCCCAGCCATTCGCCATACCGCACCAGCATCGGGCCGCCATAGCCGTTCCTGTCCAGCCAACTCACAACCTCTTCATCGGTCATCCGGGCATTGCCCTGGGTTTTCGCGAGTTTTTCCAGATTGGGGAAAAGGTTGGTCAGAAAGAAGACCACGAATGTCAGGCAAAGCGCTGTCAGAAGCATGACACCGAAGCGCTTGAGAATGAATAGTCCCATTTGGTTCCCTGTCGGTTTTTTCGGCGGCTGGTGCCGGAGACCGGATCTCGTTGGCGGATCCGTTTATCTTGATGGGGCGGGCAGAGGGGACCCGCTTAAAAGACAAAGGGGCGGCTTGAAGGCCGCCCCGGTTCACTGTGAACTGTCAGGATTCGATGCCGAGATAATGCACGTTGATCTCGAATTTCGGATGCATCTCGGCATTGATCACGCCGGGCTGGTAATGGCGGAACAGTTTGCGCCAATAGGGCTGAAGCGTCACCGCCTCTTCCTGCATGATGGTTTCCAGATGCACCATGATCTCGCGCCGGGCATCCGCATTCTGGATCGACAGCGCCTGATCCAGCAACCCGTCAAACTCCGCATTGGAGAACGCGCTTTCGTTCCAGGCCGCGCCCGAGCGATAGGCCAGGGCCAGAATTTGCACGCCAAGCTCCCGCGGGTTCCAGTTGGTGGAACTGAACGGGTAGGTTGTCCAGTCATTCCAGAAGGTGGAACCCGGGATCACCGTGCGGGTTACCGTAAAGCCCGCATCGCGCATCTGTGCCGCGACCGCATCGGTGGTGTTGCGGCGATAGTCATCGTCGATCGAGATGATCTCGAAGTCGAAATCCGCATGGCCGGATTCCTGCAACATCGCATAGGCGGCCTCCTTGTCGATCGTGATCGGGGGCAGTTCCGCATATTCCGGATGGATCGGCGCCACATGGTGGTTTTCCGCCACAATCCCCTGACCGTTCATGCCCAGATCAAGACAGACCGCAGGATCGACAGCGAGGGCAATCGCCTTGCGGACCTGAAGATTGTCGTAAGGCGCATTGTCCTGATTGGGCCGGATCACCACGGTGGCCGCAGTCACAACATCAGACGGTTCCCAGCCGATGGCGTTGAACAGATCAATAAACTCACCCACGGTTTCGTAGGTCATATCGAACTCACCGGCTTCGGCACCGGCCAGCCAGGCCGCAGGATCCTGCCCCAGATCGACAAAATCGACCCGGTCGAGATAGGCATCGCCCCAATAGTCGTGATCGGGGTTGCGTTCCAGTGTCGCCTGCACACCCACCTCGTAATTGGTGATGCGATAGGCGCCTGTGCCGACCCCGTGATCCAGCGGATTGGTGCCGATCAGATCGCGGTGCTGGATTGCTGCGGGATAATCGGCGATGCCGGGGATGATGGTGATATCAGGCGCAGGCAGGTTCAGCCGCAGGGTCAGATCATCGACCACTTCGATGGCGCCTTCGACCGCCTGGCTGGTCTCCGGGTCGACCATCTGGCCCATCCGGGTGGCCATGGAGTTGCCTTCGACCGTTGCATCGCACCAGCCCAGGAAATTGGCCGCCACATCTTCGGCGGTGAAATCATCGCCATTGTTCCACTTTACCCCTTCGCGCAGGTGCAGCGTGTATTCAGTGGCGTCTTCATTGACCTCCCAACTGTCCAGCAGAACGCCGGCGAAGGAGCCGTCGGAATGGTATTCAACCAGATATTCAATGATCCCCCGGCTGACATTGGCCATCTGGCTCCAGTCATAGGTGCGGGGGTCTTTCAGCGCGCGCACTTCCATCTGAATGCGCAACGTGCCGCCCGCAGGTGGGGTCTGCCGCTCGTCCAGCGCCTGGGCCGGGTTCACCCCGATCAGCGCATAGGCGGTGGCGGTGGCGACCCCCATAGAGGAGGTGCGAACGAGGAATTCACGGCGGCTGAGTTTGCCCTGCTTATATTCCTCGGCATACATTTCGGCGGCGGGGTGTACCCGGTCGCCTGTCTTGATCAGGTCTGTCATCCTTGTCTCCCTGTGACATGGTTATTTTCATTTCTATCAGATTTCAGAGCGTCTTTTATCGCGCTTTCCAATCCTGTGACGTCATTGCGCAATATTATATCCAACGCGTCAATGGGCACCACCGTCCATTGATGTATTCTTTGCGACAATATCATGGTCTGAAAGCGACACCACCTCAAAAACATTTTTGTTTTGGGAAAGCCGATTACGCTTTCAGGCGCCGGGGCATCGCACGAAATGCGGTTGGTGTCTGTCCGGCGGATTGCGAAAACGCCCGGGTGAAATAGGCCGGTGACGAAAAGCCGAGCCGTTCCGAAATGGCCCGCGCGGGCAGATCCGTATCGGCAAGAAGATGGCGCGCTTCATGCATCAGGCGGTCATGGATCAGCGCATGGGCCGGTTTGCCCGAGGCATCCTTGCAGACCCGGCTGAGATGGGTGGGGGTGACCCCCAGACGGTTCGCGTAATCAGCGACACCGGCGCCTGTGTGATAGCTGACCGCCAGCAGAACGGCGAATTTTTCGACCAGATGATGGGTCTTGTCGCGCAGTATCGCGCCTTCCTGCCGGTTCAACTCCCGCGTGATCAGGGTGGAAACCAGCATGGCATAGGCGCGCAGCGCCCGGTCCTGTGCCGGGGCCCGGGCCACAACCTCGCGTTCGATCCGTTCTATATGGGCGGTCATATTGCCCTGCGCCTCGATATTCGAGATGCGCAGATGAAACGCGTCATCAGGCAGGCCGATCAACGGATCAGGGGGCAATCGCAGAACCAGGCCCTGTATCTGTTGCGGCAGTTCAAGGGCCATCACCGTGCCTGCGGGCACGAAGATTGCGGTGTTGGGTCCATAGCCCCGGGTGATGCAGCCGACAGACACCCGGCCCTGACCCCGGGTGATCCAGTAGAGGTGATGACGCGTGTTGGAATGCTGCATCTCCACCCGCCATGTGGGGTGCATGCGCAATTGACCAAGGGACATGACGGCATAGGAGTTGGATATCATGAAAGGACGCTACAGATTGCAAAAGTGAAAGGGAAGTGACTTTTATGGCCTGAAATGGCCGATCTGTGCGGGATTTTGCTTATGGTTGCGCAAGATGTTGCCAGCCGGACATGCGCGCCCGGAACCAGGTGCGCTGACGTTTGGCATATTGGCGGGACGCGATGATTGCACTGCTGCGGGCCTCGTCAAGCGTCAGGCGGCCTTGCAGATGCGCGATCAGTTCAGGCGCGCCGATGGCATTGGCGCTGCCACCCGCCTTTGACCAGCGGGGCAGATTGGCGCGGGCCTCGTCCAGCGCGCCGTGTTGCAGCATCAGGTCAAACCGCGCCTCGATTCTGGCCGCCAGCCAATCCCGGTCTGCATCCAGCAGCAATGCATGGGTCTGATCCAGTGGCAGAAGTGGCGGGGCGGTGTCGGCCTGCCAGACGGATAATGGTGTGCCGGTGGTGCGAAACACCTCCCACCCGCGCTGAACCCGGGCGCGGTTCCGGCGGTCGATACGGGCCGCCAGCACCGGATCACTCTGGTCAAGATCATGCAGCAATTCGGCAAGGGGCAGGGCATCACCGGCCTGCCGGATCGCGGGCGGGACCGGCGGGATCGGCGCCAGCCCCTCGGTCAGCGCCCGGAAGTAAAGCCCGGTGCCGCCGGTGATGATCGGCCTTGCACCTTCCAGAATCGGGGGCAGATCGCGCAGCCAGTCCCCCACGGAATAGTTGGCCTCGAACGGGACATGGCCGTAAAGCGCATGGGGTGCGCGGGCCTCTTCCGTCGCGGTTGGTCTTGCGGTCAGGATACGCCAGCCGTCATAAACCTGAAGCGCATCCGCATTCACGATCTGCCCGCCCTGCCGTTCGGCAATGGACAGCGCCAGCGCGGATTTGCCCGAAGCCGTGGGTCCGGCGATCAGAACCGGCATATCGGCGGAAAGAGTTTTCAGGTCTATCAATGGTTTGCGATATTTTCTTGATGTATGCGCCGTGACGCCGAGACGGGCGTTGAACCCGATCCTCTTTTACGCCATGTTGCGGCAATCTCAATGACCTGCCTGCGCTATCCCTCGTACCGCGCCCAAAGGCCCTCGTTCAAGGACCGCCCATGCCAGACGATACTGCGCCAAGCCGCCCCGCCTATGACCGCGTGATGCTGAAAATCTCAGGCGAGGCGCTGATGGGGTCCCAGGGGTTCGGCTTGCACCCGCCCACGGTGGAGCGGATCGCGGCAGAGGTGAAATCGGTTCATGATCTGGGGGTCGAGATCTGCATGGTGATCGGGGGCGGCAACATTTTCCGCGGGCTTCAGGGCAGCGCCCAGGGAATGGAGCGGACAACAGCGGATTACATGGGCATGCTGGCCACGGTGATGAACGCGCTGGCGATGCAATCGGCGCTGGAAAGCCTTGGCGTCTATACAAGGGTGATCAGCGCGATCCCGATGGATCAGGTTTGTGAGCCTTATATCCGCCGCCGCGCGGTCCGGCATCTTGAGAAAAAGCGCGTGGTGATTTTTGCCGCCGGCACCGGCAATCCCTATTTCACAACCGACACGGCGGCGACCCTGCGGGCGAATGAAATGAGCTGTCAGGCTATTTTTAAGGGAACCAAGGTAGACGGGGTGTATGACAAGGACCCGGCCAAACATGATGACGCCATCCGCTATGACGAGATCAGCTATGATGAGGTGCTGGTTCAGCATCTGGGGGTCATGGATGCCTCGGCCATCGCGCTGGCGCGGGAAAACGATGTGCCGATCATTGTGTTCTCGCTGGACGAACCCGGCGGGTTCAAAGGCATACTGGCCGGGGAAGGCACCTATACAAAAGTTCAGTAAGCGCCTAGAACCGCTTGGAATTTGGAATATGGTCAGAAGAACGGGGCAGGAAGATGTCCGACGATATCGAGATTGATGTAGCCGATCTGGAACGCCGCATGGATGGCGCCATGGCGTCGCTGCGGACGGAATTTGGATCCCTGCGCACCGGTCGGGCCTCGGCCTCGATGCTGGACCCGGTGCAGGTTGAAGCCTATGGTCAGATGACACCGGTCAATCAGGTGGGCACGGTGAATGTGCCCGAAAGCCGTATGGTCACGATCAATGTCTGGGACAAGGCAATGGTGGGCAAGGTTGAAAAAGCCATTCGCGAAAGCGGCCTTGGGATCAATCCGCAGTTGAACGGAACGATCATCATGCTGCCGATCCCCGAGTTGAACGAGGAACGCCGCCGCGAACTGACCAAGGTTGCAGCGCAATATGCCGAACATGCCCGCGTGGCGATCCGCAATGTGCGGCGCGACGGGATGGACCAGATCAAGAAGGCCAAGGGGGAGGGTATGTCGGAAGATGACCAGAAACTCTGGGAAGCCGAGGTGCAGGAGCTGACCGACGCCCATATCGGCAAGGTGGATGCCGCGCTGGAAAGTAAACAGGCAGAGATCATGCAGGTCTGAGTCAACGCCTAGCTGCCACAGAACCAGGAACCGGATATGACCATGACGCGTAAAGACAAGTCCACGGACAAGACCCCGCGCCATGTGGCCATCATCATGGATGGCAATGGCAGATGGGCGCAGATGCGCGGGCGGACCCGGCTGATAGGCCATCATGCGGGGGCAAAACGGGTCAAGGAAATTGTGCGTGCCTGCCCGGAACTGGGCGTTGAATGCCTGACGATCTTTGCGTTTTCGACCGAGAACTGGAAGCGGACGCAATCGGAAGTGGCGGGGCTGATGAAGCTGTTCAAACGCTATATCCGGCACGAGACACAATCACTTTGTGAACAGAATGTTCAGGTGCGCTTTATCGGTGACAGGGTCCGGCTGGAACCGGCACTGGTCGATCTGATGGATAATCTGGAGCTTCTGACCTCCACCAACACGGGCATCAACCTGACTGTTGCGCTGAATTATGGCGGTCGGGACGAGGTGGCGCGGGCCACAAGGCGGCTGGCCCATGATGTGGCCGCAGGCAAGCTGGACCCGCGCGAGGTAACCGATGAAACCTTGCCGAAATACCTTGATACCTGCCTGCTGCCCGATCCCGATCTGGTGATCCGCACCAGTGGCGAGGCGCGGATTTCGAACTTCCTTCTCTGGCAATCGGCCTATGCGGAATATGAGTTTATCGACACGCTCTGGCCTGATTTCACCCCTGAAGAATTTCGCAAGGTGCTGAACCGTTTTGGCGCGCGCGACCGCCGTTTTGGCGCTGTTCCCGCCTGATCCGCGCCCAGGGCCATGACATTCAACCGCGATAGTTTTTCCGATCTCGCCTTGCGTATGGCCACAGGGGTGACCATGGCGGTCATCGGTCTGGCCGCGGTCTGGCTGGGGGCTGGTGGTATATCTCTCTGGTCCTGCTGATCGTCGGCACGCTGGTCTGGGAACTGGTGCGGATGCTGGGTGGCGGTGCCGGCCGGGCCGGCCTGATCGGGATCATGGCGGCGCTGCTGTTGCTGGTGGCCAAGCTGCTGCCGGTCGGATTTGGCCTGTTGCTCCTGCTGCTGGCCTGTCTTGCGGGGGCTGTGCTTCTTGGGAAGACCCGCGGGCTTTATATTGCCCATTCCGCGCTGATCCTGTTTGCCGGGTTTGGTCTGTTGATCCATCGCGAGGAGTTCGGGCTGATCTGGATGATATGGCTGGTTCTTGTGGTCGCGGGCACCGATGTCTTTGGCTATTTCGCGGGCCGGATCATCGGCGGGCCGAAATTCTGGCCCCGGATCAGCCCGAAAAAAACCTGGTCGGGCACTGTGGCGGGCTGGATCTGTGCCGGGATTGTCGGGGCGGGGTTCATGAAACTCACCGGGTCCGGTGTGGAGCTGATCGGCATTTCGGTCGCGTTGAGCATCGCAAGCCAGATCGGCGATATTACGGAAAGCGCGCTGAAAAGACGGGTGGGCGTCAAGGACAGTTCAACCCTTCTGCCGGGGCATGGCGGCGTGTTTGACCGGTTTGACGGGATGCTGGGGGCGGCGCTGCTGCTGTTTCTGGTCGAAAGCCTGACCGAATTCCCGCCAATGCCGCTTTGATGCCGCTTTAGGGAGAACCGATGCGCAAGGTCAGTATCTTCGGCGCCACCGGGTCGATCGGGCAGAATACGCTTGATCTGATCATGCGCGACCCCGGGGGTATGACGTGGTGGCGCTGACCGGCGGGCGGAATGTAACGCAACTGGCACGCGATGCGGTGGCGGTGGGGGCCGATCTGGCGGTGACCGCGTTCGAGGATTGCCTGCCGCCGTTGCGCGCAGCGCTGGCGGGCACCGGGGTTGAGGCCGCGGCGGGGGACACCGCGCTGATCGAGGCGGCGGACCGCCCCGCCGACTGGATCATGTCGGCGATTGTGGGCGCGGCGGGGCTGGCCCCCGGTCTGCACGCGCTGCGCCACGGAACCACATTGGCGCTGGCCAATAAGGAAAGCCTGGTGGCCGCCGGGCCGCTTCTGCTGGCCGAGGGCAGGGCCCACGGGGCGACCATCCTGCCGGTGGACAGCGAACATTCGGCGGTGTTTCAGGCGCTGACCGGTGAACGGATCGACACGGTGGAACGGATCATCCTCACCGCCTCGGGCGGCGGGCTGCGCGACTGGCCGGTTGAGGCGCTGCCAAAGGCCGGTATCGCCGATGCGGGGGCGCATCCGACCTGGGATATGGGCCAGCGGATCACCATCGACAGTGCCTCGATGTTCAACAAGGCGATGGAACTGATCGAGACAAGGGAGTTTTTCGGCGTCCGCCCCGATCAGATCGAGGTGGTGGTGCATCCGCAAAGCATCGTCCATGCGCTGGTGGGGTTCTGCGACGGGGCGCTGATGGCGCATCTGGGGGCGCCGGATATGCGCCATGCCATCGGCTATGCGCTGCATTGGCCTGACCGGGGCCCTGTGCCGGTGGCACGGCTCAACCTTGCGGAACTGGCAACGCTGGAGTTTCTGGCCCCCTGCGATACACGCTATCCGGCGCTGAAAATCGCCCGTCAGGTGATGGAAACCGGCGGCCATGCGGGTGCGGTGTTCAACGCCGCCAAGGAAATCGCGCTGGACGGGTTTCTGGCCGGTCGCATCGGGTTTATGGACATGTCCCATGTGGTTGAGGCCACATTTGACGGGATTTCGCACCACATTCGCCTCACCGATGCCATAGACACCCTTGAGACCGTACTGGAAACAGACCATCTGGCACGACAACAGGCCGATGCGCAGGTCACAAAAATACAGGAACGTACATAGCATGGAATTCATCCCCCAGTTCGGCAACATCGCATTCACGGTGCTGGCCTTTGTTCTGGCGCTGTCGATCATCGTGTCGATCCATGAATACGGGCATTACATTGTCGGCCGCTGGTCAGGCATCCATGCAGAGGTGTTCTCGATCGGATTCGGGCCGGTTGTCTTCAAACGGATGGATCGTCACGGCACCCGATGGCAACTCGCGGCCCTGCCGTTTGGCGGCTATGTGAAATTTCTGGGCGATGCCGATGCAGCCTCGGGCAAGGACGGGGCGGCGATAGATGCGCTTGACATGGCCGAAAGGCGGCGGTCGATGCATGGCGCCCCGCTTTGGGCGCGGGCGGCCACCGTTGCGGCGGGGCCGGTGTTCAATTTCATCCTGTCGATCCTGATTTTCGCGGGCGTCGTGATGGTTTCGGGCCAGGCGGTGGAGGAGGCGCGGATTGGCGTGGTGAAACCCCTGCCTGCGGATATCGCGGTTCTGCAAGAGGGTGATCTGGTTACCGCCATCGCCGGGCAGCCGGTGACCGGCCTGGCGGATATCTACACGCTCAGCCGTGACACACTGCCCCCGTCGCCGGCGCTTTTATATGATATCGAACGCGATGGTCAGGTGATGCAGATCGAAGCCGGCTTTCCCCTGATCCCGGTGATTGACGCGGTGACCCCGCAATCGGCGGCGATCCAGGCCGGGCTGGATGTGGGTGATGTGATCCGGTCCACCGACGGGGTGGATATTCATGCCTTCGCTGAGTTGCGCGACGCGGTTGAAGCCTCTGACGGGGCACCCATGGTGCTGGGGGTCTGGCGCGCGGGCGAGATGCTGGAGATCACGCTGAGCCCCCGGCGAATGGATCTGCCCCTGGCCGATGGCGGGTTTGAAACCCGCTGGCTGATCGGGATCAGCGGCGGCCTGTTCTTTGAGCCGGTGACCGAGCCGGTTGGCCTGTTTGAGGCCGCTGAGTTTGGCATCAGCCAGACCGGTTTCATCATTCAGTCGTCCCTGTCGGGCCTGTGGCACATGATCACCGGCGCCATCTCAAGCTGCAATCTGCAAGGCCCGATCGGCATTGCCGAGACATCCGGCGCTGCGGCCAGCCAGGGTTTGGACAATTTCATCTGGTTCATTGCGGTTCTGTCCACGGCTGTGGGCCTGCTGAACCTGTTCCCGATTCCGGTTCTGGATGGCGGGCATCTGATCTTTCACGTCTATGAGGCGGTGGCGGGCAAGCCGCCTTCGGACCGGGCGCTGAAGATTTTCATGACCATCGGCCTGACGCTGCTGCTGTCATTGATGCTGTTCGCACTGACCAACGATATTTTCTGCCCGTAAAGGCAAAGGCTTAACGAAAGGCAAATCATCAAAGCGCCCTGTGGCTGCCCAAATCGCGCCATATTCATCACCCATATCTGATTCATCACCCATATCTGAATATGCAAATTTCTCTCTTCAGGAGAGAGAAGAATTAGGGCGACCGAGATGAAACTGCTTTCTCAAGGCTATAACGGCATCAGCTTCTTTGTGCAGATCAATGTGGACCGGTTGCTGGTTCCGCTGACAATTATCGGCGCGCTGACCGTGGCAGGGTGGTTGCTGTCCTACGCGACGATCTGATCTGCGCCGACCCCGTTGATTTTGAATATCCTGCCCGGCCCCGAAGGGGGAATGGGGCATGCATATTGTGACACAGCCTGTGGATAACCCCTACAGGCTGCGATGGATCGTTTTGACAACCCCCCCGCGCTTCGGTAGGCAGGGCATGAGGATGCGGGTCAAAACGGGGCAGGATTCGATGAGCAATCGGACGATACTCACACTAGGATGGCAAGGACGGTGGCGAGGGTTGTTTGCACCCCTTGCGGCGCTGTGTCTGACTTGCCTTTTGGCATGGCCGGTGACGGCGCAGGACTTTCGGTTCTCGCAATTCGACGTGCAGGGCAATCTTCGCATCGAAGCAAGTACAATTCTGACCTATGCCAATATTGCACCTGGCGAAGCGGTGACCGCAGGCCAGGTCAATGATGCACAGCAGAACCTGCAAAGCTCGGGTCTGTTCGAAAGTGTCGAGGTTGTGCCGCGCGGATCAACCCTGGTGATCATTGTTCAGGAATACCCGACCATCAACCGGATCAATATCGAGGGCAATCGCCGTCTGGATGATGAAGACCTCTTGCTGATCATGACCTCACAGCCGCGCCGGGTCTATTCCCCTTCTGTGGCGGAACAGGATGCCGCCGCGATCACCGATGCCTATCGCGAGGCCGGTCGTCTGACCGCAACCGTCAACCCGCAGATCATCCGCCGCAGTGACAACCGGGTCGATCTGGTTTTTGAAGTGACCGAAGGCCGGGTGGTCGAAACCGAACGTATTGCCTTTGTCGGCAACCGCAATTTTTCAGACCGTCGTCTGCGCCGGGTTCTGGAAAGCACCCAGGCCGGATTGCTGCGCGCAATCATTCGCCGGGACAGTTTCGTTGCCGACCGCATCCCGTTTGACCAGCAATTGCTGACGGATTTCTATCGCGACCGGGGCTATGTGGATTTCGAAGTGCAAAGTGTCACCTCGGAACTGGCGCGGGGGCGTGATGCCTATTTCATCACCTTCAACATCCGTGAAGGCCAGAGCTATGATATCGGGCAGATCACCGTGGTCAGCGATCTGCCCGAAATTGATGTGGATGAATATTTCGAAGCGATCCGTATCCGCCCGGGCCTTACCTACAGCCCGCGGCTGATCGACAACACGATCGACAGGATGGAAAATCTTGCGACCCGTCAGGGGTTGCGTTTCGTCCGGGTTGAACCGCGGATCACCCGCAATGATGCGGATCTGACGCTGGATGTGGAATTCGCCGTCATCCGCGGGGACCGTATTTTTGTCGAACGGATCGATATCGAAGGCAACGCCACCACGCTTGACCGGGTGGTTCGCCGCCAGTTTGACACGGTCGAAGGCGACCCGTTCGACCCGCGTGCGATCCGTCAGGCTTCGGAACGGATCAGGGCGCTTGGCTATTTTTCGGATGTGCAGGTGGAAGGCCGCCAGGGCACGGCATCGGATCAGGTGATCGTTGATGTGGATCTGGAAGAACAACCCACGGGTTCTTTGGGCTTCTCGGTCAGCTATTCCAGTGACACCGGGACAGGTCTGGCCATTTCCTTTGCCGAACAGAATTTTCTGGGACGCGGGCAGAGTGTAGGGCTTTCGTTCAGCACCGCGTCGGATAGCCGGGGATTTGATTTAAGCTTCGAGGAACCGGCCTTTCTGCGCCGCGATCTGTCACTTGGGCTGGATCTGTTCTATAACGAGACAAATCAGGAAAATGCCAGTTTCAACACCGAGAATATAGGGTTCGGCACCACACTTGGCTTCCCGATCAGTGAATATGGCCGGATGGCTGTTTTCTATCGCCTCTCTAATGATAAAATTCTGGATGTGCCGTCAGACAGTTCGGCAATTCTTATGCGGGAAGAGGGCAGCCGGACCACCTCATTGCTTGGCTATACGCTAAGCTATGACACACGGAATACGGGTCTCAATCCCAATGCCGGGGTGTTTTTGCGGTTCAGTCAGGAAGTGGCCGGTCTGGGCGGGGATAATGAATATATCCGCACCACGGCGCTTGCCTCTGGCGAAACGGCGATTGCCAATGAGGAAGTGACCCTGCGGGCCACAATCGAGGGTGGCGGGCTGTATATGTTCAACGGCAACAGCCGGTTCACGGATCGGTTCTTTCTGTCCAGCCGGCAGATGCGCGGCTTTGAACCACGTGGTCTGGGCCCCCGTGACCTTGCATCGGGCAATGATGATGCGCTTGGCGGTAACTTCTTTGCCGTTGCCCGCTTCGAGGCGGCATTTCCTCTGGGGCTGCCCGATGAATACGGGATCTCGGGCGGGTTGTTCGCGGATATCGGTACGGTCTGGGGTCTTGATGACACTTCGGGAACCGGCGGTGTGCAGGTGGATGACAGCCTGCATTTTCGCTCCTCTGTCGGGTTCTCGATTTTCTGGGACACGGCCATTGGCCCGCTGCGGTTCAATTTCAGCCACGCGATTGATACCCTGCCTTATGACCGCACGCGCGATTTCGATCTGACCATCGAGGCCCGGTTCTAGCGCGTTGCAACATGACGTCGAAACGCTGAAGGGGAGGTGCCTGTATGACGCTGATGCGGCCCCGCTGTTTCTGGCACGCCCTGACGCTGAGTGTCGGGGTCTTGCTGGTTTGCCCGGCTGGGCAGATATCGGCGCAGCAAGTGCAACCGCTTACAGCGCCCGAGGGGATTCTGGTTCTCAATCAGGATGCGCTTTTTGCCCGCTCGCAATTCGGTCAGCGTGTCCAGCAGGAACTGGAGCAGGCCGGAGAACGCCTTGCCGCTGAAAACCGTGAGATCGAGGCACAGCTGACCGAAGAGGAAATGCGGCTGACCGAGGAGCGCCAGGGCATGGACCCGACTGCGTTTCGGGTGCTGGCCGATGAATTTGATACCCGCGTGGGAGAGATTCGAACCGCCCAGGACGCCAAGGCGCAATCGCTGAATGATCAGGCGGATGCCGCCCGGCAACAGTTTTTCGAACTGGCTTTCCCGATCCTGCTGGAACTTGTGCAGGACCGCGGGGCTGCGGTGATCATGGATAGCCGCGCGGTGCTGCTGTCGGCCGAGACGGTGGATATCACCGCAACGGCACTGATCTGGGTGGATGACCGGATCGGTGATGGCGGCGAGGGGCCGCTATTGGAGACCGATGGTCCAAGGCTGCCCGTGCCGCGTTCAGATGCCGGTTCTGACCCCGCGACAAATGCCCCCTGAACCGGTTTGCCACCACCCGTCAGCCTGTCAGGCCCGGGCCGGGCGCGGCCTTTGGCAAATCATAGCAGCCCGGCGCAAGCCATCTTGCCGCGCCGGGGACGAGTTGCTACCAGAGGCGGGCGTCAGGGCAGGATCGGTCTTGCCCGATTGCCCAGGCCGCCAAAGACCCAGTAAGGCCAAAGACCCAATAAGGCCAAAGACCCAATAAGGACTGTGTCCGCCCATGACTGCCGATATTCCCCAGACCGCCGATATTGATCTGATCCAGCGGATCATTCCGCATCGCTATCCGTTCCTGTTGATCGACAGGCTGCGCGACATCGTGCCGTTCACCAGCGCGGTCGGCGTGAAGAATGTGACCTTCAATGAGCCGCATTTTCAGGGACATTTCCCGGGCACCCCGATCATGCCCGGTGTCACCATCATCGAGGCGATGGCCCAGACCGCGGCGGCGATGGTGGGGATCAGCATGGATATGGCGGATAAGGAGTTGCTGGTCTATTTCATGGCGATTGATAAATGCAAATTCCGCCGCAAGGTGGTGCCGGGGGATGTGCTGGAACTGTCGGTCACGGTCAGCCGTGGCAAGCCCGGCGGCAAGGTCTGGAAGTTTCAGGGCACCGGCACGGTGGATGGCGAGATGGCCGCACAGGCGGAATTTACCGCGATGATGGACCTGCCCGACCCTGCCCCGGGGCCCGAGGCTGCCGCATGAGCATTGACCCTTCGGCAGAAATCCACGGCTCGGCCGTGGTGGAGGAAGGGGCGGTGATTGGCCCCGGCTGCCGGATCGGCCCGTTCTGCATGGTCGGTTCCGAGGTGGTGCTGGCCGAAAACGTGGTGCTCAAATCCCATGCGGTGGTGACCGGCTGGACAGAAATCGGCGCCGGGACAGAGATTTTTCCCTTCGCCAATATCGGTGACATCCCGCAGGACCGGAAATTCGCCGGTGAACGGACCCGGCTGATTGTCGGTGCACGCAACCGTATCCGCGAATCCGTCACCATGAATACCGGCACCGAAGGTGGCGGCGGGGTGACCCGGGTGGGCGATGACGGGCTGTTTCTGGCCGGGGCCCATGTGGCCCATGACGCGCAGGTGGGCGACCGGGTGACGATGGTCAACAATGCCTCGCTGGCGGGCCATTGCATCGTCGAGGATGATGTGATCATCGGCGGGCTCAGCGGGGTGCATCAATTCGTGCGCATCGGGCGCGGCGCAATCATCGGGGCGGTCACCATGGTGACCCATGATGTGATCCCCTACGGGCTGGTCATGGCGCCGCGCGGCGAATTGCAGGGGCTGAACCTTGTCGGACTGAAACGCAAAGGTGTCAGCCGCGAGGATATCACCGCGCTTCGCGCCGCATTTCAGGCTTTGGCCCAGGGGGAGGGCGCGTTTCAGGACCGGGCCCGCCGCCTGCCCGAGACCTGCGGCGACAGTGCCTATGTGCGCGAGATCGCGGATTTTGTGCTGGCCGCGACGGACCGGTCCTTTCTGACCCCGGGATAGGCCGATGGCACGTGCGATCATCGCCGGAACCGGGGCACTGCCCGGTCTGCTTCTGAAAGCCGGTCCGGCGCATCTGGTGGTGTTTGACGGGGTTGAGATCAAGGCCCATGGCACGCCGGTGATCCCGGCCCGGTTTGAACAACTGGGGCGGCTGTTCACCCGGCTCAGGGAGGAAGGCATTGATGAGCTTTGCCTGGCCGGTGCCATGACCCGCCCGCAATTCGACCCCTCGGCGCTGGATGCAGAGACCATGGAACTGATGCCGCGCCTGATGGCAGCACTCGCGCAGGGGGATGACGGGTTGCTGTGCAGCATCATCGCTTTGCTGGAAGATCAGGGCTTCACCGTGCGCGCCGCCCATGAACTGCGCCCGGATCTGGTGCTGGACGAGGGGGTGCTGACGGGCATCCCGACAGATCGTCAGCAGGTGGATGCGGCCCGGGCCCGCGCGGTATTGGAGGCTTTGGGACCTTTGGATGTGGGGCAGGGGGCTGTGGCGGCGGCCGGTCAGATGCTGGGGATCGAAACCTTGCAGGGCACCGATGCGATGCTGAATTTCGTCGCCCGGGGCCGAACGGATATGGGCGGTGTTTTTGTCAAACGCCCGAAACCGGGGCAGGATCTGCGGGTGGATATGCCGGTGATCGGGCCCGAGACCGTGCGCGCCGTTGCCCGCGCCGGTCTGGACGGGATCGAGGTTGCCGCGGGCGGTGTGTTGCTGCTGGATCGCCGCGCGGTGCTGGCCGAGGCCGAAACCCATGATGTGGCGATCTGGGCCACCCCATGAGCTTGCGGGTATTCCTTGTGGCGGGCGAACCCTCGGGCGACCGGTTGGGCGCGGCGCTGATGGCCGGGCTGAAAACGCTGGACCGGGATATCACATTCCATGGCATCGGCGGCCCGCTGATGGAGGCCGAGGGGCTGAGCTCGATCTTCCCGATGGAGGTGCTCAGCGTCATTGGCCTGGCCGAGATATTGTCGCGCCTGCCCTCGCTTCTGAAACGTGTGGCCGAGACCGCCGATGCGGTGGCGGCGCTGAAACCCGACGCGCTGATCACCATCGACATCCCGGAATTTTCCCTGCGGGTTGCGGCCAAGGTGAAAGCGCAGGCGCCGGATATGCCTACAATCCATTATGTCGCGCCCACGGTCTGGGCCTGGCGGTCGGGGCGGGCGCGGAAAATGGCGCGGTCGGTTGATCATGTGCTGGCCCTGTTCCCGTTCGAGCCGCCGCTGATGGAGGCCGCAGGCATGAGTTGCGATTTTACCGGCCATCCGGTGACAACCGAACCGGTCGCCAGCGCGCAGGAGGTGCAGGCGTTCCGCGCCCGCCACGGGATCGGGGAGGATGCCCCGCTGGTGCTGGTGCTGCCCGGCTCGCGCCGGGGGGAGGTCGCGCGGCTGGCCCCGGTATTCGGCGAAGCGCTGCGTCCGGTTCTGGCGGCGCATCCTGACGCCCATGTGGTGCTGCCCACCTTGCGTAATGTGGCCGACGGGCTGAAAGAGCAGGTACAGACCTGGCCGGTTCAACCGCTGATCATCGACCCGGGTGCAATGACGGCCGGGGCCTATGGCTTGGAAAAACGTGCGGCTTTTGCCGCAGCCGATCTGGCGCTGGCGGCCTCGGGCACGGTCAGTCTGGAACTGGCAGCGGCGGATACGCCGATGGTGATCGCCTATGATATCAACTGGCTGTCGAAACAGGTGATCCGCGCGATGCTGAAGATCGACACGCTGACCCTGGTCAATCTGGTCTCGGGCAGCCGGGCGGTGCCGGAATATATCGCCGAGAATTGCCGCCCTGATCTGATTTCAAAGGCGCTGCTGGACCTGCTGAAGGATGAAACCGCGCGGCAGGCGCAGCAGGACGCGGCGGCCCGGACCATGGAATTGCTGGGCCGGGGGGGGAGGCACCGGGTCTGCGCGCGGCGCGTTCAGTTCTGCGGGTGGTCCATCGCGCGTCTTGAAAACCTGGTCACAGGAATTCTCCAGAATTCCTTGTGGAAAACTGGAGTTTTCCACTTTGCAAATTATAGCTTCGGCCTGAAATTCTGGACCTCCTCACACGACCATTCCGCCCGGCAGTTCGGAATCACAATCCGGTGCTCTACGTGACGAAATCCGCCGCCACCGCCCCGCTCAACGATTGCAGAAGATCGGGGGCAATTGGAAAGATATGGCGCGGTGTGCCGGCAGCGGCATACACCACATCGAAGGCAGACAGGCGCGGGTCAAACCAGGCGCGGATCGGGTTCAGATGCCCCAGAGGCGCCACCCCGCCAATGGCAAACCCGGTCTGGGCGCGGATCAGATCGGCATCGGCCTTGCCAAGCGGTTCCCCCGCCAGGGCACTGGCCTTGGCGGCATCCACCTGATTGCCGCCTGCGGTGATGAACAGCACGGCCTCGCCGCTGATCTCGGCCCGGAAGATGATGGATTTGGCGATCTGGTCTATCTCGCACCCTGCGGCCTCGGCAGCCTGGGCGGCGGTGCGTGTGGTGGCGGGCATGTCCAGCACCGTCCCTGTCACACCCGCCTCGGCCAGGGCGCGTTCCACACGTTTCAGGCTTTTGCTCATCGGGGTTTCTTCCTTGTTTGCGATGCCGGACCATTGCAAGGATCGGAAGGGGCGGCAAGAGGCAAGGCAGGTGCAAATGAGCGATATGATCAAACAGGCCGAACGCGCGGTGTGGGAGGCGCTGAAAACCGGCGATGCGGGGGCCGATGCGGCGCTGCTGAGCGCTGATTTTCTGGGCGTCTACCCCTCGGGATTTGCCGGGCGCGCGGATCATTGCGGGCAACTGGCCGGTGGTCCGACCGTGGCCGGTTACCGGATCAGCGAAGAGCATATGATGGCTTTGGGCGCGGATCATTGGCTTTATGCCTATCATGCGGAGTATCGGCGCCCTGACGGGGCGGATGCGGCGATGCTGGTCAGCTCCATCTGGCGGCGGGACGGGGGCGGGTGGCGCAATATCTTCAGCCAGGACACCCCCCTTGACCCCGCAGAGAAGGCTACCGGCGCGATGTCATGAGTTTTGCCACCCGTCTCACCCGCCACCCGATTGCCTATGATCCCGATCGCGGGGCCGAGGCGCTGGCCGGGTTCCCGGATCTGGCGCCCGAACTGCGCCCTCTGATCGAAGGCAGTGCCGGGTGCAGCCCCTATCTGGCCCGTCTGATGGTGCAGGAGGCCGAATGGCTGACCGGGATGCTGGCGGGCACGCCCGAGACCGCGCAGGCAGGGATCGTCGCGCAGACGCAGGCGCTGGACGGGCCCGGTCTGAACAGCGGGTTGCGGCAGGCGAAACGGCGTGTGGCGCTGTTGACCGCGCTGGCCGATCTGGGGGGCATCTGGTCGCTGGAAGAGGTGACCGGCGCGCTGACCGGTTTTGCAGATGCCGCAGTGCAGGCAGCGTTGCAGGCCCATATAGGCACAGAGATCAGCCGTGGCAAACTGCCCGGCATGACCGGGGAGGATGCGGCGAAAGGCGCCGGCATGGTGGTGCTGGCCATGGGCAAGATGGGGGCGGGGGAGCTGAATTACTCCTCGGATATCGACCTGATCTGCCTGTTTGACGAGACCCGTTTTGACCCCGCCGACGAGATGGAGGCCCGCGCCGGTTTCGTGCGCGCCACGCGGCGGATCACGGCCAGCCTGTCTGAAAACACGGCTGAGGGTTATGTGTTCCGCACCGATCTGCGCCTGCGCCCGGATGCCAGTGTCACGCCGGTCTGTATCTCGATGGCGGCGGCTGAACGGTATTACGAGGCCGAGGGACGAAGCTGGGAACGGGGCGCCTATATCAAGGCACGCCCGGCGGCAGGCGATATCGCGGCGGGCGTGCGGTTTCTGACAACGCTGGTGCCCTTCGTCTGGCGCAAACATCTGGATTTCGCCGCGATCCAGGATACCCATGACATGCGGCAGCGCATCCGCTCCCATAAAAGGCTGCACGGGCCGATTGCGCTGGACGGGCATAACATGAAACTGGGGCCCGGTGGCATCCGCGAGATCGAGTTTTTCGCCCAGACCCGGCAATTGGTGGCGGGCGGGCGCGACCCGGATCTGCGCAGCCGCGAAACGGTGACGGCTTTGGCGGATCTGGCCGCAAAAGGCTGGATCGGGGAGGATGTGGCCAAAGACCTGACCGGTCATTACCGGCAGCACCGCGAGGTGGAACATCGCCTGCAGATGATTGCCGATGCCCAGACCCATGATCTGCCAAATACACCGGAAGGGTTCGACCGGCTGGCGCGGTTCTGCGGTGCGGGCGATACGGGCGCGTTTCGCGAGGGTTTGACCGCGCGCCTGATTGCGGTGGACGGGTTGACCGAACCGTTTTTCACACCGGAAAGCAGGCCGGAGGTCGTGGTGGAGCTAAGCGAGGCCGCGCGCGCGATTGTTGATCGCTGGCCGGGCTATCCGGCCCTGCGCTCGGCCCGGGGGCAGGAGATTTTTGCGCAGTTGAAACCCGATCTGCTGGCCCGGTTCCAGCGGGCGGCGCGGCCGGATGAGGCGCTTGGCAATTTTGACGGGTTTCTCAGGGGCCTGCCTGCGGGGGTGCAGCTGTTCTCGCTGTTCAAGGCCAATCCGCCGCTGGTTGATCTGCTGGTTGATATCTGTGCCACCGCGCCCGCGCTGGCGCGCTATCTGTCGCGGCAGTCAGGCGTGCTCGACGCGGTTCTGGGCGGCAGTTTCTTTGAAGACTGGCCGTCGCAGGAGGATCTGGCATCGGATCTGGCGGCGCAACTGGACGGGCTTGATTACGAGGCGCAGCTTGATGCGGCGCGGCGCTGGCAGAAAGAATGGCATTTTCGGATCGGGGTGCATCATCTGCGCGGGCTGATTGATGCGGAACGGGCGGGCGCGCAGTATTCCGCGCTGGCCGATGCGGTGATTGCCGCGCTCTGGCCGGTTGTCTGTGCCGATCTGGCCAGACGCCACGGGCCTGCCCCCGGGCGCGGCGGGGCTGTGCTGGCCATGGGGTCTCTGGGGGCCGGACGGTTAAGCGCCGGGTCCGATCTGGACCTGATCGTGATCTATGATGCCGCCGGGGTCGAGATGACCGAAGGCCGCCGCCCGCTGAACCCGCGGGCCTGGTTTGCCAAGGCCACCAAGGCGCTGATCACCGCGCTTGGCGCGCCGACCGCCGAAGGCAAGCTTTATGAGGTGGATATGCGCCTGCGCCCGTCGGGACGGCAGGGGCCGGTGGCAAGCGGATTGGCGGCGTTCCGGCAATACCAGATGAAAGAGGCCTGGATCTGGGAACATATGGCCCTGACCCGGGCGCGCCCCGTGGCCGGCGCCCCTGACCTTTTGGCCGATATCGAAGCCGTGCGACGGGATGTTCTGGCCCGGCACCCGGCGCCCGGCAGGGTTCTGGCGGATATGGCCCAGATGCGCGGGCGGGTGCAGGCCGCAGGGCGCGCGCCGGCCACCGGTGCACTGGCCGTCAAGGATGGCCCGGGCGGCGGGCAGGATATCGAGTTGCTGGCCCAGGCTGCCGCCTTATGTGCAGGTGATCCGGCCCGGGATGTGGCGGGGCAGATTGCCGCGATGCCGCGCATCGGCTGGCTGACGGCAGAAGAGGCGCAGAGCCTGACCGCGACCCATCAATTATTTGCGTCTTTGCAGCAGGCCACGCGGCTTCTGACCGACCGCGATCTGGACCTTGATGAGATCGGCATGGGCGGGTGCGCGTTTTTGTGTCGTGCGGCCGGGGTTCAGAATATCGAAACACTGACCGCTGCGCTTGACGCGGCCCGCGCAGAAGCTGCAAGGATGATCGGCGCGGTGCTGGCACAAGAGGCAGACGCGCCATCGGAGGAAGAATGAGCAAACCGGGTGATGCAAACGACCCCAAGGGCCTGATCCGCGAGGCCTATCTGATCGAGGGGATTACCCTGTCGGAATGCCGGTCGATCTTCATGGACTGGGCCTTGAGCCTGTCGATGCCCGACCCGCATGCAGCCATCGACACGCTTTTGACCCGTCACGGGGCAGGGCAGGATGATCACCCGATGACCGAGGTCCTGCGCGACGGGCTGGCCCGTCCGCCCGTGGCCAAACGGCGGGGCGGGCGATCGGGCCGCATCGCGCAACCCCGAAACCCGACTCTTTAAATCTGATTGGAGTGTGCTGATGCGATCCCTGCTTTTCGGTGTTGCTTTGTGTCTGTCCCCGCTGACGACCCTGGCCCAAAGCCAGATACCCGGTGTCTTCAGAGATTATCAGACCATGCGCGGGGTTCTGGATGAGTTGGTCAATTCCCGGTCGATTATATTGCTGATGGAGGCGTTTGGCGGGGCTGGTGAGATCAGCCCACAGGATATGATCGCGCTGGAAGCGCAGATGCGCAGTGTCTACCCCAGTGATTTCATCGACCATGCGCTGATGCGCGAGGCGGAAACCGCGCCGGGGTTTCGCCAGCAGCTGATCGCCTATTGGGATCAGGATTATAAATACGTTTATGTGCATCTGGTTTTGCATGACCGTGGCGATGAACTGGTCGCGATCCAGATGTCATTCAACAGCGATATCAACGCGTTTTTGCCGCTTTATTAAAGCGGTTTGCGTTTGATCTGAAATCTGCACCAGCTTTCAGGTGAAACACATATGCCAAAGCACTGCTGAGGTGGAAAACTCCAGTTTTCCACGTGGAATTCTGGAGAATTCCGCCTTGAACCTGCATCGCTGCGCCGTTGGGTTTTCGTTGCTCCATCACAGCTTTGCCCCGGGCTGTCCTTACAGCCGCCGCCTAC
Organism: Rhodophyticola sp. CCM32; assembly: GCF_004751985.1. Lineage (NCBI taxonomy): Bacteria > Pseudomonadati > Pseudomonadota > Alphaproteobacteria > Rhodobacterales > Roseobacteraceae > Rhodophyticola > Rhodophyticola sp. CCM32. Next base: position 1,473,186 of record NZ_CP038492.1, read on the forward strand.
AGCATGCTGCCTTAAACCTGAGACATCGCGCATCACAAATACCCTGGGAACGCGAAGCGTGGCAGGGTATTTGTGAGTCAAGTTTAAGGCAGGGTGCTTTAGCCCGGGATGCGCGAGGCTTGTGACCCGCGTTCGCGGTACGGCGTGGTTTCATAATGCGCCCGGTAGCATTTCGAGAAATGCGACGGGCTGGCAAAGCCGCAGGCCAGGGCCACATTGATTACGCTCATATCTGTCTGCATCAGCAGGTTGCGCGCCTTGGCCAGCCGCAACTCCATATAATACCGTTTGGGGGACCGGTTGAGATACCGGCGGAACAGCCGCTCCAGCTGCCGGGTCGACATGCCGACCTCGGAGGCCAGAACCGAGGGGCTGATCGGGTCCTCGATATTCTGTTCCATCATCCGAATGACCTGGGACAGTTTCGGATGCCGCACCCCGATCCGGGTCGGGATCGACAGGCGTTGCGTATCCTGATCGGTGCGGATCGAGGTATAGATCAACTGATCGGCCACCAGATTGGCCAGCCCTTCCCCGTGATCGGTGGCGATGATCTTGAGCATCAGGTCAATCGATGCGGTGCCGCCGGCGGTGGTGATCCGGTTGCCGTCGATCACAAAGACCGATTTGGTCAGGGCTACATCCTCGAATTCCTCGGTGAAACTGTCCTGATTTTCCCAATGGATCGTGGCGCGTTTGCCATCCAGCAACCCGGCACGGGCCAGCGTATACCCCGCAGTACACAGCCCGCCGATCACCGGGCCTTTGCGGGCCTCGCGCCGTATCCAGTTCAGCAGGCGTTTGGTTGTGGCGCCCTGTACGTCGATCCCGCCGCATAAAAGCACAGTGTCATCGCGCCCGATCTCGAACAGGTCCTGATCCAGCTTATAGCCGATCCCGGCGCTGCAATAGGCGATCTCGCCGCCTTCTCCGGCCAGTGTCCAGTCATAAAGCGCCTCACCTGCCATGCGGTTGGCGATGCGCAGCGCTTCGACCGCACAGGAAAAACACAACATGGTAAACTGGTCCAGCAGCACGAACACATAGCGTTTCGGCTGGCTCGGCACGCCATTTTTCAGGCTGGGCATGCGCCGGTCCTTTCTTGCCTCCCCATCCGGGGTCATGCCTATGACGCCCGGTTCGCTAGCGAAATCACCATTTTTGTCCCGTTGCAATCCCCGGTCATGCGAAAAAGGCCATTGGATGCCGCGCCGGGCCCGCCTATAAGCGGGGCCGAGTTCAAGAGGAGGCTGTCATGACAGCGGCACAAGGCTGGAGCAAATCGGACTGGCGCGCGAAACCGCGGGTGCAGATGCCGGACTATCCCGACACCGCGGCACTGGCTGCGGTCGAGGCGCAGCTTGGGAAATATCCGCCGCTGGTTTTTGCCGGTGAGGCGCGGCGCCTGAAGGCCGATCTGGCGGCCTGTGCGCGGGGCGAGGCGTTTCTGCTGCAAGGTGGCGATTGCGCCGAAAGCTTTGGCGAGTTCAGCGCCGACACGATCCGTGACACGTTCAAGGTGATGTTGCAGATGGCGATGGTGCTGACCTATGGTGCGAAAGTGCCGGTGGTCAAGGTGGGCCGGATGGCCGGGCAATTCGCCAAGCCGCGTTCGACACCGACCGAGGTGATCGACGGGGTGGAACTGCCCAGCTATCGCGGTGACATCATCAATGAGCTTGATTTCACGCCCGAGGCCCGCCACCCGAATCCGGCCAGGATGCTTCAGGCCTATACCCAGTCGGCGGCCTCTCTGAACCTGCTCAGGGCGTTTTCGACCGGTGGTTTTGCGGATATGCACCGGGTGCATTCCTGGACCCTTGGCTTTGCCGATGGGGCAGGGGCCGAGAAATATCGCGATATTGCAAGCCGGATTCAGGATTCGATTGATTTCATGGCCGCCGCCGGGATTGACGGTGGCACCACTCATGAATTTTCGACCGTGGATTTCTACACCAGCCATGAGGCGCTGCTGCTGGAATATGAAGAGGCGCTGGCGCGGGTGGATTCAACCACCGGCCTGCCTTTGGCAGGATCGGGCCATATGATCTGGATCGGCGACCGGACCCGGCAGCCCGACGGGGCACATGTGGAATTCGCGCGCGGTGTGCAAAACCCGATCGGGTTGAAATGCGGGCCCACGACCACGCCCGAGGATCTGAAAGTGCTGATGGCAAAGCTGAACCCGGAAAACGAGGCCGGACGGCTGACCCTGATCGCGCGGTTCGGGGCGGGCAAGGTGGGCGAATATCTGCCGCGCCTGATCAAGGCGGTGCAGCAGGAAGGTGCGCAGGTCGTGTGGTCCTGCGATCCGATGCATGGCAACACGGTGAAGGCGAATTCCGGCTATAAAACCCGGTTCTTCAATGCGATCCTGCAGGAAATTCAGGAATTCTTCGCGATCCACAAGGCCGAGGGTACGGTGCCCGGTGGCGTGCATTTCGAGATGACCGGCAAGGATGTGACCGAATGCACCGGTGGCGTGCGCGCCGTGACCGATGAGGATCTCTCCTCGCGGTATCACACCGCCTGTGACCCGCGCCTCAATGCCAGCCAGTCGCTGGAACTGGCCTTTCTGGTGGCCGAGGAACTGTCAGCCGGGCGGCAGGCCAAGCGCCTCGCCGTGGGCTGAAGCTGGGAAATGGGGCGTTAGAGCGGTTCGAGTGGGCCTTGAAGTGAAACGGGCTATAGCGCCGGCCCAAAATTCTGCATCACTTTAACGACCTTTCCGCCCGGCGGCACCGCCGGGCAGCGCCCGTACCGCCCCCACGGGGCGGGCGATGCCCTCTGCGAGGGCCTGATCCGCAGATCAGTCCTTGCCGCCTTTCAGCACGCGCAATCCGGGCCGCGACCCGGATGGTTCACAGGTGTTTGCCGCGACATAGGATGTGGCAGGCGGTTCACCCAGACCGGGCGTTGATGCATGCGGGCCTTTATGGGCAGTATCCCGGCCCGGGCCGAGAGGATATAGCGGGATCATATCAGCCTGGCGGATGCGAAACCGGCGCGGCGGCAGGTCGATATGACCCTCGGTGACAAACGCCCCGATCGCGCGATTGATCTGCCCATCCTCACTTCGAAGCGGCAAAACTGTCATCCGGCCGTTCAGGTCACGCCGCCCCTGTGCGTCAGAGGTCAGATTCAGATCCAGCACATTCGGGCCGGTAAACACCGCCTCCACATATTCCATCAGAGAGCTGCGGGCGCGCAGTTCGAAAAATGCACGTATCGGCATGCCACGCACCTCCATCCCCATCAATGTGTTGAGATGTGTGCCCGACAGGCGAAACCGCACCACGCCGGGGCGCACCCGGTCAAGGATGAAGGTGTAGTTAAGCAGTGTGACCATCGCGCGCGGGTCAATATCGGCACGGTCCGGCACAACGCGCCCGGCCCTGAGATCTTCCCAATATGCTATCAGATCCTTGATGACCGGGTGTATCATATCTGCCTTGTACTGCCAGAGGGAGACCACAGTCCGGCTTGCGGCCTGTCCATTATTCATTTTGCTGTCCTTATCGTCACGGTGCATCCCGAGGGATATGTGTCCCAAGCGGATGTACGCGTTGTGATGCCAGCACCGTGTATGATAATGCTGGCCGCGAAATCCTTACCCATTTCTTAATAAATGAATAAAAGGCGACAGGCATGGGGGTAAAATCTTAAATGGTTAACTCAATGACAGGTTACGCCGCGCGCGACGGGGCGGCGCCGGGCTTGGTCTGGTCCTGGGAAATGCGCAGCGTGAATGCCCGCGGGCTGGACCTGCGACTGCGCCTGCCTGACCGGATGGGCGCGCTTGAAGCCCCGTTGCGGGACCGGATGGGCGCAACCCTTGGGCGCGGCAATGTCAGCCTGTCGCTGAAACTGGGGCGTCTGGAAACCGCCGCTGCGCAGACGCTGGATCAGGCGGCATTGGAGGCGGCTTTGGCAGCGATGACCCAGGCCGCTCAGGCGGCAGAGGCCGCAGGTCTGGCCCTTGCCGCACCGGGTCCGGCGGATATTCTTGCCATGCCCGGGGTCTATGAAGCCCGCAGGGCCGAACCGGACCTGCCCGAGGCGGCGGTTCTTATGAAGGATTTCGAGGCGCTGTTGTCGGGGTTTCAGGATATGCGCGCCGGTGAAGGGGCCGCGTTGCAGGCTGTTCTGACCCGCCAGCTTGACGAAATGGCCGAGCTGACCAAAGCTGCCGCAGACTGCGCAGAGGCCCGTCAGGACACTGCCGCCACGCGGTTTCGCGCCAATGTCGCCAAACTGATCGAGGCGACGGATGAAAGTGACGAGGCGCGGCTGGCCCAGGAATTGGCGCTTCTGGCGGTCAAGGCCGATGTCACCGAAGAGATCGACCGTTTGCAGGCCCATATCAGCGCCGCGCGCGGCCTGCTGCAGGCAAAGGGCCCGGTGGGGCGCAAGCTGGACTTCCTGATGCAGGAGTTCAATCGCGAGGCCAACACGCTGTGTTCAAAATCCTCGGACACCGCGCTGACACGGATCGGGCTTGACCTGAAAGTGCGGATTGATCAGATGCGCGAACAGGTTCAGAACGTGGAATGACAATGACATCCCCCCCCCGTCGCGGATTGCTGATCATCCTCTCCTCCCCCTCGGGCGCGGGCAAATCCACGCTGGCCCGGCGGTTGATGGGCTGGGACACATCCCTGAGCTTTTCGGTCTCTGCCACCACCCGGCCCGCAAGACAGGGTGAGGTGGATGGCCAGCATTACCATTTCCTCAGCGAGGCGGATTTCAAGCGCATGGTCAGCGAGGGCGCGATGCTGGAACATGCATTTGTCTTCGGCAATTTCTACGGCAGCCCGATGGCGCCTGTGGCCGAGGCGATTGAAAGCGGGCGCGATGTGCTGTTCGATATCGACTGGCAGGGGGCGCAGCAGATCAAGACCTCGGCCCTGCGCGACCACGTCCTGTCAATCTTCATTCTGCCGCCCTCAATCGCGGAGTTGAAACGGCGGCTGGAACAGCGCGGGCAGGATGAGGCAGAGACCATCGCCAAACGGATGCAGAAAAGCTGGGACGAGATCAGCCATTGGGACGGTTATGATTATGTGCTGATCAATGATGATCTGGACGCGACCGAGGCCCGGCTGAAACAGATTGTCGAGGCTGAACGGCTGAAACAGGCGCAGCAGCCCGGGCTGCAGGCCCATGTGCGGATGCTCCATGACCAGTTCGAGGAGGGACGGGAATGATCTATGCGCTGGACGGGGCCGCGCCGGAGATCGGCGAGGATACATGGGTGGCCCCGGATGCCAATGTGATCGGCCATGTGGTTCTGGAACCCGGGGTCAGTGTCTGGTTCGGCTGCACCCTGCGTGGGGATAATGAAGTGATCCGCGTGGGCGCAGGCTCCAACCTGCAGGAGAGTTGCATTTTCCACACCGATATGGGGTTCCCCCTGTCGATCGGGGAGAATTGCACGATCGGCCACAGGGCGATGCTGCATGGCTGCACGATTGGCGACGGATCGTTGATCGGGATGGGCGCGACGGTGCTGAACGGGGCCGTGATCGGCAAAGGATGTCTGATCGGGGCCGGGGCGCTGGTGACCGAAGGCAAGGAAATTCCCGACGGGTCGCTGGTGATGGGCGCGCCGGGCAAGGTGGTGCGCAGTCTTGACGCGGCGGCGCAGGAGGCCCTGCTGGCCTCGGCGGAACATTACCGGCAGAATATGCGGCGGTTCCGCGCCGGGTTGAGCGCGGTTTGATCTAAAGCTTCGGCCGGAAGCCGCAGGCCTGAACCACAGGTGTTAAAGGCGGATATTTATCTCTGTGTCGCCGATCTGAACTCTGGGCAGGCGGTTGTCGTCGAACGCGGCGTCTCTCAGCAGTATGAACTGCACGGTTGCGGGGCGCAGCTCCACGGTTTCATTGCCATGGTCCAACATCTGCCAAAGCTCCTCTTCGATCTTGAGCCGGGGCGCCTCTGCATTCAGCCAAAGCACATCCCCGTCCTGACCAATGCTGACAGTGCCGCCCATGGGCAGGGCATTTTCGATACAGTTCAGCATCAGAAAGGCAAGGCGGGTTTCGGCCCGTGGCAAGGTGGCTCTCGTCAGCCAACTGACCGTCAGCCTGCCGGAGCCGAACAGGTCATCAAGAATATCGCGGGCCTCTCGGTGGCTGATCTCCTGTTCCGGCATGGCCAGACCAAAGGCGATGCGAAAAAACCGCACCCGTGCATGGGCATCCTTGACGGCATCATTGATCAGCGCCATTTCAGGGCCATTGGCCACGCCGGTCATGCCAAGCAGTTCAAGGCCGTTTCCGATGGCACCAAGCGGGTTGACCAGATCATGGCACAGCCGCGAGGCGACAAGCGCGGCCAGATCCTGGGGCGGAATTTCGGTTTTGCCCTCCATCAGCGGAGACCCGAGATGTCAGATGATCTGAATGCGTTTCTGGAACCCGGTATGCTGGTACGCCACCCGGATCGCCCGGATTGGGGGCTGGGGCAGGTGCAATCGAATATCGGCGGCAAGATCACCGTGAATTTCGAGCATGAAGGCAAGGTTGTGATTGATGGCGCGCGCGTGGGGCTGGACATTGATGTCGTCTCCTGAACTCGAGCGATGATCGTTACGTAGGAAGCGTGCAGTAAAGCAAAAGATAGCAGGAGATCACCCGGTGGCAAAGTCCCGATAACCGGTATGCTTGCGTTCTCTTGCGGCTTTGATACACCCGCGCGGGATGTGAGGCGAGGGACCCTATGCAGATCAATGAGGCGCATTTTGAGCTGTGTCTGGCACGGAATGCGGATGATCTGCGCGCCGCGCAGCGCCTGCGCTATCAGGTTTTTGTCGAGGAACTGGGCGGCGACGGGCCGCTGGTCGATCATGATGCGCGGCTTGAGCGGGACCGGTTCGACCCGTATTTCGATCATCTTCTGCTGCTGGATCACCGGCGCCCCGCCACAGATCGGGTGGTGGGCGTGTACCGTTTGATGCGGGCCGATCAGGCGCAGGCGGCGGGGCAGTTCTATTCCGAGGATGAATATGATCTGGCGCGGCTGAAAGCCTCGGACCGGAGGCTGCTGGAACTGGGGCGGTCCTGCGTCCATGCGGAGTATCGCGGCGGCACGGCGATGATGCATCTGTGGGCCGGGCTGGCCGGCTATGTGGCCGATCACCGGATCGAGGTGATGTTCGGTGTCGCGTCATTCCATGGCACGGATATCACCTCTCTGGCGCAGCCGCTGTCTTTCCTCCATCACCGTCATCTGGCGCCGGAAGATATTCGTGCCCGCGCCCGGTCTGACGCGTATCAACGGATGGATCTGCTGCCCGAGGCGGCGCTGGACCGGCCTGTGGCGACGCGGGCCATCCCGGCGCTGATCAAGGCCTATCTGCGCCTTGGCGGGTTTGTGGGCGAGGGCGCCTTTGTGGATCAGCCGTTCAATTGTGTCGATGTCTGCCTGATCATGGATACCGGCCGGATGTCTGCCCGTCACCGGGCGATTTATACCAAAGAGAGACGCTGACGTGACCTGGCAGGGGGAGCCGCCGCCGGAAGAAGACCGCACCCCCGGGCCCGGGGCCTGGTTGCGCATTCTGGGCCGGGCCCTGCCGCTTTTGCTGAGTTTGGGGTTTTGTTTCCCGCTTCTGTTGCTGCTGCGCCTGCCCGAACGTCTGATCTGCGGGCTGAACCGGCCGGTGACGCCCTTCATCACCCAGTTTGTTTGCCGTCTGGCCTGCCGCTGTCTGTCACTGCGCCGCAAGGTGACGGGCCAGCCCATGGCCGGGCGCGGGGCGTTTGTGGCCAATCATGTCAGCTGGCTGGATATTTTCGTACTCAACGCCTGCAAGCGGATGTATTTCGTGGCCAAGGCCGAGGTGCGGGGCTGGGGTGGTATCGGCTGGCTGGCGCGGGGAACCGGCACCGTATTCATCAACCGGCGCCGGGGGGAGGCCCGGGCGCAGCAGGCCCTGTTCGAGGACCGGTTGCAGGCGGGGCACAAGCTGCTGTTCTTCCCCGAGGGTACCTCCACCGATGGTCTGCGGGTTCTGGAGTTCAAATCAACGCTGTTCGCAGCGTTTTTCAGCGACCGGTTGCGTGACCATCTGCATATCCAGCCGGTCACCCTGCGCTATACCGCGCCCGAAGGGGAGGACCGGCGGTTTTATGGCTGGTGGGGGGATATGGGTTTTGGCCCCGGCCTGCTCCGGGTGCTGGCCGCACCGGGCGGCGGTGAGGTGGAGGTGATCTATCATCCGCCGCTGACTGTCTCGGATTTCGCAGACCGCAAGGCGCTTGCGAAAGCAGCAGAGACCGCCGTGCGGAGCGGGCTTGAGGAGGCTGGCTGATAAAACTGCTGCTTCGTGCCTTCGGTTTGAATGTGGTTTTCGATGCGATCTGTTTCAGGTTAAGCGCGAAATACTATAAATCATCCCCTCGCCCGGCGGCCCCGCCGGGCAGCGCCCGCCCCGCCCCACAGGGCGGGCGCTTCTCGCCCACCCTTCGGCTCAGACGCTGCCATCCGCGATATACATATGCGTTGCAGATTATATGGACGCCGCCTAGCGCAGCGGGGCTGTCAGCCGGGCAAGCGCCGCACTGGCATCATCTTCGCGCCAGATCTCCTCGCCAATGGCGAAGAAATCAGTGACCGGGGCCAGGGCGGTGACCCGGTCGGCGGTCAGCGCGCCCTCGGCCACCACGGGCAGTTCGATCATCTCGGACCACCAGGAAAACAGATCATCGGCGGCCCGGGTGCCATCGCCAAGCGCGCTGTCGCCCACGGGGCCAAAGGCGATGTAATCGGCCCCGGCTTCGCCCGCGCTCATCCCGTCATGGGAGGAGGCACCGCAGGCCGCCCCGATGATCGGGTCTGCGCCAAGGGCCGTGCGGGTCTTGCGGACGGACCGGGCGCCATCGGTCAGATGGACCCCGTCCAGGCCGAGTTTTTCCACCAGATGCAGATGGGCGGTGATCACCAGCGGCACATCGCGGGCATGGGCCAGATCGCGCAGCGTATCAGCGGCGCGCGCGACTTCTGTCTCATCACTGCTGGCCAGGGTCAGGCGCAGGCAGGCGATCTGATGACTGTCCAGCACACGGGCCAGACGATCTGCGAAGAGATCGGCCTCGAAGGCGGGGGGGGTGATCAGGTATAGCTGCGGCGTGTCGGTCATCTTGCGTCCTTGGCGGGCCTTGGCGACAGGTCTGGCGGCGGTGATAGCGGGTTCGGCGGGGGCGAACAATGGGGTGCTTGCCCTTGGCCTCATCCCTGCCTAAACGCATGTCATGACCCAACCTGCTTTCATTCTGGTGCGCCCGCAGATGGGTGAAAATATCGGTGCCGCCGCCCGCGCGATGTGGAATTTCGGGCTGGATCAGATGCGTCTGGTCGCGCCACGCGATGGCTGGCCCAATCCGCGCGCAGGAGCGCTTGCCAGCGGGGCGGGCCGGCTGCTGGACAGCGCGGGCCTTTATGAAACATTGCCCGAGGCGATCCGCGACTGCACCTATGTCTTTGCGACCACGGCCCGGGCGCGCGGTCTGACCAAACCGATCCTGTCGCCGGAACGGGCCATGGAACAGGCCCGCGCCATTCAGGCCGAGGGGGGCAGGGTGGGGATCCTGTTCGGGCCGGAACGGGCCGGGCTTGAGAATGAGGATATCGTTCTGGCCAATGCCACGATCTCGGTACCGGTGAACCCGGAATTCCCGTCGTTGAATCTGGCCCAGTCCGTATTGCTGACCGCCTATGAATGGCGCCGCGCCAGTGTGGAGATTGCTCCGGAGGTGATGGAACTGGCGCGGACGGAGTTTGCCAGCGGGCTGGAGATTGAAAAGCTGGGCGATCATTTCGAGGCGCGGCTGGAGGCCGCGGGGTTCTTCTTTCCCGCAACCAAGGCCGAGGGGATGAAGACCAATCTGCGCAATCTCTGGGGGCGCTTGCCGCTGACACGTGCGGATGTGCAGACCTTTCACGGGATGTTGCGGCAGATGGTGCGGTGGGCCGGGAAGTAAGGGTGCGGGACAGGGGCGGGCCATGTTGTGCGTGGGCCGGGGTCGATACCTCCGGCGGCCATATTTGAAAAGCAAAGATGTAGGTGGGGCTGAGCGGGCCTGCGCCTGCTTGAAGGGGGCGGGGGCTTGCGATAGCTCTGGCGTAAGATCTGATCAGGCGGGATAGCTGGCATGAGCCGCAGTATTTTCGAAGAGGTGACGGACCGGCAGAAACCGGCGGCCCTGCCCGGGGGGGTAAGTGCCGGTCGGGGCCGGGGGCGGCGGTTTCTGCGGCTTTGGCTTATCGTGCTGTTTCTGCTGGTGGTGGCGATGATTGCGGTTGGTGGTCTGACCCGGCTGACCGATAGCGGGCTGTCGATCACCGAATGGGCGCCGGTGACAGGCGCGATCCCGCCCTTGAGCGCCGAGGACTGGCAGGCGGAATTCGAGGCCTATCGGGCGATCCCGGAATATCAGTTGCAGAACAGAGGCATGAGTCTGGCGGCCTTTCAGGCGATCTATTGGTGGGAATGGGGCCATCGGCAGCTTGGCCGGGTGATCGGGTTGATCTGGGCCCTGGGATTTGCCGGGCTGGTGGTGGCGCGGGCGGTGCCGCCGGGCTGGACCGGGCGGTTGCTGTTGCTGGGGGTTTTGGGCGGGTTGCAGGGTGTGATCGGCTGGTGGATGGTCTCCTCGGGGCTGGCGGCGGGGATGCTGGATGTGGCCTCCTACCGGTTGGCGGTGCATCTGGGGCTGGCCTTTGTGATCCTGGGGCTGATCATCTGGTATGTGCTGTTGCTGGGCCGCGACGAGGCGGCGCTGATGCAGGCGCGGCGCAATGGCGACCGGCGGCTGGCGCGTCTGGCCACATGGGTATTGCTTCTGGCGCTGGTGCAGGTTCTGTTCGGGGCCTTGGTGGCGGGCATTGACGCGGGGCGCAATTATATCGACTGGCCGCTGATGGCCGGGGGGGTCCTGCCGCCGGATATGTGGGCGCTGGACCCTGTCTGGCGGAACCTGTTCGAGAATGACGGGACGGTGCAGTTCACCCATCGGATAGCGGGGTATCTGTTGTTTCTGTTCGGGCTGTCGGTCTGGGCCCTGGCCCGCCGGTCGGCCCTGATCCGCACCCGGCGGGCCTTTGGCGGGATGGCGCTGATGCTGGTTGCGCAGATGGGGCTGGGCATTCTGACGGTGATGCAATCGGCCCCCTGGCATCTGGCGATTGCCCATCAGCTTGGCGCGGTGATCCTGATGGGTCTGGTGCTGCGCGCCCGGTTCCTGTCGGTCTACCCGTTGCCACAATCTGTAAGAGGAGCAAACGCATGAGCGCGATGGACGATCTGCTGGCCTTTCAGCGCCAGACCGAGGCTTTGGCCCAGGTGATGGGGCGGTTGAGCTGGGATCAGGAAACCAGCATGCCCGAGGCCGCCATCGGCCAGCGGGGGGAGGAACTGGCGGCGCTGGAAGGCGTGCTGCACGGCCGCCGGGTGGCGCCCCAGGTGGCAGACTGGCTGGAGACGGTGACACCGGAGGGGGAGGTTGAGGCGGCGCAGATCAGGCTGATCCGGCAACGATATGACCGGACGGCGAAAGTGCCCGCAGACCTGTCAGCGGCGATTGTGCGGGCCACGGCGCTGGCCCATGGGCAATGGGCCGAGGCGCGCGCCAGCGAAGATGTGGTGGCGTTTCTGCCGGTGCTGGCGGAGATCCTGTCGCTGCGCCAGCAGGAGGCCGCGGCCCTGTCCGAAGGCGGTGATCCTTATGACGCCCTGTTGCAGGATTACGAACCGGGAATGAGCGGCGCGGCGCTGGATGAGATGTTCGGGGCGCTGAGGCCCCGTCTGGTGGCGCTGCGGGCGGCGGTGGCCGAAAGCGGGTATGACCCGGCGCCCCTGACGGGCCATTTCTCCAAACCCGAACAACTGGCCTTGTCCGAGGAACTGGCCGCTGTCTTCGGGTATGATTTCACCCGTGGGCGGATTGATGAGGCGGTTCACCCGTTCAGCTCCGGCAGCGGCGCCGATGTGCGGATCACCACAAGGGTGGATGAGGCGGAGCCGCTTGGCTGTTTCTATTCGACCATCCATGAGGTCGGCCATGCCAGCTATGAACAGAATATCGCCCCGGATTACGGGTTGAGCGCGTTGGGGCAGGGTGTCTCCATGGGGGTTCATGAAAGCCAGAGCCGGATCTATGAAAACCAGCTTGCCCGCAGCCGGGCCTTTACCGGCTGGCTCTATGGCCGGATGGTGGACCGGTTCGGCACGTTGAGCGTGCAGGGTGAAGACGCGTTCCACGGGGCGATCAACCGGGTGCAGCCGGGGTTCATACGGACCGAGGCCGATGAGGTGCATTACAATCTGCATATCCTGATGCGGTTCGATCTGGAGCGCGCGATGCTGTCCGGCGATCTGGCGGTCAGCGATGTGGAGGCAGCCTGGAATGACCGGTTCCTGGCTGATTTCGGCGTCGCGGTGGACAGGCCGTCCAACGGGATGTTGCAGGATGTGCATTGGTCCGCCGGGCTGATCGGCTATTTCCCGACCTATTCGCTTGGCAATGTCTATGCCGGATGCCTGCATCAGGCGCTGCGCGGCGATCTGCCGGATCTGGATGAGGCGCTGGCCAAAGGCGACCCGTCGCCGGCGCTGGCCTGGCTGCGGGAGAGGCTGCAACGCCATGGGGGCCTGCGCCCGCCGCGCGAGACGATTGAACATGCCACGGGTGGAACGGTCAGCGTGGAACCGCTTCTGGATTATCTGGACGCGAAATTCGGCGCGATTTACGGAATCTGACCTCTATAAGCCCCGGGTGTTTATTGCGTCCAGGCCGGGTCGCGTTTTTCAAGGAAAGCGGCGATGCCTTCGGCAGTGTCGTCATCCAGCATGTTCTCGACCATCACGGCCCCGGTATGGGCGTAAGCCGCGTCGATCGGTTGTTCCAGCTGTTCGTAAAATGCCCGTTTGCCGATGCGCACGGCGCTGCCCAGTTTGCCGGCGATGGTTTCGGCCAGTTCCAGTGTCCTCGCCTCAAGCGTGCCCGCATCCACGGCCCGGTTGATCAGACCCAGTTCGACCGCGCGCGCGGCATAGACAAACCGGCCCGTGGTCAGCATCTCGAAAGCGTGTTTGCGGGGGATGTTGCGCGACAGGGCCACCATCGGGGTTGAACAGAACAGGCCGATATTCACCCCGTTCACCCCAAAGCGCGTATCATGATCGGCGATGGCCAGATCGCAGGAGGCGACCAGCTGGCAGCCCGCCGCCGTGGCAATCCCATGGACCTGGGCAATCACCGGTTGCGGCAGGCGCGGGATCATCAGCATCACCTCGGTGCAGCGGCTGAACAGGTCCTGCATCGCGCGGGTCCCTTTGTCTTTATCCTGGCGTTTGGCCTGCATCTCCTTGAGATCATGACCGGCGCAGAAGGCTTTGCCATTGCCCCGCAACACCACCACCCGCTGGCCGGTATCCGCCATCAATCCGGTGAATTCATCCTTCAGGCAGGCCAGCATCCGGTCGCTCAGCGCATTCAGGCTGCCGGGGCTGTTCATCGTCAACCGGGTGACAGGCCCGATATCTTCGCGGATCAAAATCTGTTCGGACATTCCGGCACTCCCTTGCCACCCCCCTGAAAACACGCAAACCTTACGGGAAGAGCAGGGAGTGACGCAATGGCAGTGGCAATGGACAAGGACGCGCTGCAGGCGTTTCTGACGGCTGAGTTCGCCCAGGTCGCGGATATGTTCCGGGTGGAAGACGTTCGCGAGGGCTATGCGCGTATCCGGCTGATCGTGGATGACCGGCATCTGCGCCCGGGCGGTACGGTGTCTGGCCCCGCGATATTTTCACTGGCCGATGTGGGGGTTTATCTGGCGATACTGGCGCAGATCGGGCCCAAAGCCCTGTCGGTGACCACCAGTTGCGCGATTGATTTCATGCGCAAACCCGTGGCCGGGGTCGATCTGATCTGTGACACCCGGATACTGAAACTGGGCCGTGTTCTGGCGGTGGGGGAGTGCCTGATCTATTCCGAGGGGATGGACAAACCCGTTGCCCGGGCCTCGCTGACCTATTCGATCCCACCGGACCGGTAGGGCCGAACCTCTTACAGCACTCCGCCTTGAACCTGGATCATCAATACCCTGCCATGCCCGCGGAATGCGCGCGCCACAGGGGAGCCGCATAGGCTGCGCCATTTTCGCCATGATAATGTGTTTGCGCCGACGATATGGAATGGAACTGCTCGGATCGAATGGGGTAAAATAATACCTTAAATCTAACTATATGATTATGCTATATTATTTGTTTCTGGGAGACCTTGACCCGGGCGTGCAATCGGGTAAAACCGCGCCATCCCAATTCGGGGCGCCCGCATGATGCGCCCTGTTGGCCTTCTAAAGGACAGTAAACCGATGAAAACCTTTTCTGCCACCCCGGCGGATATCGACAAGCAGTGGATCCTGATCGACGCCGAAGGCGTGGTTCTGGGCCGTCTTGCCTCGATCATCGCCACACGGCTGCGCGGCAAACACAAGCCGTCTTTCACGCCCTCCATGGATATGGGCGACAATGTGATCGTCATCAATGCCGACAAGGTGCAGGTGACGGGCAAGAAACGCGACAAACCCAATTACTGGCACACCGGTTATCCCGGCGGGATCAAATCGCGCACCACGGGTCAGATCCTTGAGGGCGACCACCCGGAACGTGTGGTGACCCAGGCGGTGAAACGCATGCTGCCCGGCGGCAAGCTGAGCCGTCAGCAAATGACCCATCTGCGGGTCTATGCCAGTGCCGACCATCCCCATGAGGCGCAGGAGCCCACTGTGCTGGATGTGAAATCAATGAACCCCAAAAACACACGGAGCGCATGAGCATGGCCGAGACACTGACATCGCTCGATGAGCTGAAAGGCGCTGTGGACGAGGGCGCCGTGCCCGCCCCGGAGCCGACCCTGACGCTTGAGCCCGAGGTTACCCGCGAACCGGTGCGTGACGCACTTGGCCGGTCCTACGCCACCGGCAAACGGAAAGACGCGATTGCAAGGGTCTGGATCAAACCCGGCTCGGGCAAGATCGTGGTCAATGGCAAGGATCAAAGCACCTATTTCGCCCGCCCGGTGCTGCAGATGATCCTGCGCCAGCCCTTCACCGTTTCCGGCCGTGAAGACCAGTTCGACGTGATGGCCACCGTCAAGGGCGGCGGCCTGTCAGGTCAGGCAGGGGCCGTGAAACACGGGATTTCAAAAGCCCTGCAACTGTATGAACCGGGCCTGCGCGGCGCGCTGAAAGCCGCCGGATTCCTGACCCGCGACAGCCGCGTGGTGGAACGCAAGAAATTCGGCCGTGCCAAGGCGCGGAAGAGCTTCCAGTTCTCCAAGCGCTAATGTCGAACGACGAAAAAACTCAATAAAAACAAACGCCCGCTTGCAAAAGTGGGCGTTTTTCTTTGGTAGCATATTGTTAGCAGGATGCTGATCTTATTGACGTTTAAGGTAAGCGATTTTAGCATAATCGCAGCAGTTAAAGCATGTGTGCGCGAGATTTTTTGAGCAATGGCAATAGTTTACGTTCTGACCAATCCAGCTTTTCAAAACTATGTAAAGGTAGGGAAGACAACGAACTTGGAGCAACGTTTACGACAGCTGGACAACACCAGCGTGCCTTTGCCGTTCCGTTGTGTCTATGCCGTAGAAGTTGACGATGATGCGCAAGTAGAGCGCCTTGTTCACCAAGCTTTTGCTGACCACAGAACTAGAACAACGCGTGAGTTTTTTGAAATTGATCCGCAACGCGTGATTGCTGCGTTGAAGCTGACGCGCGGGCGCGATGTGACACCAAAGGGCGACATTGCTGAGGATGAGGAAGGCGTAAAGGCTTTTGAAAAAGCGACGAGAAAACCGCGCAAAACCTACAAGTTCAGCGACGCTGGTTTGAAGACTGGCGACACGATTTACTACGCGAACAATGAGGCGACCACAGCGCAAATTGTCAGCGAGAAAAAGGTTTTGTTTGAAGGTGTGGAAACAAGCTTGAGCAAGTCAGCGCTTACCCTACTACAGCGTGACGGATACACGTGGCAGACGGTGAACGGTTGGCAATACTGGATGTTTGAGGGCGAGACGATTGCAGAGCGTTTGGCACGATTGCTTGAGGACGTGGAAGACGAGACGGAAGCTGACGAGTAAGAGCAAGTGGCGTTTTACGAAAACAGGCATGAGCATTACAACGGCGCACTTGTGCTGTTTCAGCGCAACCTGTCCGTAGCAGTGCCCAACTCCAAAACGCATCGTCAGCCAAACTGGTACATGCGGCTAAAGATTGCTGGACACAAAGGCTACATCACGCGCAGCACAAAGCTGGCGAAGTATGAAGAAGCGTTTGTGTTTGCGCAGAGCGAATACCTGCGCTTGCAGCAGGCAGCGCGGCTTGGGCACAGCTTAGACGAATACACGTTTGAGCAGCACTGGAACGATTGGTACGAGCGCAACTTGCGCAACGGGACGTGGAAAGAGGAACGCGCGCGTTGGCACAAACGCTACTTTAATCGCTATTTCAAAGAGTATTTCTCGCACGCTGACAGCACGTCCATGCTGCTCAATGACATAACCCCGCAACATGCGCATGGGTACGGCAGCGGCAAATGTTGTTCATTTGTCTGCCTCCAAAGTTATTTATGCTTTGAGTGCAAAGGATTGGTGGCAGCGGATATGGCGGCTGGACGAAGGATTTAAAGTATTGTAAATAAACAATAAAATGTTAGGTGGGGAAGGATGTTATGGCGATAAATTGCTTTGGAAGGGCGGGGCTGGCAGCTGTGGTATGGTTGCTTGGCGGTATGGCGGCAGTTGGTGAAGAGGCAGAGTGGCGCGCTTTATACGACTGCGCGGAAGAGCACGCTGTGGATGTTGCAAGAGTGGTTGTTAGTGTGGACGAAGGTGCTGGATTGATTGTGGAAGTGCTGTGCGTGGACGAAAGCACTGCGGTAGCTAATGCTATGATGAGTACGCGGAGTGATGTGGTTGAACGGAGTGGCAGTTTTGGCGCTGCGTTTACGAGTTTTTTGAGCGTAATAACGCGAGAGATGAGAGCACTGATTTACACTACGAAACTTGAGCAGAGTTGATATAGTAGCAGTTTGTTAGCAGAAATTTTACCACGCTTGTAAAGAATTGATAAGAAATAATAAAAGGGCATTATGATTAGCCAAGCGCTGAGGCGGGACGAAACATATACGCGATTGTCGAAGGGCCGCATGTTTTGCGGCCCTTTTCCTTTGGGATACTGATCTGTCAAATATAGAAGCATTTCAGGTTGCATCCTTCCGCCCGGCGGCACCGCCGGACAGCGCCCGAACCGCCCCCACGGGGCGGGCGCTTCTCGCCCACCCCTCGGTTCGGGCGATGCCCTCTCCGTTTCTATACACCCTCACACATCCAGCTCTTCCACGAACCGTGCATTCTCCTGGATATACTGAAACCGCAATTCCGGTTTCTTGCCCATCAGCCGTTCCACCAGATCGCCGGTTTCGCCCGGGTCGTCCTCGTCAATCGACACGCGGATCAGTTTGCGGGTTTCCACATTCATCGTGGTGTCTTTCAGGTCTTTGGCATCCATTTCGCCCAGACCCTTGAAGCGGGACACGTCGATCTTGCCCTTGCCACCCAGCCCCCTGGCCAGCCAGGCATCGCGCTCTGCCTCATCCAGGCAATAGATCCGGCGCGGCCCCTGGGTCAGCCGGAACAGGGGCGGGCAGGCGAGGTACAGATGCCCCGCATCAATCATCGGGCGCATCTGGGTGAAGAAAAATGTCATCAGAAGGGCTGCGATATGGGCGCCGTCCACATCCGCATCGGTCATGATGATGACCTTGTCATAACGCAGATCGTCAAGGCTGAACTTCGTCCCCATACCGACACCAAGCGCCTGACACAGATCGGAAATCTCGGCATTCTGCGACATTTTTGACGAGGCCGCCCCCAGCACATTCAGGATCTTGCCCCGCAATGGCAGCAGGGCCTGGGTCTTCCGGTCCCGCGCCATTTTGGCCGACCCCCGGCGCTGTCACCCTCCACGATGAACAATTCGGTGCCGTCGCGCGTCTGTTGCGCGCAATCCACCAGTTTGCCGGGCAGGCGCAGTTTCTTGGTGGCCGATTTGCGCGCGGTCTCTTTTTCCTGCCGCCGGCGCAGTCGTTCCTCGGCCCGCAGGATCAGGAAATCAAGGATCGCCCCGGCCGATTTCGTGTCCGCCGCCAGCCAGTTGTCGAAATGGTCGCGCACCGCGCCTTCGACCATGCGCGCGGCCTCGGTCGTGGCCAGCCGGTCCTTGGTCTGGCCCACAAATTCCGGCTCGCGAATGAAGCAACTGACCAAAGCGCACCCCCCGGTGATCAGATCATCGCGGGTGATCTGGGCGGCTTTGCGGTTATTGGCCAGTTCCCCATAGGCGCGGATGCCTTTCAGCACCGCGGCCCAGAACCCCTGTTCATGGGTGCCGCCCTCGGGCGTGGGCACGGTGTTGCAATAGCTCTGGATGAACCCGTCGCGGGAAGGGGTCCAGTTGATTGCCCATTCGACACTGCCGGGCTGGCCGAAACGCTCCTGAAACGAGATCTTTCCGGCAAAGGGTTTCTCCGCATAGGTGGAGGCCGCCCCGAGGGTTTCCCCCAGATAATCCGACAGCCCGCCGGGAAAGTGGAACACGGCCTCAGCCGGGGTTTCGCCGTCATCAATCGCGGTTTTCCAGCGAATCTCGACACCCGAGAACAGATAGGCCTTGGAGCGGACCATTTTCATCATCCGCGCGGGTTTGAACCGGTGATGGCCGAAAATCTCTGCATCCGCGTGAAAGGTGACCGTGGTACCGCGCCGGTTCGGCGCGCTGCCCGCAGCCCGCACCGGGCTCTGGGGGATGCCGCGCGAAAACTCCTGCACGAACAATTCCCGGTTGCGCGCCACCTCCACCCGCAGCAGATCAGACAGGGCGTTGACCACAGACACGCCAACCCCATGTAACCCGCCCGAGGTTTCATAGGCCTTGCCCGAGAATTTGCCGCCCGCATGCAGGGTGCAGAGGATCACCTCCAACGCGGATTTGTCGGGGAATTTCGGGTGCGGATCGACCGGAATGCCGCGCCCGTTATCGCGGATCGTCACGGAATGATCCGCGTTCAGCTCCACCTCGATGCGGCTGGCATGGCCCGCCACGGCCTCATCCATCGCATTGTCCAGAACCTCGGCCACCAGATGGTGCAGCGCCCGTTCATCGGTGCCGCCGATATACATGCCCGGGCGTTTGCGGACGGGTTCCAACCCCTCCAGCACCTCGATGGAGGAGGCATCATACCCGTTGGGATCGGGCGCACCGGTCAGAAGGTCGTCAGCCATTATCTGCTCTATCTTGTGTTTGTTGCGCCGTATTAGAGCAGGTTTGGGGGCAGGGGGGAAGTCTTTGCAGCTAGAGCGAAATCGTTTTAAAGCACCCAGCCTGAAACTTGAATCACAAATACCCTGCCACGCTTCGCGTTCCCAGGGTATTTGTGATGCGCGATGTCTCAGGTTTAAGGCAGGGTGCTCTAATCTGCACCATCGCTCATCGAAATTCGCGTTCGAGATCAGTAGTTTGCTGACCCGGAGGCAGCGAATTTTGAGTCAGATTAAACGATTTCTGCTCTAAAGTGTCGTCCCAAAATTCTGCAACATATATACATTGCACAGAGGGCATCGTCTGAGCCGAAGGGTGGGCGAGAAGTGCCTGCGCCCCGTGGGGTCGGCTCAGGCGCGGATCGGCGGTGCCGCCGGGCGGAAGGGCGATGTGGAGTGGTGCAGGATTTCAGGCCGATACTATAGATCAACTGCAGGCGACAACCAGAGAGGACGGCTCGGTATCGAGCCGTTCAAAGAACTCCGCCGCACGGGGTGAGGCATTGTCGATATCCGCGACCGAGCGGATCGACTGGCTGTTATTGCAGGCGCTGCGGGCATTGGCGATGCAGTCACCCGGAGTGGAACACCAAAGGGCAAGGCCCCGGCTGCCATCGGTCAGGGTCACCGGCACGCCATCCACGATTGCGGCGGGCGCGGGGTTGGCGGGCAAAGTCCGATAGGTGGTTGAGGTGCGGATCGGGCCGGTCTGATAGGTGATACAGCCGCTCAACGCGATCAGGCTGACACAAAGAAAAGGGCGGATCATGGCTGCTCTCCGGTTATTTTTGAAAGCGATGTGCTTTTCGCGGGATCATGGCAGGCGGTGCGGGGGGCAATCAAGCCCCTCGCGCGCCGGATCGGCTATATTCTGCCCGCAGGCCTGATATGCATGGCTCAGAAAGAGAAGAGCCCGGCATTATATGTCTCACCATTGATCTGGAAGGGATTGCCGTTCAGGCTTTCCGCCTCGATATGGACAGGTGGATGCCCCAGATCGCTGGCCAGCTGATTGGCAGGCGAGTTCGGCAGCAGATTGACCCGGACACCGCCGCCCAGATTGTCGAAACTGGCCCCGCCCGAGGGGGAATAATGGCCATCGCCGCGAAGATAAACACCCACCGGGCCGATGGAGCCACCCGCCTCGACTCGCACATCCACACGCCCGTCGCCCTGCACCAGCACATGGGCCGAGAAACCGGGCACCGCGACCGAGAACCCGGCATTCAGGCCCGGGATCAGAATGCCATATTCCGGCAGGTCTTCCTCGCAGCGATAACTGGTCGGGTAGGGGCGCCCCTCGGTACAGGCGATCTGGGCCGAGCTGTTTTCAATCTCGCAGGTCACCGACATCAGACCGCCGATGATCGAGCGGGGGCAGATCTCCTGACAGCGGAAATCGACATTGCACTGGTTTTGCAGGGCCTGGCCATAGGAGGGCGCCGCGCCCGGCAGGGCGGGCAGGGTTTCCAGCAGGGCCAGACCGTTGGGGTCCAGCAGATGGGCGCGGGCGAGCGCGGCGGCGGCGCCTTCCGCATCCCCGGCAGCGTCCAGCGCGCGGGCATGGTTGGTCCAGTACAGGGGTTCATCGGGCGCAAGTTCCGTCGCATGGCGGCTGTGTTCTACCGCGTCCTCGGTCAGGCCAAGCCGCCGGGCCGCATTGCCCAGATTGTTCAGGATCGCCGGGTCATCCGGCATCATCTCATTGGCCCGGCTCAGCGCGTCATAAGCGGCTTGCAGAAACGTCTCGGGCCAGGTGTCGGGCGCATCGGCATAAACCTCCATCGCCAGGGCGCCGAAATTGTTCAGGCTGGCGGCACTGGCATCGGGGGCCTGGGCCGCAGCGCCAAAGAACCAGGCGGCACGGTCGAACTGGCGGCGCGGATACAGCAGATGTCCGATTGTCTCGGCAGTTACCCCGTCGGGCAGGCCCATCAGCATCTGCGTGAAGCTTTCCGCCTCGCCATCGGGGAAGCTTGCGGCAAGGCTGACCATGACATCGGGCAGGGGCGCGCCAGTGCTTTCTGCGAGCCCGGGGCTGCTCTCCGCCCCGGATGGTGCTGTGGCTTCCGTCTCATCCCCTGTGCCACTTTCCTCTGCTTCTGTGGCTTCCGCTTCCAGGGCCTCCGTTTCCGGGGTTTCTGGGGCGGGTGGCGCTGTTTCAGCGGGCTGTTCGGCGGCTGGCGCTTCTGTCGCGGGCACCGGGGCTGGTGTCTCCGCGTCTTTGCCACCGGTCTCCGGGGCGGGTATCGGTTGCGGCGTGGGCAGCGGGATCGGCTGCGGAAGAGGTTGCGGCGCAGGCTGTGGTACAGGTTGCGGCACCGGCGCGGGGCCGCCTTTCGGGTCGATGGGCGTGGTTGCAGGGGCCGGGGCCGCCGGTTGTGCCGGGGCGGGCTGAGGTGCCAGTGGCCCGGTCCCGCCTGCGATATTCTTGCCCTCATTCGGGTTCGGCGTGACCTGGGCATGTGACCAATCAGACGCGAAGATCAGGAATGTCGCGCAAAGGACTGTGATAAAAGTATATTTCATGATTTTATAAGCTGAATTTTGTACTCTGTGATTGGCGAAATAGGCCATACCGATCCCCCGTCTGAAAATGATATCCGGTCGGGACTACGCGACCGGGTGTCTTTTCCTATCACAGCAGGGGGATTTCCCAAAGGGTATCAGACAGGCATGCACCCGGTCACATCCGCTTTGATGGCGTAAGATATGCGGGGCGCATATATGCGGCTATCACCAGGCCGGGTCGCAGATACACACGAGAATCGCGCTGGATTTGGCGTATCAGGCGGTGGCGTCGCCGGCATTGCTATTAACCCCGAAATAATGCTCAATCACTGCGTCATCAACGATATTGCGCTGATACGCGACCGAGGCGACAGCAACCAGTTCAGCCATTTCGGCATCGGTCAGGGTGCCGTTGTTCATCTCGTTGATGCCGTCTTCCAACCGGGTCAGGATATCGGCATTGGTCAGTTCATTGGCCACATCGAACAGGTCCGAGGCCTGTTCTGCGGTCAGGGTGCCGTCTTCGTATAAGGCTTCAAAATGGGCCGGGGTGAATTGCACAAATGAATCTGAAATCTGCTGAGTGCGCAATTGCGCTTCCAGATCGGATGCCAGATCGTCAAGCCCGCTTTGCACCACTTCGGTGGCCGCAATGGCCATGCCGACAGCCGCAGCTGTCAAGACCACCCAGTCTACGCTGATGGAGCCGCTTTCGTCGCGGAAAAACTGTCTAAAACATTCAGACATTTTTCATGACCCTTGTTGACCAGAAGCAAGAGCAAGTTTTGTCGCCCAAACTGGGCATAAATGTGGCAAACTACCGGCGCTTTATAGAACAATTAACAATGATTAACGCAACAATCCCGTCGGCGCTCATCTGCCATAGCGGCCGAGTTCCGGTTGCAGGGCAGAGCTTTGCCGCCTTATATGCGCGAAATGAGACATCTGATCCGGCGATCTGCGGTTTTGGCCGCTTGTCTTGCAACGGCCCCGCTGCCGGGGGCCGCGCATCCGCATATCTTCATAGATGCCGGGCTTGACCTGATCCATGATGCCGAAGGCCTGCTGATCGCGGTGCAGGTGACCTGGCGCTATGACGAGCTGTATTCGCTGGTGCTGTTGCAGGATTACGGGCTGGACCCGGATTTCGACGGGGTGTTGACCGAGGCAGAGATCGCCGGGACGCTTGGCTTCGATCTGAACTGGGCGGCCGGGTTCGAGGGGGGGCTGGTGTTCAGCGCCAATGGGGTGCCGCTGGAGATCGGCGCGCCCGTACCCGTCAGTCTCAGCCTGTCTGACGGGCAGTTGCAAACCACCCAT
The DNA here is from genome assembly GCF_004751985.1 of Rhodophyticola sp. CCM32. Classification (NCBI taxonomy): domain Bacteria; kingdom Pseudomonadati; phylum Pseudomonadota; class Alphaproteobacteria; order Rhodobacterales; family Roseobacteraceae; genus Rhodophyticola; species Rhodophyticola sp. CCM32. The sequence continues at coordinate 1,496,411 of NZ_CP038492.1, forward strand.
CGCCGCCCGGTGCGGGGGGCGCCCACAGATGCGACAGAATATGAGGCTGCAATCTATGACCCGGATTTCTACATCGCATTCGAGATGACCCTGCTGATGCAGGTGGATGGGCGTGACGGGTGCAGCAGCGCCCTGCTGCGTCCCGATCTTGATGCGGCCTATGCCATTCTGGCGGCCGAAATTGAAGAAATCGGCGGCGCGATCTCGGCGGAAGACAATTTTCCCGCCATTGGCGCGGTCTTTGCCGATCGGGTGGTGTTCAGATGCGCGGCGGGCTGATCCTTCTCGCCCTTGCCTGTGCATTGGGTCTGGCCGGTATTTTCCTGACCGGGGCTGATACGGCCCTGTTTCGGTGGGCCATCGCACAGCAACGCGATATCCAGAACGGGCTGGCCGGGGCGTTGCGTGCGCTCAGGGTGGGGGAGCCGGGGGCTCTTACAGGGTTTCTCGGGCTTTGTTTCGCATATGGGTTTGTTCATGCCGCGGGGCCGGGCCATGGCAAGATTCTCATCGGCGGTTATGGCGCGGCGCGGCGGGTCGGGCTGGTGCGCCTGTCAGCGATTGCGCTGTTCTGCAGCTTGGCGCAGGCGGCAACGGCGGTGATCCTGGTGGCGGCCGGGTTGTGGCTGCTTGGCTGGGGCCGGGCGCGGCTGACCGGTCTGGCGGAGGAGACCTTTGCCCCGCTCAGTTTTGCTTTGATCGCGGGGGTGGGCCTGTGGCTGGTCTGGCGCGGGTTTGCCGCCCTGTTTCTGTCCGCTGACCGCCATGCCCATCATGCGCATGACACCTGCGCCACATGCGGTCACGCCCATGCACCCGATGCCGAAACACTGTCGCAAACCACGGGGTGGCGCGCCACGATTCTGCTGGTGGCGGCAGTGGCGGTGCGCCCCTGCACCGGGGCACTGTTCATCCTGATCCTGACCGCGCAGATGGGGATTTTCGCAACCGGCATGGCCGGGGCCTTTGCCATGGGGCTGGGAACCGCCAGTGTGACAATCGCCGTCGCCATAGCTGCCGTAACGCTCCGCGAAGGGGCCTTGGCCAGCTTGCCTGGCCGCGCCGCTATCGCCCGGGCGCAGCCGATGATCGAACTGGCCGCAGGTCTTGCCATCGCCCTTCTGGCGGGCAGTCTGGCAGTTCAGGCCCTGTAAACGGGGCAAGCGTAGCGGGCGACGGTTCGACACCCCGGCGATACTCTGGCTTGGCAAGCCCGCGCCCGCCGGGTAAGCCGGACCCATGTCCCCCTTTCGCAGCCATATGCGCGCCACGCTGACGCTTGGCCTGCCTTTGATCGGCAGCCATTTGGCGCAGATATCCATCGGCCTGACCGATACGATCATGATCGGCTGGTACGGGGTGCCGGAACTGGCTGCCGCCGCCCTTGGCGCCACCTATTTCCATGTGGTGCTGATCCTGGGGATGGGATTTGCGCTTGCGGTGATGCCGATGGTGGCCGCCGCCACTGCCGAAGACAACACGGCGCAGGTCCGGCGGGTCACGCGCATGGGGCTGTGGATCGCGGTCCTGTTCAGCCTCATCAGCCTGCCGCTTTTCTGGTTCTCGGGCCCAATCCTGCTGAGCCTCGGGCAGGGTCCTGATGTGGCCGCCAATGCACAATCCTATCTGCGGATCGCAGGCGGCGGAATTGGCTTTGCGGTGATGTTCACGGTGCTGCGCAGCCATCTGTCGGCGCTGGAACATACCAGGATCGTGCTTTGGGCCACCCTGGCCGGCGTTCTGCTGAATGTGGGGCTGAACTGGGTGCTGATCTTCGGCAATCTGGGGGCGTCCGAACTGGGCCTGCGCGGGGCGGCCATCGCCTCGCTTGGCACCCATGGGGTGATGCTTGCGGTTCTGGCGCTTTATGCCGCCCGCGCCCGGGGTGTGGCGGATTATGACCTGTTTGCCCGTATCTGGCGCCCGGACTGGGAGGCGTTCGGACAGGTGTTTCGCCTTGGCTGGCCGATTGCCCTGACCCTTCTGTCGGAAAGCGGGCTGTTCATGGCAACGATGATCATGATGGGCTGGATCGGAACCCTGGAACTGGCCGCCCATGGGGTGGCGATCCAGATCGTGTCCACCGCATTCATGGTGCATGTGGGGCTCAGCTCGGCGGCAACCGTGCGGGCAGGCCATGCCTGGGGCCGCCGCGACATCCCCAATCTGCGCCACGCGGCGCGCGCCGCCCTGACACTCTCGGCTGTGGTGGTGGCGCTGAATATCGCGCTTTTCCTGATCTTCCCCGCGCCCCTGATCGCGCTGTTCCTTGACCCGACCGATCCGCTGAAACCGCAGATCATCGCCATCGGCACATCGCTTCTGGCGGTGGCAACCCTGTTTCAGCTGGCGGATGCGGCACAGGTGATGGCGCTTGGCCTGCTCAGAGCTGTGCAGGATACCCGCTTGCCGATGCTTTACGCGGTGATCAGCTACTGGCTGATCGGCATCCCCTCCAGCTATGTGCTCGGCATCCTGATGGGTCTGGGCGGGGTCGGCATCTGGATGGGCCTTGTGATCGGCCTGGCCGTTGCCGGGGCCCTGATGATGACCCGGTTCTGGCAGGGTCCGGCGCGCCTGCCAGAGATGGCATAGGCTTCTCTATACTTCCGCCGGAGGCATCCCGGACTCTCCGCTTGCCCGAATCTCTTGTAGCTTCAGGTTGAAATTCTGAAACGCCCGGCGGCACCGCCGGGCAGCGCCCGTACCGCCCCCACGGGGCGGGCGCTGCCCTCTGCGCAATGCATATGTGATGCAGACTTTCAGTCCGAATCTACAAGAGATCCGGGCGCCATGCGTCACCCGGATAATCCACCCAGAATCCGCGCCCAGGCCCGGATGCCATGGTGAAAGCTGGACAGGTCATATTTCTCATTGGGTGAATGCACCGCGTCATCCTCCTTGCCGAAACCTGCCAGCAGCGCATCCATGCCCAGATGGCTTTTGAAATAGCCCGCAACGGGTATTGACCCGCCACAGCCGATAAAGGCCGCCGGTTTCGGCCATTCCGCCGACAAGGCCGCCAGCGCGATCTCGAAAGCCGGGTGGGTGGTATCCATATGCCCGGCGGGGGAGGCCCCGTGATCGCCAAATCTCACCTCACAATCCCCGGGCAGTTGCGCCCGCACCCAGGCTCGGAAACTGCCGCGCAGCTTATGGGGGTCCTGGCCGCTGACCAGCCGGAAACTGACCTTGGCATGGGCTTCCGAGGGCAGGACCGTCTTGAACCCGTCCCTGGTATAGCCGCCCCAGATGCCGTTGATCTCGGCCGTGGGGCGGGACCAGATCATCTCCAGCGCTGAGCGCCCGGCCTCTCCCGCGGGCTGCGCCAGGCCGACCTCACCCAGAAACCCGGCACCGTCAAAGCCCAGCCCGTCCCACTGGGCTTTCAGCTCCGGCGTGATCTCGGCCACATCATCATAGAAACCGGGCACCTGGATGACACCGTTTTCATCATGCAGCCCGGCCAGAATATCGGTCAGCGCCCGGATCGGGTTCATCGCGATCCCGCCATACATGCCGGAATGCAGATCCACATCCGGCCCGGTGATGGTGATTTCCTCGCCCAGCAACCCGCGCAGCTGCGTCACGATCGCCGGGGTTTCGGCATCGAACAGGCCGGTGTCGCAGATCAGCGCGATATCGGCTTTCAACTCCTCTGCATTTTCTTCCAGAAACGGGATCAGCGAGGGGGAACCGCTTTCCTCCTCCCCTTCAAAAAAGACCGTCACCCTGGCGGGCAGGGTGCCGGTTTCCGCCTTCCAGGCGCGACAGGCCTCGACAAAGGTCATCAACTGTCCCTTGTCATCGCATGCACCACGGCCGCGGATCACCTTGCCTTTCGGCGTGTCCTGAATGACCGGGTCAAACGGATCCCGGTGCCACAGGTCCAGCGGGTCCACCGGCTGCACGTCATAATGGCCGTAGAACAGCACATGCGGGCCATCCCCGCCGCCATGGGCCACCACCATCGGATGGCCGGGCGTGGGCCGGACCGAGGCGTCGAATCCCAGGCCGGTCAATTCTGTCGCCAGCCAGTCGGCGGCGACCTGACAATCGGATTTGAAGGCCGGATCGGTCGAGATCGAGGGGATGCGCAAAAGCTGCATCAGGCGATCAGTGGCAGCATCCAGATCGGCATCAATCCGGTTCAGCACGGCATCCAGAGACATGAGGGTTATCCTTTTCTTGAGGCATTCATCAACGATGATTATATGAACACTACGCCCCTGATGACCGGTGTCCAGCGCTTGCCGGGGCAGGGGGTTTTCGATACATCGCCAGAACAGGGCCAGAACAGGGGCGATGACGCGGGCTGAAAGCGCGGGATGCCTCCGGCGGAAGTATTTCGGAGATAGAGAAGGAGCGGGACATGCGGGTATGGATGGGGGCGCTGGCAGCCCTGACCGGTCTGGTGCTGGCTGTGCCGGTTCCGGCGCAGGACCTGCCCTCGGGGCGCGAGGCGCAGCGGATGCTGTTTTCGCCAAGGGGCCAGGCCGAGGCGGTCGTGGTCCCCGATGACAGTCTGAACCCGCGCGAGATTGCCCTGCTGGAGACGGTGCTGAGCGAGGGCGTGTTGCCCGATATGCTCTATTACGGGGCGCTGGCGATTGCGCCGGATGCGGGGCTGGCCAATCCGACAACGACAATAGCGGTTGGCAATTACCATGATGAGGTTTCGGCGCGCACCGCGGCGCTGGAGCGCTGTGATGCCGCGCGCGAGGGGCAAGGCGCGCCCTGTGTTGTGGTGCTGCTGGTGCGCCCGCGCGGATGGGAACCGGGGGCGGCCCTTCAGCTCAGCGCCTCGGCCAGCGCGGTTTTGCGCGGCGATTACCGCCGCGCCGATGCGCCCAAGGCCCTTGCCATTTCGCCCCTCAGCGGTGCCTGGGGGATCGGGGACAGTGCCGAGGCTGCCAACGAAGCTTGCGGTCAGCCCGATTGCCGTGTGGTCATTGCCGATTAAAGGGTCTTGTCAGTCAAAGGATTGATCCAAATCAAAGTGATTGGCGCGGCAATTTGTAACTTGGCCATGACAGCCTTGTCGCAGTAGATCAGCAACATGGGATTTGACCGTACCGCAAGGGACGGCAGAACCGGAACAGCCATCGTCTTTGGGTCGGGGCCGATTTATGGCCAGACCCATCGGGGGAGATAGCCAGTGGACTATGAGACCGCACTCGATACCGCCTTGAACACTCTGCATGAGGAAGGCCGTTATCGCACATTCATTGATATCGAACGGCGGCGCGGGCAGTTCCCCCATGCGGTCTGGACCCGCCCGGATGGCAGCACCCGGGATATCACCGTCTGGTGTGGCAATGATTATCTGGGCATGGGCCAGCATCCGGTTGTACTGACCGCGATGAAAGAGGCGCTGGAGGCGGCCGGTGCGGGTTCTGGCGGCACAAGGAATATTTCGGGCACCACAGTCTATCATAAGGCGCTTGAGGCGGAACTGGCGGATCTGCACCAGAAAGAGGCGGCGCTGATCTTCACCTCGGCCTATATCGCCAATGATGCAACTTTGAGCACTCTGCCCAAATTGTTCCCAGGCCTGATTATTTATTCCGATGCCCTGAATCATGCCTCGATGATCGAAGGGGTGCGCCGCAATGGCGGTGCCAAGCGCATCTTCCGCCATAATGACGTGGCCCATCTGCGCGCGCTGATGGCGGCAGATGATCCCGCCGCCCCGAAACTGATCGCATTTGAGTCGATCTATTCCATGGATGGGGATTTCGGCCCGATCGAAGAGATTTGCAATCTGGCGGATGAGTTTGGCGCCCTGACCTATATCGATGAGGTGCATGCGGTTGGCATGTATGGCCCGCGTGGCGCCGGTGTGGCCGAGCGGGATGGTCTGATGGACCGGTTCGACATCATCAATGGCACCCTTGGCAAAGCCTATGGCGTGATGGGCGGCTATGTAGCTGCATCGGAAAAAATGTGTGATGCAATAAGGTCTTACGCGCCGGGCTTCATCTTCACCACGTCGATCCCGCCGGTGATTGCTGCCGGTGCTGCGGCTTCGGTCCGGCATCTGAAAACCGATCAGGCGCGCCGGGATCTGCATCAGGAACGTGCCAGGGTTCTGAAACTGCGCCTGATTGCCATGGGCCTGCCGATCATTGACCACGGGTCCCATATCGTGCCGGTGATTGTGGGGGATCCGGTGCATACCAAAAAGATCTCGGACATGTTGTTGTCTGAATACGGGATTTACGTGCAACCGATCAATTTCCCGACGGTTCCACGCGGTACGGAGCGCCTGCGTTTCACGCCTTCTCCGGTTCATGACACGAACATGCTGGATGGTCTGGTCAATGCGATGGACGGGCTTTGGAGCCATTGTGCGCTGAATCGTGCCGAACTCAGCGCCTGACCTGTTTTCCACGGGTGCAAAGGCTTGCCTGTTTGTGGTAATGTCTTTGTGAATGTGAGTGATCGGGGAATCACTCTTCTTGTGATGACGACACAAACCAACAATGCGGGTCCGAGCAGCCGATTGTAGGAAAGGGTCGACATAGAGTTTTGAGTGCGGCCGATAGGAGCCAGGACAGGGCAGAGCATTACTATGGGCAAGGACAGGGCAGAACATAAGGTGCCGGGCGTGCCGTTTGAGGCATTTGCCTCTCTCGATGTTCCTTTGGGCGACCTGATGCGGGGCGAACGTGCGACGCTTGGCAAATCCCTTCTGGATGTGGAACGTGAACTGAAAATCAAGGCCGCCTATATCGCGGCTATTGAGAACGGGGATTTGTCGGCCTTTTCCTCGCAGGGGTTTATCGCCGGGTATGTCCGCTCGTATTCCCGTTATCTGGGTCTGGATCCGGAATGGACCTTTGAGAGATTCTGCCGTGAAAGCGGCTTTGCCGGGGTCCATGGCCTGTCTGGCCGTCAGGCCGGGCAGGCGAAACGGGCGCTGGCCGAGGCGCCGGGCCGGATTGATCCCAATGATCTGATCAAGGTCGCGCGTGTTTCCTTTACGCCCGAACGTGAAAACGTGTTTTCCAATGTGGAGCCGGGCGCGCTTGGCTCTGCGCTGGTTCTGATCGCGCTTGTGGCGGGTATCGGCTATGGGGCCTGGGCGGTTTTGAACGATATTCAGCGGCTGCAATTCGCGCCTGTCGAACAGGCGCCCGATACGCTGGCCGCACTTGACCCGCTTGGCGGGGCTGTGGAAGGCAATTTCGGCACCGGCCTGCCCGAGGAGGATATGGCCACCGCCATCCCGACCGCCGATGCGCTGGACCGGCTTTACCGGCCACAGGCGCTTGACGTGCCGGTGATGACGCCCCGGGACCAGCCGCTGGCAACACTTGATCCCGATCAGGTCGGTACGCTTGCGGCGCCGGTGAACCGGCTGGCAGGTGAGACAGCCGTGACTGAAACACCGATCCCCGGCAGCACCGTACAGGTGACCGAACGCAGCGGCGATGAGGTTCTGTTATTCGCGGTGCGCCCCTCCTGGGTGCGGATCACCTCGGCCTCGGGCACGGTGATCTATGAAGGCACGCTGAACGCTGGCGACAGCTATGCCCTGCCGGCTTCGGAAGTGCCGCCAACCTTGCGGGCGGGCAATTCAGGCTCGCTCTATTTCGCGGTCAATGGGGTGACGATGGGCCCCGCTGGCCCCGGCACATCCGTGGCCCGGGATGTGGTTCTGTCCGCCGACGCGATTTCAGAAAGTTTCGTGATGGCCGATGCCACCACCGACCCGGATCTGGCCGAGGTCGCGGCCCTTGTGCTGAGCGCAGAGCCTGCAAGCGGAGAATGATGCCGCAGGGCGTTGTCCCGGCGCGATGGTCTCTATATCTGTCTTGAAGATATCTTCTGACCGTTTCCCGCCGGAGCCTCGCGCCCATGTCGCATAATCCAATCCGTCCCTGGCGCAATATAGACCGTCGCCAAAGCCGCCAGATACATGTGGGCAATGTGCCCGTGGGCGGGGATGCACCGATCACGGTGCAGACGATGACCAACACCCTGACCACCGATATCAAGGGCACCATCGCGCAGGTGCAGGCCTGTGCCGAGGCGGGGGCCGATATTGTCCGTATCTCGGTGCCTGATGAGGCAAGCTCCCGGGCCTTGAAAGAGATTGTTGCGGAAAGTCCGGTGCCGATCGTTGCCGATATTCATTTTCACTACAAACGCGGGATCGAGGCCGCCGCCGCCGGTGCTGCCTGCCTGCGGATCAATCCGGGCAATATCGGGAATGCCTCCCGCGTGCAGGAGGTGATCAGGGCCGCCCGCGATCATGAGTGTTCGATCCGCATCGGCGTGAATGCGGGCAGTCTGGAAAAGCATCTGCTTGAGAAATACGGCGAGCCATGCCCAGAGGCGATGATCGAAAGCGGGCTGGATCATATCCGCATTCTCGAAGACAATGATTTCCACAACTACAAGATCAGCTGCAAGGCCTCGGATGTGTTTCTGGCCGCCGCTGCCTATCAGGGTCTGGCCGAGGCCACGGATGCCCCCATTCATCTGGGCATTACCGAGGCGGGCGGGCTGATCTCGGGCACGGTGAAATCGGCGATCGGTCTTGGCAATCTGCTGTGGATGGGGATTGGCGACACTATCCGCGTGTCCCTGTCTGCGGATCCGGTGGAAGAGGTCAAAATGGGGTTCGAGATATTGAAATCCCTCGGCCTGCGCCATCGTGGGGTGAATATCATTTCCTGCCCCTCCTGCGCGCGGCAGGGGTTTGATGTGATCAAGACGGTCGAGGCGCTGGAGCTTCGGCTGGAGCATATAAAGACACCCATGAGCCTGAGCATCATCGGCTGTGTCGTGAACGGCCCGGGTGAGGCGCTGATGACAGATGTGGGCTTCACCGGCGGGGGGGCGGGCAGTGGCATGGTCTATCTGGCGGGAAAGCAGAGCCATAAGCTGTCAAATGAACAGATGATTGATCATATCGTTGAACAGGTGGAAAAAAAGGCCGCTGAGCTGGACGCTCAACGGGCCGTGGAAGAGGCCGCTATCCAGGCCGCCGAATAGGCGACCGGCCCCGAAGCAAGCGGCAGGATGATGCGCTTTGTTTCTGCTTTAGGGTCTGTGGACATTCAGGATTCACAAAGGGCTTAAGTTCTGATTCAACCTTCCAAAAGAGGAGGTTTGAATGGACCCGAGCAGATTTGTTCTTACGGATCGCCAATGGCGTGCGATTGAGCCCCTGTGCCCCGGCGGTTTGGCCGCACCAGGGCGCACGGGAGTTGATACGCGGTTGTTCTTGGAAGCGGTGCTTTGGATCGTACGCACGGACGCACCGTGGCGTGACCTGCCACCGGAGTTTGGCAACTGGAACAGCACCTTCAGGCGTTTTCGGCGGTGGGTTCAAGCCGATGTATTCAAACGAATATTCGGCGCTCTGAGTGACGAACCTGACATGGAATACGCGATGATCGACGCAACCATCGTCAAGGTTCACCGTCACGGGATGGGCGCAAAAGGGGGACTCAGAGCCAGGCCATAAAGCACCCTGCCTTAAACTTGAATCACAAATACCCTGCCACGCTTCGCGTTCCCGGGACATTTGTGATAAGCGATGTCTCAGGTTTAAGGCAGCATGCCATAGGCAAATCGAAGGGCGGCTGGACCATTGCCCGGCAGCACATGCTTGCATGTGTGAGAGGGGACCAAAATTCTGGCTTTGGTGGATGCGCTTGGCAACCTGGTGCGCTTCGTCCTGATGCCAGCCAACCGCTACGACACGGTTGGCGTCGCGCCATTGATCAAAGGTGTAGAATTTGGTGCGATGCTTGCCGACAAAGCCTTCGACAGCAATTGGATCATCGACGACATGAACGCGCGAGGCGCAAAGATCGTCATATCCCAGCGCCCGCAACGATTGCAGCCAATGGCGATCGATAGTGAAATGTACAAATGGCGCCACTTGATCGAAAACTACTTCCAGAAACTGAAAGAATTCAAACGCATAGCTATGCGCTCGGACAAGACTGATGCATCCTATGCTGCAATGATCTGCCTATGCTCTGCGATCATCAACTCAAGATGAATGTCCACAGACCCTAAGGCGAGTGACTAGGGCGTGCGACCTATAAATGGCGATGTGCTTCAAGATGTGAAATCTGGGAGGTTTCATGTCGTCGAATTTCTGGCTCACCGAAGAACAGTTCAATAAAATCAGTCCTTTGCTGCCAAACAAGCCCCGAGGCGTGCCACGGGTGGATGATCGTCGTGTCTTGTCCGGGATCATTTTCTGTATCCAGCGAGGCTATCGCTGGTCCGATGTGCCGCCCGAATATGGCCCGGCAAAGACGCTCTACAACCGCTGGAAACGTTGGTCCGAGGCAGGCGTTTTCGAACGTGTCTTTGACGCGCTGGCGCGCGAGACGGCCGACCTGTCGACACTCATGATCGATGCGAGCCATGTCAAAACGCATCGGATCGCAGCGAACGGTGTCAAAAAAACAGCCCGGGCGGACGGAGCATCGGCAAGACCAAAGGCGGGCTGAATTCGAAGCTGCATCTGGTTTGCGACGGTGGCGGTTGCCCGGTTCACTTGGGGCTGACTGCGGGAAATCGGGCCGATATTTCCCAAGCACGCCAGTGCCTTGAACCCTATGTCGCCAAAGGCTGCACCGTCATCGCGGACCGTGGCTATGACGCCAATCACCTGCGTGACTGGCTGACCAAGGCAGAGGCAACAGCCTGCATCCCGCCCCGCAAAAACCGCAAGGTGCAGTTTGAATATGACGCAGATCTCTACAAAACCCGCAATATCGTAGAGCGCATGTTCAATCGCCTGAAAGACTGGCGACAACTCAGCCTGCGCACATTCCGATGCCCCAACACCTTCCTCGCGGCCGCCCACATCGCCGCTACAGTGATTTGGTTCTTATGAGTCTACGCCCTAGGAAACTAGGGGCACCTCAGTAAGCCTTGTCAAAAGCCGAAAAGTTCCAGTGACCGGGCCACGTGCATCTGGTGATAATAAAGCGGACTTCGAAATTTTCTAATTTGTTCCAGCCCAGATTTGTGTAAGATACTGAGTCAACACAATGAAAAGTCTACGATTCTGTTAGCCGCCATGCTTGTTAATATCTCTAGAGATCGAAAGATGACTGACATGAGTGAGAAAAAGAAAAGCGTTGGAGATTGGGTTGGTGATGGCATTTCTGTTGGTGAAGCTCGCTGGTCATTTGGTGGAGTTGTCCCCGGTAGCTTTGATGGACACATTCGAAAGTCTATTCCAATGTATGAAGATGGTCATGAATTGACAGCGAAACTCTCTGATTTTTTCGTCGGTCCAAATTCAGTGGTATATGATTTGGGTTGTTCAACTGGAACTTTGACGCGAAGACTTGCTGAGCGTCATCAAGACCTTCGCGATGCAAAGTTCAGCGGTTTAGAAGTTGAGCCGGAGATGTTGGAACTGGCGAGGAGTCGGCATGCTGATGTTCAAAACCTCCGGTTTGAACACTGCGATATTTTGGACTACGAATTTGAAAAATCGGATTTCATTGCTTCGCACTACACGCTTCAGTTCATCCGCTTGAAGGACAGAATGGGGCTGCTACGGCAGATATACAATGCGCTGAACGAAGGTGGTGCATTCGTTCTATTTGAGAAGGTATCGGCGAGTGATGCGCAATTTCAAGATATCATGGGTTTGCTATACAACCAATTCAAACTTGAAAATGGGTTTACAGTTGATGAGATTATGGCAAAAACATTCAGCTTGAAGGGCGTAATGCAACCCATTTCCACAGATCAAAACCTTATTTGCTTGCGTAATGTTGGGTTCAGCAAGATATTGACAATCCAAAAGTACCTTTGCTTTGAAGGTTGGTTGGCAATAAAATGATGCGGCTTAATCCTGATGTCGAGATCCAGCTTGCAGTAGATGCGTGCCGTGATCCCTGGGGTCAGGACCCATTGATTTCCCCATAGCAGCATGATTCACGGCTCAAAAACGAGCGGTGATTATGTCTGATCTATTCTGGCTGACTGCTGCGCAGAGGGCGCGTCTTGAGCCCTTCTTTCCCAAGTCCCACGGTAAGCCGCGCGTTGATGATCGACGTGTGCTGAGCGGGATTATTTTCATCAATCGCAATGGCTTACGCTGGCGCGATGCGCCCGCCGCCAATGGCCTGCACAAGACGCTCCACAATCGCTGGAAGCGGTGGAGCGATAAGGGTATTTTGCCAGGATGATGATGGGTTTGGCCGCCGAGCACAGAGAGGAGAAGACCGTCATGATCGACGCCACCTATCTCAAAGCGCATCGTAGGGCTTCCAGTTTGGGGGTCAAAAAAGGGGGGGCATGGGCGTCTGATTGGCCGTACCAAGGGCGGTATGAATACAAAGCTGCACGCCATCTGCGATAGCCAGGGCCGTCCGCTGAACCTGTTCGTCACAGCGGGACAAGTCAGCGACTATATTGGTGCGCGGGTGTTGCTCGGCAGCCTGCCAAGTGTCGATTCGCTGCTGGGCGATCGCGGCCATGATGCGGATTGGTTCAGAGAAGCGTTGAAAGATAAAGGGATACGTCCCGCATCCCGGGCCGCAAGCAGCACAATAAGTCTGAGAAGTACGACAAGCCCCGAAATCGCATCGAGATCATGTTCGGCAAGCTCAAAGATTGGCGTCGCGTGGCAACCCGATACGACAGATGCCCCAAGGTGTTCCTCTCAGCAATCGCCCTCGCCGCAACCATCATCTACTGGTTATGAGATGCTGTAACGGGGCCAGCGTTGCACACTGTCCGTTACCGCTTGCATGCTGTCAGGTCAGCTGCCGACGCTCCCGTATTGGATCCACATGGAGGACTACTGGACGTGTCGCGGTTTGATGCCGCTCTTTTGATAGCATTTGTTGCAGCAAAGGAGACGAACTATGGGACTGAAACGAACGGAAGAATTTCGCGCTGATGCGGGACGGATCGTCGAGCGATGCCTGCCGATCGCCGCTGCGATCTCGTTCACAGGCACCTTTGCGTGCAACATGTCTTCAATTGCGCGTCTCTCACGTAAACCCAGCTCTGTGTGGGCCATGTCCGTTCTCCTTGCTTTCCAGCAAGATAGGGGATTTGTCGCAACCCAGTTTAGAATGTGCCCAGGCAACACTGCATTCTCGCATAAGACTTATTATGTAAATAATATACCTGCCAGAAACCCGGTTTACAGACAGGTTATACAGCTCGGCGATTTTATGCTTAGCCGATATGATATATGACCTTTGCAGAACAGGTATACGACACTACAGATACCTTAGGAAATAACTGCAACCTACTGTAAATGCTTTACTAATCTTCCGTTCACTTGCGGCACGCCCTCGGGCATGACGCGACGGAGCCAGGTCTCTAATACGGGCACCGCTCGACATCCCCTGATGACAGGTTCTATACTGTTAACAACATTGGGGAATGTGATGAAAATTCTGGTCTTGAACGGGCCCAATCTGAACCTTCTGGGTCAGCGGGAACCTGATATATATGGCGTGTCCACCCTCGCTGATATCGAATCCATGTGTCTGGACACAGGCCGGGATATCGGGGTCGAGCTTGGCTTTGCCCAATCGAACCATGAAGGCGCGCTTGTCGATGCCATTCAGGGCGCGCCGGGCACCTATGATGGTATCGTGCTGAATGCCGGAGCATATACGCACAGTTCCATTGCGATCCGGGATGCAATCAGCGCCACCACCCTGCCCGTTCTGGAACTGCATCTCAGCAATGTCCATGCGCGGGAAGGTTTTCGCCACCACTCGATGATTGCCCCGGTCTGTATCGGGGTGATCGGCGGGTTCGGCGCAACCGGGTATCTTCTGGCGTTGCGCGCAATGGCAAACCATCTTGGTGCAGACCGATGAAACGCCTGAAGCCGTATCTTGCCATGCGTTCGGTTGATGAGCTTTGGGCCTATCATACACAGGTTATGGCGGATTTCGGTTTCGACCGGATGTTCTACGCCTATTGCGCGTTCCGCAACCTCAAGACCCTTGGCAACCCCGATGACGCGCTGGTGCTGACCAATCACCCGGCGGAATATGTCGAGGCTTATGTGAACAAAGGCCTGTTTCGCGACGGGCCGATGATGCAATGGGCCGCCAGCAATGTGGGCGCGATCAGCTGGCGTCAGGTGCGTGAGGCCTTCATGGCGCGCCAGATGACCCCGGGCGAACGCCACCTGGCGGCGTTGAATCAACGGTTCGGGCTGATTGCGGGCTATACCATCAGCTTTCCCATGGCGATCAAATATGCCAGTGCCGGGATCGGCCTGACCGCACGCAAGGGGATGACCCAGGATGATGTGGAAGCGCTTTGGGCCAGGGATGGTGAAACGATCGAGATCATCAACCATGTGGCCCATCTGTGCATTGCGCAACTGCCCGCCACCGGCCAAAGCCGGATGCTGACCCGCAGGCAGACCGAAGTGCTGGAACTGGTGGCCGATGGCAAGACGATTCAGGATATTGCGCTGCTGCTGGAACGCAACGCCGCCACGGTGGAAAAACACCTGCGCGGCGCGCGGGACACTCTGGGTGTCGAAACCACGGCACAGGCGGTGCGCAAAGCGTCTCTCCTGAACCAGATATTCCTGCTGGAACCCGGGCGTTCCGCCCAAGCTGCGCCCATGTCGATGCAGTGAGTGAGGCGCCCCTAGTTTCCTAGACACCTGCCTCGTTCAGTTTCCGCTGTCTGACTTCGAAGTCAACGGGCGACAGCATGCCGTTGTTCGTCCTCATAGATCAGGAATGCCCAGAACTCCTCGCCGTCTGGCGATTTTCTTGCTGTCATGTCGGTAGTAGACATGGCCCGGTGTCACAAATGTGCCGTGGAAATCAAGGATGATTTTAGCGTCGTTCTGGAACGTTCGCGTAACCTTGCCCGGAACAAGGTCCTCGTCTTTGTCGAAGGACAGCACCACGTGCCGGTAGGAATTCCAGTCATCTAGAGCAGAAATCGTTTAATATCCACTCTCTGGTTCAAATCCACCGACTTCCAGTCGGTATAGCTTTAGCGTGAAGGAATCGTCTTATGATCTTATCCTCAGAAAAATGAACCGGAGCCGGGTCATTTTTCTGAGGATAAGATCATGCAATACGACACCGGCAGCCACTGCGTTTTCTACCACCGCTATCACATCGTGTGGTCGACCAAGTATCGCTACAAGGTGCTGCATGGAGACATCCGTCTTCGGGTTCGAGACATCTGCCGTCAGGTTTGCCGTGAGAAGGGTGCCGATATCATCCGGGGCGTGCTGTCATCAGACCATGTCCACATGTTCGTGTCGGTGCCGCCGAAGTTGGCGGTGAGTGACCTGGTGCGGCTGATGAAGGGGCGCTCGTCCCACAAGGTGCAACGAGAGTTCCCGCAGCTCAGGAAGCGCTACTGGGGCAGGCGGTTTTGGGGCCGCGGCTATTTCTCAACCACCAACGGCGCCATCACAGAAGACATCGTACTTCAGTACCTGGAGAAGCATACCGAAAATCCCACCGGCGCCAGCCGGTAGGTGGTTTAGTCTGAATCAAAATTCTCTGCCTCTCGATCAGCAAACTGCTGATCTCGAACGCGAATTTCGATGAGCGATGGTGCAAATTAAAACGATTTCGCTTTAGAGCGTTTTGCGCCTGATTGGATTCGGGATTCCCAAATGGTTTGAACCGTGATTCCTTGTTTTCAAACAACAAGGGCGGTCTTTATGGGGAAACCTCATCCGATGGAGCTTCGGCAACGTGTTGTTGCGCATGTCGAGGCAGGTAACACGCATCACTCAGCGGCGACGCGGTTCGACGTTTCCGTCAAATTCGTCAATGACATGGTCAAGCTGAAGCGCGGGACGGGATCGCTTGCGCCGACACGCCAGGGTCATCGCGGTATCGGCAAGCTGACGCCTCACAAAGATTGGGTGCGCGCGCAGGTGGACGCCAAAGGCGAGATCACGCTTGACGAAATGGCGGCGCGTTTACAGGCAGAGCGCGGCGTGTCTGTCGCTCCTACAGCATGCTGCCTTAAACCTGAGACATCGCACATCACAAATGTCCCGGGAACGCGAAGCGTGGCAGGGTATTTGTGAGTCAAGTTTAAGGCAGGGTGCTTTAGCTCGGTCTGGCGACTTTTTCAGCGGCTCGGGCTGACGCATAAAAAAAGACCTGCAAGCTCTTGAGCAGAAGCGTGCCAAGGTTGCCCGGCAAAGGCATATCTGGATCACACACAGCCAGCCGTTCATGGCACATATGCTGGAACGTATTGGCTTCATTGACGAAACCTGGCTGAAAACCAACATGGCCAAGACGACCGGCTGGGCACCGCGCGGTCAGCGGCTGGTCGATCACGCGCCTTTCGGGCACTGGCGCACGCAAACCTTTGTCGCGGCGTTGCGACATAACAGGCTGGACGCGCCATGGGTCATCGACGGTGCCATGAACCGCGTGACATTCGATACCTACGTCGAAACCCAACTCGCACCGACCCTGAGCAAGGGGGACGTGATCATCCTGGACAACCTTTCCAGCCACAAAAGTGCGCGGGCCGCCGAAATGTTGCGCGATGTCGGTGCGTGGTTCTTGTTCTTGCCGCCATACTCGCCCGATCTCAACCCCATAGAGATGGCTTTCTCAAAGCTCAAAACGCTGATCCGAAAAGCCGCAGCAAGAACATATGACGCGTTATGGAACGCGGTCGGTCAAGTGTGCGATCTCTTCACGGACGAAGAAGGCTTCAACTTCTTCAAAGCCGCAGGATATGGAACCAATTAAACGCAAAACGCTCTAAATCACCCCAAACTGTCCCATTGGTCCTGACGTCAGCAGCCGGGACTGTTGCATTCTGCCAGTTCTACTCAGGCGGTTCAGCACTCCGAAACCTCCGGCCACATCGGTAACGATAAGGTCCCATTATCGTTACCGTGTTAAGCTGGTCCTATTCTGCGAATTGCGGCAGACTAATTTGGCTGAACTCTAGCTTAACATATGCGCGCTTACGAGATTCCAAGTCATGCTGTATGCATTATCCGCAAAAAATCTATTGAGCAACCTGAAGCAGGCACTCGTCAACGCTGTAGCATCCGTCAAAAATGGCCCTTAACGATCACCTGACCGTGCTTGCGCCCTGCTCCCGCAAGGCTTACCAGCCCTTCGATGTGTGGGGTCTCCGGGCTGCCAAGCCTTGCTTCCGTTAGTGCTTGGGGTGACATTTCTACTTTGCGCAACCAGCGACATTTTAACTTGGTTGCAACAAAGATAAAGAAAGAACCACGCGCCTGCTCTCGCAAAAGCGTGGTTCCGGTGTTCCGGGCGCGGATCAGAACTCTTTGCGCATCCTGTGGTCGACTGAGATGGCACCACCGCCGAAAGCGGCGATCAATGCGGCCCCTGCCGCCCAGAACAGCGAATTCAATTCGGCCTTGAGCTGCACCCCCGTGGGACCGGCAAGGAATGCCGCGCCACCATCTGCCAGAAGTCTGCGCTGACCGGCGGGTGTCAGCAGATCGGGGTTGGCATTCACATAATCGATCCCTGCCTGGGTCAGAAAAGCATCGCCATAGGGATGGGTGACATGGAACCAATAGGTGACAAGCAACATCACCGCATTGGCCAGGGCAAAAGGCCGGGTCAGAAACCCGATCACGATGAAAATGCCGCCAAAATTCGCAATTGCGATAAGCGGGGAAAACAGCCAGCCGGGGGCAAAACCCAGGCTTTCAACAAAACCCGACATCCGCATTGGGTCCTGGATCTTCTGCCAGCCTTCAATAGTCAGCATTCCGCCAATTACGATGCGAAAGAAAAGCCAGCCAAACGGCTGTGCGAAACTCTCATAAAACCGCGATAGAAACGGCAGATACAGACGTTCGCGTGGTGTTGAAAAATTCTGTGACATGGTTACAAACCCTCCCTTACGTAATACTATAACATACATATCCGGGGGCTGAGTCTATATACACGTTGTCAGGGCCGCAGATCGTTAAACCCGGTTCTCTATGACTCACCTTCAGCCTATGTTGGATGCAAATGTGCAGCGGGGGGTGGAAAACTCCAGTTTTCCACACGGAATTCTGCAGAATTCCGGCACGCGGGGGTTGCGGCAAATGCGGTTTGCGTTTGATCTGAATGAAATTCTCGGCCTTTCAATGCGCAATGGTGCAGAATAAACCGAGTTCGCCCTACCCTAGCGCATATCCTGCGCCCCGGACCGTGCGGATCGGATCATCGCTGCCGGAACTGCGCAGCGCCTTGCGCAGGCGCCCCACATGAACATCAACCGTCCGGCTGTCCACATAGATGTCACGACCCCAGACCCGGTCCAGCAGTTGTTCCCGGCTCCAGACCCGGCCGGGGCGCTCCATGAACGCCGTCAGCAGGCGGAACTCGGTCGGGCCAAGGGTCAGCGAGGCCCCTGCCCTGTAGACCCGGTGTTCGGTCATATCCAGAAGGATATCTTCATATTCCAGCCGTTCACCCACGGCGGCGGGCCGGATCCGGCGCAATTGGGTGCGCAGACGGGCCAGAAGCTCAGCCACGGAATAGGGTTTCACCACATAATCATCCGCCCCGGTTTCCAGACCGCGCACCTTATCCACCTCTTCGGATCTGGCGGAAAGCATGATCACCGGTATCCGGTTGGTCTGACTGCCGTTCTTGAGCTGCCGACAAACCTCGATCCCCGAGACATGGGGCAGCATCCAGTCCAGGATGATCACATCAGGCGGGGTTTCGCGGATCACGACCAGCGCTTCATCGCCGGCCTCGGCGGTGACCACCTGAAACCCTTCGGCACGGATATTATAGGCCAGAACCTCCCGCTGTGCGGGTTCATCCTCGACCACCAGAACCAGGGGTTCCCCTGCCATATGTCAGCCCCCTGCCCCTTGCTCATAAGGTGTTCTGTCCTGTTTTGGCCGGTCTTCATCGGGCATCTCGCCGGTGACCAGATAAATCACCTGTTCGCAGATCGAGGTCACGTGGTCGCCCATGCGTTCGATATTCTTGGCCATGAAATGCAGATGCATGCAGGTGGTGATATTGCGCGGGTCTTCCATCATGAAGGTCAGGTATTCCCGGAACAGCGCCGAATACATCTGGTCAACCTCAAGGTCGCGTTCCCGCACATCTGCCGCCAGATCCGCATCGCGCTGGATATAGGCATCCAGCGCGTCCTTCAGCATCAGTTCCACTGCCCGGGCCATCCGTTTCAGCGCCGATGCCGTGCCGTTGACCGGCTGCATCTGAATGACAACCGACGACCGTTTGGCGATGTTTTTCGAATAATCTCCGATCCGTTCCAGATTGGCCGAGACCCGGAATACGCTGAGCACGGTGCGCAGGTCCGATGCGGTCGGCTGGCGCAGGGCCAGAATGCGCGCGGCCTCTTCATTGACCTGCTCTTCCAGCGCGTCGATGGCCTTGTCGCCCTGTTTGACCGATCTGGCCAGATCCTCATCGCGGGTTTCCAGGGCCTCGGCGGCGCGGGCGATACTGTCTTCGACCAGCCCGCCCATTTTCATGATCAGCGCCTGGATGCCTTCCAGGTCGCGGTCAAAGGATGAAACGATATGTTCTTGATTTACCATTGTTCTATGCTCGCCTTTTACCCGATCCGGCCGGTGATATAGCTTTCGGTGCGCGGATCGCCCGGGTTGGTGAAAATATGTCCTGTATCGTCATATTCGACCAGTTCGCCCAGATGGAAAAACGCGGTTTTCTGGCTGACACGGGCGGCCTGCTGCATGGAATGGGTGACGATGACCACGGAATAGCGGGTGCGCAATTCGTCAATCAGCTCTTCAACCTGGGCGGTCGCGATCGGGTCCAGGGCTGAACATGGCTCGTCCATCAGCAAGACCTCGGGGCTGGTGGCCACCGCCCGGGCGATGCACAGGCGCTGCTGCTGGCCGCCTGACAGGCCGGTGCCCGGTTCCCCCAGACGGTCCTTGGCCTCATCCCAAAGTGCGGCGCGGCGCAGGGATTTTTCGACGATCTGATCCAGATCGGCCTTGTCCCTGGCCAGCCCGTGGATGCGCGGCCCATAGGCGACATTGTCATAGATGGATTTCGGAAACGGGTTGGGTTTCTGAAACACCATGCCGACCTTGGCGCGCAATTGCACCGGGTCGACCTTGGGGTCATAGATATCCTCGTCATCCAGCGTGATCGAGCCGCTGACACGCGCCACATCAATCGTGTCATTCATCCGGTTCAGACAGCGCAGGAAGGTGGATTTGCCGCAACCCGAGGGCCCGATAAAGGCGGTCACGGTCTTGTCGACGATATCCACATCAACCGTTTTGATCGCATGGGTATCGCCATAGAACACATCCACATTGCGCGCCGTCATTTTCAGCTCAAGACTGTCCACGTCACGATCCACCGCCCGCATGTCATTCATTTGAGTATCCTCCATCCCGCTCACCAGCGACGCTCGAACCGGCGGCGCAGCAGAATTGCGACCGCATTCATGATCAACAGGAACACAAGCAACACGATGATCGCGCCCGATGCCCGTTCCACAAAGGCCGGGTCTGAGCGCTGTGTCCAGTTATAGACCTGCACCGGCAGGGCCGAGGCAGGGTCGAAAAAGCCATCGGGCGGGGCGGCGGGGTATTCGCGCACAAAGGCCACCATCCCGATCAGCAGCAAAGGGGCGGTTTCGCCAAGGGCCTGGGCCAGACCGATGATCGTCCCGGTCAGAATACCGGGCGCGGCAAGCGGCAGCACATGGTGAAACACCGATTGCATCTTCGAGGCTCCCAGACCAAGTGCTGCCGCGCGGATCGACGGCGGCACCGCCCTGAGAGAGGCGCGGGTGGCGATGATGATCGTCGGCAGGGTCATCAGCGTCAGCACCAGCCCCCCACAATGGGCGCGGATTGCGGCAACCCGGCAAAGTTGATGAAGATCGCAAGGCCCAGAATACCGAACACGATCGACGGCACGGCGGCCAGGTTCGAGATATTCACCTCGATCAGGTCGGTGATCCGGTTTTTCGGGGCAAATTCCTCAAGATAGATCGAGGCGGCAACCCCGATCGGCAGCGCCAGTGCCAGCACCACGATCATCATGTAAAAGGAGCCCAGAATGGCCACCCCCAGCCCCGCCGCTTCCGGTCGCTGGCCGGAGGCATCGGGGGATGTGATGAAATTCCAGTTGAACCGGGTTTCCATTGCGCCCTGATCCACCAGCGCCTGCGCCAGCACAAGCTGCCCGGGAGACACATTATTGTCCCGCTCGGCGCTGGCCATGGTCACACGGCCCTTGAAGAACCCGTCGATCCGCCCGCCCGCCAGAAGCTCCAGATTCACGGTTTCGCCGATCAGGGAGGGATTGGCCAGAACCATGGCCCGCAACTGGCCCGGCGCGTCTTCCGAGAGGATCGCGGCCATGTCGCGGGGCCCAAGATCGGTGTCGATGCCAAGGGATTGGACATAATCCACAATACCCTGCCCAAGAAGCGGGGCATAGCCGAAGGTCGTGACCCGGGCCATCTCGGCCGGGTCGCGGTTGCCCTCCGGATCCAGCCGTTCGGCCGACAGGGTGACCGGCAGGGTGATATAGGTCTGGCGGAACGCGCTCAACCCGTTGGACAGGATCGAGGTCAGCAGCAGGATCAGCGCAAGGATGCCCACGATCACCGCCGCCAGACCATAGGCCCGAAACCGCGCCTCGGCCCGGTTGCGGCGCCGGGTTCGGTCATCCTTGGTCAGAAGCGAGGTTTTGGCATTGGGCCGGGCCGAAGGCAGGGTGGCATCACTCATTCATACTGCTCCCGGTATTTGCGCACGATATACAGAGCCAGAATATTCAACCCAAGGGTTATGACAAACAGGGTGAGGCCAAGGGCGAAGGCCACCAGCGCCTCGGGGCTTGAGAAATCCGTGTCACCGGTCAACTGGCCCACGATCTTGACGGTGACCGTGGTCATCGCCTCAAACGGGTTCAGCGCCAGCCGGGCGGCGGCCCCTGCCCCCAGAACCACGATCATCGTTTCGCCGATGGCCCGCGAGGTGGCCAGAAGAATCGCGCCGACAATGCCGGGCAAGGCGGCAGGCAGGATCACCTGTTTGACGGTCTCCGAATGGGTTGCCCCCAGCCCGAAAGAGCCATCGCGCAGCGATTGCGGCACCGCGTTGATGATGTCATCGCTGAGTGAAGAGACAAACGGGATCAGCATCACCCCCATCACGATCCCCGCGGTCATCACCGAAGAGGAAGACGTGCCAAGGCCAAGCGGTTCCGCGAAATAGTCGCGCAGCAAAGGCCCCACGGTGATCAGCGCGAACAACCCGTAGACAATGGTCGGGATCCCGGCCAGCACCTCGATCAGCGGCTTGGCGATGGAGCGCAGACGCGACGAGGCATATTCTGCCATATAGATCGCCGCGAACAGCCCGATCGGTACTGCCACCAGAAGGGCGATGAACGAGACATAAACCGTGCCCCAAAGCAGCGGCAGCAGCCCAAGTTCGGATGCATCGCTTTCAAAGGTCGGCGCCCATCGGGTGCCGAAGAAGAAATCCTGCGCCGGGTAGAGCTGGAAGAAACTGAAGGTCTCGAACAGCATCGACAGAACGATGCCCACCGTGGTCAGGATCGCGATGGTCGAGGCCAGGATCAGGATCGTCAGAATGCCGTATTCCACACTGTTGCGGGCACGAAATTCAGGCCGGGTGCGGGCATAGGCATAGGCAAGGCCCAATGCGGCCAGGACCAGCACCACCACATTCATCGCCAGATTGCCCGTATGGCTCAGCGCGCGATACCGCTGCGCGGCACTCAGAACCTCGGGCGTCACATCGCGGCCAAGGGCAACACCGACACTGCCCAGAAGGGCCCGCAGATCATGGCCTTGCGTGCTGTAATCTCTGGCCTCATCCCGGTTGAGCGCCCCCTGCCCTATCGCCACATCCAGACCTTCGGCCACGCGGCGCACATCGCTCATCACCAGACCGCGCGATCCGGCCTCTTCAATCGCTGTGTCAGACAGGGTTGCGGTGACCTGACGCTCGATCACCAGCGGCTGGACAAACAGCCAGACCATAAGCACCAGAAACGCGGGAACAAGGGTGAAGATCAGGACATTGGCGCCGTAATAGCCCGGCAGGGAATGCAGGATGCGGCTGTCACCCCCGGCTTGGGCAAGGGCGCGCTGGCGGCCCATGATATACCCGGCGGCCCCCAGCACCAACACGGACACAACGATCCAAAGCAATGGCATGATATCTGGCTTTCGGGATCAGAATTCAGGAATGACGGGGCAGCAGACAGGGCCGCCCCGCCGGGATATGTGCAAGCTTACATGGTCTCTTCGTTTTCGACCATCATCTGGGTTGTGCCCAATTCCGGGTCAGACACCAGACCATAGGCAGCCAGCGGGCCAAACGGTCCGGCAATATCGTCAGAGACGAAGAAGGATGCGTATTCTTTCAGGCCGGGGATCACCCCGATATGAGCGGCCTTGATATAGAAAAACAGCGGGCGGGATACCGGGTATTCGCCGGTTGAGATGCTTTCCACGCTCGGCTCGACACCGGACATGGTGGCAACCTGAAGCCGGTCGGTATTGTTCTCGTAAAACGCCAGACCGAAGACGCCGATGCCTTCCGGGTTGGCCGAGATACGCGCCAGCGTTTCGGTATAATCACCATCAATATCGGTGGAGACACCATCGGTGCGGATCGCCATGCAAGTGTCCTCGGCCGCGTCTTCGTCGCCGCCATTGATCTCCATGATCGCTTCCATCGCGCCGGAATCCTCGCAACCCTGCAGGATCACGTTTTCCTCGAACACTTCCCGGGTGCCGTGACGGGTGCCGGGGATATAGGCGGCAATTGCCTGCGCCGGCAGGTCACCCACTTCGGACCAGTCGGCGTTGGGGTTGGCCATCATGGCGCCGTCAACGGGCAGTTCGGCGGCCAGAGCCAGATACCAGTGTTCCGGGGTGAAGGCGAAGGAATTGCCGTCGATATCGCTGGCGAAAACGATACCGTCATAGCCGATGCGCACTTCGATGATATCGGTCACGCCATTTTCAGCGCAGGTCGCGATCTCGTTTTCGCGGATCGAACGCGAGGCGTTGGCGATGTCGATGGTGTTTTCGCCCACACCTTCGCAGAACCGGCGCAGACCGGTGGAGGAGCCGCCGGATTCAACAACCGGGGTCGGGAATTCGAAATTCTCGCCAAAGGCTTCTGCCACAATGGCTGCATAGGGCAGCACGGTGGATGATCCGGCGATCTGCACGTTGTCACGGCTTTGAGCGGCAACAGCAGTGGCTGAAACGGCCGCAACAGCCAGGGCGGAGACGGTCAATTTTGCAAGAGACATGTAAGGAAGCTCCTCAGGTGTTTTATGTCACGAGCGTGCAGTAAGCGCGCGCTCTTGCTCCCGGCAGGTAACGGGGTCACGCAATGCTTTTGTGACAGGGATGTAACGGTTTTATGACAGGGGTGGATGTCTCTGTATCCGCCTGCCAGAAGCACAGGAAATTCGCGCCGGGCCTCGCATCTAAGCCTTTGGCAGAATGACGGAAAAGCAACTGCCCTGCCCCGGTTCGCTGGAAATCCGCAAGCGGCCCCGATGGCGGTTGACGATATGTTTCACGATTGCCAGACCCAGCCCCGTGCCGCCCATCGCCCGGCTGCGATGGGTGTCTATGCGATAGAATCGCTCGGTCAGGCGCGGCAGGTGCAGCGGGTCTATCCCCTCGCCCTTATCAATCACATCGACGCGCGCAATCGGGCCTTTCAGATTGCCAGTCCCTTCCCCTTCACTGGCGCGGAGCAGAACCGGCCGCCCCTCGCCCCCGTATTTGATGGCGTTTTCAGCCAGATTGAGAAACACCTGCGTCAGCTGATCGGAATCGCCGGTGACCAGAAGCGGCGCATCGGCCCCTTCAATCCGCAAGACTGTGCCGGTCTTCTCAGCGCCCTTGCGCAGGGATTCGATCACCCCGCTCAGCACATCGGTCAGATTGACCGTTTCCTGCGGGCGCATGCGTTCCTGCCCCTCGACACGACTCAGCGACAGCAGGTCCTGAATCATCCGGTTCATCCGCCGGGCTTCGTCCTCCATGATGCCCAGAAACCTGTCCTGCGCGGCGATATCCTCGCGGGCCGGGCCTTTCAGCGTTTCGATAAACCCCATGATCGCGGTCAGGGGTGTGCGCAGTTCATGGCTGACATTGGCGACAAAATCGCGCCGCATCTCTTCGGCTTCACGCAGATGGGTGATGTCCTGAAAATGCAGCAGCACCCCGTCATACCCTATCATCGCCCTGGTGACCGGGCGGATGGTGACACGGAAAATGGTTTCACCCGCCTGATCGGTCTGGACGAACCGTGCCTCACAATCCACGCCCTCGGCATAGGCCGCCTCGATCCGGCTGAGCAGGGCGGGCTGGCGCAGGGCGGTGACGTAATTGCGGCCCTGCACCCATTCCCCCAACAGAGCCCGGGCAGGCAGATTGCAGGCGATGATCGTGCCGACCTTGTCCAGCATCACCATCGGGTCAGGCACTGTATCCAGCAGGTTGCCGATGATGGCATTGGACATGGGCGGGCCTTTTCGCACGGGTCAGGGGCGCCGCATGCGATAGCGAGTTTTCGGGATTTTCACAATGGCGCGGCTTGCGGCTTTACACAGGCAGGGGCTGGGCCTGCACTATGATTGACAGCAAAATCTGCGCAGCGGAATTCTCGAGAATTCCTTGTGGAAAACTGGAGTTTTCCACTTTGCAAACTATAGCTTTGACCTGAAATCCTGAACCACTCCATATCACCTATCGCCCGGTAGCCCCACCGGGCAGCATATATGTGTAATGTTCAGCGCCAGACTGGATTGCCTGCAAAACCTGCGCACTGGAATTCTCGAGAATTCCACATGGAAAACTGGAGTTTTCCATCCGCAGCCATAGCTTCGTCCTGAAAACACAGCCGTTAAACCGCCGCAAGCGCCTGACGGAAATCCGCCTTCAGAAGCGCGATGTCCTCGATCCCGACAGAGACCCGGAAAAACCCCTCCCCCATGCCGCGGGCGGCCCGCTCTTCCGGGCTCATGCCCCTGTGGGAGGAACTGGCGGGGTGGGATACGGTTGTGCCCACATCCCCGAGCGTCGGCGCAAAGGCCAGTTGCGGCACGGCCTCGATCATCCGGTTCGCCTCGGCCCGCCCGCCGCTGATCGTGAAGCTGAGCATATTGCCATCGCGCCCGCCAAGCAGCGCCTGTGCGCGGGCATGATCCGGGTGATCCGCCCGGCCGGGGTAAAGCACGCTTTCCACCCCCGGCAGCCCGGCCAGATGATCGGCCAGCGCGCGGGCATTTGCCTCGGCCCGGTCAAAGCGCAGCGGAAAGGTGTACAGCCCGCGTTCGGCCATCCAGCAGTCATAGGGGCTGGGCGTCATGCCGGCGGTGGCGATGAAATCACAGATGGCGGTGCGATGACCTGCATCCCTGGCCGACACATAGCCAAGGGTCACATCGGAATGCCCGGCCAGCAGTTTGGTGACCGAATGGATCACCACATCCGCCCCGTGATCAAAGGGCCGATAGCCGATCGGGGTGGTAAAGGTGTTGTCGACCACCAGCAGCACGCCATGCTGTCTGGCCAAAGCCGCGATCCCGTCCATATCCGCGACCCGCAATGTCGGGTTCGAGACCAGCTCGACCAGGATCAGTTTCGTGTCCGGTGTGATGGCGTCGGCCATCGTTTCTGCATCCGTCGGATCGGCCAGACTGGTCGGGATACCGAAACGGGGCAGGTCCCGGGTCAGCATTCTAAGCGAGCGGCCATAAAGCTGATCACCGCCAACCACATGATCCCCTTTTTTCAGCAGGCCCAACAGAACCGCCGTCACCGCCGCCATGCCCGACCCGGTGATCACCCCGCCTTCACCGCCTTCCAGCATGTCGATCTTGCGGGCCAGAACATCCGCATTCGGGTGGCCTTCCCGGGCATAGGTATAGCCTTTGAGACTGCCTTCATACTGGGCGTCCAGTTGATCGGGCGAGGATGAGGCATAGACCACCGAGGGTTGCAGCGGCGTGACCACCGCGCGGCTGACACTGTCGGGAAAGCCGGTGCGGCGGATAAGGGTGTCCGGGCGGCTGTTGGGGCGGTCGGTCATCAGGGGAGCCTCGGCTGCGTATCTACCCGGCTTTGGTAACGGAGAAATCCTGCGCGACAAGTTCTTTCGCAAGCCTCCGCGCCCGGGTCAGGGCCTCACGGTGCCATCGCCGGTGACCAGATATTTGAACGAGGTGAGCTGTTCCGCCCCCACCGGGCCCCGCGCATGCATCTTGCCCGTGGCAATCCCGATCTCGGCGCCCATGCCGAACTCCCCCCCATCGGCAAACTGGGTGGAGGCATTCTGCATCAGGATCGCGCTGTCGAGCCGGGTGAAGAACCGCAGGGCCGCTGCGTCATCCTCGGTCACGATCGCATCGGTATGGTTGGATCCGAAATCGCGGATATGGGTGATGGCCTCGTCGATATGATCAACCACTTTCGCGGCGATGATCATATCCAGAAATTCCTGCCCCCAATCCTCGGGCCGGGCCGGAACCGTGCCGTCGATTTTGGCCAGGGTCTCATCGGCGCGGACCTCAACGCCCGCCTCCATCAGCGCCTTGATCACCCCCTGCCCGATCGTGTCCGCCACATCGCGGTGGATCAGCAGACATTCGGCAGCGCCACAGATGCCGGTGCGCCGGGTCTTGGCGTTGAGCGCGATTTTCAGCGCCTTTTCCGGGTCGGCGGCGGCGTCGATATAGATATGGCAGATGCCTTCCAGATGGGCGAAAACCGGCACTCGCGCCGCGCGCTGGACAAGACCCACAAGCCCCTTGCCGCCGCGCGGCACGATCACATCCACCGTATCGGTCATGGTCAGCAATTCCTGCACCGCCGCCCGGTCCCGGGTCGGCACACGCTGCACCGCATCGCCGGGCAGCCCGGCGGTGCGCAGCCCGTCTTGCAGGCAGTCGACCAGCAGGCCCGAGGAATGAAAGCTTTCCGACCCGCCGCGCAGGATCACCGCATTGCCGGATTTCAGGCAGAGCGCACCCGCATCCGCCGTCACATTCGGGCGGGACTCATAAATCACCCCGATCACCCCCAAAGGTGTGCGCACCCGTTTGATATGAAGCCCGCTTTCCATCCCCCATTCGGTGATGGTTTCCCCCACCGGGTCACGCTGTGCCGCGACCGCGCGCAGCCCGTCGACAATAGCCTTGATCCGCGCCTCATCCAGCATCAGACGGTCCAGCATCGCCGGGCTGAGACCCTTGTCGCGGCCAAAATCCATATCCTGCCCATTGGCCGCGATGATCTCCTCCCGGCGCGCCCAGACAGCCTCGGCCGCCGCGATCAGCGCGGCCTCTTTCGCATCCGGAGCCGCGAAGGCCAGATCGGCGGCGGCGGCTTTGGCGCGCTGGCCCATATCGGCCATCAGGGCGGGAATGTTGTCACTCAGGTCTTTCATGACGATCCTCATCGCGGGTTTGAGAGGCAGGATATGCGTATTTGGAACAAGAAGAAAGCGGGAGGGAGTTCGGGGCCCATGGCCTTTCGGATTTTGCCTGATGTTGGAGATAAGATGGTTGTGAGCTTTACGTCATCAACTGAGCCAACAGGGGGAAAACAGACCTTGGCGAGACGCGCGGCGAAGGTGTCGAAAGAGCCCAATTTGACCAATGCTGCATCACGCGCGAATGTCAGCTAGCGTGGTCTGGTACTCCAACTAAATCTTGCGTAACGACTAGGCAGCGTACTTACAAAGAGCTTCACGTTTCCAGCCTGTTATGATTCATTTCCCGCAAGACAATATGCGGAGCAGTGGAATGGCGCGGTCAGATTTGAGCGATTTGGAGTGGGAGTTCATCAAAGCAGTGCTCCCAAATAACAGCCGAGGGGTTAAGCGTGTCGATGATCGGCGTGTGATCAATGGCATCTTCTATGTCTTGCGCACAGGCATCCCGTGGCGCGATTTGCCCGATCAATACGGCCCCTACACAACGATCTACAACCGTTTCAACCGATGGACTTATGCGGGCATTTGGGATCGGGTAATGGAGGCGGTCGCCGATGCGCACAATATCGACACCGTGATGGTGGATGGCACATCGGTTCGGGTTCACCATTCTGCAGCGACGCTCAAAAAAACGACCCGCGTCGTTGCATGGGCCGGTCGCGGGGTGGGTTAACCACGAAAATACATGCACTTACCAATCAGGACGGGTTGCCGATCCGCTATGAACTGACGCCGGGCCAAGCCCACGATGCACCCCCATGCGAACAGCTTTTGGACGGGCTGCAACCTGGCCAATACGTTCTGGCTGACAAGGCATATGACGCGGATTCGATCCGCAAGATGATCTGGGAACAGGGCGCCATCGACGTCATCCCGTCCAAATCCAACCGCAAACTGCCCGCCGAGTTCGACGTCGATATCTATCGCGAGCGCAACAAGATCGAGCGGTTCTTTGGCCGCCTCAAAGCTTCCTTCCGCCGCATCGCAACCCGATACGAAAAGACATCTGCCAACTTCTTGGCGATGATCAAACTCGCATCCGTCAGGCTATGGTGCCAGTTTTATGAGTCCGCTGCCTAGTGACCTTAGCTGCACGAAGGGACTTCGGCTCGCCTAAAGTTGCTGAGCTCATTGTTTTCAATGTCTATGAACGCCCAGTCGCTTGTGACTCCATACCAAAGCCGACCGTCTTCTTCGCGCGGGCCATCCACAAATGTTCCTCGTTCAAAATTGTGCGAGGGGTATAATCCCACGTCAGGATCATCACTCTCTGCAATGAACGAAGTGATTACGATTGACCGCGCACGAGAAGGCTTCAATGAATGACCAAAGGTCAACATCGCGCACCGGATAGCACCAGCTTCGCTCATATCTTCTCCGGCTAAAGCTGCATTTCTGTAGGCGGTAGAGGATAGCCATGCCCATAGTCCAAACGCCGCAACGATAGCGACAACTGCAAAGCTACCAATCAGCAGATACTTCTGTACGGCGCTTTGGCGAGCCTGACTTTGAGCCTCTTTCTGTTCAATTTCCGCCTTCGACGGTTTGTAGAATGAAGAGCTTACCGCGTCTGGTATACGAACAATGCGGCGATCTACGGTTCCGGTTTCGAATATTTGCCGAACCGCCTCAAAAAGCTGGGCGCGTTTGCTATCATCAACAACCTGCGCAAAAAACGAAGGTGTTTGGGTCGAGCGGATAGCAAACTCTAGTCCGTTGTTTCGCTTCGCTTTGGAACGCTCCATCGCATTCTTGATTCCAACACCGGCTGCTTCACCAGCCTGACGTGCGCCGCCAAGAACACCGGCTTGCGTACCGGATGTGAAGAACTCTGTAGGCACGCCGACCTTTGAGATAACCTCGCGCATGTCGTTGAGGTCAAAAACGATATTTTCCCAGTTGTCACGCTGCCCTAACCCACGCGGTGGGTTTGTAAGCGCAACAAAAACCCCTTTCTTAAGGTCAATCGCGAACCCAGTTCGGCCTTCAAACCATACAACGTCGCACTTCTTTAGATAGCCTAGATCCATACGCCTTGAATCTCATTCTCAATCAACATCATCATCAATCAGTATGCCTATGTAGGCTTTGGATAGTACATAAGAAAATACGGACTTTCGACAAGTTGGCTCGAACGGCGTCCTCGTCCCCCATTCTGTAGGTCGGCGGAGACACCTCGAACGCCCGCTCCGGGGCAGAAATGCGTGATGTTTGGACCAGCCATGTCTGACACCCCGGTGCCGTTTGCTCCGGAAAATCGCCGGCATTTTGTCACACATGCACGGCGTTCCGCACCGGGCACGCCTTAGAGGACCATATCATCCCGGTGGAGCAGTGCGGCCCGGCCCGGGTAGCCGAGGATCGCCTCGATCTCGCCGGACTGGTGCCCGGCAATCGCGCGGGCCTCTTCTGCGGTATACCGGCTCAGGCCGAGGCCAAGCCGGGTGCCGTCGGGCGTTTCCATCGCCACCGGATCGCCGCGTTTGAAGCTGCCGGTGACATGTGTGACCCCGGCGGGCAGCAGGGATTTGCCCCGGCCAAGGGCGGCGGCGGCGCCTGCATCCAGAACCAGCGTGCCTTTGGGTTTCATCGCGCCGATCCAGCGTTTGCGGGCGGTCTGAGGGTCCAGTGTGGCGGTGAACCAGGTGGCATTTGCACCCTGCTCCAATGCGGTCAGCGGGTGGGGTGCCGAGCCTTCGGTGATCGCCATGGCGCAGCCCGCCGCTGTGGCGGTTTTGGCGGCCATCAATTTGGTTTTCATCCCGCCTTTCGACAGGCCCGACCCGGCATCGCCTGCCATCGCCTCGATCTCGGGCGTGATGGCGTCGATTGTATCAAACCGGCGCGCTTTCGGGTCTTCCATGGGATTGGCGGAATAGAACCCGTCCACATCGCTGAGCAGCACCAGATGATCGGCACCCGCCATCACCGCCACATTGGCGGCCAGACGGTCATTATCGCCATAGCGGATTTCATCGGTGGCGATCGTGTCATTCTCGTTCACGATGGGCACCACACCCAGCCCCAGAAGCGTGGCCACGGTGGCCCGCATGTTCAGATAGCGCCGCCGGTCGCCGCTGTCATCCAGGGTCAGCAGGATCTGTGCGGTGGGGATATCATGGGGGCCAGACCTTCCTCATAGGCGCGGGCGAGGCGGATTTGCCCGACCGCGGCGGCGGCCTGTGCCTGTTCCAGCGACAAGGGCCCCTGCCCCAGGCCCAGCACACCGCGCCCAAGCGCGATGGAGCCGGAAGAGACGAGGATCACATCCAGACCCCGTGCATGCAGGCCTGCCACATCCTCGGCAAGGGCGCGCAGCCAATCGGCTTTCAGGCTGCCGCTGTCCCGGTCGACCAGAAGCGCAGAGCCGATCTTGACAACCAGCCGTTTCGCTCCGCTAAGCGAGGGGGTCAGGGCCGCCATGGACCCGGCTCCTCGGTCTTGGCGCGCAGGCGCAGGTTGGTGCCGTCAATCCGGGCGCGCAGCGCGCGCAGAACCTCCACCAGCCCATGGCGGGCCACGCCCGACATCTCCATCACCGGGCCGGCCAGCGCCTCCAGCGCGGCGCGTTTTTCGGCGCGGTCCTCATCGCTCAACGCGTCGATTTTGTTCAGCACCGTGATCCGCGGCTTGTCATTCAGGGCACCGCCATATTCCTCAAGCTCGGTCAGGATGGTCTGCCAGTCAGCGGCCACATCCGCCGAGGTGCCATCGACAAGATGCAAGAGGACCGAGCAGCGTTCCACATGGCCCAGAAACTGATCCCCGAGCCCCCTGCCCTCATGGGCGCCTTCGATCAGACCGGGGATATCGGCCACCACGAATTCCGCATTGTCCACACCGACCACACCCAGATTGGGGTGCAATGTGGTGAAAGGATAATCGGCAATCTTGGGGCGGGCATTGGATGTTGCCGCCAGAAACGTGGATTTGCCCGCATTGGGCAGCCCCAGCAGACCCACATCCGCGATCAGCTTGAGGCGCAGCCAGATGGTGCGTTCCACCCCTTCCAGCCCCGGATTGGCGCGGCGCGGTGCCTGATTGGTGGCGGATTTGAAATGCAGATTGCCAAAGCCGCCATTGCCGCCCTTCGCCAGCAGAACACGCTGGCCGACCTTGGTGATATCGGCAATCACCGTTTCTTCGTCATCTTCAAGAACCTCTGTGCCCACGGGCAGGCGCAACACCACATCCGCGCCATCCTTGCCGGTGCGCTGCTTGCCCATGCCGGGCTGGCCCGATTTGGCAAAGAAATGCTGCTGATAGCGGAAGTCGATCAGCGTGTTCAGCCCGTCAACCGCCTCGGCCCAGACATCGCCGCCGCGGCCGCCATCGCCCCCGTCAGGCCCGCCATATTCAATGTATTTCTCGCGCCGGAAGGACACGGCCCCGCCGCCGCCGCCGCCCGAGCGGATATAGACTTTGGCAAGGTCGAGAAATTTCATCTTACATGATCCTTTGGCCCGTCGCTGGCGATACAAGGTCTGGCGTGCAGGCTCAAGCCGCCGTGTTTTTTTACCAAAAGGGCATTTTTTACCAAAAGGTATGGAATCCCTTACTTTCGTAACGTTAACGAATGACGCAGGGTAAGGGTGTTCCAAGAGTGATGGCTGTTGCAGCCAGGAACACCGGAAACGGAGGTTCTTTTAAACCTTACGTCCGACCGGGAAACCGGATTGAACGTGTCGCCGGGTGTATTTCAACCCGGTGGCACGAACCAACTCTGGCGTTGCGTGTCATCCCCAATGGCGCGACGCCGGAATAAAGAACGGCGCTGCCATGTCCCTGGGCAGCGTCGTTTTCTTTTTATATCAATCCATTCGCGGGCGTTGTTTACCCGCCTGCGGCGGTCTTGGCGACCTCGGCGGCAAAATCTTCCTCGACCTTTTCGATGCCTTCGCCAACCTCAAGCCGGACAAAACCGGTGATCTCGACCCCGGCCTCTTTTGCGGCGGTGCCTACAGTCAGATCCGGGTTCACCACGAAATCCTGGCTGAGCAGGGTCACCTCGGAGAGGAATTTCTTCATCCGGCCCAGGATCATCTTTTCGATGACCTGCTCGGGCTTGTCGCTTTCGCGGGCGATATCCATCTGGACCTGCTTTTCCTTCTCGACAATCGCCGGATCCAGATCGGCCTCGGACAGGGCGGCCGGGTTTGCAGCGGCCACATGCATGGCGACCTGACGGGCAAACCCCGCATCGGCACCGGTGACGGCGACCAGAACACCGATCTTGCCCATGCCATCGGCGGCGGCATTATGGACATAGGACACAACGGTATCGCCCGTCAGTTTAGCCATCCGCCGCAGGGCCATATTCTCACCGATCGTGGCGATTTTCGCGGTCACCGTTTCTTCCACGGTCTTGCCGCCCATATCGACGGCTTTCAGCGCATCCAGATCCGCCGCGCCGGTCGCGGCAGCGGCGATACCGGCCACCATCTCCTGAAACTCGGCATTCTTGGCGACAAAATCAGTCTCGGAATTCACCTCGACCGCGACGCCGGTGCCGCCATCAACCGCGACGGCCACCAGGCCCTCGGCGGCGGTGCGGCCGGATTTCTTGGCAGCCTTGGCCAGGCCCTTGGTGCGCAGCCAGTCAACCGCTGCCTCCATGTCGCCATCGGTTTCGGTCAGCGCTTTTTTGGCATCCATCATGCCCGCGCCCGTGCTGTCGCGCAGCTCTTTCACCATTGCAGCTGTAATCGCCATGGTTGTGATCTCCTGATCTATCGTGTTCGGAACCATCGGGCCCGGAGATAACCGGCCCCGATGTCAATCGCGTGAAAGGCTCAGGCCTTCGCGTCTTCCTCGGCAGCAGCGGGGGCGTCTTCGGCAGGGGTCTCAACTGCGGTGGCCTCAACTGCGGGCGCTTCGGCTTCTGGTGCCGCCTCTTCCGCCACAGTTTCCTCAACCACAACCTCTTCAACCACGGCCTCTTCACCTGCAGCTTCTTCTGCCGGTGCTTCCACGGCCGCGGGTTTTTCGGTCAGCGCCTCTTCGACACTGCCTTCTTCCAGCGCACCCAGGTCAACGCCTGCGCCTTCCATCTGGACGGTCATCCCATCCAGCGCCGCGCGGCTGATCAGATCGCAGTAAAGCGCAATTGCGCGGGCCGCGTCATCATTGCCCGGGATCACATAATCAACCCCGTCGGGGGAGCAGTTGGTGTCAACCACGGCCACAACCGGAATGCCCAGCTTATTGGCCTCAAGGATCGCCAGGTCTTCCTTGTTCACGTCGATGACAAAGATCAGATCCGGCAGGCCGCCCATTTCGCGGATCCCGCCAAGTAAAGCCTGCAATTTGGTCTGGTCCCGCTCCATCCCGAGGCGTTCTTTCTTGGTCAGACCTTCGGTGCCGCCTTCCATCGCCTCGTCGATCTTCTTGAGCCGGTTGATCGAGTTCGACACGGTTTTCCAGTTGGTCAGGGTGCCCCCCAGCCAGCGGTGGTTCATGTAGAACTGGGCGCAGCGTTCGGCCGCATCCGCAACCGGTTTCTGGGCCTGGCGTTTGGTGCCGACAAACAGGATACGCCCGCCCTTGGCCACGGTTTCGCGCACCGCGTTCAGGGCCGCGTCCAGCATCGGGACGGTCTGGGTCAGGTCGAGAATATGAATGCCGTTGCGGTCGCCGTAGATGTATTCGCCCATCCGCGGGTTCCAGCGTTGTGTCTGGTGACCAAAGTGAACGCCAGCTTCCAGAAGCTGACGCATGGAGAAATCAGGGAGCGCCATGTCCAAATGTTCCTTTTCCGGTTTGCGCCTCGGCGAAGGATCAGGACAGATGTCCAACCGGTGGACCGTTCAGGGATGTCTCCCCCGAGGGCCCGCCTTCGCCTGTGAAGTGCGCGCGATTTAGGGGGTTTTGATCGGGGATGCAAGCCCCCGGATCGGAACCTATGGTGCGCGGGGTCGGGGTCGATGCCTCCGGCGGAAGTATTTTCGAGACAGAGAAGGGAGATGCCGGGGCAAAGCCAGGGCTCAGCGGCCGCGGAACAGCCCGCCCAGAACCCCCCTGACCAGGGCCTGGCCACTGCGCGTGCCAAGCTGTCGGGCGAAGCTTTTGGCGAAGGCGGTGCCGATACTGTCGGATCGGCCGGACCGGCTCCGGGGCGCGCGTTGCGCGGAGGAGCGGCTGACCCGGCTGCCGGAATAGCGCCGCGCGGCGTGAAATTCCCGTTCCGCCGCGGTTTCTGTTTCGGCTTCTGTTGCCTCTGCCTGTTCTGCATCCTTCGCGGCCTGTTCGGCGCGTCTGGCCAGCATCTCAAAGGCGCTGTCCCGGTCCATGGCGGCCTCATATTTTCCGGCGACGGGCGATTGGCCGATCAAGTCGGCGCGGCTGGCCGCGTCAATCGGGCCAAGCCGGGAGGATGGCGGGCGGATCAGGGTGCGCTGCACGATACCGGGGATGCCCTTGCGTTCCAGCATCGAGGTCACGGCCTCCCCCACGCCGACCTCGCGGATCGCGTCTTCGGTATCGAAATCCGGGTTGTCGCGATAATTCTGCGCGGCCTGGCGCAATTCCTGCCGGTCCTTGCCGGTAAAGGCGCGCAGCGCATGCTGCACCCGGTTGCCAAGCTGACCCAGAATATCCTCGGGCACATCGGCGGGGTTCTGGGTGATGAAATAGATCCCCACCCCTTTGGACCGGATCAGGCGCGCCACCTGTTCCACCTTGTCGACCAGCGCTTTCGGCGCATCCTCGAACAGCAGATGCGCCTCGTCGAAGAAGAACACCAGCTTCGGTTTATCCGGGTCCCCGACCTCGGGCAGGGTTTCGAACAGTTCCGACAGAAGCCAGAGCAGGAAGGTTGCGTAAAGCCGGGGCGCGCCCATCAGCTGATCGGCGGCAAGGATATTGATCCGGCCGAACCCCTGATCATCGCTTTGCATCATATCGCCAAGCTCCAGCGCCGGTTCGCCGAACAGGTTGGCACCCCCCTGCCCCTCCAGCGTCAGCAATCGCCGCTGGATTGCACCGATCGAAGCGGTCGAGACATTGCCATAACGCAGGGAGAGCGTCTTGCGCTGCTCCCCCACCCAGACCAGCAATGCCTGCAAATCCTTCAGATCCAGCAGCGGCAGGGATTGTTCATCGGCCACCCGGAAGGCGATGTTGAGTACGCCTTCCTGTGCCTCGGTCAGTTCCAGCAGCCGCGACAGCAGAAGCGGCCCCATTTCCGAGATCGTGGTGCGCAGGGGATGGCCCTTCTGCCCGTAGAGATCCCAGAAGGTCACCGGGAAGGCCCGATAGGCGTACTCGGCAAAGCCGATCGTTTCGGCCCGCGATATGAAGGCATCATGTAATTTGAAGCTGTCGCTGCCGCTGGCCGCCAGACCCGACAGATCGCCCTTCACATCGGAGAGGATCACCGGCACTCCCCGGGCCGAGAAGCTTTCGGCCAGGATTTGCAGCGTCACGGTCTTGCCGGTGCCGGTGGCGCCCGCAATCAGCCCATGGCGGTTTGCGTATTTCAGCAGCAGGTGCTGTGCCTCGGTATAGCCCGCGCCGCCGCCGCCAATAAAGATGCCTTCAGTCATGCGATGTGATCACCCCAAGATTTTCCTGTCTTCACCATACATTCTTAACCACTGGGTGCCAGTATCATTGCCTGTGTCACCTTTTCCCTTGGGTGGCATGACTTTCCTCCCTGTCAACTGGCCGCGTCCCGTGTTTGGACGCGGCTTTTTTTCATGGCTTTTGCCGCGATGACGGGTCTGTCTGCGGTTTTGGAAAATCACAGATCGCCTGTTGACCTGTCGGGTTTGCTGGCTTAGCGTTTCTTCCATAACGTCGGCCAGTCCGACAGGGAGAGAAAAAATATTGGAAGGGGCTCGTATCGCGGGCCCTTTTCTATTTTGGGCAGGCCACCCCTGATCCGCCGATTCCCGTCATTCCGGCCGTTCCCTGCCGGGAGTGAATTTTGCCCCTGACAGCACCGGTTTCCCATGTTACAGCGTCTCGACTTCGCATTGAGGCAGGTGCAATGGCTTTCGCTTTCAAGCCAAAGGCGAAAGACAGCGAGAGGCGTTTCAACAGAAAATCGAAACGCTTTGGCCAACATCTTGTAAAACGCGAACTGACTGCAAAAGGACTTGTTGCAATGAAATCCGCATCGCCCGTTATTCCCGCTCTTCTGGCCCTTATGCTGGCCTGTCCCGCCCTGGCCCAGGAGACAACACCGGAAGAGGCCCCCGCCGCAGAGGAACCCGCCGCAGACGCGCCCGCCGGTGAAAACACCGACGGAGATGTGGCGATCCTTTCGCTTGGTGAACCGGTTGAGAATACCGGCCCCGGCTCCACCTATATTGCAGAGACCCATGGGGATTGGGAAATTCGCTGCATCCGTGTGGAAGAGGGCCAGCAGGAACCCTGCCAGATGTATCAGCTGTTGTCGGATGAAGGCGACAATCCGGTGGCCGAGTTCAATCTGTTCGATGTCCCCGATCAGGAACAACTGATTGCCGGGGCCACAATTGTCACCCCGCTGGATACATTGCTGACCCCGCAGATGCGGATGTCGATTGATGGCGGACAGGCCCGGCAATATCCGTTCAGCTTCTGCCAGGCGATTGGCTGTTTCGTGCGCATCGGCCTGACCGAAAATGACGTTTCCGCATTGCGTTCCGGAGGCAGTGCGACGATCAGCATCGTGCCCCTGCCCGCGCCGGATCAACTGGTCGATCTGACCCTGTCGCTGACCGGATTTACTGCGGCATTTACCGCCCTTGAAGCCCGCGCCGCCGAGCCGGCGGAATAACCGGAAGCGGCCGTTCCGGCCCCGGTCCGGATATATGTCGAAAGACCCGCCATATGCGGGCCTTTCGACAGCGAAATCGTTTTATCCCGCATCATATATCATCGAAATTCGCATTCGAGATCAGTATCTTGCTGATCGATAAAGCACCCTGCCTTAAACTTGAATCACAAATACCCTGCCACGCTTCGCGTTCCCGGGACATTTGTGATACGCGATGTCTCAGGTTTAAGGCAGCATGCTATAGGCAGAGAATTTGGATTCAGATTAAACGATTTCTGCTCTATTGAGTGGAACATTGCAACGAGATCTGATGCCCGTTCAGGGCGCGGCCTGCAATGCCAGAACCGCGTTCAGCCCGCCAAACGCAAACGCATTTGACAGAACCGCCCCAACCTCCGCCTCGCGCGCCTCATTGGGCACCACATCCAGGGCGCATTCCGGGTCCGCTTCCTCATGGCCGATGGTGGGCGCGATCACCCCGTCTTTCAGCGCCATGATACAGGCCAGCAGCTCCACCGCGCCAGTGCCGCCGATCAGATGGCCATGCATGGATTTTGTGGAGGAGATCATCAGATCATCCGCATGATGCCCGAACGCATCCGCCACCGCCGCACATTCGGTTTTGTCATTAGCGGTGGTGCCGGTTCCATGGGCGTTGATATAACACACATCCACCGGGTTCAGCCCTGCATCCCGCATCGCGCCCGAGATGGCCCGCGCCGCCCCCTGTTTCGAGGGCATCACGATATCCGCCGCATCCGAGGTCATGGCGAAGCCCACAACCTCCGCCAGAATCTCGGCCCCGCGTGTTCTGGCCTGCTCATATTCCTCGAACACGAAAACCGCCGCCCCTTCGCCCTGCACCATCCCGTTGCGGGTGGCCGAAAACGGGCGGCAGGCATCTTTCGACATCACCCGCAGGCCTTCCCAGGCCTTCACGCCGCCAAAGGTCAGCATCGCCTCGGACCCGCCGGTGACCATCGCATCGCACAGGCCGGTGCGGATCATCTGAAACGCCTGCCCCATCGCATGGTTCGACGAGGCGCAGGCGGTGGCCACGGAAAAGGACGGGCCTTTCAGGTTGTATTCCATGCTCACATGGCTGGCGGCCGCATTGTTCATCAGCTTGGGCACGACGAAAGGATGAACCCGGTTCTTGCCCTTTTCATACACGCTGCGGTAATTTTCATCCCAGGTGTTCACACCGCCACCCGCCGTGCCCAGCACCACGCCGGAGCGGTTCGCCAGATCACCGGTAAACACGATACCCGATTGCGCCAGCGCCTGTTTGGCCGCGATCAGGGTGAATTGGGTGAACCGGTCATAAAGCACAATCTGCTGACGGTTGAACAATGCCTCGGGGTCATAATCCTTGACCTGCCCGCCGATCTGCACCGACAGCCGGTCCACATCGCGCAGATCAAGCGGGCCGATACCGCAACGGCCTTCGCGCATCGCCTCCAATGTGCTGGGCACATCCTGGCCCAAAGCATTGATCGTACCCTGCCCGGTGATGACGACCCGTCTCATTTCTGGTCGGCCACCAGCCCTTTGACCGCCGTGACAATCGCCGCAACGCTGGAGATGTCAAAGGCGCTTTCTTCCGGCTCATTGGCGTTGAACGGCACCTGGATGTCAAAAGCCTCTTCAATCGCAAAGATCGATTCCACCAGGCCCAGACTGTCAATGCCCAGATCCTCCAGCGTGCTTTGCAATGTCACATCGCCGGGCTCCAGCACAGCCTGTTCCGCGATGATCGCAATCACCTTGTCCTGGACGCTATCGGCCATCATTCTGTCCCCGGGTCGGTTCGTTCACCGCTGACTTAGTCATTCTGGCCGCGCTTGAAAACGGCTTTCTGCATGGCCTCGAAAGACTCCATGATCCGCGGCAGACGGCGCATGGCCTTATATATCTTCACCTGCTGGTCCATTTTCACCGCCGGTGTGCCCATCATCATCCGCCCTGACGGCACATTGGAAAAGATCGTGGTGTTGCCTGCGGTGACCACATCATCGCCGACAATGATATTGTCGGAGATGCCGGTCTGCCCGCCCAGAACCACCCGATCCCCGATCACCGTGGACCCGCCAATCGCGGTCTGGCCGCATAGCAGGCAATCCCGGCCGACCCGCACGTTATGGCCCACATGGACCGCACTATCGAGCTTGGTGCCATCGCCGATGGTGGTATTGGCAATGGTGCCCCGGTCAATCGTGTTATTGGGCCCGATTTCCACATCATCGCCAAGTGTGACCGCGCCAAGGGAGTGAATCCGGGCCCAGCTTTGCTTGGCGGCAGGCATATCCGATGTACCAAGCGTTTCCCGCGCGGTCTCAACCGTGGATTTTTCCGGTGTCACGAAGGAAAACCCGTCGCCACCGATCACAGCGCCCGGATGGATGATCACCCGGTGCCCGATCTGCACCCGCGCCCCGATGCGCGCGCCCGGATGGATCAGGGCATCATCACCGATCCCCACATCGGCGCCGATGCTGACATGTTCGGCAATCCGGGCATTGGCGCCGATCCTGGCGCCCCGGCCGATCACCACAAACGGTCCGACAGATGCGCCCGCGCCGATCTTGGCCTCCGGGTCGATCAGTGCTGTCTGATGAAGGCCGGGCGCGATCTCTGGACCCTGATCGAGCCTGCGGGTCAGCCCGGACAGCGCGTAGCGCGGGCGCGCGACAACAATGGCGGCCTCCAGCCCAAGGGCCTGCCAATCCGTATCCTGGGCAAGCACGGCGGCGCGGGCCTGCCCCTCGGCCAGGCCGGGAAGGAATTTTGCCGACATCGCCACGGCCAGTTGGTCAGGCCCGGCGCTGGCCGGTTCCGCCAGGCCCGTCACCTCAAGATCAACGGCGCCAAAGGCTTCCGCCCCAAGCGCCGCTGCAATCTCATCCAATCTATGGCCCATGGCCCGCCGCCTCGCCCGCTATCTGCGGCGAAAGCTTTAGCTGGTGACGGCGCGAACCGCCACCCCCGCATCCTGCATCGCCTGCCAGAGAAGCGCGTTCCGGCCATAGACATCATCGCGGTAATTCACCCGGCCTTCCGGGGTGATCCAGGCCGTCCAGTAGACCAGATGCACCGGGATCTGGGTTTCCAGATTGATCTGGGTTTCCCGACCGGATTGCCGATGCGTCTGATAAACCGCTTCCGGGTCCTCCTCCTGCGGGGCAAGCAGGTGATAGGCCAGTTCCTGCGGCCGATGCACCCGCACGCAGCCATGGGAATACGCCCGCACCTGACGGTCAAACAAGTTTCGCGACGGTGTGTCATGCAGATAGATATTATGGCGGTTGGGGAACATGAATTTCACCTCGCCAAGCGCATTGCGGCTGGATGGTGGCTGGCGCAGGTCGAAGGGGAAATTCCGCGCCGTATACTGGCTGAAATCAATGCCCTGCCGGCTGACCACACGGCCCCCGCGCACCAGTTGCAGATGCCCTGCGGCCCCGGGATTGTTCCGCATCTGCGGCAGATATTCATTGACCGCGATCGAGCGTGGCACATTCCAGCTTGGGTTGATGATCATATGTTCCATGACATCGGAAAATTCGGGTGTATGACGGTTGCGGTCGCGATGGCCGACCACCACGCGGGTTTCAAATGTCGCCTCTTCACCATCAATCACATAGGCATGGAAATCCGCGATATTCACCAGAATATGCCGCTCGCCCCGGTCCCGGTTCATCCAGCGCTGGCGTTCCATGCCAAGGATGATCTGCCCAAGACGGGTTTCGACCCCCACATTGATCTCGGCCAGGGTTTCGGTTCCCGCCTCGCCATCCGGCGTCAGCCCGTGATCTTCCTGAAACCTCTGAACCGCAGTCTGCAGGGCAGTGTCATATGTCGCCGTGGCAGAGCGCCCCAGATATCCCATGGCGATCAGACGGTTGCGCAGCGCAATCACCCCGCCGCCCGTATCTCCGGGCTCCAAAGCGCCGCCGGGAACCGCCGGGCCCCAGCCCCCTGCGCCCAGAACCCTCTCCAACCGCAGTTTTTCGCGCATCAGACGAACGTATTCCGGGTGGCTTGGCGGCAGGCTGCGCATGAATTCATAAGGGCTGTCTGTGGCGGTAAATTCGGTGATCTGTTCCAGCGGATCGCGGCGCGGCAGGTCCTTGACGATATCAGACACCACCTCGTCAGGGTCCAGCATGCCGGATTGCACGTCGCGGGCATATTGCAGGAACATACGTGAGGCGAGCACATCGGCCTGCCCCCGCGCATAGGGGGTATCGGCATCCCGGAAGGCGGCGCGCAGCACATCGGCATCATAACGTGACACCGGCAGCCCGTGATCCTCGACCCGGTCCAGCACAGTCAAAAGCGCATTGCGCCGTGCGGCGGCGTCTGTTGTGGCCCAGACCGGTTCAAAATTCCGGTCGCGGTAAAACTGTGCCAGCGCTTCGTCAGAGGAAGCCGCCTCGGCAATCGCCTGACGCTGTGCGGT
The DNA here is from genome assembly GCF_004751985.1 of Rhodophyticola sp. CCM32. Taxonomy (NCBI): domain Bacteria; kingdom Pseudomonadati; phylum Pseudomonadota; class Alphaproteobacteria; order Rhodobacterales; family Roseobacteraceae; genus Rhodophyticola; species Rhodophyticola sp. CCM32. The sequence goes on from NZ_CP038492.1 coordinate 1,539,131, forward strand.
AATCGGTTGTGCTGTCACGCTCTGCGGCAGGACCAGGCTGCCCAACAGAACCAACCCCGCGACCAATAGCGGAAATGGGGCTCTGAAAATTCGTGTCATGATCTGAATACCTGTTTTAAATGCTTATCTATTAAGAATATCTTTACCTTGGTGCGGCTCTCATGTGGCTGTCCATTCACAATATCACAAACACTACGGGCGACAGGCAGATTGATCACGATCTGTTCCCGGGTTGCAACGCCCAAAGATCACTCACTTGTGTGTCGCAGCATTGTTATCGAATCCAGGACGGTTGGCGGAATGTTGCCGATGTGCTTCAAGGCATACCGAAAATAGGAAGGTGAGTCTTTCAGAATTGTTTCGTTTGTGTCATATCAATCACGTCTGTGGGGATGGATACGCGAGATAGCCGCCTGAAGGTGGCAAGAAAAGCGATGGCACGAGCATAAGACATGATGGGGCAAAGAATTCCATGAGTGATTCGATGTTTACGCGGCGTGCTGTGATGCGCGTATTCGCAGCCACGACTGTGAGTGCAGCACCGGTGATGGCGAACGCGTTCGGGCTTCTGCGGGGATCGGGGGATATTCGCAAACTGACCATGTATAACGGCCGGACCGGCGAAAACATGGACATGATCTATTGGATCGACGGTGACTATATCGGCCCGGCCCTGGATGAGATCAACTTCTTCATGCGCGACTGGCGGCAGAACGAGGTGCGGGCGATCGACCCCCGCACGATCGACATCATGACCGCCTCGCATAATCTGCTGGAAACCAGCGAACCCTATACGCTTCTGTCCGGCTATCGGTCCCCGGCAACCAATGCGATGCTGCGCGCCCGGTCCCGTGGTGTTGCCCGGAACTCCCGCCATATGGTCGGCGAAGCGGCGGATCTGCGGATCAATTCGCGCAGCGTCAGCCAGGTTTTCCGTGCCGCGGCCGCCTGCAACGCAGGCGGTGTCGGGCGGTATTCCGGCTCGAACTTCGTGCATATGGATTGTGGCCCCGTGCGCACCTGGGGCCGCTGAGCGGCTCCTCATATCAATTTCAAGCCAGTCTGTTCGGGGGTTTTGAGAGCGATCACTCACCCGGTTCAGGATTTTGCCTGTCTCAGCTATGCGGAATTCTGCAGAATTCCGAATGGGAAAACTCCAGTTTTCCCTGCCGTTTTCCTCGAGGAAAACGATTGAAGCGTCCTGCTATTATCATGTCTGTAGCGTTTCGACTTTACCTTGAAGCAGTACAACGGCTTTCGCGTTTGAGCCAAAGGCGAAAGGCAGCGGAAGGCGTTTCAACATAAAGTCGAAACGCTCTAAAGTTCACTCTGACATTGGACATCCCCTGCCCTGCCCCCATATCTTGGGCTGCACAACACATATGCAGGAGGCCCAGATGCAATCTTACGCCAAGACCGATGCCGCCCTTGCCCGGCTGACCCCTGAGGAATACCGGGTGACACAGGAAAACGGGACGGAACGGCCGGGCACGGGCGCCCTTCTGGGCAACAAGGCCCCGGGGATTTATGTGGATATCGTCTCAGGCGAGCCGCTGTTTGCATCGGCTGACAAATATGAGTCCGGTTGCGGCTGGCCAAGCTTCACCAAAGCGATCACCCCGGCCCATGTGACGGAACTGACCGATACCAGCCACGGGATGACCCGGACCGAGGTCCGCTCGACCCATGGAGACAGCCATCTGGGCCATGTCTTCCCCGATGGGCCCGCCGACCGGGGCGGATTGCGCTATTGCATCAACTCCGCCTCTTTGCGGTTCATCCATCGCGACGAGATGGAGGCCGAAGGGTATGGCGAATACCTGACCCAGGTGGAGGATGTGGCATGAGCGCGCGCGCGGTTCTGGCGGGGGGCTGTTTCTGGGGCATGCAGGATCTGATCCGCAAACAGCCGGGCGTTATCTCGACCCGGGTGGGCTATACCGGTGGGGACGTCGCCAATGCCACCTATCGCAATCACGGCACCCATGCGGAAGGGATCGAGATCATTTTTGATCCCGCAAAGATCAGCTATCGCCGGTTGCTGGAGCTGTTTTTCCAGATCCATGACCCGACCACGCTGAACCGTCAGGGCAATGACCGGGGCCTGTCCTACCGGTCGGCCGTCTATTACGTGGATGAGGATCAGCATCAGCAGGCGCAGGAGACTATTGCCGATGTGAATGCCTCGGGTCTGTGGCCCGGCCCGGTGGTGACCGAGCTTGCCCCCGCCGGCCCGTTCTGGGAGGCGGAGCCGGAGCATCAGGATTATCTGGAACGTATTCCCAATGGCTATACCTGCCATTTCATCCGCCCGGACTGGGTGCTGCCCAAACGCGACGCGGCGGAATAACCGAGGCGATAGCAGGGCGTCGGTGCGACATGTGAAGCGCAATGCCCATTGCTCAAAGCGCAATCACAGGCCTTGTAATCATCAGCCACAGCAATGCGACAATGGCCAGGAACGCTGGTATGCCACATGCGACCCAAATGCGAAAAAGCCGCTGATATCGTGACGTGAGTGGTACGCCTGACCGGGCAGATGCGCGTGCCTCATCTCGCATTTTTGCCTGGATCGCGACCACGGGGAGCCAGAAAAACCCAATAAAAACATAAAGCGCAAGGGAGGCAACAATCCAGCCTTCCAAAAGGGACCATCCAAGATTTTGCGCTAAAATGATCCCCGTGATGGGCTGTGCGATCGCGGCCGTTGCTGTGAACAACATATCTGCGATGACGACAATTGCGGCAGTATGGGCGATGCTGGCAGGGTCTTTCGTACGATGGGCCATGACCATAAAAAACGCGATCCCTGCACCAGTCCCAATCAAAACACAGGCGCCAAGAACATGCAGCAAACGGACAACGTCAATCCAATCGATCATCGTGTCTCCAACGCAATGCGTGCAACCAAGGCCAGGGCAATACCGGGCAGGACTTTGACCATAGGACCAAGAGGATCAAGCCAAAGGTTCGGGACAAAGAACGTTGATGCTGTCAGATAGAAAAGACTGACCCCAATGGCGAGCCAACACGCCTGCTTCGCATATTCGCGATGGGCAAACCCTGCGGCTATCGCAATATCGACAACGGCCCAGAAAAGCACGCTGGTGACAGCTAAGGCACGTGGCCAGCCGACATCTTGCAAAACAAGAGCCGCTTCATTCACCCTCAAGAACCCGATGACACCAGACAGGAACCAAAATAGGATAAGCGTGAATATGATAATCGGGGTTAGTAGCGCCATACGCGCAAACAGGCGGTCCTCGACGCGCGCTGGCATGCTGGCCAATGTCTGCGAGAGCGATTTGACAGGAAGGCCCCCAAACTCCGAAAGGTCTGTTGGAACGCCCGTAACACCATCAGTCAGCACTTTGACAGCGGTGCTTCGCAGAGGCGACCGCCACCCCAGTTTCCCCAACCCATCTGCAGCTTTTGCCATCACCTGCACCAAGAAACCCGGGATCATGAATTCACGTCTGGCAGGCGTAAATCCCAGCCAGTGGCGCATAGATGCCACGACATCACGCAAAGAATGTGTCTCGCTTTCAACAAGATCCCCAACAAAGCCGTTGGGGATATCACCTGCGAGGGCGGCGCTTACAGCTTCGGCAACATCATCCAGTGCGATCGTCTGAACCTTGGCCTCAGGCATCGCGATGGGCTGTATGAATGGAAATGCGGCAAGCATGCGCAACATTGTCGTGCCACCGTAGCTATGTCTTGCCACCACAAGTCCTGGTCGAAAAATATGGTGGTTTGCGCCTGTGTTCTGAATAGCAGCATCGCCGCGTGCCTTTGACGCAAGAAATGGCGTCGTCGCGTTTGCATGGGCCCCGGCCGCTGAAATCTGGATGACTTTCACATTGGCCGATACGCAAGCTTGGGCCAAAGCAGCCACTGCATGATGATGGACCACCTCAAGGTCATCTTCTGGTCCGTCTTGCAGAGCCCCTGAACAATTCACCACGGCATCAATGCCTTGTAAGAAAGGCTGCCAAGCACTTGTCTCGGTCAGAGACCGAAGGTCGGCAGACAGCCATCTGACAGCCGGAAGCACACGTTTTCCAGTGCCGATGTCTCGACCATGCCCAATGATCGTATGCCCGTCACGTTCTAAACGCCGCGCGACCCCGCAACCGATGAGACCATATGCGCCAATGATCAGAACAGTCGCGCCAGCTTGGGTTTTGGAAATGTTAACACCCATATAAATTCTCTATTAAAGCGAAATCGTTTTATTCTGCAACATCGCTCATCAAAATTCACGTTCGAGATCAGCAGTTTGCTGACCCGGAGGCAGAGAATTTTGATTCAGATCGCTACCCAACCCGTATCAGGCAATGACCGGCCACTGCTCCTCGCGATAGGCACTGTCCCAGAACATCCACTCATATTGTACGGATCGCTTGAAGGCGGCTAGCATGGCAACGCGCTGAGCCTCTGTCGCCTTATCGGCGGCGGCGTCATTGATGGCGATCACTGCATCAACCGATTCACCGAAAGACGGATCGCTGTAGGTCTCTATCCAGGCTTGATACGGGTTGGCGGGTCCCGTCTCGGCGGCGATACGATTGCCTACGTCCCAATAGATCCAGAAACATGGCAGAACTGCCGCCACGAGTTCCTCATAGCTTGCCTGATGGGCCATGGTCAGCAGAAAATTCGTATAGCCATAGCATGTTGGCGAAGGCTCGCTTCGCGCAGCATCGGATGATGCAATTCCGAATGTCTGAAAGACCCCTTCATGCAGGGCCCGCTCGACGGTCAGCGCACCCTGGGCTGAACGTGCGAATTGTTCCATGGCGTTGGCATCGGGCGCTTTGGCCGAAGCGATCGCCAGCGCACGCGAATATTGTTCCAGGTAAAGGGCGTCCTGGATCATGTAGAACTGGAAGCGTTGTCGGGACAGACGCCCCGCTGCAAGCTCGCGGTTGAACGGAAGATCAAAGATGCGTTCACGCATCCCTGTGGTTTCCTGCCACGCCCATTCACTGAATTTGGTCAGATGGTATCTCCTTGTGCTTGGTTTGCGCCCACAGGGCGTGAAAGTGATGAACCGGGCCGTGACCCTGTCCGACATCAAGCGCATCGCCGCCCAGCAAGGCGTCCGTCAGATAGGCTTTGGCATCAGCAACGGCCGAAGCCATCGAAGACCGCCGGGGCAGCAGTGCTGCAATGGCTGCAGACAATGTGCATCCGGTGCCATGGGTATTCTTGGTCTGGACCCGCCTGGCCGGAAACATTGTCAGCGCTTCGCCGTCAAACAGGACATCCGGGCTGGTCTCAGCGGTCAGATGACCCCCTTTCAACAGCACGTTGCCCGGCCCCAGATCGTACAAGGCCCGCGCCGCATCCGCCATACCGTCGATTGTATCCGGTGGCGCACGATCCAGCAGCACACCAGCCTCTGGCAGGTTCGGCGTAATCAGGGTTGCCAGAGGAAGAAGTTCCTGGCGCATGATTTCTATCGCGTCGCTCGCCAGCAGCCGATCACCGCTCTTGGCGACCATCACCGGGTCCAGAATGACGATATCAACCTGATGATGGCGGAGCCGCTGCGCAACCATCGACGCCACAGCAGCGGTATCAATCATCCCGATCTTGACGGCGTCGACCCGGACGTCTTCGAACAATGTATCCATCTGCGCGGCCACGAAATCGGGCGGCACATGCAGGATGCGTGTCACGCCTTGGGTGTTCTGGGCGACCAACGCGGTCATCACCGACATGCCATAGGCACCAAGAGCCGAGAACGTCTTGATATCGGCCTGGACGCCAGCGCCGCCGCTCGGATCGGTGCCGGCAATGGTCAGGACATTCGGGATCATGGGCGGGCCTTCTTCAGGGCCGTTGCAATGGCCCGCGCCGCCTTTTGCGGGTCTGCGGCACTGCAGATGGCCGAAACGACCGCCATCCCGGCCGCATTGGCGGCGACGACTTCAGCCGCGTGTCCAGCTTTTAAACCGCCGATGGCCACGGCCGGAACCGGCGCTGTGGCGACCAGTCGGGCAAGACCATCAAAACCAACGGGCGGTTCATGGTCCGGCTTGGTCGCGGTCGCGAATACCGGGCCAGCCCCGACATAGTCGACCCGGGCGGGATCAACGGCCTTGGCGTTTGCGAGCGTTGTAACCGAGAGGCCCAGGATCATCCTGGTGCCAATACGCGCACGGGTGTCAGCAACGGGAGTGTCAGCCTGTCCGATATGCAGGCCATCGGCACCACACGCGAGCGCGGCCTCAATATCATCATTGACGATCATAAGCGCACCAGTTCCGGAAAGGGCGGTCTGCAGGGCACGGCCAATGGCGATGCGCTCGGCTGTCGATGCCGTTTTATGGCGCAACTGGACCATAGTGGCCCCGCCGGCCACAGCTGCGCGGGCCGTCTCCACCATGCCACGTTCACCGCAAAGTTCAGGGTCGAGAACCAGATAGAGCGAAAGATTGAGGCGGGTCATGTCAGCGTTACTCTGGCGGTGCTCTCCAGAGCCGCTCCGTCTAGGGCGGCGAGTGCATCCAGAAATCGCCAACCGAAAGATCCCGGTCCTACGGCTTTCTGCGCCGCCGCCTCCCCGGCTGCGGCGAAGGTGGCCAGGGCACCGACGGTTGCATCAAACGGATCCGTAACCGCTGCGGCGAAGGCTCCGACGAGACAGGTGAGTGAGCAGCCGAGGGCCGTTACCTGCGGCATCAATTCCGATCCGCCCGAAATCTTTGCGGCCCGGCGGCCATCGGTCACGAAGTCCACGGCACCTGTGACGGCAACGACGCAGCCGCGACCGGCCGCCAGCTTTCGCGCCCCGGCTTCCGCAGCAGCAACGGGGTCGGTTGCATCGGCCCCGCGCCCGGCCCCGCCGCCGCCCGACAGCGCCAGAATTTCCGACGCGTTGCCACGCACAATCGTTGGCGAAAAATCCATCAGCCGCGCTGCCACATCGCGCCGGTAAGCGGTGGCATGGAGCGCCACAGGGTCGAATATCCACGGGCGCCCGGCCTGCCGCGCGCCGGTGATGGCAGCAGTCATCCCCGCGACCCATGTCGGCGAGAGCGTGCCAATATTGATGGTGAGTGCGTCCGCAACAACCGCAAACTCTTCGGCTTCGTCGGCTGTGTGAACCATTGCAGGCGACGCGCCAATCGCAAGCAGGGTGTTGGCCGCAACATTCATCGCAACGTAGTTCGTAATGCACTGGACAAGCGGTATGGTTGCACGCATCTCAGCAAGAGCCTGGGCGGGAGATATCTTCACAATGGCCTCCATCGGGCGGAGGCCGGGCGAATCGAAGCGGAGAATTGACCCGTTTCATACGCCGAGCAACTCCCTCCGCCAGCATGATCTGGTTCAGGTTCAAAGGGTTCTTCTCAGCCCGCCAAACGGTGGACGCCCCTGTTTCTCAGTTTTTAGAATATACAATGCGTGCGGGTTGTCATCCCCTAAAGCCTTTCGAGTTTTCATTGAGACATGATCATCGCTTTTCGCGTTCGACCGAAGGGAGAGGCCGCGAACAAGCGATGCAATGTTAACTCGAAAGGCTATAATGTTGCCTTGAAGACAAGGCCGCATGCTGGAGCAGTGTGGGCCTCATCCAAAGCCCCATGCAGGTTTTCCGCCATGAAGCCAGCCATATCCAGTAACTCAACATGCTCATTGTCCCGATCATTCATCAAATGATCGGCCAGCGCCCGCGCACCGGATCGTTGGGAGCCGACCAAAATCATGACCGGCCTTTCAAGGCTTCAATCAGTGTCACCCGCATCCAGGCGACATCGACAATGGCCTGTTTGAGATCGGCTTCCAGGTCTTCATCAATGACCAGCGTACCCTGGTTCAGATGTTTGGCGATCTGGTTGAGATTACTGGCCGAGCGGGATGCCCCCAACCGCGCCAATATCTCCGCCAGCAATCGCTGATCTGCCTCTGGCATGGCGCGACGCTTACGATGGCGTGGAGCCTCATCCGCAAAAACCACCGACTTCACATAGGATGACAGGGGCATCGACCCGGCCTGACGCTCCAGCGCCGCACGTTCCTCATCACTCAACCGGATGGAAAACGGCGGCGTTCGTTTCTGAACCACCCCGCTCATGGCCGGGGGCATCAGGGCTTCGGTCTAGACACCGGCGGCAGCGCACTCAACTGCTCGACAAGCGCATCATCACCCTGAATGATATCCGCCCAATTCTCGAATGCCGACGGGCATTCTGTCACCATATCGAGTTCTAGAGCATCGTCCATGTAATCTGCAACGCACATGCATTGCGCGGAGGGCAGAGCCCGAACCGAGGGGCAGGAAGCGAAGCGCCCGCGCCCCTTGGGGGCGGTACGGGCGCTGCCCGGCGGTGCCGCCGGGCGGGCGCATGGTGCGGAGTGGTGAAGGATTTCAGGCCGAAGCTATAGGCCACTCTCCTCGGGGGCTCCATCCGCTTTACATATTGGACTGAAGAAACCGCACCAGCATTTGGGTGGAGCCGTCTTTTTCCGCATCGCTGGCGCTGCCGGACAGAACCGGCTCCAGCGCCACGGCCAGTTCCTTGCCCAGTTCCACGCCCCATTGATCGAAAGAGTTGATCCCAAGGATCACCCCTTCGACAAACACCCGGTGTTCATAAAGCGCGATGATCTGGCCCAGAACGTAAGGCGTAAGCTGCGGGTAGAGCAGCGTGGTCGAGGGCCGGTCGCCCGGAAATACCCGGTGGCGGGCCTGCCGGTCCAGCTCGGCCCCCTGCAGGCCTTTGGCCGCCATCAGCACACGGGCCGTATCCAGCGACCGGCCCCGCATCAGCGCCTCGGACTGGGCCAGACAATTGGCCGCCAGCAGCCGGTGATGATGGGCCAGATCCGGCTCATGCCCCTTGGCGGCCAGCAGGAATTCGCAAGGTATAATGCGGGTGCCCTGATGGATCAGCTGATAGAATGCGTGCTGGCCATTGGTGCCGGGCTCCCCCCAGACGACGGGGCCGCTGTTACGTTCCAGATCGGCGCCATCCATGCTGACGCGTTTGCCATTGCTCTCCATCTCCAGCTGCTGAAGATAGGCGGGCAGGCGCAGCAGGCGCTGATCATAGGGCAGGACCGCGCGGGTGGCATAGCCGCAGATCTGGTTGTGCCAGATCCCCACCAGAGCCAGCAGAACCGGCAGATTGTCGGCCAGATCCGCCTCGCGGAAGTGATTGTCCATGGCATGGGCGCCGTCCAGCATCTGCTGAAACGCCTCCGGCCCCGTGGCCAGCATGATGCCCAGACCGATCGGCCCCCAAAGCGAATAGCGCCCGCCGACCCAATCCTCGAACCCGAAGACCCGTTCAGGGGGGATGCCGAAAGCCCCGGTCTTGTCCGTGGCGCTGGACAGGGCCACGAATTGCGCTGCCGGATCCGCCAGTTTTTCCGCCATCCAGTCCCGCGCGGTCCGGGCGTTGGTCATGGTTTCGATCGTGGTGAATGTTTTTGAGGCGACAATCACCAATGTCCGTGCCGGATCAAGCCCTTGCAGGGTGTCGTGAATATGCGCTCCATCCACGTTGGAGACATAATGCACCCGTGGCCCGTCATGCCATGGCGCCAGCGCCAGCGTCGCCATCACCGGCCCGAGGTCAGAGCCGCCAATGCCGATATTGACCACATCCGTATAGGTCCCGCCCTGCCCGGTCAGCCGCCCGGCGCGCAGGCCATGGGCAAATTGCGCCATCCGCGCCCGGGTCTCCAGAACCCCTTGCATGACATCCTGACCGGCAACCTCAACCACCCCGCCGGGTGCGCGCAGCGCCGTGTGCAAAACGGCCCGGCCCTCGGTCTCGTTGATCGGCTGGCCGGTGAACATCGCCTCGCGCCGCGCCTCCACCGACTGGCGGCGGGCCAGTTCCAGCAGCAAGGACATCGCCGCAGAATCAAGCGCGGTTTTCGAGAAATCAAACAACAGCCCGTCAACCTGGCGGGAGAAACCCGTGGCCCGGTCCGCATCCTCGAACAGGTCCAGAATGCGCCGCCCGGATTTCGCCGCCCGATGGGCCTTCAACTCATCCCAGATTGACATGCCATGCCCCTTTGATTGACCGGTTTCGCCGGATCATTCCGCCCAATGCACCACCGCATCGGACCAGACTGCGCGGATCGGGGCCTCTGCCGCATCCAGATCGGCGGCCCGTTCCAGCGCGGCGCGTTTCTCGGCCCCGAAGATGATGATATGCTTCAACATCGCGCCGTTCAGCACCGGGGCGGTCAGGGTCACCCGGGGCTCCCCCGCCGCCTCGGCCCGCATCGGCATCAGGATCGGCGCATCCGGGGTCAAAGCCTCGGCCAGACGGTCGGCACCGGGAAACAGGCTGGCCGTGTGCATATCCGCGCCCATGCCAAGCAGCAGGATCGAGATCGGCAGATGCGGCTCAAACCCGGCAGAAAGCTGGTCCATCACCGGTTCCGGTTCGGGCGCCGGTGTATAAAGCGGTATCAATGTCGCCGCCGAGGCCTTTGATACCAAAAGCCTTTTCCGCAACAAGCTTGTGTTTGATCGGGGATTGTCTTCGGCCACCCACCGTTCATCATTCAGAAAGATCGAAACCCGGTCCCATTCCAGCGCCTGTTCGCTCAACACATCGAAAAGCGGGCCGGGTGTGGTGCCGCCGGGCACGCAGAAACTGGCGCTGTCATTGCGGCGCAGCACATCGGCAAGCTGCCCGGTCAGCGTATCTGCCAGATCCAGCAGCATCAGGTCCCTGTCGGGATATTCGACAAATTGTTTCATGGGGTGATCTCCCGCCAGCGGCGCCCGTCCTTATGGAGCAGTATAAGCGCATCCTCGGGCCCCGCACTGCCGGGCGCGTAAGGCAGCGGGCGGTCGCCGCGTTCCGTCCAGGCGTCGATGATCGGATCGGTCCAGGCCCAGGCGGCCTCCACCTCATCGCCGCGCATGAACAGCGTCTGGTTGCCCCGGATCACATCCATGATCAGCCGTTCATAGGCATCGGGCACATCGGCGGCTTCCGGGCCAAGCGCCTCGGCAAAGCTCATATCCAGGGGCACATCGACCAGACGCATGCCCCCCGGCCCCGGCTCCTTGATCGTGACCCGCAGATCCATGCCTTCATCGGGTTGCAGGCGGATCGACAGAACATTGGCCTTGCTGCCCGCATCCGCATCAAAGATCGAATGCGGTGGCTGTTTGAAATGCACCACGATTTCAGAGTTCCGCGCATTCAGCCGTTTGCCCGTGCGCAGGTAAAACGGCGTTCTGTTCCAGCGCCAGTTGGCCACATGCAGCTTCATCGCGATGAAGCTTTCCGTCCGGCTGTCCGGGTCTTCCACATCTTCCAGATAAGACGGTTCATCGCCCGCAGAATATTGCCCCCGCACGATATCCTCAGGGGGCAGCGGTTCCAGCGCCCGGATCACTTTCAGCTTTTCATCGCGCACCGCATCGGGTTCGAACCGGCTTGGCGGTTCCATCGCAGTCAGGCACAAAAGCTGCATCAGGTGGTTCTGCACCATATCCCGCATGGCGCCCGATTTGTCGTAATACCCGCCGCGCCCGCCAACGCCGACCTCCTCGGCCACGGTGATCTGCACATGATCCACATATTGCGCGTTCCACAGCGGCTCAAACAGCACATTGGCAAAGCGCACCGCCATCAGGTTCTGCACCGTTTCCTTGCCCAGATAATGGTCGATCCGGTAAATCTGCTGTTCATCGAAATGCTGCGCCAGGGTTGCGTTCAATGTCTTGGCGCTGGCAAGATCGCGGCCAAAGGGTTTTTCCACAACGATTCTACAATCTTCGCAGGCGACCTTGAAGCGATGCAACCGTTCCGCCAGATCACCGAACAGGCCCGGCCCGACCGAGAAATAGAAGGCTTGCGTCACCCCTTCCCGCATCATGCCGGCCAGGTCTTTCCAGCCGCCATCGCCCCGCGCATCGACGGGGATGTAATGCAGTTGTTTCAGGAACGCATCAATCACATCCGGGTCATGTTTGGCCTCGGCCACGAATTCGATGATCGCCGCGCGCACGAAGACACGCCAGGCATCGCTGTCCTGCTCGGTGCGCGCGGCGCCGATGATACGGACACCGTCGGGCACCTGCCCCGCCCAATAGCGCCGATACAGGCCGGGCAATATCTTGCGCCGGGCCAGATCACCGGTGCCGCCGAAAATCACCAGGTCAAACGGATCAACCGGTATTACGCGAGAGACCATGCCTTCTCCTCGTGGTCATAAGCCGAAATCGACAGACTATGTTAGCGCTAACGATCACACAGGTTTCTGATATAGAGACCATGGTCTGAAGTCTAGCAAACTCAAGCCGCATCACAATCCCGCGTGACCGGCCTGAGGCAAGTTTCCGCAGGTGGGCGAACAAAGAGCACGGCAACATCCCCATACAGGGCAGATTATGTCGGCACCATCGCCGAAAGCAGTTCAAACAGGATCGAGGCGCCCAGCCATGCGGTGCCACCCGATGGGTCAAATGGTGGCGAGACTTCGACCAGATCGGCGCCGATCAGTGTCAGCCCCTGCAAGGCCCGCACGCATTGGATCGCCTGAAAGCTGGTTGGGCCACCCACTTCCGGCGTGCCGGTCCCCGGCGCATAGGCCGGGTCGATAAAGTCGATATCAAAGCTCAGATAGGTCGGGTCATGGCCCACCACCTCGCGCGCATCTGCCATCACCGCCTCAAACCCACGGGCGAAACACGCCTCGATCGGGATGATCCGCACCCCATGGGCATGGCCAAAATCAAAATCCTCGGTGTCGTAAGAGGTGCCCCGCATGCCCAGCATCACCGTTCGGGTGGGATCGATCAGGCCTTCGGTCACAGCCTGACGAAACGGGTTGCCATGGGTCAGGGTTTGGCCCCCGAAATAGGGCGGGTACAGATCTGTATGGCTGTCCAGCAGGATCAGACCAAACGGCGCGCCCTGCGCGGCTCTCAGCGCCCGCAATACGGGTAAGGTGCATAGATGGTCGCCGCCGACCATCAGCGGGCGGATGGTCTGGGCCAGCATCCCGGTCACGAATGTTTCGGCATTGGCAAGCGCCTCATCCTGATCCACCGGGCTCATCGCCACATCGCCCAGATCGGCACAGGCCGCCAGATCGAAAGGCCGCTGCCCCGTGGCCCGGTTCATCGCCCGGATCATGGTTGAGGCATCCCGCAGTGCGCGCGGCCCATGCCGCGCCCCCGGCCGGTTCGACGTCGCGCCATCCCAGGGCAATCCGAAAAACCCGATATCCACCTCAGCCCGGCGTGGGGCCTCGGGCGGCAGATACGGCAATCGCATGAAACTCGGCACACCCGCATAGCGCGGCAGATCAGTCCCCGAAGGCGGGGTGAAGAACGGATCAGGCATCAGGCCTCCTTATCAAACGGGCGCAAAAGCGGAGGACAGGCCCCGATGTTTCAACAGGCTCCGCACCAGAGACAGATAAATCCGGCCCCAAGCCTGTCACGCGTCCAGTTCGGCATCCCAATAAAGGAAATCAAGCCAGCTTTCATGCAGGTGATTGGGCGGAAATTTCCGGCCCATATTGCGCAACTCTTCCGCCCCTGGCTGGCGGGGCGGCTTGCGAAGCGCCATGGCCGATTGGCGCAGACTTTTCGAGCCCTTTTTGAGGTTGCAGCGCGAACAGGCCGCAACCACATTTTCCCAGCTCGTGATCCCGCCACGGGCGCGCGGCACCACATGGTCAAAGGTCAGATCGCCGCGCGCGCCACAATACTGGCAGCTGAATTCATCCCTCAGAAACAAATTAAAGCGCGTGAAGGCCACGCGCTTTTGAGGTTTCACATAATCTTTCAGAACCACGACCGAGGGTATTCGGATCACCGTGGTCGGGCTGCGCACCACCTCGTCATATTCCGCGACAATCTGCACCCGGTCGAGATAGGAGGCCTTGATCGCATCCTGCCATGGCCAGAGCGACAGGGGATAATAGGATAAAGGCCGGTAATCCGCGTTCAGCACCAGCGCAGGGTGATGTTTGAGGCCACCTGCCTCGCGCACAAAACTGGTTCTGAAATCGACATCGCTGACGAGGTTCATCCGTATATCCGCCTCCGTATTGCCTGCCCTCTTCCGGCAGCGGGGCGGGCACCGCGCCCCAAGCTTGAAATGACTATATATAGGCTTACGCCCCTGACAACCCCCGCAATATGCTGTGGGTGTCGGGGCTATCACTAGCCTGCCCGCCTGACAGATTTATGACGTTATCCACAGGCCGTAGCGGTTTGAACAGACGCCCCCTGAGCTTAGCTGTCCAGCCCGAACCGCTCCCGCAGAAAGGCCAACGCGACGCTCAGGCCATCAGGGGCGATCCCATGGCCGGTGCCCTTCATGATATGGGCATAAACATCGAACCCGGCCCCTTGCAGGGCCTCCGCCGCCTCGGGCAGGCTTTGCGGCGGCACCACATCATCCGCATCCCCGTGAAGCAACAGAACCGGCGGCCGCATCTTCACCTCATCGGCCAGCGTTTCCGGGCTCAAGAGCCGCCCGGAAAATCCGACCACACCGGCAAATTCCGCCGCCCGGCGCGGGGCCACATGCAGGCTGATCATCGTGCCCTGGCTGAACCCGACCAGGGCCACCCGGTCCGCCGCGATCCCCTCCTCGGCCATCACCGCATCCAGAAACGCGTTCAGATCCTCGACCGCCCGGATCATGCCCTCTTCCGCCTGCTCCTCGCTGGAGCCGTCGATCCAGGGGATCGGAAACCACTGAAACCCCATCGGGTTCATGGCGGAGCGTTCCGGCGCATCGGGGGCGACAAATGCCGTATCCGGCAAATGCTCCGCCAGCGGGTCGGCAAGCCCCAACAGGTCTTTGCCATCGGCCCCATAGCCGTGCAGGAACACAACCAGACTGTCCGCCTGCCCCGACTGCGCCGCCTTGCGGCCAAACTCCAACACCCGTGTCACCTGATCCCCTCCCGGTTCTTGGCCACCCGGTAGTAGGCCCAAAGCGCGCGGGCGGCAACCGCCCGCCAGGGCGCCCAGGCATCCGCCATCCGGCGCAGCTCTGCCTCACCCGGCCGCGCCTCCAGCTCAAAAACCAGCCGCGCACTTTCCTGCAGGGCCAGATCCCCGGCGGCAAACACATCCGCATGACCAAGGGAGAATTTGGCATAGATCTCCGCCGTCCAGCGCCCCACCCCCGGCAGTTTCATCAAGGTCTGCACGACATCCTCAGGCTCTGCTTCACGCAGGCCCGCATAATCCAGATCAGCCTTGGCCAGCGCCCTTGCATAGCGCATTTTCGGACGGCTCAGCCCCACCGCTTTCAACGCCCGGTCATCGGCCTTGCAGACCGCCGCCGCCCCGACCAGCCCGGCGGCCTCCATCCGGGCCCAGATTGCGGCTGCCGAGGCGGTCGAAACCTGCTGGCTGACAATCGCACTCAAAAGCGCCGCAAACCCGTCCTCGCGCAAACGCAGCGGCAAACACCCCACAACCTCCAGAACCGGGCCGAAACGCGGCTCCAGCCCGACCAGTTCCACGGCCCCCCGTTCCAGATCACGCTCATCGCGAATACGCAAACGGCACCCCCTTCTTCTTGTCTCAAATACGCCGGGGAGCACGAGGGGCCGGCCCCTCGTTCCCCCCTTACGGCAAAGTTTCCCGCCTACGATCAAGTATCACCGGCTCATCTCATATGCCACTGGACCATCCCCAGCCGCTGCGATACCCCTGCCCCATGACAGCAAAGGCCATCCCACCCGCCATTGATATCGACGACAGCCGCGCCATCCGCAATGTGGTGGTGCTTGTCGCCGCACAGGCGATTCTGGGCAGCCAGATCACCATGATTTTCGTGGTCGGCGGGCTGGCCGGGCTGATGATTGCGCCGACACCGATTCTGGCCACATTGCCGATCTCGATGATCGTTTTCGGCTCGATGACAACCGCGCCCTGGCTCTCAGCGGTGATGCAGCGCTTTGGCCGCAGGACCGGGTTCTTTATCGGCGCCATCGGTGGCGGTCTGGGCTCTATGATTGCGGGCACCGGTCTTTATATCGACAGTTTCCCGATCCTGTTGATCGGTTCATACTTCACCGGTATCTACATGTCAGCGCAGGGGTTTTTCCGTTTCGCAGCCGCCGATACCGCGTCCGAGACGTTTCGCCCCAAGGCCATTTCCTATGTCATGGCAGGCGGGCTGATCTCGGCGCTGATCGGGCCGCAGCTTGTCAAGGTCACCGCCGATCTCACCATCATCCCCTTTGTGGGCACCTATGCGGTGGCGCTGCTGATCAATCTTCTTGGCATGGCGATGTTCCTGTTTCTTGATCTGCCGCCCCTGCCGCGGGCCAAACCCGGCGCTGCTCCAGCCCGCTCCCGGATGGAGTTGCTGAAAGACCCGCGCATCGCGGTCGCGGTGATCTGCGGCATGGTCTCCTATGCGCTGATGAACCTGATGATGACCTCGACACCGCTGGCGGTTGTGGGCTGTGGTTTCACCACCGGCAACGCCGCCGATATCGTCTCGACCCATGTGATCGCGATGTTTGCGCCGTCGTTTTTCACCGGTCATCTGATCGCGAAGTTCGGTGCGACCCGCATTGTTGCCATTGGCCTGTTCCTGCTGGCCGGCGCAGGGGTGATCGCCCTGACCGGAGTCGCGCTTTACCAGTTCTTCGGCGCCCTGTTCCTGCTGGGTGTCGGCTGGAATTTCGGCTTTATCGGGGCGACGGCCATGTTGCAATCGGCCCATGCCCCGGAAGAACGCGGGCGGGTGCAGGGGATGAATGACTTTCTGGTCTTCGGCTGTGTGACCCTGGCCTCGCTCAGCTCGGGCATCCTGATGAATTCCGGCGGCGCGGATGTGGTGGCGGGCTGGACCGCGGTGAATATCGCCATGGTGCCGTTCCTGACCCTGGCCGGTGGCGCGCTGATCTGGCTGTCCCTGCGGCCAAGAGCAGCGCTGTCCTGAACAGGCCCGCCTACCAGCGCCCGGTCAGTGACAGCCGGATCAACCGTACACGCCGGGCAAATTCGCTTTCATCCAGTTTGCCCTCGATGACACGTTCGGGCACGTCCCGCGCGGCCTTCAACGCCGCCTCCGCCCGCCAGCCCGCATAAAGCGCCACGCCCGCATCTGCGGGGACGGATGCGCGCCCGGCCCGGGCCTCGGCCAGTTTCTCCAACCCGCGATTTGCCAGATCCCGCACCCCTTGCGGTGTGCCATCCAGCAAAGGCACCCGGCCACGCGCCTCCAGCTCCGGCACCGCGCGCAGGAACCCGGCAAGGCCGCTGGCAAACCCATGGGCGCGGAGCGCCGGTTCCGCCGCATCGGGCGCCCCAAGCGCGCGCGCCGCGACCCATATCAAATGGCCGCTGCTGGCGTCGATATAGCTGTCAAAATGGGCCTGATCCTCAAACGCGTCCTTATAGATATCCCACCGCCGGGCGGCAATCATCGCATCCAGAAGCGGCGCATCCCCGGCCCGGATTGCCCCGTGCAGCGGGGCCACAACCTCATGGGCGCGCGGCGGTTTCCCGGCGCCGATCTCTTCCATCACATCGCGCCAGAATTGCAGGCGCATCTCGGCAATCATCGGCTCTTCGGTCACCCAGGGCGCGCGGCTGACCTCCAGATTGAAGGCGTAAAGCGGGAACAAGACCTGTCTCGCGGCAGGCGGAGCGGCCATTGCGGCCAGAAACCGGTCCGGGTCCCCCCGTCTGACAATTTCGGCGCAGGCGGCCAGCGTCATACGGGGCGGACCACAGACAGAAGATACCCGGTTTCCGCCCGGTGTTCGCGCCAGAGCGCAATCTCCCGCTCACCCTCCTCCAGCACCGCCTGCAATTCCGCATCGGCCCCGGGTCTCAGTGCGGCAATCCGCGCGGCCATCGGGCGGTAATAGCTTTCCCAGGCCACATCGGAAATCACCCGCGTCGCCAGTGTCTCATATCCCGCATCCGCCACCTGCGCGGCAATCCCCGCCGCATCGGTGACCTGCGCCCCGTCCCAGAAGGCCTGCGCCCCGTCAGACGGGGTGCCGGTAAAAAAACAGGGTTCCGAGAAGGCGACCGCACCGCCCGGGGCCAGAGCCTGCCGCCAGGTGTTCAGCGCGGTTTCGATGCCAAGGAAATAAACCGCGCCCGCGCACCAGATCAGATCATAGGCGCCTTTGATCTTGGCCATATCGCCGGTTTGCAGGGTCACGCGCGGATTGTCCTGAAACCGCAACCGGGCCGCCGCAATGAAATCCGCATGGGTGTCGATGCCGGTCACCCGGCCCCCGGGCGCCGACCTGAGCAGGGCACCGATATCGCCCCCCGGGCCGCAGGCCGCATCACAGATCACCGCATCCGGGCGCAGTTGCGCAATTCCGGCAGCCCAGGTGACATCCGCCGTTTCCCCCGGCCCTTCGCGCGGCAGATCCGCATGGAGTGTAAAGAATGCAGGGGTCATCATGGTATCCGCCTCCGTAAAATCAGGCCGGACCAGGCTGACAGTTCCGGGTTTCCTGAAACGCCCGCCCTCATATGCGTTGCACCCCGTCGCGGACCAGTTTCCATATCACCGCATCCAGCAATGCCTCAAACGAGGCATCGACGATATTGGGCGACACCCCCACGGTCGACCAGCGACGGCCCTTGTCATCCTCGCTGTCGATGATGACGCGGGTAATGGCCTCGGTGCCGCCCTGGGTGATGCGCACCTTGAAATCGACCAGACGGATATCGTCGATATAGCGCTGATACGGCCCCAGATCCTTGGCCAGCGCCTTGGAAAGCGCGTTGACCGGTCCCCGGTCGCTGCCGGTTTCATCCATCGACTCGCTGACCGAGAACATTTTCCTGTCGCCGATCTTCAACACCACCACGGCCTCGGACAGGCTGACCATGCGGTTGTATTTGTTCTTTCGCCGTTCAACCGTGACCTTATAGCGTTTGACCTCGAAAAATTGCGGCAGAAGCCCAAGCGCGTCGCGGGCCAGAAGCTCAAAACTGGCCTGGGCGGTGTCATAGGAATAGCCCTGATCCTCGCGCGTCTTGATCTCTTCCAGAATGCGCGGCAGGGCGGGATCACCCTTTTTCACGTCAAGTCCCGCCTCGGCCAGACGGCGGCGCAGGTTGGATTGCCCGGCCTGGTTCGACATCGGCACAATCCGGGTATTGCCAACCCGGGCCGGATCGACATGTTCATAGGTGCTGGGGTCTTTCAGGATCGCACTGGCATGAAGCCCCGCCTTATGGGCAAAGGCCGAGGCCCCCACATAGGGCGCCTGCCGGTGCGGCACCCGGTTCAGGATGTCATCCAGCATCCGCGAGATGCGCATCAGCCCCTCAAGCGCGGACAGGCTGACACCGGTCTCATACCGGCTGGCATAGGGCTCTTTCAGCAGCAGCGTCGGGATCAGGCTGGTCAGATTGGCATTGCCGCAGCGTTCGCCCAACCCGTTCAGCGTGCCCTGTATCTGGCGTGCGCCTGCCTCCACCGCCGCCAGACTGCCGGCCAGGGCGGTTTCCGTATCATTATGGGTGTGGATGCCCAGATGGGTGCCGGGGATACCTGCGGCGATCACCGCTTCGGTCACCCGGTGGATCTCATCGGGCAAGGTGCCGCCATTGGTGTCGCACAGCACCACCCAACGGGCGCCCGCATCCAGCGCCGCCTTCAGGCAGGACAGGGCATAGTCCGGGTTCGCCCGGTAGCCGTCAAAGAAATGTTCCGCATCGAAGATCGCCTCGCGGGACCGGGCGGTCAGATGGGAGAAGGATTTGGAAAGATTGTCGAGATTTTCCGCAAGCGTGATGCCAAGGGCGGTTTCCACATGGAACGGGTGCGATTTGCCCACCAGACAGACCGCAGGCGTGCCCGCGTTCAAGACGCCCGCCAGAACCGCGTCATTCTCGGCCGAGCGGCCGCTGCGTTTGGTCATGCCGAAGGCGGTCATGGTCGCCCGGGTCTTTGGGGCGGCCTCGAAAAATCCGCTATCGGTGGGGTTCGCCCCGGGCCAGCCGCCTTCGATATAGTCCAGACCAAGCGTATCAAGCGCCTCGGCAATGCGGATTTTCTCGGGCGTCGCGAATTGCACGCCCTGGGTCTGCTGCCCGTCGCGCAGCGTGGTGTCGAAAAGGAACAGGCGCTCGCGGGTCATGCTTTGCCCCTTTGTCTTGTCCGGGACGTTCTGCACACTGGCGTGTCCACCGAGCCGGGCCGCTTGTGGCCCGGCCAGCCCCCGACCGCCCCCATGGGCGGGGGCTTCACCCCCACCCGCGGCCGTGGGCTGGCCTGTGTTGGATTGATGGTCATTGCAGGCTCTCTAGCATCTCTTGCAGCCGTGCCTGCCGCCATTGCGACAGGCGCTTCACCCCATAGGCCATTAACTCGCCATTTTCCGGAAACATGCCCTGCGTAACAGCCCTGTGTGCGGGGCCGGTATCAATTTCAAAGGTAAACCCTTCGCTGGTGTCACGACCTATGATTCCTATCGCTTCAAGACCATCGCGAACTCTGTCTGATGTTTCAAAGTCCTTTACTGCTCGGGCTGAATTGCGAATATCAATGAGTTTGGAAATGAGTGCGTATTCATGCTGATCTTCATGCATCCAATCCTCCAGATCATCGTTCAAAATCCCGATCATATGTCCCGTGGCTTTCAGTGCAGCTAAACTATTCTGGTCAGAGAGACTGTGCATCCGCATGTAGACCTCAGAGATATTGAGATCATCAGCAAGCGCATCGGTTGCGCATTCCTTGGATAAGTCCAATGGCACATCCTTGACCTGTTTACGCCATTTGCGAAGCGTCTTCTCGGCCTCTTCTCGTTTCTTTTCGGTCCAGTTCATCGGCTTGGAGTAATGGGTGCTGAGCAACACAAAGCGGATCACCTCGCCCGGCACACCCTGATCCAGCAGGTCGCGGACGGTGAAGAAATTGCCCAGGGATTTGGACATTTTCCTGCCCTCGACCTGCAACATCTCGTTATGCATCCAGATGCGCGCGAAATCGCCGCCCGGATGGGCGCAGGCCGATTGCGCGATCTCGTTTTCATGATGGGGAAAGGCCAGATCAATGCCGCCGCCATGGATATCGAAACTCTCCCCCAGCAATTCACGGGCCATGGCAGAGCATTCGATATGCCAGCCGGGCCGCCCGCGACCCCAGGGGCTGTCCCATCCCGGCAGATCGGGTGTGGAGGGTTTCCACAGCACGAAATCCATCGGGTCTTCCTTATAGGGGGCCACCTCCACCCGGGCACCGGCAATCATGTCATCCACCGACCGGCCCGACAATGTGCCGTAATCCCCATATGACCGGACCCGGAACAGCACATGGCCCTCGGCCTCATAGGCATGACCCTTGGCCACCAGATCGGCGATCATCGCCACCATCTGCGGGATGAAATCGGTCGCGCGCGGCATTTCGGTCGGCTCCCGCGCGCCAAGGGCCGCCATATCCTCCAGATACCAGCCGATCGTCTCTTCGGTGATCTCGGAAATCGCGCGCCCTGTTTCCGCGGCGCGGGCGTTGATCTTGTCCTCCACATCCGTGAAGTTCCGCACATAGGTGACATGATCCGCCCCATAAACATGCCGCAGCAGGCGGAACAGCACATCAAACACCACAACGGGCCGGGCATTGCCCAGATGGGCGCGGTCATAGACCGTGGGCCCGCAGACATACATGCGCAGGTTTTCGGGGTCGAGCGGTTCAAACCGCTCCACCTGCCGGGTCCTGGTGTTTTTCAGACGAATCTCAACCATCGAAACAAACCTTTCGCATCAGCGCGCGCGCCGGCGGGGATGTCGCTTCGTATTTCAAGGGAATACACAGAAGACCGGCCCGCCGACATATGTCAGGAGGGAATACAAATACCACAAATCTGGGTCATCATTCCGGTCATGGCCCCCTGATACGCCCAGGCCATCGCTGAATCAAGCCCATCGGCAGACGCAGTGCCAACACATGTGGTTTGGATATGTAATCGATTATACGCGGCCGCTTAGAACGGCCAATAGCTCCAACGCATCTGCATAACTCGGAGGGCAGCGTCTGAGCCGAGGGGTGGGCGAGAAGCGCCCGCCCCGTGGGGTCGGATCGGGCGCTGCCCGGCGGTGCCGCCGGGCGGAACGACTTCACATGAACCAGAAACATATCTGAAACCCTGTGTTTTGAAATGTGCGGACTCTGGCCCCAATCCAACAACGGATCGAATTACCCGCCGGTTACACATCATCAGAAACGGATATATCCCGCAATCAGGGCTTGCCTTTGCCCTTGCCCCCATGCCCATCTGGCCGAAACGAGAGATCAGAGGGTTCCCGGACATGCAGGCCTCCACCCGTATCCGCACACTCACCGGCACCGGCGATGATGGCTGGGGCCTGTTCCACCGGGCACGCGCAATGAAAGACGCCGGTGCGCCGGTGCTGGAACTGACCATCGGAGAGCATGACATCCGCACCGATCCGCGCATTCTGGCGGCGATGGACCGGGCGGCGCAGGGCGGGCATACGGGCTATGCCATCGTGCCCGGTATCGCCCCATTGCGCGATGCGGTCGCCCGACGGCTGACAGAGCGGACCGGCGTGGCCACGGATCGTGACAATATCCTGATCACCCCGGGCGGTCAGGCAGCGCTTTTCGCGGCCCATCATGCCAGTTGCGACAATGGCGATCAGGCACTTTACATCGACCCGTATTACGCCACCTATCCCGGCACAATCCGATCTGTAGGCGCGGTTCCCGTTGCGGTTCAGGCCGCGCCCGAGGATGGGTTTCAGCCGCATGCCCCGGCCCTGAACGCCGTTGCCGCGACGGCAAAATCCCTTCTGATCAACTCCCCCAACAACCCCACGGGGGTGATCTATTCCCGGGAAACGCTGGAGGGGATCGCCGGTGTGGTCAGGAAAAACGATCTCTGGCTGATCTCGGATGAGGTCTATGACACCCAGGTCTGGCAGGGCAGCCATCTGTCCCCCCGCGCCCTGCCCGGCATGGCCGAGCGGACGCTGGTCATCGGGTCGCTGTCGAAAAGCCATGCGATGACCGGGTCCCGCCTGGGCTGGATCGCCGGGCCGAAAGAGGTGATTGCCCATCTGATCACCCTGGCCACCCATACCACCTATGGCGTGCCGGGATATATTCAGGATGCCGCGCTTTACGCGCTGGCCATGGGCCCGGATTTCGAGGCCGGGATTGCCGCGCCCTTCATCCGGCGCCGCGATATGGTGATGGCTCTGCTGGCGCGTCAGCAGGTGGTCCGCGCCGTCCCGGCCCAGGGTGCGATGTATGCAATGCTGGACATCCGCGCCACGGGCCTGTCAGGCATGGCCTTTGCCGAACGCCTGCTGGAGGCCGAAAATATCGCCGTCATGCCCGGGGAAAGCTTTGGCGAGGCCGCCGTCGGCCATATCCGTGTCGCCCTGACCCTGCCTGACGATCAGTTTGCCGAGGCCGCCACCCGTCTGATCCGCTTTGCAGGCAGTCTGGCCGCCCGCCCGGTTGCGCAATAGAAATAAACGCCCGATTTCCGGGTCACCGGCTGTGCCCGACGCGCTAATGTTGCGCCATGTTGATGACGATACCTGATTCTGACACACTTTATGCCGCCCTTCTGGCCCGCGATCCGGGATATGAGGGGCAGGTTTATGTGGGGGTCACCTCCACCGGTGTGTTCTGCCGCCTGACCTGCCCGGCCCGAAAGCCGAAACAGGCCAATTGCCGGTTCTTCGACAGCCCTGCCGCCTGTCTGGCTGCGGGGTTTCGCCCCTGCAAACGCTGCCATCCGCTGGCCCATAGCGACCCGATGGTGACCCGCTTGCTGGCCGCGCTGGATGCGGACCCCACCCGCCGCTGGTCCGAGACGCATATCCGCGCCCTGCAGATCGACCCCTCTACCGCGCGCCGGGCCTTCAAGCGCGCCTTCGGGTTGAGCTTTCTGGATATGGCCCGCCATCGCCGGCTGGCCGCCGGGTTCACCACGCTTGCCGGGGGCGGGCGGGTCATCGACGCCCAGATTGACGCGGGATTTTCCTCCCCCGACGCGTTCCGGCAGGCGGTGATCCGGCTTCTGGGCCTGCCCCCCGGGCATCTGAAAAAATCGGCGGAACTGACCGCCGACTGGATCGCCACACCCCTTGGCCCGATGATCGCGGTGGCGGGCACACATGCCATTCACCTGCTGGAGTTTTTTGATCGCAAGGCCCTGCCAAAAGAATTGTGCCGCCTGCTGAAAGACAGCCATGGCGGGCTCAGCTTTGGGCGCACCCCGTTGATCGACCGGCTGGATCAGGCGCTGACCGCCTATTTCAATGGAAGCTTGCCCAAGTTCGATCTGCCGCTGCGCCAACCGGGCAGTGCCTTTCAGCAAGCGGTCTGGACCGCGTTGCAGAAGATCCCGCCCGGGACGCGCCTCAGCTACAGCCAGCTTGCCCAAAGCCTTGACCGCCCCGAGGCCGTGCGCGCCGTGGCCCGCGCCAACGGCGCCAATACGCTGGCCATTCTGGTGCCCTGTCACCGGATCACCGGGGCGGATGGCGCGCTGACCGGCTATGGCGGCGGGTTGTGGCGCAAGGATCACCTCCTGACACTTGAACGCGGATATACAGATCAGAAAAGGACATCCCCATGACCCGTCATGACCCCGGCCCCGCCTTTCGCGCCCTGCACCGGCCCGGCAACCCATTTATCCTGGCCAATGCCTGGGATGCGGGCAGCGCCAGACTGCTGGCAGGGCTGGGGGCCGAGGCCATCGGCACCTCATCGGCGGCCCATGCCTTTACCCTTGGCAGGCCCGATGGCGGCACCGTGACCCGGGATGAGGCCCTGGCCCATGGGGCCGATCTGGTGGCTGCCACGCCCCTGCCCGTCTCGGGCGATTTCGAGAACGGGTTTGGCGATGCGCCGGAAGACTGCGCTGAAACCGTGCGCCTGTCGGTCGAGGCGGGGCTGGCCGGGATCTCGATCGAGGATACGGGTTTTCCCGCGAAAGCGCCCTACCCCTTTGCCGAGGCGGTGGAGCGTATCCGCGCCGCTGCCGCCGCCGCCCGCGCCGCGCCCCGTGATTTTGTGCTTTGCGCCCGGGCCGATGGGGTGATGATCGGCGCCTATGATATGGAGGAAGCCCTGCGCCGCTGTCTGGCCTATGCGGAGGCCGGGGCCGATTGCGTCTATACCCCGCTGCCGCCGGATATGTCCGATATCGTCCGGCTTTGCGCCGCAAGCCCGGTGCCGGTGAACGCACTGGCCGCCGGGCCTTATGCAAATATCCCCCGGGCGGATTATGCCAGCGCCGGGGTGGCGCGGATCTCGCTTGGCTCGGCGCTGGCGCGGGTCACCCACCGGGTCATCCATGATGCAGCGCAGGCGATGTTCGATCAGGGGGATTTCACGCCGCTGACGCATGGCATCGGCGGGGGCAGGATTGACAGGCTGCTGGCCGTGCCAGAGTGATGAAAACGGGCGCCGTATTGTATGGCGCCCGTCTGTTCGGTTTTAATGGATCAGGGTCTTCAGTGGATCAGGATCAGAACCGGTAAGACACCCGGGCGCTCACGGTGGTCACATCCACGTCGATGCCGGTTGCGTCGAAATCCTCGAATTCATGATACAGAACCTCGCCGCCGACAACCCAGTTATTGCCCAGATCATAGGACAGGCCTGCGCCCGCCAACCAGCCGGTATCATCATAATCAACCCCGCCGATATTTGCCGAGGCCGCGGCCGTACCCACGGTTCCGTAATAGAGTATATTGCCCGCATCCCAACCGGCACGCAGTTTCAGCCGGGCAATATCGTCAATGCTGCCGGCACCCGCATCCAGCTCGATTTCCGAGGAATCATAGTCGATCTCGGCGCCGATCACGGCATTTCCGAAATCCCACATATAGCCGCCATGAAGACCGACAAACCCGCCATCTCCATCCACAGTGGCCGCACCGCTGGTGCCAACATCGCCATAGCCAAGCTGACCACCGCCATAAAAGCCGGTCCAGTCATTGCCGACATAGGTCGGTGCCGGTTGGGCAACCACTACGGGCGGGCTTGCCGGGGCCGGGTCAAGATTGCCTGCCAGTGCCGGGCCTGTTCCGGCAGCTACGGTCAAAGCCAAGGGCAGAACGTAGAGAGATCGTTTATACATCGTGCGACTCCTTTTTGATGTCTTGCGCGATGCCCGGAAACTGGCGGTTTCCCCGGCATATTGCGATGCATATTGCGATCATTTTTTTAAACGAAACCGTGTAAACCGCCTGTCTGGCAAAGGTTCGCCACCGATCTGGCCGGTTTCGGCAAGCCCTAGCCGAGCATGCTGGCCTCACGCGCAAGTGACGTGATTTGCCCCCAATCCCCCCTTGAAACAGCCTCAGCCGGGGCGACCCAGCTTCCACCGGCGCAGATCACGTTGGGCAGAGACAGGTAATCAGGGGCATTGCGCAGGGAGACACCGCCCGTGGGGCAGAAACTGACCTGTGGCATCGGGGCGCCGATGGCTTTCAGCGCGGGGGCGCCGCCCGAGGCTTCGGCGGGAAAGAATTTCAGCATGTCATAGCCCCGTTCGTAAAGCGCCATCACCTCGCTGGCGGTTGCGGCCCCGGGCAGAAGCGGCAGATCGGCCTCTTCACAGGCGGACAGGAGCCGGTCAGTGGCGCCGGGGGACACACCGAATGTCGCGCCTGCATCTTTTGCGGCTGTGACATCACCGGGGGTCAGCAAGGTGCCCACACCCACCGCACCGCCCGGGACCTGTGCCATCTCGGCGATCACCTCAAGTGCTGCGGGTGTGCGCAACGTGACCTCCAGCGCGGGAAGGCCACCGGCAACCAGAGCCTCGGCCAGAGGACGGGCATGGGCCGCATCCTCGACCACCAGAACGGGAACAATCGGGGCCAGTCGGCAAATCTTCCGGGCCGCCTGGCTGGCTTGCTGCGGGGTCATCATTTTGTCCTTTTGCGGTCGGTCTGTTTCGGGTCGGGCCGGATGCCTCCGGCGGGGATATTTATGAAGCAGAGAAGCCGGGAGTTAAACCACGACGCCGGCCCCATCCGTGGCGGAGCCGGCGGATTGGCGGAAAATCTCGAACATCTCGCGGCCGATACCGTGGCTGTTTGAGCTGAGATCAGGTTGCGCGGCGGGGCGGGTCTCAACCCCTTCGGTCAGCACATCAAGGCTGCCTTTGACGGCATCGACGCGCAGCAGATCGCCATCCTGCAATTTGCCGATCAGGCCGCCATCCAGCGCCTCGGGCGCCACATGGATCGCCGAGGGCACCTTGCCCGATGCGCCCGACATCCGCCCATCGGTGACCAGCGCAACCTTATACCCGCGATCCTGAAGCACCGCGAGGATCGGGGTCAGCCCGTGCAGTTCCGGCATGCCGTTGGCTTTGGGTCCCTGGAACCGGACCACCACGATCACATCGCGGTTCAGTTCATTGGCGCGAAAGGCGGTTTTGACGTCCTGCTGGGTCTGAAAGACGGCCACCGGGGCCTCGACCACATGGCGTTCGGGGGCAACGGCAGAGGCTTTCATGATGCCGCGCCCCAGATTGCCGCTGAGTTCCACCAGCCCGCCTGTGGCCTGGAACGGGTCATTGGCGGGGCGCAGGATCTTGCTGTTCAGGCTTTCGCCGGCGCCATCATCATAGACCAGCGCCCCGTCTTTCAGTTTCGGCTCCTGCGTGTAGTGTTTCAGGCCGGTGCCCGCGACGGTTTCCGTATCGGGGTGCAACAGCCCCGCTTCCAGCAAGTCGCCGATCATATAGCCCAGCCCGCCCGCGGCGTGGAAATGGTTCACATCGGCCAGCCCGTTGGGATAGACCCGTGCCATCAGCGGGGTGATCGCCGAGATATCAGAGAAATCCGTGCAATCGAGGATAACCCCTGCGGCGCGGGCCATGGCCACCAGATGGATCACCAGATTGGTCGAGCCGCCCGTGGCCATCAACCCGACAATACCATTCACAAACGCCTTTTCATCGAGAATGTCGCAAACCGGCGTATAGGCATTGCCAAGGGCGGTGATCGAAATGGCGCGTTCGGCGGCGGCCACGGTCAGCGCATCCCGCAAGGGCGTACCGGGGTTGACGAAACTGGCGCCGGGCAGATGCAGACCCATGAATTCCATCAGCATCTGGTTGGAATTTGCCGTGCCATAGAAAGTGCAGGTGCCCGGGCCGTGATAGCTGTCCATCTCGGCCTTCATCAGCAGGTCGCGGCCAATCTCACCGGCAGCGAATTGTTGCCGAACCTTGGATTTCTCGTCATTGGGCAGGCCCGAGACCATGGGACCGGCGGGAATGAACAGGCCCGGCAGGTAGCCGAAAGTGGCCGCCGCGATGACCAGACCGGGCACGATCTTGTCACAGACCCCCAGATAGACCGCCGCATCAAATGTGTTGTGGCTGAGCGCGACACCGGTGGCCAGCGCGATCACGTCGCGGGAAAACAGGCTCAGCTCCATCCCCACCTGGCCCTGGGTCACCCCGTCACACATGGCCGGCACGCCACCGGCAACCTGCGCTGTGGCGCCTGCGGCGCGGGCGGCCTGTTTGATCTGTTGCGGATAGGTTTCAAAAGGCTGATGGGCGCTCAACATATCATTATAGGCGGTCACAATGCCCAGATTGGGCACCCGCGCTGCGACCAGCGCCTCTTTGTCACCGGCCATGGCTGCATAGGCATGGGCCTGATTGCCGCAGGTCAGATGGGCCCGGCGCGGCCCCTCCTCTGCGGCGCGGCGCATACGATCAAGATAGGTCTGCCGCGTCTTGCGGGAGCGGGTTTTGATACGGGCGGTGATCTGGGCAATGCGATCATCGAGCGGCATTAGCATTCTCCTGGCGGCGGCTGCGGGCTGCATATCATGTTAGCGCTAACAGTTCCAGAGGGCTTTTGCCCGCGCCCGAGGAGAATATGGTCGGGTAAAGACGATCCTTAATGCGGCGCCACGCCCGGCACCATCACCTTCTGGTCGAGATAGCGCAGCGAGACACCGTTTTTGAACACATGCACTTTCGACGGTTCCGCGGTCAGTCTCACATCGGTGCCGCGCATATTGGAATGGATGCCCGGCAGTTTGCCGATCACCGGGTCATGCTGCGGCTGCGCCTTCTTGAAATACAGCAGCGTCACCTCGCCAAGCGCTTCGGTGATATCCACCGTGCCGTGATAGGCGAAATCCTCACCCTCGGTGGCGATCATATCCTCGGGCCGGATGCCGATATTGACGGAGGCTCCCATATCTTCAGGGCGCGACGGATAGTCAGAGGTGATGGTGCCCCCGCCCTGGTGCAGTTTCAGGGTGGTCACCTCACCGGTGCCGGTGATTTCGCCGCCCAGAAGGTTCATCGCGGGTGAGCCGATGAACTGGGCCACAAATTCGCTGTTCGGGGTCTCGTAAAGCTCCAGAGGTGTGCCGACCTGGGCAATGCCGCCACCTGCCAGAACCACGATCCGCGAGGCCAGGGTCATCGCCTCCACCTGGTCATGGGTCACGTAGATCATCGTCGAATCGGGCATCTGTTCTTTCAGTTGCGCAATCTCCAGCCGGGTGGCGACGCGCAGGGCCGCATCAAGGTTCGAGAGCGGTTCATCAAACAGATAGACCTTGGGGTCGCGCACGATGGACCGCCCGATTGCCACTCTCTGTCGCTGCCCGCCGGACAGGGCCTTGGGCAGCCGGCCCAGATATTGGGTCAGTTGCAGCTTTTCCGCCGCGGCGCTGACCGACTGGTCAATCTCTGCCTTGGTCTTACCCGCGATTTTCAGGGCAAAGGCCATGTTGTCGCGCACGGTCATATGCGGGTAAAGCGCGTAGGACTGGAACACCATGGCAATGCCCCGTTCCGAGGGGGGCACATCATTGACCACCTGACCGTCGATTTCCAGGGAACCGCCGGTGATCCTCTCCAGCCCTGCCACCATGCGCAGAAGGGTGGATTTGCCGCAGCCGGAAGGGCCGACAAAGACGATCAGCTCACCGGTGTCGATCTCCAGGTTGATGTCACTCAGCACCTGCACGTCGCCATAGGCTTTGGCGACATCTGTCATCCTCAGTTCGGCCATGGTTGGTTTCTCCCTTTACTGGTCTTCGCGGGGGGTCAGGACGTGCTGTCATGAACCCCGAAATAGGCTTGATAGGGCGGCAGCGTGACCTCCCTCTCGGTATTTGCGATGGGTGTGAATGGGCTGCCCATATCCTGGCGCCACTCTCCTTCAGGCATTTTGACGGGCTGCGCCATATTGGTCAGGTTGAACGCGCAGAACAGGCGCAGGCCCTCATATTCGCGGATGAATGACACCACGCCGTCATCTGACTGGACCATGGCGAAATCGCCCTTGGCCAAAGCCGGGTAAGAGGCCCGGAACCGGATCATCTGGGTATAGAAGGCCAGCGTGCTGTCCTCTGCCCCGCCCTGATTGGCGACCGAACGGTTGAGATGTTCGACCGCCATGGGCAGCCAGGGTTTGGCATCGGAAAACCCGCCATTCTGGTTGTCGCTGATCCAGGGCATGGGCGTGCGGCACCCGTCGCGGCCCTTGAATTTGGGCCAGAATCGGATGCCGTAAGGGTCCTGCAGGTCCTCATAGGAGACATACGCCTCGGTCAGGCCCAGTTCTTCCCCCTGATACAGGCAGACCGAACCGCGCAGACATAACAGCATCGCGGCATAGAGACGCCGGGCCTCCTCGCCCAGGTTCCAGCGCGACGGATGGCGCACCACATCATGGTTGGAAAAGGCCCAACAGGCCCAGCCATCCCCAATCGCCGTCTCATAATCCGTGATCACCTGACCGACACGCTCCGGGGTGGGCACGATGCCTGACAGGAACTCGAAACTGTAGCACATATGCACCTTGTCGCCGCCCGACGTGTATTCGGCCTGAAGCTCAAGACCATACTGGCCATCGCCCACCTCACCCACGGCGGTGGCGGCGGGATATTCCTCCATCAGGCGGCGCAGGCGGCGCAGGAAATCGAGATTTTCGGGCTGGTTCTTGTCATGCAGGTGATCCTGCCAGTTATAGGGGTTCACCTCGGGGGCGATGGTGGCATTGCGGTTTTCGGGCGCCAGCGCCGGGTTGTCGCGCAATTGCGTGTCGTGGAAATAGAAATTGATCGTATCCAGGCGGAACCCGTCCACCCCGCGATCCAGCCAGAACCGCGCCACATCCAGCAATTCCTGCTGCACATCCGGGGCGTGCAGGTTCAGATCGGGCTGCTCTTTCAGGAAGTTGTGCAGGTAATACTGCATCCTTTCCCCATCCCATTCCCAGGCCGAGCCGCCAAAGATCGACAGCCAGTTATTCGGCGGGCTGCCATCGGGTTTGGCATCGGCCCAGACATACCAGTCGGCCTTGGGGTTGTCGCGGGAGGACCGGGATTGCTGGAACCAGGCATGTTGATCCGAGGTGTGGCTGAGCACCAGGTCAATCAGAACTTTCAGCCCCAGATCATGGGCCCGCCCGATCAGCGCATCGAAATCCCCAAGCGAGCCGAACATCGGGTCCACATCGCGGTAATCGCTGACATCATAGCCGAAATCCAGCATCGGCGAGCGGAAGAACGGGCTGATCCAGATCGCATCGACCCCAAGCTCTGCAATATGCTGCAGGCGGTGGATGATACCGGCCAGATCGCCGATACCGTCATGGTTGCTGTCCTGATAGCTGCGCGGATAGATCTGATAGATCACCGCCCCACGCCACCAATCCTTGTCATGCGCCATCACGGTTTCGGGCGCGAGATCCTGCATCAGGTTCATAGGGGTCGTCTTACCTTGTTATTTTACGGAACCGGCCAGAAGGCCACGTACCAGATAACGCTGCATTGAGAAGAACACCAAGAGGGGAACTGCAATTGAAACAAATGCGGCGGCCGCCAGTATCCCCCAGTCGCCGCCGCGTGAGCCCAGAAGATCATCGGCAATGCGCACTGTCATCACCCAGCTTTCATCGGAGGATGGCAGGAACACCTTGGCCACCAGCAGGTCATTCCAGGTCCACAGGAACTGAAAGATCGCAAAACTGGCCAGCGCCGGAAAGCTGAGCGGCAGGATGATCTTGATGAAAATCTGGAAATCGGTCGCGCCATCCACCTTGGCGCTTTCGATGATGTCGCGCGGCAGGCCAACCATGTAATTGCGCAACAGATAGATCGCGAGCGGCAGGCCAAACCCGGTATGGGCCAGCCAGATGCCCACAAAGCTTTGCCCGATGCCGATCTGCTGATGCAGGCTGAGCAATGGCACAAGCGCCAGTTGCAGGGGCACCACCAGAAGCCCCACCACCGCCGCGATCAAAAGACCCCTGCCGGGGAAATCCATCCAGGCCAGCGCATAGGCGGCAAAGGCCGCGATCAGGATCGGGATGATGGTGGCCGGGATTGTCACGGTCAGGGTGTTGATGAAGGCCTGCATCATCCCATCGCCGGTCAGCACCGTGTCATAATTGCCGGTGGTGAATTCCGGCGGGGTTTCGGCCACCACATAAATCCGGGGCGGGCGCTCGCCCGGGTCTTCATTGGTGGTGAAGACATAGGAGCCATCGGCATTGACCACCAGGGTGCCGCCATCGCGGTTTTCAACCTCTTCGCCAGCGGCAATCGCACCCGGGTCGCGCCCGGTCAGCCCGAAGGAGGAAACCGGCGGCCTGTCCGCGCTGTCGGGAAAGCTTGACGAAAGTTCCGAGGCGTCAAAGACATTGCCCTCGATGATCCAGAGCCCGGCCTGCTGCCGCACCTCCCCCTCGGCGCGCAGGCGATAGGCCTGTTCGACCGGCAACGGGGCCTGCCACCAGGCCGATACCGAGATCTGGTCCCGATCCCGGAAAGAGGAGACCAGAAGCCCGATGGTCGGGATCAGCCATAAAACCACCAGAAACACGACCGAGATATTCACCGCCCAGGTCAGCGACGATTTGGTACCGGCGATACTGTCCATTTTCCGTCCCCTTCTCAGCGCATTTCTTTGCGGGCTTGCATGATGTTCCAGATCATCACCGGCAAAACCACCAGCATGATCACAAAGG
Organism: Rhodophyticola sp. CCM32; assembly: GCF_004751985.1. Classification (NCBI taxonomy): domain Bacteria; kingdom Pseudomonadati; phylum Pseudomonadota; class Alphaproteobacteria; order Rhodobacterales; family Roseobacteraceae; genus Rhodophyticola; species Rhodophyticola sp. CCM32. The sequence continues at coordinate 1,572,105 of NZ_CP038492.1, forward strand.
CCACGGCGGTCGCCCGCCCGTCATCGCGGAACATGAAGCTCATCATGTAACTGGGCAGAATTTGCGTGCCGAAATTGCCGCCTGTCATCGTGTAGACAATGTCGAACACTTTCAGCACCAGAATGGTGATCGTGGTCCAGACCACCACGATGGTGCCCATGATCTGCGGCACCTTGATCTTGAAGAACACCTGAAACGGGTTTGCCCCGTCGATGATCGCCGCCTCAACCGTTTCCTCGGGGATGCCGCGCAGGGCGGCGCTGAGGATCACCATGGCAAACCCGGTCTGAATCCAGATCAGGATCACCATCAGGAAGAAATTATTCCAGAACGGCAGTTGCAGCGGATCCAGGCTGCCCATCCCCATCGTGGCACGAATGGCATTGATGATCCCGATATCCGGGTCATTGGCATAGACGAATTTCCAGATCAGCGAGGCGCCCACGAAAGAGATCGCCATCGGCATGAAGATCAGCGATTTGGCGATATTGCCCCACCGCAGCCGGTCGGTCAACTGTGCCACAAGCAGGCCCAGAAAGGTGGCCATCGCGGGCACAATCAGAACCCAGAGGAAATTGTTGAAAAACGCGATGCGGAATGCCTCATCCGCGATCAGGCTCCGGTAATTGCCCAGACCGATAAAATCACTGCCCGCACGATTGTAGAGCGAGCGGATGAAACTGCCCACCACCGGGTAGACCAGATAAAGGCCAAGCGCGAAAATCGCCGGAAACAGAAACAGCCAGGGCCGCACCGCATTGGCCCGGTTGATATTGCGCCCGGCATCATTGCCACGGGCCGGAAAGATCGCTTTGTCGAGGATCAGATTGGCAAGATAGAAATAGCCGATACACCCGCCGACACCGACCACGATGGTGATCGCCCCCTGCAGCATTGGTGACATAAGATCCTCCCTTTCAGCCCGGTTTACGGCCTGTTCCTGATGGCCCCGGCCCGGATGCCTGATGGCCCGGACCGGGGGGTCATGTGGTGTCGGACGCGGTTACTGAATCGAGTCCCACCGTTCCTGGATCATGGTGGCCACATCCATGGCATCGGTGCCGGTGACATAATCCACCATGCCGGACCAGAACACGCCCTGCCCGATCTCGCCCGGCATCAGGTCGGATGCGTCAAAGCGGAAGGTCGTGGCATTCAGCAGGATGTCATTCATCTGCCGGGCCGCATCGGTGCCGAAAAGATCGGTATTGACGCTGTTATGCGGGGTCAGGAACCCGGTCTGCGCCATCCAGACCTCATGGGCGATGGGTGTTTTCACAAACTCGATCCAGGCATGGGCCGCAGGTGAATCATCGGTGATGGCCATCAGCGTACCGGCGCCCAGAACCGGGTTGCCCAGATCTGCCCCGGCATAGGCCGGGAAGTAGAAGAAATCACTATCCGCGCCTTCGGGGAAGAAGGTCGGGATGAACGAAGCCTGATGATGCATGTAGCATTCCGGCGGGAAGTCGAAGAGACCCGCAGGGCTGTCGCGAAAATCGGTGGAGGCCACCGCCGCCACGCCGCCGCTGACATAATCCGCGTTCCGGGCGAAATTGCCGAATTCCTCGATCGCCGCGACGATCCGGTCATCATTGAACGGGATCTCGTTGCTGACCCAGGCGTCATAGATCTCGGGCGGTTGGGTGCGCAGCATCATGTCTTCCACCCAATCGGTGGCGGGCCAGCCGGTGGCCGCGCCGGACCCCAGACCGATGCACCAGGGCGTGCCGCCATCGTCCACGATCTGATCGGTCAGGGCGCGCAGATCCTCCATGCTTTCGGGAATGTCATACCCCGCCTCATCAAAGGCCTCCGGCGAATACCAGACCAGCGATTTCACATCGACCTTGTAGAAAAAGCCGTAAAGCGCGTCCGCCCCGTCTTCCCCCGCATAGGTGCCCAGATCGACCCAGGACTGCCCGGCGGCATAATTGTCGCGCACCCAGTCGGCGGTGCCATCGGCCAGCGGGGTCAGGAACCCGCGCGCGGCCATATCAGCCGCCAGCCCCGGTTGCGGGAAGACCGCCACATTCGGGGCGGAATTCGCCTGCGCCGCGATCACGATATCCTGTTCAAAACTGTCAGACCCGGAATATTGCACCGTGGCGCCCGTGGCCTCGCTGAAATAGGCGGCCACGCTTTCCACAAGCTCCGCATCCAGCCCCGTCCACGGGCCGGTCATCGTCAGCGTCTGGCCAGACAGGTCATAGGCATCGGCAAAGGCGCTATAGCTGTCCCAGTCGAAATCGCCCTCGCCAATGGGAAAGACCATATGGCCATCCGCATGGGCCATGCCCGCACTCAGCGCAAGAAGCGCCACACCGGTATAAAGTGAATGTTTCATTTGTTACCTCCCAGATAATGCGCCGCTGTTGCGGTCGCGTGGCGTTTTTGATCGTCCAAAACATCCCTCAAAGCGCTTTGGTATTGTTTCACCCTCAATCAAGCAGTCCTTCAAGTCAATCCGCCTTGTGACATATCCCTGAAAAATAATGGGTTATTTCGCAGGTGCAGAAAAAACAGACGGTTTTGAATCTTTGACAAAGCGTCTTCCGCATGGCTAGGTTATCTTCTCTTTCCGAAGCGCTTTGGGGCAAAATTGGCAATGAATCTCAAACAATTGGCCGAGTCTCTGGACCTGTCTCAAACCACGGTCAGCCGGGCTTTGAACGGGTACCCGGAAGTGCGCGAAGAGACCCGCAGCCGGGTGCTGGCGGCGGCCGAGGCGGCAAATTATCAACCGAATTCACGCGCCCGCCGCCTGGCCACAGGCCGTGCCATGACCATCGGGCATGTCATCACCCTGACCGGCAAGACCGAGATGGTGAACCCGATTTTCGCCGATTTTCTGGCCGGCGCGGGGGAGATTTATGCCCGTGACGGCTATGACCTGCTGCTGTCGATCGTCAGTGATGGAGAGGCAGAGCGCGCCTATCGGCAGATGGCCACCAATGGTTCGGTCGATGGGGTGATCGTGCAGTCGCCACAGACGGATGATCCGCGGATCGCCCTTTTGCGCGAGATCGGCATGCCGTTTCTGGTCCATGGCCGCGCGCAGGACCCCGAAGGCTATAGCTGGCTGGATGTGGCCAATATTTCGGCCTTTCGCAAGGCCACGCAGTTCCTTCTGGATCTGGGGCACAAACGCATCGCGCTGATCAACGGGCAGGAAAATCTCGATTTCGCCGCGCGGCGCCGCACCGGCTTTGCCGAGGCGATGTGGAACCGGGGTCTGGCGCCCAATCCGGGCTGGATGCGCGCCGATGTGATGACCGAAGGCTATGGCTATCTGGCGGCATCTGAAATGCTGGACCAGGCAGATCGCCCGACCGCGTTTCTGGTCTCCTCGGTCATTCCCGCGATTGGTGTGCGCCGGGCGGTTGTGGAACGCGGGCTGGTCCTGGGCCGCGATATCTCGCTGATCACCCATGACGATGTGCTGTCTTACATGACCAATGATACGGATGGGCCCGCCTTCACCGCCACCCGGTCCTCTATCCGTGCGGCGGGGCAACGCTGCGCCGAGATCCTGATCGACCTGATCCGCGACCCCGATCAACCCTTTGTGCAGGAATTATGGGAGCCGGAACTGACCGTTGGCCGGTCCACCGGCCCGCCCCGTCTTCGTGATTTATCAAAGGTATCCACGATGAACTTCACCCGTGCCGATTTCCCCGAAGGCTTTGTTTTCGGCACTGCCACCTCCGCCTATCAGATTGAAGGGCACAGGTTTGGCGGTGCAGGCAAAACCCATTGGGACAGTTTTGCCGCCACGCCGGGCAATGTGGTGCGCGCCGAGAACGGGGCCGTGGCCTGCGACCATTACCACAGGATGGAGGAGGATCTGGACCTGCTGGCCGATCTGGGCGCGGATGCCTATCGGTTTTCCACCTCATGGGCGCGGGTGCTGCCCGAAGGGCGCGGGCCGGTGAACGAGGCGGGTCTTGATTTCTATGACCGGCTGGTGGACGGGTTGCTGGCGCGCGGCATCAAACCCGCCGCCACCCTCTATCACTGGGAACTGCCAAGCCCGCTGGCCGATCTGGGCGGCTGGCGCAACCGCGACATTGCCGGCTGGTTTGCCGATTTCACCGCCACCATCATGGACCGGATCGGCGACAGGCTTTGGTCTGTCGCGCCGATCAACGAACCCTGGTGCGTGGGCTGGCTCAGCCATTTTGACGGGTATCACGCGCCGGGCCTGCGCGATATCAGGGCCACCGCGCGGGCCATGCATCACGTGCTGCTGGCCCATGGCCGGGCCACACAGGTGATGCGCGGGCTTGGCATGCAGAACCTGGGCGCGGTCTGCAATATGGAATGGAGCCAGCCCGCCGATGACAGCCCCGAAACACATGCGGCGGCCACCGCCTATGATGCGCTCTATAACCGGTTTTTCCTGGGCGGTCTGTTCCACCGCGCCTATCCCGCCGAGGTTCTGGCCGGGCTTGAACCGCATTTGCCCGAAAGCTGGCAGGAGGATTTCGGCATCATCGCGGAACCGCTGGATTGGCTGGGCGTGAATTACTACACCCGCAAGCTGATCACCCATGCCCCCGGCCCCTGGCCGAATTACCGCGAGGTGGACGGCCCGCTTGAGAAAACCCAGATGGGCTGGGAAATCTACCCCGACGGGTTGCGCGACTTCCTGATCCGCACCGCCCGGGATTATACCGGCAACCTGCCGCTTTACGTGACCGAAAACGGCATGGCCCATGCGGACAGCCCGGATCTCCCCGATACGGCGCGGATCGACTATCTGACCCGCCATCTGAACGCCGCCCGCGCCGCGATTGCCGAAGGCGTGCCCCTGAAAGGCTATTTCACCTGGTCGCTGATGGATAATTATGAATGGACCCTGGGCTATGAAAAACGCTTTGGTCTGGTCCATGTGGATTTCGACAGCTTGCAGCGCACACCAAAAGCGTCTTATCAGGCGCTCTCCAAGTGGTGGCGCTGACCCCGAAAGCTTAAAGGACCCTGCCCATGTCCCCTGCCCTGTCGCTTGTGGCCGATATCGGCGGCACCAATACCCGCGTGGCCCTGGCCCATGGCAAGGCCGTGGATGGCAGCAGCGTGCGCCGCTATGCCAATCGCGAGGCCAGCGGACTGGATGAGGTGCTGCACCGCTATCTCAGTGATACCGACACTGATCGCGGGCAGATCACCGGGGCCTGCGTGGCCGCCGCCGGGCCGGTCCATGACGGGGTGGCAGAACTGACCAACCTGCCCTGGCGGATCGACCGGAACATGCTGACCGAAATTCTGAGCGCCGATAAGGTTGCGGTGCTGAATGATCTGCAGGCCCAGGGCCATGCCATCGGTCATCTGGCCCCCGATATGATCACCCAGATCCTGCCCCAGCCAAAGGTCAGCCCCCGGGCCGCCAAGCTGGTGGTGGGGGTCGGCACCGGCTTTAACGCCGCCCCGATCTATGACACCGCACAGGGCCGGTTTGTGCCGCCTTCCGAATGCGGCCATATGAGCCTGCCGCCCTGCGGCCCTGACAGTGCCGTTCTGACCGCGCGCCTGCGCGACACCCATGGGTTTGCAGCGGTGGAAGAGGCGTTGTCAGGCCGCGGGATCGAGGCGATCCATACCTATCTGCATGATGAAAACCGCCCCGCTGCCGAGATCATGGCCGCGCTGGAAGCGGGCAATTCACAGGCCGAGGGCACGGCGCGCCTGTTTGTGCGTGTGCTGGGCACGGTGATCGGCGATCTGGCCCTGATCCATCTGCCCTTTGGCGGCATCCATCTGGTTGGCGGCGTCAACCGGGCCTTCGCCCCCTATCTGCACCGGTTCGGATTTGCCGCAGCGATGCATGATAAAGGCAGGTTCGGGCCGTTCCTGGAGCAGTTTGGCGTGGCCGTGGTGTCAGATGACTACGCCGCGCTGACCGGCTGCGCCTCGCATCTGGTGCATCTTTAGAACGCGCTTCTATAGTTTCGTCCTAAAATTCTGAATTATATATGCCTTGTGCAGAGGGCAGCGCCCGAACCGAGGGGTGGGCGAGAAGCGCCCGCCCCGTGGGGGCGGTACGGGCGCTGCCCGGCGGTGCCGCCGGGCGGAAGGGTGATGCGGGGTGGTACAGAATTTCAGGCCGGAGCTATACTACACCCGCCCTTACCCTCAGCCATGACGTATCGCCAATACCCCGAAAGTGCCGCAGGCGTGGCAGGGTAATGGCGATACAGGTTCAAGGATGGGCACGTCTAGAACGCGCTGTCCTTCACCGCCTCCATCGACACATGGGTGGAGCTTGAGGCCACATGGGGCAGTGCTGAAATCACCTCTCCCAGCACCCGGCGATAGCTGCGCATATCGCGGGTGCGCACCTTCAGCAGATAATCGAACGCCCCGGCGATCATATGGCATTGCTCGATCTCGGGCACTTTATGGACGGCTGCGTTGAAGGCGCCAAGCGCGGCCTCGGTGGTTTCGGCCAGCCGCAGCTCGACAAAGGCCACATGATCGCGGTTCAGCTTGGCCGGGTTCAGCACCGCGCGGAACCCCAGAATATAGCCCTGCGCCTGAAGCCGTTTGACCCGCACCTGACAGGGGCTTTTCGACAGGCCCACCTTGCGCGCCAGATCGGTGATCGGAATGCGGCCTTCGGTTGAGAGAAGCTGGAGGATTTTCATGTCAAATCCATCCAGTGGACTGGTATCGGGCTGATCCATCATCTTTTGTCCTGTCTATGCGTCTCAATTCAGGACAAACGCCTGTCATATGGCAAAGTCAAGGCACACCGCCCTGCATGGCTGCGCTAATCTGGGGCCAGTTGAGCATGAGGAAGCCGCCGATGACGTCGCTTGCAGCATTGCGTGAGCATATCCGCACCCTGACCCACACGCCCGAAACCGAGGTGCTGGCCAACCTGATCGCCGAGGCCGCACCCGACGCAGCCACCCGGGCCGCGGCCTCGGCCCGGGGTGCGGCGCTGGTCCAAAGCCTGCGCGACGGGGATGACCCGGGATTGATGGAGGTGTTTCTGGCGGAATACGGGTTATCGACCCGGGAAGGCATTGCCCTGATGTGTCTGGCCGAGGCGCTGTTGCGGGTGCCCGATGCAGACACCATGGACGCCCTGATCGAAGACAAGATCGCACCATCGGAATGGGGCGCGCATCTGGGAAAATCCTCATCCTCGCTGGTCAATGCCTCCACCTGGGCGCTGATGCTGACCGGCAAGGTGTTGCAGGACGGGGATGGCATGGCCAGCGTGTTGCGCGGGGCCATGCGGCGTTTGGGGGAACCGGTGATCCGCCTGGCCGTGGGCCGCGCCATGCGTGAGATGGGGCAGCAATTCGTGCTGGGCCAGACCATGGAGGAGGCCCTGAAACGCGGCGCGAAAATGCAGATGAAAGGCTATAGCTATTCCTTTGATATGCTTGGAGAAGCGGCGCTGACGCAGGCGGATGCCGATCAGTTCTGCGCCGCCTATCAGGCCGCCATCGCCCGGCTGGCGACAGAGGCCCGTTCAGACCATGTTCATGACAATCCCGGTATCTCGATCAAACTCTCGGCGCTTCACCCGCGCTATGAGACCGGGCAACGTGACCGGGTGATGCATGAGCTGGTGGCGCGCATAACCGCGCTGGCCCGGCAGGCCCGTGCGGCCCATATCGGTCTGAATATCGACGCGGAAGAGGCTGACCGGCTGGATCTGTCACTGGATGTGATCGAAGCCGTGCTGCGGGACGACGCGCTGGCGGGCTGGGACGGGTTCGGCATTGTGGTGCAGGCCTATGGCAAACGTGCGGCCGCAGTGATCGACTGGGTCCATGCGCTGGCCCGGGGGCTGGACCGCAAAATCATGCTGCGGCTGGTCAAGGGCGCCTATTGGGACAGTGAGATCAAACGCGCCCAGGTCGAAGGGCTGGAAAGCTTTCCGGTTTTCACCCGCAAACCTGCCACTGATGCCGCCTATCTGTGCTGCGCGCGCAAGCTTCTGGGTATGAGTGACCGGATCTACCCGCAATTCGCCACCCATAACGCCCATACGGTCGCCGCGATCATCGAGATGAGCGGTGATGCGCAAGGCTTTGAATTTCAAAGGCTTCACGGAATGGGTGAGGCCCTGCATCAGCAGGTGATGGATGGTTGCGGCACCCGCTGCCGGATTTACGCGCCGGTTGGGGCGCATCGGGATTTGCTGGCCTATCTGGTCCGGCGTCTGCTGGAAAACGGGGCCAATTCCTCTTTCGTGCATCAGATTCTGGATCAGGCCGTCCCGGCAGAGGATGTGGCCGCCGACCCGTTCACCCGGCTTGAAGGTCTGGGGGAGAATGCGGCGGCTGTGGCGCCCGCCGATCTTTACCAGCCGGAGCGGGTGAATTCCAAAGGCCGGGATCTGCGCGATACGGTCGATCTGGCGGCCATCGAGGCTGCACGCACTCCGTTCCGCACCCATCTGTGGCAGGCCGCGCCGCTGATCGCGACCGATCTGCCGGGCGGAACCGGCCACAAGGTGCAAAACCCCGCAGACCCGTCAGAGCCTGTGGGCAAGGTGCAGGAGGCCACGGCGGCGGATCTGGAAGCGGCCCTGACCGCCGCCCGCCCCTGGTCCGCGCCGGTGGAGGAGCGTCAGGCGGCGCTGACCCGCGCCGCCGATCTGTATGAACACCATTTCGGGGAGCTTTTTGCCCTGCTTGCCCGTGAGGCCGGCAAAACCCAGGCCGATGCGGTGGCCGAACTGCGCGAAGCGGTTGATTTCCTGCGCTATTATGCAGCGCAGGTCAGCGGCCTGACCGCCCCCGCCCGGGGTGTTTTCGCCTGTATCTCCCCCTGGAATTTCCCGCTGGCGATCTTTACCGGGCAGATCGCGGCAGCCCTGGCCGCAGGCAATGGGGTGATCGCAAAACCGGCGGAGGCAACCAGCCTGATCGCCGCCCTTGCCACCGGGCTGCTGCATCAGGCCGGGGTGCCGCGCGCGGTGCTGCAATTGCTTCCCGGTGCCGGGTCGGTGATCGGCGCGGGCCTGTCGGCGGATCCGCGCATAGCGGGGCTGTGTTTCACCGGTTCAACCGCCACGGCGCAGCATATCAACCGGGCGATGGCGGCGGCCCTGCCCCCAACGGCGCCGCTGATTGCGGAAACCGGCGGGTTGAACGCAATGATCGTTGATTCCACCGCCCTGCCGGAACAGGCGATCCGCGATATCCTCACCTCCGCCTTTCAATCCGCCGGACAACGCTGCTCAGCGCTCAGAATGCTGTATGTGCAGGAGGATATCGCCGACCCTTTCCTCAACATGCTCTATGGCGCGATGGAGGAACTGGTGACGGGCAAGCCATGGGCGCTGAAAACCGATATCGGTCCGGTGATTTCCGAACAGGCCCGCAGTGATATTCAGGCCCATATCGCGCAAGCGGCGGCAGAAGGCCGGGTGCTGAAAACCCTCCCGGTCCCGGATCAGGGTTATTTCGTGCCGCCCACGGTGATCGACCTGCCGGGGGGGATTGCGGCGCTGGAGCGGGAAATCTTTGGTCCGGTCCTGCATGTGGCGCGGTTTGCCGCCAATCAGATCGACGCGGTGGTCGATGCGGTGAATGCCCGTGGCTATGGGTTGACCTTCGGCATGCACAGCCGGATTGACGACCGGGTGCAGGCGGTCTGCGCCCGGCTGAAGACCGGCAACACTTATGTGAACCGCAACCAGATCGGGGCGATTGTCGGCTCCCAACCCTTTGGAGGTGAAGGGCTTTCCGGCACCGGGCCAAAGGCGGGCGGGCCGCAATACCTGCCACGTTTCACGCAGGCCAAAACGCGGGAGGAGCCGGTGCAGGCCGGACAGGTGCTTGACCTGATCCCTCTGCAAACCGCAATTGATGCCCTTCCGCCCCCCGAACCACCGCGCTTTCGGTGGAGGATTTGCCCGGCCCGACAGGCGAATCGAACCGGTTGTCAACCTATGCGCGCGGTCGGGTTCTTTGCCTTGGCCCCACCGCACAGGCCGCCGCCACACAGGCGAAACTCGCCCGCGATCTTGGCTGTGCGGCGCTGGCGGTGGCCCCGGGGGTGGAGGACGGGCTGGACGGGATTGTCCTGCCGGAACATCTTGGCACCCTCACCGGTTTTGACGCGGTGATGATCTGGGCCGTCCCGGACATCACCCGACCGCTGCGCCATGCGCTTGCCGCCCGGAATGGCCCGCTGATCCCCCTGATCACCGAGGCAGACCCGGCCCCGCGCCTGGTGCTGGAACGACATATCTGCATCGACACAACCGCTGCGGGCGGCAATGCCAGCCTGCTGGCCCGGTCCGGGTAACACCCCGCAAGCCTTGCCAAGGCGCGCCCTTTGCGCCTTAGCTGCCCCATGGCCCGAGTTGACCGGAACAGTTTGAACGCGCTTCTCGGCCATCAGATCGGCACGGTCGAGATTGTCGAGGCGCGGCGCACGGCCCGGTCTGATCTGGCGGGCTGGCATCTGGATGATCTGCATCTGATCTCGGCCGATGGCACCGATATTCCGGCCTATTTCCTGCATCCGCCCGCAGGCGCCGCCCCTTGTCGCGCGGTGCTGTATTGCCACGCCCATGGCAACGCCTATACCACCGGCCGCGATGAGCTGGTGCAGGGCCGCCCGGCCTTTCAATCGCCTTATGCCGCCGATCTTGTGGCCCTGAATACCGCCGCGCTGTGTCTGGAAATGCCCTGTTTCGGGCAACGCGCCGATCCGCCGGAAAGCCCGCTGGCCAAGGCCGGGCTTTGGGCCGGGCGTCCCCTGTTCGGGCGTATGCTGGCGGAACTGTCTGCCGGGCTGCACTGGCTGGCCGCACAGCCGGGGATTGATGGCAACCGGCTTGGCACGATGGGTCTGTCCATGGGCGGTACCCATGCCTGGTGGCTGGCCGCGCTGGAGCCGCGGATCCGCGCCGTGATCCATATGTGTTGTTTCGCTGATCTGGAAACACTTGTGGGGTTGGGCGCCCATGACGGGCACGGGATGTACATGATGGTACCGGGGCTGCTGCCGCTGGCGCGATCCGGGCAGATTGCCGGGCTGACCGCCCCGCGCGCGCAGCTGGTCTGCGCAGGCTTGCAGGATTGGAGCACACCGGACCCCGCCCTGCGGCTTGGGCTGAAGGATCTGACAGAGGCTTATGAGGTGGCGGGCGCCCCGGATGCCCTGCAAACCCATATGGAAGAGGATTTGGGCCATGCGGAAAGCGCCGCGATGCGCCAGAATGTTCTGGCCTTTCTCGACCGGCATTTGTGACCCGGCAGGCTTATGGACTGTCGCGCAGATCATCCCATCAGAGGCGGGATGCGCGGCTTACTCAAAATAATCCCCATGGGTGGTCTGCAACCCCGCAATGACATCAAGGACCGAGCGAAGATGCATCCGGGTTGCGGCCTCGGCCATCGCCATATCTCCTGCGCGGACCGCGTTGAGAATATCGCGATGTTCCGACAAAAGCCGGGCCTTGTGACCCCGGTCGCTCAGCGACAGAACCCGCAACCGGTCAAGCGCGGTTTTTTCCTGCTCCAGCAGCAGCGCCGTTCTGGAATACCCCGTCGCCTCGGCCAGAAGGGCGTGGAACTGATCATCATATCCCTGAAACGCAATATCATTATCATCTGCAATTGCAGTGGCTTGCCGGGTCAGGTTGAGTTTGATTTTCTGAAGGTATTCGGCTTCAAGCCCGATCTGGCACAGCCGCCGGATCACCGCCATCTCGATCGCTTCGCGCAGAAATTGCGCCTCACGCAATCTGGGTTCTGACAGGCGGGTGACGAAATTGCCCCGGCTTGGGCGGGTCACGATCAGACCGGTCGCGCGCAGGCGGGTGAACGCATCGCGCACCGGTGTCCGGCTGGCTCCGAAACGCAGCCCAAGCTCGGTTTCCGACAGCAAGGTTCCCGGCGGGATATACATACACAGAATTGCACTGCGCACCTGATCATAGATCTGATCGGCGGGCGGTTCTGTCGGCGCGATCGCATCAAACTGGATCAACGACAGATCAAAAGGGGTGGTCTGGGCCGGCATCGGGAAAGCAGTCTCCTGATGGCCTGCATACCGGTATACAGGTTTATTGACAACGGATTTTGGACATGCAGAGATGCCAATGGGATACCGAGGGGGGAGATTGCGATTTATGGCGTCAGCACTGCTGAACCTTGCCTTGATTGGCACCGGAATGGTCGCAACGACCCATCTTCTGGCCATTCGCGACGCCCGCCCTGTCCTGAGACTGGCCGGTATCTGTAGCCGACAACGCAAGAATGCCGAGGATTTCGCCGACAGGGCAGAGGCGGAGCTGGGATATCGCCCGGAAATATATGAAACCGCTGAGGCGATTGCCGCCGATGACCGTATCGACATGGCGCTGATCGTCACCCCCCGAATGCGCGGGCCGGGTTGATCACCCCGCTGGCCCGCGCGGGCAAGGCCATTCTGCTGGAAAAGCCCATTGCCCGCACCGGTGCCGAGGCCGAAACGGTGGTGGAGATTTGCGAAACTGCCGGGGTGCCCCTTGGGATCGTGTTTCAACACCGGATGCGCGCCGCCTCGATCAAGGCGGCCAACCTGACCGCCTCGGGCCAGCTTGGCGCGCTTGGTCTGGCGGATATCACCGTGCCCTGGTGGCGGGACCAATCCTATTACGACGCGCCGGGCCGTGGCACCTATGCCCGCGATGGCGGCGGTGTTCTGATCTCGCAGGCGATCCATACCATTGACCTCGCGCTCAGCCTGACCGGGCCGGTGGCCTCGGTGCAGGCGATGACCGCCACAACACGGTTCCACCGGATGGAGGCGGAGGATTTCGCCAGTGCCGGGTTGCGGTTTGAAAACGGCGCGGTGGGCACGCTGACCGCCTCAACCGCCAGCTTTCCCGGCGGGGCGGAAACCATCACACTTCATTTCGACAAGGCCAGCCTGCATCTGGGCGAAGGCGTGCTGACCCTGACCTGGCGCGATGGCCGGGTTGAGACATTCGGCGCCGTGGCGGGCACCGGCGGCGGTGCCGACCCGATGGCCTTCACCCATGACTGGCATCAGGGCATTCTGGAAGATTTCACCGCCGCCCTGCGTGACCGGCGCGCGCCTTGTGTCACCGGGCGGCAGGGGCTGGACAGTCATCGGCTGATCGACGCCATCACCCTGTCTGCACATGAGGGTCGCACCGTAACCCTAAAGGATATATGATGAGTCTACGTTTCGCGGCACTTGGTATTGATCACCGCCACATCTTTGGGATGGCGGGCAATATGATGGATGCCGGGGGTGAATTTACCGGCTGGTGGACCGAAGGCAGCCCCGACACGCAAGACGGGTTTGTCAAACGTTTCCCCGATATCCCCCATGTGGCGGATAAGGCGGGTCTGCTGGAAGATCCGTCGATTGACCTGATCCTGATCTCGTCTGTCCCGCGCGACCGGGCGGCGCTGGCCATCGCCGCAATGGAGGCGGGCAAGGATGTGATGGTGGACAAACCGGGCTGCACCACCCTGGAACAACTGGAAGAGATAAAGGCCTGCGTGGCCAGAACCGGGCGCATCTGGTCGATTGATTTCTCGGAACGGTTCGAGGTGCCCTGCGTCACCAAGGCCACGCAACTGGTGGCCGAGGGGGCGATTGGCAAAGTGGTGCAGACCATGGGCACCGGGCCGCATCGGCTGAACCGGCCCCTGCGCCCGGACTGGTTTTTCGAACGGGAGGCCTATGGCGGCATTCTCACCGATATTGCCAGCCACCAGATCGACCAGTTCCTGTTTTTCACCGGCTCCACCGATGCCGAGATCACCATGGCCTCGGTCGGGAATTATGCCAATCCCGGCGACCCCGGCTTGCAGGATTTCGGTGAAATCGCGCTCCGCTCCCCGCAGGGGCATGGTTATATCCGCGTGGACTGGTACACGCCCGATGCCCTGCCCAACTGGGGCGATGGCCGTCTGACCATTCTGGGCACCGAAGGCTATATCGAGCTGCGCAAATATGTGGATGTGGGCGGGCGCGACGGCACCGACCATCTGGTGCTGGTCAATGGGGATCGCTGCGAAAACATCGACGCCTCGGATGCGGGGATACCCTATTTCGCGCGGCTGGCTGCGGATATCCGCGACCGGACCGAAACCGCCATGCCCCAGGCCCATGCGTTCAAGGTGATGGAACTGGGCCTGAAGGCGCAGGCGCTGGCCGAGGCGCGCGGATGATCCGGGTTGCGATCATCGGGGCCGGGATCGGCGCGGAACATCTGGCTGGGTATCGCGCCCTGCCCGATCTGTTTCAGGTCGATATGCTCTGCGATCTGAACGAGGCGCGGGCAAGGGACGTGGCCGGGGACACCCTGGCGGTGACCGCTGATCTTGACGCGGTGCTGTCCAGTGCAGAGATCGACCTGATTGATGTCTGCCTGCCGCCGCATCTGCATTTCGAGGTGTCCGCCGCTGCCCTGAACGCAGGCAAACATGTGGTCTGCGAAAAGCCCATGGTCCGGTCCCTGGCCGAGGCGGATGCACTTGCAAGGATCGCGGCAGAAGCCGGGCGTGTGGTCTGCCCGGTGTTTCAGTACCGCTATGGCCCGGCCACGGCGCAGCTGGATGCGCTGATTGCGGCGGGGCTGGCCGGGGCGCCGCAGGTGGCCAGTGTGGAAACCCACTGGAACCGCGATGCGGCCTATTACACGGTGCCCTGGCGGGGCACATGGGCTGGTGAATCCGGTGGGGCGGTTCTGGGCCATGCGATCCATAATCACGATCTTCTCGGGCGCTATTTCGGCCCGGTGACGGGGTTGAGCGCCAAGGTCGCAACCCGGGTAAATAACATTGAAACAGAGGATTGCGCCGCGATCCTGATGCAGTTTGATACTGGCGCGCTTGCCACCAGTTCGGTGACGCTTGGCGCGGCAACCGACACCTCAAGGCTGCGTCTGGTGTTTGAAACCCTCACCGCGACCAGCGGCACCGCGCCCTACGCCCCGGCCGAGGATATCTGGGTGTTCGAGGCCCGCGACCCGGTCCCTCAGGCCCGGATTGATGCGGTTCTGGCGGATGTGCCGCCGGTCAAATCCGGCTTTGCAGGTTTTTTCGAGGCGCTGGCCGCCGCGATTGACGGCCAGCCCGGGCGGGAGGTGACGCTGGAAGATGGCCGCCGGTCCATCGAACTGGTCACCGCGATCTATGACGCCGCGCGTTCGGGCAAAAGGATTTCTTTACCGCTCGACGCAAACACGGCACTCTATCAAAGCTGGCTGCCCGGGGCAGACGGCCAAAAGCAATGAGAGCAATGAAGGACATATAAATCCACGACAGTTCCAAAGGGAGGACGACATTATGAAAAAGACGATACTGACAACAACCATGCTGGCATCTGCGATGCTGGTCGGTGCCGGGGCCGTTTCGGCCCAGGAGATTCGATTCATGTGCTCGACAGATGGCAATGAATGCGACGTGATCGGCGAGATTCTGGATGGGTTCGAGGCCGAAAACCCCGGTGTCACCGTCGCCGTCGACGTGGTGCCCTATCAGGCCATTCTGGAAAACCTGCCGGTGCAGCTGGCCGCCGGAACCGGCCCGGATATCGCCAAGGTGACCGATCTGGGTGGGCTGCACGAATATTATCTGGACCTCGCCCCCTATGTCGATCGCGACTATTGGCAGGCGAGCTTTGGCGACACGCTGGACTGGTATCGCGGCGGGCCCGATGATGACGGTATCTATGGCATGCACAGCCAATTGACGATCACCGGCGCCTATATAAACCGGACGCTGTTTGATCAGGCCGGGATCGAGGTGCCGCCGCTGGAGGCAGACTGGGCCACCTGGGCCGAAGCCGCCCGCGCGGTGGCCGAAGCCACCGACACCCCCTTCCCGATGGCGATGGACCGGTCCGGTCACCGGATTGCGGGGCCCGCCATTTCCTATGGCGCGATGCTGTTCAATGCCGATGGCACGCCGCTTCTGGTCGATGAAGGCTTCACCGCCTATGTGCAGCAATTCGTGGACTGGCATGAAGACGGCACCATGGCGCGCGATGTCTGGGCCGGTCAGGGTGGGTCCACCTATCAGGATGCGGCGCAGGAATTCATCAATGGCGATCTGGTCTATTACTATTCCGGCAGCTGGCAGGTGGGCCGGTTCGACGAACAGATCGGCGATTTCTTCGACTGGCAGGTTGTCGGTTCCCCCTGTGGCACGGGCGGTTGCACCGGCATGCCGGGCGGTGCGGGCATCGTCGGGTTTGAACAGACCGAGCATCCTGAGATTGTGGCAGCCGTGATCGACTATCTGGCGCAGGAGGAGAACTATGCCCGCCTGACCGCCGAAACCCGGAACATCCCGGCCCATATTGCCGTGGCCGAGGCCGGGGTTGAGTATGTGGGGGCCTCGGACGCTGCGGCGGCCGCGCTGAACGCATGGGCGGCACAGGTGCCCACCATCTCTCCGATTGCGTTCCAGTATCAGGGCTATGTGAACAACCGCGCCATGTTCGGCATCACGGTTGAACGCGTATCCCAGGCGATTGTGGGCGAACTGACGGTTGAGCAGGCCATGGACCGCGCCGTGTCGGATCTGGCCGCCGTGATGGCCGAAACCCAGTAAACCCTGTCTGAAGAGGAAACGGCCTGGCCCCCGACTGCGGGGGCCGGGCCCACCCGGCCGATCCCTGGGAGGGGGGACCCCATGCTGAAAATCATTTCACCGATCATGCGGATCATCGAGATCCCGATGCTGTTTGCCCAACGCAGGCTTGGCATCCAGCGGCTTGCATGGTTGTTTCTTCTGCCCAATCTGCTGCTTTTCGGCCTGTTCGCCTTTCTGCCCGTCTTTCTGAACTTCGCCTATGCCCTGACCGGGGGGGATGGCATTCTGCTGGAAGACCGGCCCTATGTCGGCGGACAGAATTTCGCGACCCTGACCGATTGCGAAAACTATCTTGATCCGAACAGCTGCAACCGGGATTTCTTTTGGCGGGCGGTCCATAACACGGTCTGGTTTGTCACCCTTCAGGTGGGGTTCATGGTCGGGTTCTCCCTGCTGACCGCGCTGATCCTGAACCGGGATATCCGCGCCCGCGGCTTTTTTCGCAGCGTGTTTTTCTTTCCGGTTCTGCTGTCACCGGTTGTGGTGGCGCTGATCTGGAAATGGATCCTGCAACGCAACGGCCTGCTGAACTCCACCCTGGAAGGCATCGGGCTTGAGGGGTTTGTCTGGCTGCTGGATCGCGGATGGGCCTTTGCCTGGTCGGTCTTCCTGACGGTCTGGGCGCATATGGGGTTTTACACGCTGATCCTTCTGGCCGGCCTTCAGGCGATCCCGCGCGATGTGTATGAGGCCGCGCTGATGGATCGGGCCTCGCCCTGGCGGACCTTCCGCAAGATCACCCTGCCGCTTCTGGCGCCGACCATGCTGGTGGTGCTGGTGCTGGCCCTGATCCGCAGTGTGCAGACCTTTGACGAGGTCTTTGCCTTCACCGGTGGCGGGCCCGGCTCGGCCACCACCTTCATTATCCAGTATATCTATCAGACCGGCTTTGCCGGGGCGCCGCGCCTGTTCGGGCTGGCCTCTGCCGCATCGCTGATGCTGGCCCTGATCCTGGTGATCCTGACCGGCCTGCAACTTTGGGCCAACCGGAGGAATGTCGATGGGTAAGGTGCTGGATTTCATGACCCGCACACGCGGCGGGGCAAAGATGGATTGGACCGATTGGGTCACCTATGGCTATCTGGGTCTGGGCATTTTTCTGATGTTCTTCCCGGTGATCTGGCTGATCATGTCGTCTTTCAAGACCGAGGCCGACCTGCAACGCTACCCGCCGACTTTTCTGCCCTATCAGCAGGAAACCATGATGGTCGACGGTTATGACGACCCCCTGCCCCTGTTCCTGATGACCGGCGGCGAATATGAAGGGCAAGTGCTGGCGCAGGTCCGCCGCGTGGGTCTTCAGGCGCAGATGGTCGACCCCGCCGCCCCGCAAGAGCGTCTGCGCGTCAGCATCGAAAACCGCGAACCGGTGGATCGGGTGTCGCTGGCCTTTGAGAACTATACCGGCCTGTTCGAGCGGTTCAATTTCCTGCGCTTCCTGTGGAATTCCACCTTCATCACGGTCATTGCCACCGCGATCATGCTGCTGGTCAATTCCATGGCGGCCTTTGCCCTGTCGAAATACCAGTTTCGCGGGCGGACAACGGTGTTGCTTCTGGTCATCGGCACGCTGATGATCCCGCAAACGGTGGTTCTGGTGCCGCTGTTCCTGATCACCCGCGAGCTTGGCATGCTCAACAGCCTTTGGGGGGTGATCATTCCCGGCGCGGCCACACCCACGGGGGTGTTTCTGCTGAGACAATATATGGTGACGATCCCCGATGAGATACTGGATGCCGCACGTATGGACAAAGCCAGCGAATGGAAGATTTTCTGGCGGATCATCGTGCCGCTTTCGGCGCCCGCGATTGCGGTTCTGGCGATCCTTGCGATCATGTGGCGCTGGAATGATTTCCTCTGGCCGCTGATTGTTCTCTCGGAATCCGAGAATTTCACCCTGCAACTGGCGCTGAACGCCTTTCAGGGCGAAATGCAGACCGAATGGAGCAGTCTTCTGGCGATGACGGTTCTGACCCTGCTGCCTGTGGCCGTTGTCTTCATGTTCCTGCAAAAATACATCGCCACCGGCATCGCCTCAACAGGAGGGAAATGATGGCTTCGATCGAGTTGAAAGATTTGCGCAAATCCTATGGCGCGGCAGAGGTCATCAAAGGTGTGGACCTGTCGATTGAACATGGGGAGTTCTGCGTGTTCGTCGGCCCCTCGGGCTGCGGAAAATCCACCCTGCTCAGGATGATTTCGGGGCTGGAAAGCATCACTTCGGGCGATATCGAGATTGCCGGGGATGTGGTGAACAAAATCCCCGCCGCCGATCGCGGGCTGGCCATGGTGTTCCAGTCCTACGCGCTGTACCCGCATATGACCGTGCGCCAGAATCTCAGTTTCGGGCTGGAGAATATCCAGACCCCGAAAGCCGAGATCGACGCCAAGATCACCGATGTGGCCACCATGTTGCAGATCGACATGCTGCTGGACCGGCGGCCCAAGGACCTGTCCGGCGGTCAGCGGCAGCGGGTTGCCATTGGCCGCGCCGTGGTGCGCGAACCGAAAGTGTTCCTGTTCGATGAACCGCTGTCTAATCTGGATGCGGAATTGCGGGTGGATATGCGGGGCGAGATATCCGCGCTTCATAAACGCCTTGGCAACACGATGATCTATGTCACCCATGATCAGGTCGAGGCGATGACCATGGCCGACAAGATCGCCGTCCTGCGCCTGGGAGAGCTGGAACAGTTCGGCCGCCCGCTGGACCTGTTCAACAACCCGCGCAATCTGTTTGTGGCGGGTTTCATCGGCAGCCCGAAAATGAATTTCATGGAAGGCACGGTCCACGCTGCCGACCGCTCGCTGCTGACCCTGGATACCGGGGAAGAGGTCAACCTGCCGGTGGACGGATTTTCCCATCGCGCGGGCGAAAAGGTGACGCTTGGCGTCCGCCCCAATGATCTGCGCCCCAGTGATCGGGGGGCCATTCATACGGATGTGCGCAGTGTCGAACAGCTTGGCAGCGACAGTTATCTTTATGGCCAGTTGACCAATGGCACCCGGCTGACAGTCCATAATCCGGGCCAGACCCGGGTGGCGGCGGGGGATCGTGTGGGGCTGGCTTTCGCGCCCGAGGCGGTCCATCTCTTCGACACCGAAACCGGACTGACCCTGCGGGAGCAGGTATGAAGCAAACCTGGCGCTGGTTCGGGCCCGCTGACACGATCTCGATCCCGGATATCCGCCAGACCGGGGCCGCAGGCATCGTCTCGGCCCTGCACCACATTCCGCCGGGCGCGGTCTGGCCGGTGGATGAGATCACGCGGCGCAAGACCCAAATCGCACAGCCCGGCGGCACATCATCGGGCCTGAGCTGGGATGTGGTGGAAAGCCTGCCGGTCAGCGAGGCGATCAAGACCCGGACCGGCCCCTGGCGGGACCATATCGCGGCCTATAAGACCAGCCTGCAAAATCTGGCCGCAGCTGGCCCCAAGATCATCTGCTACAATTTCATGCCGATTCTGGACTGGACCCGCACCGATCTGCATTTTCCCCTGCCCAATGGCGGCACGGCGATGCGCTTTGACCTGACCGATTTCGCGCTCTTCGATATCCATCTGCTGTCCCGTGCGGGGGCCGGGGATGATTACCCCGCCGAAATCCGGGAACAGGCGGCGGCGCGGCTGGTCGCGATGACCAGCGAAGATAAAACCCGGTTGCTCAACACTATCGTCGCGGGCCTGCCCGGGGCCAATGACAGCTGGACATTGGAGGATATGCGCACCCAACTTGCCACCTATGCCGGGATCGATGCTGCGCGCCTGCGCCAGCATCTGGTGGATTTTCTGACCGAGGTTGCGCCGCTGGCCGAAAGCTTGGGTCTGCGGCTTTGCTGCCACCCGGATGATCCGCCCTTCCCGCTTCTGGGTCTGCCGCGGGTGATGTCAAATCTTGAGAATTACCGGATGATCATGGATGCGGTGGACACCCCCGCCAATGGCATCACGCTTTGCACCGGGTCGCTTGGGGTCCGCGCAGGTTTTGACCCGGTGCGGTTTATCAAGGCGCTTGGCTCGCGCATCCATTTTGCCCATCTGCGCAATACATGCCGCGATGGAGATGCGGCCCATGACCGGGTCAGCTTCACCGAAAGCGATCATCTGGAGGGGGATACCGATATGGTGGCCACGATCCGCGCCCTGCTGGCCGAGGAAAGCCGCCGCAAGGCAGAGGGCCGCGAGGATTTCTGCCTGCCCTTCCGCCCCGATCACGGCCATGACCTGCTGGATGATCAGACCCGCGCGTCACAACCGGGCTATCCGCTGATCGGCCGCCTGAAAGGTCTTGCGGAATTGCGCGGCGTCATGGCGGCGCTGTCCTGAGGTCGTTTGTGGTTTATATAGCGTTTTCCTCGAGGAAAACGGCAGGGAAAACTGGAGTTTTCCCGTTCGGAATTCTGCAGAATTCCGGCAATCACGCTTCACGGCACATCCAGCCTGCCCTACGGCACCTCATGCCCCAGGGCCGCAGTATAAATCTCAAACCAGGTCTCACGATCCAGAACCACCCTTGCGGCCTCGCCGATCTTGCGAATCCGGTCCAGATTATTGGTGCCCAGCACCGGCATGATCCGCGCCGGGTGGGCCAGTAGCCAGGCCACGGCCACCGCATCCTCACCCACGCCCTGCGCCTCGGCGATGCGCGCCAGAACCGCGCGGACCGCGCCCGCATCCGGCCCGAACAGCGCACCGCCGGCCAGGGGCGACCAGGCCATGGGCGGAATGCCGCGCTCCTGCATCCAGGCAATATCGCCATTGGTGAAAGGTGCATGGCACAGCACACTGGCCTCGATCTGATTGGTCACCAGCGGGGTGGACATCACCGATTGCAGCAATGTCCAGTCATGAAGCCTGAAATTCGACACCCCCACCGCGCGGACCTTGCCGGAGGCCACCAGATCATCCAGACATGCGCCGGTTTCCCGCGCATCCATCAGCGGATCGGGCCGGTGGATCAGCAGCAGATCAATCCGGTCGGTCTGCATCAGCGCCAGCGAGGTCTCGACCGAGGCGGTGATATGCGCCGGTGATGTATCGTAATATTTCACCCGTCTGGTGGCATATTTCCCGATCGGCGCGATAATATCGCATTTGGTGACCAGTTCGACCTTGTCGCGCAGGCCGGGCGCGGCGCGAAACGCATCGCCCAGAATCTCCTCGGCGCCATAATCCCCATAGATATCCGCCTGATCCAGGGTGGTGATCCCCTGGGCCAGGCAGGCCTCGACCTTGGCCTGTACATGGGCGGGGGAGGTATCGGCATCATCGCCGATCCGCCACATCCCATAGATCAGGCGCGACAGGCTGAGCTGGTCGGAAAGGTCAATACGGTCCATCATCGTCTTTCCCCCGCGCCCAGGGCTGTCATCGGTGTTTCCGCCGGAACCCGGCCATAGGCCTCGGGCAGTGAACAGGTTTTCAGATGTGGGATCACTTTCTCTCCGAAATGCCGGCATTCATCCAGATGCGGATAGCCTGAGAAGATAAAGGCGCGAATGCCCATTTTCTGATAGGCTTCGATCTCGCTGAGGATCTGATCAGTAGAGCCCACCAGCGCCGCGCCGCAGCCTGACCGCGCACGCCCCACCCCGGTCCACAGATGCGGTTCCACATAGCCGAATTTATCGGCCAGGTCCCGGGCCTTGGCCTGATGGGCGACGCCAAGCGAAATGCTGTCATGGGCCCGGTCCCGGATCAGCTTGCCATATTCGTCATCCAGCTTGCTGGTCAGATAGTCCGCATACTCCCGTGCCTCGGCCTCGGTGTCGCGCACAATCACATGCACGCGCAACCCGTAATCCAGTGTTCTGTCATATGTTTCAGCCACTTGGTTGACGGCCTTCATGCGCTCTGCAATCTGGTCTTTCGGCTCGGGCCACATCAGATAGACATCGCAATGCTGACCGCAAAGATCCAGCGCCGCCGGGCTGTAACCGCCGAAATAGAGCAGCGGCCCGCCGGTCTGGTAAGGCTGCACCGGATCGGTCACCAGCCCTTTGAAATCATAGACCTGCCCCTGATAGTTGATCTCACCCCGGGTCCAGGCCTGTTTCAGTATCTCCACCACCTCGCGGGAGCGTTGATAGCGCAGCGCGCTTTCGGCCACCTCCCCCGGGAAGTCCGAGGAAATGATGTTCACCGTCAACCGGCCCTTCAGCATATGGTCCAGCGTGGCAATGGTGCGCGCCAGCATGATCGGCTGCATTTCACCACAACGGACTGCCGCCAGCATATTGATCCGCTCGGTGATCGGCGCGCAGCCCGCCACAAAGCTGAGCGTATCCTGCCCGACCTGATAGGAACTGGGGCAGAGGATATTTCTGAACCCCTGCTGTTCGGCCTCTTTCAGAATGGTCGAGCAATGATCCCAGCTTGAACGCAGATCGCCATCGGGCACGCCCAGAAACTGGTAATCATCAGAACAAAGGGCGGCGAACCACGAAACCTCGGCTGCGTCCAGATCGGCGGATGTCACGGGTACAACTGTCATCTCTTTCCTCCCCGGATGTGCAGTTTCGACTTGCGTAGCATCGTGTCTGATGTAGATCAATGGTATATCAATTTCCGCGCGGGAGGGCGCCGAGATGACCGAACCCGGCGCTTTACCGGCCTATTTGCAGATCAGCGAGTTGCTGATCCGCGACATCGCCGCCGGGCGTCTGGCCGAGGGGCAGCGCCTGCCGCCGGAACGGCAGATGGCGGCGGATCAGGGCGTTTCGGTTGTGACCCTGCGCAAGGCCCTGGCCGAATTGGAACGGCGCGACCTGCTGGAACGGCGGCAGGGTTCAGGCAACACGATCCGCATGGGGCAGGATGCGCGGGGGCTTTACGCATTGTTCCGGCTGGAATTGCTGACCGGTGGCGGGCTGCCCAGGGCAAAACTGCTTGATCTGGCGAAAACCCCGAAACCCGAAGATATCCCCGATATCGGCAGCAAGGCGGATTTCGCCTGGCGGATCAGACGCCTGCGATCCCTCAACGCGCAGCCGGTCGCGGTTGAGGAAATCTGGCTTGACGGGCGCTTTGCCACTGACATCCGGGCCGAGGAATTGAGCCAGTCGCTTTATCTTTACTACCGCGAAAACCTGCGCCTGACGGTGCTGCGCGCCGAAGACCGGGTGGGCATCGGCCCCATGCCCGGTTGGGTGCCCGCAGATCTGGGCCTGCCGCCGGGAACACCCGCCGGGCTGGTGGAGCGCCGGGCCTGGAGCCAGCAGAATGACCCGGCAGAGTTTTCCCGCACCTGGTTTAACACATCCCATGCGCGCTATGTCGCGCGGATCAGCTAAAAGAAAGACATCCCATGCGATACGGTATCATCGGCTGCGGCATGATGGGGCAGGAACATATCCGCAATATCCGGCTTCTGGGCGGGGCGGAGGTCACCGCGATACTTGAACCCGATGCGGGTATGCGCGCCGAGGCTCAAGGCCTGGCGCCCGATGCGGTGATATATAACAGCCTGACGGATCTGGTTGCCAACCCGGATCTGGACGCGGTGGTGATTGCCTCGCCGAACCATCAGCATCTGCCGCAGCTTGAAAAGATTGCCGCCACCCGCGCCCTGCCCGTCCTGCTGGAAAAACCGGCCTTTACGGACCCTGATGATCTGCCCCGTTTGCAGCATCTGCACAGTGCCTATCCGGCGCTGATCTGGGTGGCGATGGAATATCGCTATATGCCGCCGATTGCCCGGTTTCTTGATCTGGCGGCGGCGGAAACCGGCGGCATCCGCCTGCTCAGCATCCGCGAACACCGCTTTCCGTTTTTGCAGAAAATCGGCGACTGGAACCGGTTCAACCGCAATACCGGCGGGACGATGGTCGAAAAATGCTGCCATTTCTTCGATCTGATGCGGCTGGCCATCGGGGCGGACCCGGTGCGGGTGATCGCCAGCGCGGGCCAGGCGGTGAACCATCTGGAGGAACGCTATGGCGGCGAGGCCCCGGATATCTGGGACAATGGCTATGTCATCGTTGATTTCGCCAATGGGGCCCGCGCGATGCTGGAGCTTTGCATGTTCGCCGAAGGATCCCGCTATCAGGAGGAACTCTCTGCCGTGGGCCCGACCGGCAAACTGGAAGCGCTGGTGCCCGGCCCGATGCGGATGTGGCCCGATCATCTGGGCACGCCGCCGGTGCCCCGCGTGGTGGTCAGCCCGCGCGCCCCGCAGGGCCCGGTCGAGATCGACGTGCCGGTGGACCCGACCCTGCTGGAGGCGGGCGACCATAACGGCGCCACCTATTACCAGCACAAGTTGTTTCTGGAGGCGTTGCAGACCGGCACAGCCCCCGAAGTCAGCCTGGAAGACGGGATTGCGGCGGTCCGCATGGGGCTGGCCGCGCAGCAATCGGCGCGTGAGGGTGTTATCGTGCCTCTCTGACGGGCTGGCGGGCGCGGCCCGGCTTCCGTAGATTGGCCCCATGACAGGGCGCCTGACAATTGGAATCGATGGGGGCGGCAGCGGCTGCCGGGTGGCGCTTCGACTGCCGGATGGCGCGGTGACCCGTGCCCGGGGCGGTCCCGCCAACGCCTTCACCGATGCGGGCCGTGCAGCGGCAGAGATCACCGAAACCCTGACCCGCATGCTGGACAAGGCCGGACAGCCCCTTGCAGCCTTGCAGGATGCCCGGATCTGCGCCGGGATCGCGGGCTGCCGCCTGCCGGTTCTTGCGAAAACCCTGACCGATCGGCTGCCCTTTCCCGCGAGGATTGTCGATGACAGCGTCACCGCGCTTTACGGGGCCT
Organism: Rhodophyticola sp. CCM32; assembly: GCF_004751985.1. Classification (NCBI taxonomy): domain Bacteria; kingdom Pseudomonadati; phylum Pseudomonadota; class Alphaproteobacteria; order Rhodobacterales; family Roseobacteraceae; genus Rhodophyticola; species Rhodophyticola sp. CCM32. The sequence goes on from NZ_CP038492.1 coordinate 1,597,459, forward strand.
TTGACGGCGGCGATGGCAGTCTGGTCAGTCTGGGCACCGGGTCGTTTTTCATCCGCAAGGCCGGGGATGAGGTGACCCATCTGGGCGGATGGGGCTTTGATCTGGGCGATGAAGCCTCGGGCGCCTGGCTGGGCCGCCGGGCGGTGACGCTCAGCCTGCAGGCGGCAGAGGGGCGGTTTGCCGAGGATGGGTTGACCAGGGCGGTGATGGCGCATTTGCCGCCCCATCCGCTGATCGACCTGAAAGATGCGGAACCTGCGGATTACGCCGCGCTGGCGCCTTTGGTCCTGCTACATAAAGACAGCCCTTTGGGAGAACGGCTTTTGTCCGAGACCCTGGCCGAGCTGCACCGGGGGTTGCACGATCTGGGTCATGTGGCCAGCGCGCCGCTGGTGCTGGGCGGCGGTTTCGGTGTGGCGCTAGCGCCCCATCTTCCCCCTGAGATGCAGGCGGGGCTGGTGCCCCCGCTTGGCACCGCCCTTGACGGCGCGCTGGCACTGGCTGAGGCGCTGCCATGACCCTGTTCAGGAACGTGGATATTCTGGATGGCGATGGCTGGCGGCGCGGTGTGGATATCACCGTCGACGATGGCCGGATTGCCGATATTCGCGATAGCATGGCCATCCCGGGCGCCCGGGTGATCTCTCCCGGTCTGGTTGATTTGCAGGTCAATGGCGGGGGCGGGCTGATGCTGGGCGACTGCCGGACCCCGGAGGATATCGGACAGATTGTGCTGGCCCATCGCCGGTTGGGCACAACCCATATCCTGCCCACCCTGATCTCGGACAGTTTTGCGGCGACCGCGCGGGTGATTGAGCTTCTGGCCAAGGCCCGGCTTTCGGTGCCGGGTCTTTCGGGTCTGCATCTGGAAGGGCCGCATCTGGCGATACCGGGGGCCCATGATCCGGGCCTGCTGCGCCCGATGAATGCGGAAGACCTGGCGCTTTATCTGAAGGCGAAAACCCGGCTTGGGACGCTGATGATCACGCTTGCCCCGGAACAGGTAAGCCTTGAGCAGATATCGACGCTGGCCGAGGCCGGGGTGATTGTTGCGCTTGGGCACGGCGCCTGCACCTATGACGACGCGATTGCCGCGTTTGAGGCCGGCGCGCGGATGGCCACACATCTGTTCAACGCCATGTCCGGCCTGCATCACCGGGCGCCGGGGCTGGCGGGCGCGGCGCTGGACCGGGCCGAAGCCTTCGGGCTGATCGCCGATGGGCATCATCTGCATGATGCGGGCCTGCGGCTGGCCGCCCGCGCCCGGCCCGATGCGGTTCTGCTGGTCAGCGATGCGATGGCCGTGGCAGGCACCGGGGCCAAGGGTTTCGCCCTGAACGGGCGGCAGATCACCCGCAAGGGCGGGCAATTGACCTTGAGCGACGGCACTTTGGCGGGCGCCGATACCAGCCTGCTGCACTGCGCCCTCTATCTGGCGAAAGTGCTGGATGTTCCCCCGGTCGAGACCCTGCCCTATGCGTTTGATGCCCCCTGGCGACTGCTGACCGGCAGCCCGAACCGGATTGCCGAGGGGGACGCGGCGGCGTTTTTCATCGGCGACAGAAATGGCCTGACCCTGTTCGATCTCGACACGCTGCACCATGTCGCGTTACCCGAACATATCGTCCGGCCCGATGACTAGGGCGGTTTGCGTTTTATATGAGGTAGATCCATCGAAAACGCGTTCGGCCCGAAGAGGATTTGCGCAGAGGGCATCGCCCGAACCGAGGGGCAGGAAGCGAAGCGCCCGCCCCGTGGGGGCGGTTCGGGCGCTGCCCGGCGGTGCCGCCGGGCGGGAGGCTGGTATAGATGTTTCAGGCAGTCGAGACGTGTTTTAATGCACCTGCCCCGTCGCAACACCGGCAATCAGCGATGCGGTGGACAGGATGCCGTCATTGGCCCCCATCACCGCCGCGCAAAGCCATCCCGCGCGACCGGATAGATGCGGTTCCTTATGGGCTGGGAAAGAAGGGGCGTCCTGCGTGCTGGCTCAGTAATTTTTTCTGTGGCTGACGCCGGGATCGGGACATGTCAGGGGGATGGCAGGCCGGTCTTGCCGGGGTTCAGGATATTCAGCGGGTCAAGCGCGGATTTGATCGCCGCCATGGCCGTCATCGCGGGATCGCCCAACTCGCGCACCAGATACTGCGCCTTGCCCTGACCGATGCCATGTTCCCCGGTACAGGTGCCATCCATGGAAATCGCCAGATCATTCAGCCAGCCGATATAGGTTTCAGAGCGCGCAACCTCGGCGCTGTCCTCGATGTCGATCAGCAGCAAGACATGGAAATTGCCATCCCCCACATGGCCGACAACCGGGGCGGTGATCCCCATTTCAGCGGCCTTTTCCTGTGCTGCGGTCACACAATCGGCCAGCCGCGAGACAGGCACACAGACATCGGTCGAGATCGCCTTGGCCCCCGGGCGCAGGGCCAGAGACGCCCAATACGCATCATGACGCGCCTGCCAGAGACGATTGCGGTCTTCCTCCCGCGCGGTGGCCTGAAAATCATGCCCGCCGAACTCTTCCGCGATCTCGCCGAATGCGTCGGCCTGTTCCTGCACACCCCTGGGGGAGCCATGGAATTCCAGCAACAGCAACGGGGTTTCCGGCAGGGTCAGCTTGGAATAGGCGTTGACGGCCTGCACGGTCAGCGCATCCAGCAACTCGATCCGCGCCACGGGCAGCCCGTATTGAATGGTGGCGATGACCGTGTTGCACGCCGCCTCGACCGACCCGAAGGAACAGGTGGCCGCCGAGGTCGCCTCGGGGATGCCCTGCAGGCGCAGCGTGATCTCGGTGATCAGCCCAAGCGTGCCTTCCGAACCCACCATCAGGCGGGTCAGGTCATACCCGGCGGAGGTTTTGCGCGCCCGGGCCGCGGTTTTCAGCACCTCGCCCGAGGCAAGCACGGCTTTCAGCGCCAGCACATTATCCTTCATCGTGCCATAACGCACCGCATTGGTGCCCGAGGCATTGGTGGCCGCCATCCCGCCAAGCGAGGCATCGGCGCCGGGATCGATCGGGAAGAACAGCCCGGTATCGCGCAGATAGGTGTTCAGCGCCTTGCGCGTCACCCCGGGCTGGATCACCACATCCATATCCTCGGGATGGACCGCAAGAATGCTGTTCATCTGGCTGAGATCAATGCAGATCCCGCCTGCGGGCGCGTTCACATGGCCTTCCAGCGAAGTGCCGGTGCCAAACGGGATCACCGGGACCTGATGGGTGGCGCAGATGCGCATGATCTCCTGCACCTCTTCGGTGGATTGGGCGAAAATCACCGCATCGGGGGGCTGGTTCCGCAACCAGGTGGTGGTGTGCCCATGCTGTTCGCGCAGGGCCTGCCCGGTCTCAAGCCGTGCACCAAAACGTTGGGTCAGAATGCCAAGCGCAGTGGCAATGCCATCTTCATTACGGGGCAGATCGGCCAACAGGGCCATGGGCGGGACTCCCTTCAGGTTCGGTATGGGGCGCAGCCTAAAGCACCCTGCCTGAAACTTGAATCACAAATACCCTGCCACGCTTCGCGTTCACAGGGTATTTGTGATGCGCGATGTCTCAGGTTTAAGGCAGCATGCTATATCTGCCGGGCTCCGGGGTGGCAATCGGCGGGTCATCCACAGGTTTTCGGGCCAAAGACCGGATCGTTATATAAATGTCATCAACGCTTTACCTGATTGACATATCGGCAGGCCAGCGTCAGCGGCATCTGCCTCACCTGTTTGAGCCTGGCAGTCTGCCCCGCCCGGGAACCGGCGCCTTGCCCCCCAAAGGCGCCGGTCACGGGATCCCGCAGAATGCGCGGCCCAAAACTCTGTCCCATGAGGCCCTGCGGGAATTTCACCCGCGCAATATGTGCATTTCATCATGATCGGGGTGGCCCAAGGGGCTGCCCCTTTTTCTTGGCCCTTTTCAGTCCAGATCAAACGCACACCGCTTTCAGGCGGAATTCTCCAGAATTCCCCGTGGAAAACTGGAGTTTTCCACCCCTCTCGACGCATCCGGCAGCGTGGCGTTTCGACTAGGGTTCGTACTCAATTGGGGGATTTCGCTTGAGTGTTTGATCTGCTTCACTCCTGTTCCAAACAGGCGGGAGATTTTGATGGCACCGAACCTTTATTGGCTCAGCGACGAGGAATGGGCATCGATCCAGCCGCATTTGCCGACCGGACGGTGTGGGGCGCGGCGGGTGGATGACAGGCGGGTTATCTCCGGCATCCTGCACATGCTCCGGACAGGTGCCCGCTGGCGCGACTGTCCGACCGATTATGGCCCCTACACCACGATCTACAATCGCTTCAACCGGTGGTCCAAGCAGGGGGTCTGGGAGGATGTTTTCTATGTCTTATCAGGCTCCTCTGGCGTGATCGGCACGACCAGCGCTGACAGCACATCGATCAAGGCACACCGTTCGGCCTCGGGCGGAAAAGGGGGGAGTATGCACAAGCCATCGGACGATCTCGCGGTGGACGGGCGACCAAGATTCATGCCGTCACCGACGAGGCGGGGAGGCCGGTTGCGCTGTGCCTGACACCGGGCCAAGCGCATGATCTGAACGGCATTGCGGAGCTTTTGACACGCATCCCGACCCCGCGCCGTCTCCTCGCAGACCGCGCCTACGACGCGCGGCGGTTGCGTGACTGGCTAAAGCGGTTTGCGTTTTAGATGAGGCAACCCCATCGAAAACCGCGTTCGAGCCGAAGGCGAGAGGCAGCGGTTTTCGATTCAGATCAAACGCAAACCGCCATCGCCGAACGCGGATGCGAATCTGTGATCCCGCCAAATCCCACGCGAAAACACCCACATTCCTATGACAGGCACGCGTATCGCGGGCGCAATGTGGTTGAGCGCATGTTCTGTCGCCTCAAGGATTTCCGCAGAATAGCAACACGTTACGATAAGCGTGCCGATGTATTCCTGTCCGCAGTCTTTCTCGTAGCCGCAATCGTTTGGTGGACCAATTGAGTCCTGACCCTAGTCACCTGGAACTGTAATTCGTATCATTGTTTGAACTGAGCTTCAGGAGGTGATGCGATGGTTGGACGGGTTGCGGATGCGGTGGTGCTGAGCGATGAAGAGCGCCGCTTTCTCGAAGGTCAGGTTCGGCAGCACAAGACGCCCCGGTCTTTGTCGGATCGCTGTCGGATGATCCTGTTGTGCGCCGAGGGGCTGCCCAGCAAGGAAGTGGCTGCACAGCTTGGCGTGCACGAGCACACGGTGGGCAAATGGCGCAGGCGTTTTGCACAGGATCGGATCGAAGGCCTCACCGACGAATACCGCCCCGGTCGCCCGCGCACGGTGTCGGATGAACAGGTGGCCGAGGTGATCGAGCGCACGCTGAACACCATGCCAAAGGACGCAACCCACTGGTCGATCCGCTCAATGGCTGCCGCGACGGGGCTGTCTCACACAACAATTCGGCGGATTTGGAACGCATTCGGGCTACAGCCACACCGCAGCGAGACTTTCAAACTCTCAACCGATCCGCTGTTCGTGGACAAGGTGCAGGATATTGTCGGGTTGTACCTGTCGCCGCCGAACCGGGCTATCGTGTTGTGCGTAGACGAGAAATCCCAGATTCAAGCGCTGGATCGGGAACAGCCGGTCCTGCCCATGGCGCCCGGCGTGGCTGAGCGGAGAACTCACACTTACATCCGCCACGGTACGACCTCGCTCTTTGCCGCTCTGGATATTGCCACCGGTGCCGTGATCGGAAAGTGCTACAAACGGCATCGTGCAACAGAGTTTCCGGACTTTCTCAAAAAGATCGACCGGCACGTGCCCGCAGGCCCCGACGTGCATATCGTCATGGACAATTATGCCACCCACAAGACGCCGAGGGTCAAGGCTTGGCTGGCGCGCCGCCCGCATTGGCACGTCCACTTCACGCCTACGTCAGCGTCATGGATCAACCAGGTGGACCGCTGGTTCGCCGAATTGACCCGCAAGCAGCTACAGCGGGGCGTGCACCGATCAACCGTAGAGTTGGAGGCCGACATTGTGGCATTCATCGAGGCCCACAACGAGAACCCAACGCCGTACAAGTGGGTCAAATCCGCAGACGAAATCCTCGCATCCGTCAAACGGTTCTGCCAGCAAACTCAGCAAACCTTATGCCGCGAACTTTAGATACAGGTGACTAGGGCGTAGACTCATAAGAACCAAATCACTGTAGCGGCGATGTGGGCGGCCGCGAGGAAGGTGTTGGGGCATCGGAATGTGCGCAGGCTGAGTTGTCGCCAGTCTTTCAGGCGATTGAACATGCGCTCTACGATATTGCGGGTTTTGTAGAGATCTGCGTCATATTCAAACTGCACCTTGCGGTTTTTGCGGGGCGGGATGCAGGCTGTTGCCTCTGCCTTGGTCAGCCAGTCACGCAGGTGATTGGCGTCATAGCCACGGTCCGCGATGACGGTGCAGCCTTTGGCGACATAGGGTTCAAGGCACTGGCGTGCTTGGGAAATATCGGCCCGATTTCCCGCAGTCAGCCCCAAGTGAACCGGGCAACCGCCACCGTCGCAAACCAGATGCAGCTTCGAATTCAGCCCGCCTTTGGTCTTGCCGATGCTCCGTCCGCCCGGGCTGTTTTTTTGACACCGTTCGCTGCGATCCGATGCGTTTTGACATGGCTCGCATCGATCATGAGTGTCGACAGGTCGGCCGTCTCGCGCGCCAGCGCGTCAAAGACACGTTCGAAAACGCCTGCCTCGGACCAACGTTTCCAGCGGTTGTAGAGCGTCTTTGCCGGGCCATATTCGGGCGGCACATCGGACCAGCGATAGCCTCGCTGGATACAGAAAATGATCCCGGACAAGACACGACGATCATCCACCCGTGGCACGCCTCGGGGCTTGTTTGGCAGCAAAGGACTGATTTTATTGAACTGTTCTTCGGTGAGCCGGAAATTCGACGACATGAAACCTCCCAGATTTCACATCTTGAAGCACATCGCCATTTATAGGTCTACGCCCTAGGGTCAGGCCCCCTTAAATCCATGCCATCAGTTTGGCAGATTTTTTCGCGTGACGAGGCGCAGGGCTGCCGGAATAGAGCAGAAATCGTTTAATCTGAATCAAAATTCGCTGCCTTTCGATCAGCAAGCGCTGATCTCAAACGCGAATTTTGATGAGCGATGGTGCAGAATAAAACGATTTCGCTTTAGTGGTTCTATTTCAAAGGCCTGCAACGATGCTCACGCGGGACATCCGCCAAACCCGAAGGGCGCCGATTTCACATCATCTCAGCGGCGTGCGCCGCTTGACCGTAGAACACCTATGGCCGGCGCGCCGCAAACCACTGATATGTCGTGAAATCGGCGCTGACGGTATGGATTTAAGGGGGCCTGACCCTAAAGCATCCGACTTTTAACTTGAGACATATCCGGCAGCCTTAAAGTAGTTCCAGCATTCGTCTGGCGTGTAGAGGTCACAGATTTCTGTGAGAGCGTGGAACGTGTCAGTGAAGGTTCGAGCGCCGATCCTGCGTAGGTGTGCTTTGAGTTTCGAGAACGCCATCTCAATTGATGGTGTGGATGGCTCCTGCTCCCGGCGTCGCGATGCGCCATGATGGGGTGTCATTGTCCCAACTTGAGGAGCCATCCATGAATGAAGTTAGCACAGTCGGCGTCGACCTCGCCAAGAATGTCATACAGATCCATGGCGTTGATTGCGACGGGAATGTTGTGGTTCGGCGTCAGCTGCGGAGAGGTCAGTTTCTCACGTTCTTCGAAGAGCGCCCAGCATGCCTGATCGGCATCGAGGCGTGTTCGGGATCCCATCACTGGGGACGACAACGACAAGAGATGGGCCACGCGGTCCGACTGATGCCGCCGTCCTATGTGAAGCCCTACGTCAAGCGGAACAAGACAGATGCGGCCGATGCGGAGGCAATCTGCGAAGCGGTCACCCGGCCTTCGATGCGGTTTGTTCCCGTGAAGAGCGAGGCGGACTCCGCGGCGCTTGTCCTGCACCGGGCGCGGGATTTTCTCGTCGGTCAGGTCACGCAAACCGGCAACGCGATCCGCGCTCACATGGCTGAGTTTGGTATCGTTACGGCGAAGGGATCAAAGCGCGTCGCGAGCCTGGCAGAGGAGTTGGACGCCTTGCCCGAGGCCGCGCGCCTTCCGCTCCGGGTGTTGTTCGATCAACTGGCAGAGACGCAATCGCGAATCGAGCAGCTGACCGACGAGATCAAGGAGGTTCACCGGCACAACGAAGTGAGCCGCCGTCTGGCATCGATCCCAGGCGTCGGCGTGCTGACCGCAACCGCGATTGCCGCAACGACACCGGATGTCAGCAATTTCGGCTCGGCGCGGGACTATGCTGCCTGGCTCGGCCTGACGCCGAAGCAGCACTCGACCGGCGGGAAGCCCCGAAGCGGTGGCATCTCGAAGATGGGCAACCGTTATATCCGGCGCCTGCTTTACCTTGGGGCCATGGCGCAGATCATGGTCCGGCGCAGAAGTCGCCACATGGGCACCGACTGGCTGTCGCGAAAGCTGGCGACAAAGGAGACAAGGGTCGTTGCGATCGCCTTGGCGATAGGCAAGTTGATTGAGATTGCTGGCAATCCGCGATTGCCCCAGCAGAGCCAATGCCTCAGCCGCTGCCTTCTTTTCCTCAACCTGATCCGCTGGACGGGTCTTTCTCAGCTTGGCATCCTCAGCAAAGACACAAGCCCGCACATAAGCACTGAGTGTCATGCCCGCCGCGAGCTCTTCCAACCGTGCCCGTTCATGGGGCGTCAGGCGCAGGGTGAGCGGCGACAATGTGGTACGCGCCTTTTGCTTGGACGCTTTTGAGAACACAGGCGCGACGTTGGGATCTTTCGATGATGCAAGACGGGTCATGGCGCAGGCTCCTCAAATGAAGAAGCCAGCCCCGGATCGTCCTCACCTTGATCTGGAGCATCTTTCGCCGCCTCAGCAAACGCCGCCAACCTGTGGATAACTTCCGGCTCAGTCCGAAGAATGCTTGTCCATTCCTCCAATTCTGTCAGGATCTGATCGCACTCAGAAGGTTCTAGGTTTGTCTTCTCCGGTGCACCATTTCACATTTTGATGTGAAATCCGCGAAAACTCAAACATTACAGATACTTGTGGAGTTCGAAGTCCGGTTTTTCGATCATACACCAAAGGCGCTTTGAAGGCCGTTTTCAGGATGGTTTTGCGCACGGTCAGTGAGCCGTTTTCATAGATATTCCAAGGGCTTGACAGGAAGTCGCGCAAAAGTTCGAACACGTCGCCCATCTTTGCTTTTGGTTTCGATTCATGCGCCATTTTATCGTTCATCAGCAGCTTTTCCTCTTCCAGCGTTTCGATTTTTCCTTCAAGCGCCGCTATGACCTTTGGGTTTGAGGTTTCGACCAACCGTTCGAGTAAGCCATCTTGTTGCTTGTCGAACGGTTGGCTCAAGCTCAGGTGGCGTCAATATCGATAGTTCAAAACTATCACGAATCCTAAAGAAATCATATTCTGGCCACACCGGTGCCAAACGCAGCGGAGAAACCGTCTCCACTGACACACATGAACTCTATGGAGACTAAAATGGCTAACTCTAGCAACACTGACCTCAGCCCGCTCGCAGATATCAGCGGATTCATCGCAGCATGCCTCGTCGATGGCGAATCCGGCCTCATGCTGGCGCAGCAGACGTCTGGAACGAAATTCGACATCGAAGCGGCCGGCGCGGCCAATACTGAAGTTGTCCGTGCCAAGAACGAAGCGATGGCAGCACTGGACCTGAACGACTCAATTGAGGACATTCTCATTTCGCTCGGGACGCAACTGCATTTGATCCGTCCTTTGGAGTCAAATCCAATGGTGTTTGTCTATGTCGCGTTGGATCGCAAGAAGGCGAATCTTGGCATGGCGCGTATGACTGTGAAGAAAGTCGAAGGCGAACTGAAAGTCTGATGCACTTTCCCTTGTGACACGCTCCGTTGGGAACATCGGGCGTGTCACAGTTGCGCCAACGATCTCATCTGAACAGCCACCGAGAAGGTGGATTGAGTAGAAGGGCCGTCAAATGTCGGATCGACTAGATTTTATGAAACAGTACCGCGATGGCTTCGAAAAGTTGAATGCCTTCTGGGAAGAGCTTGATACAATCGAAGAAGCCATCAATCGCTTCGCCGGGGACGCACTTTCCTTCGCCCAAGATCCACTTGAAGACGTATTGGACGGCATTAACGCGTTCGAGCCATCAGTAAGTGTCATCGGACAAATTAAGGCCGGCAAGAGCACCCTCTTGAACGCCATTATCGGCAAAGAGGACTTGTTGCCCTCAGATGTGAATCCCTGGACCTCCGTTATCACAGCACTCCATCTCAACAACCGCAACCAGCCCCCGAATGCCAAGGCCGTCTTCCAGTTTTTCGATCAGGACGAATGGGATCGATTGGTTGCGACAGGCGGCCGGCTTGGCCAGATGGCGGAGCGCGCCGGTTTCGAAGGCGAAGCCGACGAAGTCCGCGAGCAAATTGCCGAAATGAAGCGATCGACGCAAGAACGGCTAGGAGATGAGTTTCATCAGCTTCTAGGCAGCTCTCGCGCCTTCCCGACCTTGGATAAAGACACAATCGACCGCTACATTTGCTACGGTGATGTCGATGAAGTCGAGGCGGGGTCAACCGAAGGGGTCTATGCAGACATCACCAAGACCGCAGATCTCTACTTGAATCTTCCGCATCTGCCCAAGGGATTGTGTGTACGCGATACGCCCGGAGTGAACGATACGTTCATGATGCGCGAGCAGATTACCTTAAACGCGATCAGCGATAGTCGCGTTTGCGTTGTCGTTCTTTCCGCGCACCAAGCCCTTTCCAACATGGACCTAGCTCTGCTCAGGATCATTTGCAGTATCGACGCCCGCGAAGTGCTTATCTTTGTAAACCGCATCGATGAACTGGAGGATCCGGCTACGGAGCAGGAGAACATCGAGAAATCCATCAAGGCCACCTTGAACCGCCTTGGTATCGGAAGCGGCATCGAAATCATTTTCGGATCAGGGTATTGGGCGAACTTTGCCAATTCGGACAAGGTACAGATGCTTCCCGCCAGCCGGGCGGCCCTAGCCAAGTTGTACAACGGCGACACCGAAGACCTAGAAGAATTGCGCCAACGGGCCATGGTCTCCTCGGGCATCGTGCGCTTGCTAGAAGCCATTTCTATCCGTGTGGTTGAAGGCCCCGGCCGTGCCTTTCTCAACGACATCCGCAAGGAGCTCAACTCGATGATCGAGATGAGTGAGACCGTCGAAAATATAGGGGTCAAAAGCCCTCTAAGCTTATCCAATATCAAGATGACGTCCGAGGAGATGTCACGACAAGTCGCAAATATCCGTGACAAGAGCCTGAGCAATTTTGACGCCAAAGCCAACGAACTGCAGGCGGGCTTGCGCGAACGTCTAGAACGCGCGCAAGAAGCTTTCGTCGAATCCGCTCTACTTGCCTTGCAATCGCACTTGGAACTATCGAGCGAGGTTGGGTCATGGTCGCACGACCCGAGCAGTCTGCGGATGATGATGAAGACCGGTTACACCTCGTATTGTGCGAAACTGCGCCGCGTCGGCGAAACCGCCTTCGACGATGTCCTTGATGGTATTCAGGACATCCTGGAGAACGATTTGGGCGTATTCCGCGAAGGAGATTCCATCGAATTCCCGGAACAGGCACAGCACAAACCTCCGACGGTCATTGCACGAACCATGACCCTTGATCTGCAGGGTTCGTGGTGGCGAAAATACTGGCGCATCGGGCGAAAGAGCGCAGCTGAAAAGCGTTACAGAACAGTCATCGAGGCAGAGACCAATCCACTTATCGAGGACCTCATTTCCAGTTTTTTCGAGCCGACCGTGCAACGTACTCGCGCCATCGTAGAGGAGTTTTCCGACCAACAAGGCGCCTTCTGCCATGCGATTGTAGAACACTTCGATCGCAACCGCTCGGAAAGTGAAGAACGAGCATCACAACGGAGGCTTTCGGCATGAAACGCTACAAGCAAGACCAACGTCCTACAGTGGTTGCAATCGCGAAAAGTGTTTCGGATGAAGAGGCGGAAGTCAGCTCCGGGCGCCGCAAGCCCAGGATTTTGATTGCCGGAGAATTCAGTGCAGGCAAGACTCGCCTGATTACGGGATTGCTGCATGATGACGTTCTGCCATCGAACGTGACCGCGACGGCGTTGCCGCCGGTTTGGATCGTTGGCGGAGCGCCCGCCATGGCGGCGGTCACGCTGTCCAACACTGTGAAAGCGATCAAGTCCTATGACGAGGTTTCGTTGAAGGACACCCGCTTCATCATCGTGTCGCACCCAGCGGAGATCTTGAAGGCGATCGATATCATCGACACCCCAGGAAGCTCCGACCCCAATATCTCGACCGAAAGCTGGGAAGAGATGCTAAGCTACGCCGACAGCGTCATTTGGTGCACCAATGCGACGCAGGCCTGGCGACAAAGCGAAAAAGCCTTCTGGAAGGAGCTACCAGACCAACTTGTCGGTGACGCGACGCTTCTGGTGACCCATGCGGACCGAATGCCGGACACACAGATGGCCGACCGTGTCCTTCGACGGGTCCAGCGCGAGGCGAGGCCTTTCTTCAGCACGTTCAAGATGGCTGCATTGATCGACCCACGCGATGTTGCCGGCGTCTCCGAGATGGTGATCAGGGATATCGCGCCGAGGGCGGGGCAACTGGGCCAAAGCAACGCGATGGTCGCATCCTTTGCGGCGAAACAGGAGAAAGCTGCTGACGACCAGGGACTTCGCGGTCAATCCCAGCCAGCTATCATTCCGCGTCGCGTAAAGCCATTTGATAAATCCTGTAGTCTACAGTTCCCGGACAAGCGTGACACCGTAGGTCAAATCGAAGATGATCCAACACCTGCAAAGGACGACGAATTCAATGCGGAATCGGGTGCTGACGAAGCCCTCAATGACGTTGCGCACTCAAAGGACGACAAGAAAATGCGTCCGGAGGCAGAGTTCAGCTTGCCTGCTGAGGACGCTCCTCCACTTTTCGATGATGTGGAGTCAGAGGACACACAGCAGAGGACGGTGCCTTCGTTGTCTGCAAAGGAACTCTGGCGACGTGTCTTGAAGGACATCGACCGTTCAGACCCGGAAGCGATCCTGGGCGGTGTGGACATTCTCATCTCTTATGTCGAGCAACAAGCCCATGCCGGACCAAAGCATGTGCTCCAGGAGAACACTGACAATAGCGAACAGGGCGAACTCTTGACCATTCGCGAATTCATGGAGGCCGAAGCATGAAAATCGCACCACAACTCAAATCCGAACTTGATTTCTTGCAAGATGCACTCGGTCAAATCGACAAAACGGTTGATCGGAAGGCACGTGGGAATTTCAGGGAAATCCAAACTGCACTCAACGATTGGGCCGTGAAGGTCGCCGTTATCGGTCAGGTCAAGGCCGGCAAATCTACATTCCTCAATGCGTTTCTTCGACAGGACAATCTGCTGCCCTCGGATGTGAACCCCTGGACCTCTGTGGTCACGAATATTCGCATCAATATCCCGGGCGATCCCATTGCAGGTGCAAGGTTCGATTTCTTCGATGAAAACGACTGGCAAGAGATCGTTGATGGCGGGTCGCGCATCCGTAAGCTGACCGAGCAGCTTTTGCCCGGCTTCGACACAGAGCTTTTACGCAAACAATCGGAAACCATGAAGGCGCAAGCAAAGCAGCGCCTCGGTTCGCACTACGAAACCCTTCTGGGCAAAAGCCACGAATATGATTTCCTGACGCCCGATCTGCTGCAGCGCTATGTTTGCGCCGGTCCGGCTGACGATGAAAAATCCGATAAATCAGCGTTGGGGCGCTACGCGACCCTGACGAAGGTAGCAAATGCAAGCATGCGTATGCCCGAGTTTCAGGTTCCCACAATTGTCACCGACACGCCGGGTGTGAACGACCCGTTTCTCGTGCGCGACGAGTTCACCTGTCGCAGCCTCGATAACTCGGACGTCTTTATCGTCGCGCTTTCAGCGCACCAGCCATTGACGGATGTCGACATCGCCCTCATCCGGATTCTTGCCAAGCAGGACAACAAGGATGTTCTTGTCTTCCTCAACCGGATCGATGAACTGGACGACTACAGTGTCGAAGTTCCGCGAGTTGTTGCCGATGTTGAACATCGTCTGCGGCTTGCCATCCCCAACATAGACTTCGCCGTCGTCGTCGGCAGTGCATTCATGGCGAACATTGCGATGCGTGTTGATGACGAAGCCGCAATGTTGCGCGATACGCTCGATACCCCGGAATTGTCCGAATACCTGCAGAGGAAATATTCGCACGTTCCCAAGAACCCGATTGACCGACTGTTGCTTGGTTCCGGGCTCGACGACGTCCGAACTGCCCTGTCCCGCGTAATCGACAATGGCGTCGGCCGCGGCCAGCTTGCCAAGATTCTCGGTGACGTTCGGGCAGAGATCAGTGCAACCCAATTTGTGACAAAGCAAGAGAGGCTTTCGATCCATAGTCAGGTCGAAAGCATCCAAGGCACCGTGGCGGAGGCCGCTGCAAACGAGATTGCCGGTGAAATCGGCAAGCTTTCGGAGATCCAATCCCGGATCAGCGAATTGGTCGACAACGCCGAAGAGCAGATAGAATCCCTGGTCTCGAAATCGTGGTCGAAGCTGGAAACCAAGTTGGTCGAGCAGGTTCAGACGTTCCTGGGAAAGCAAGACAGTCTCGTCGATGATCGAGTGCTTCGTACAAGCCTCTCCAGCGACAAGCCAAGGCCACTGGAAATCGATCTGGGTCCGCTTCAGCGCATTATCGAAACAGATGTGACCAGGGCCTTCGAAAAATCACGGGCCACGACGGATGTCACGTTGAACAATTGTCTGCACGCCTGCCGGAACCTCATCAGTGATACATTCGACGAATCCGTTGCGGACATTGATCTCAGCGGCATCCCATTCGATGATTTCGCATCTACCGTACTGCTCGTAAAGAAGAAAATCACTTTGGAAGTCGTCATGGATCGCGGCTGGAAGTTCTGGGCCAGAGATGCAACACCGAACTGGCCCAAAACAATCGCCGCACTTCGGACCATTGCCACTGAAGAAATGCACCAGCCAATTCAAAAGGTTCTGCTGGCCTTCAACGATGCCCAGGTTGAGCGTGCCAGCGCCGGCATGTCGCGCATTCGGGTTATGCTGAGAATGGTAGATGCGGCGATCAGCGACGAGACCCACCGCCTCAAGCGGGATCGGACCGCCTTGGCAAAGCTTGCCGGAGACCCAGAAGAACAGAGGGCAATGGCGCATAGGTTGCAAAGCAAGATCAACATTCTCGACCGACGCATGGTAAACTTGTCCGCTCTTGAAGCCGGGTTACAGAAGCCAGACCTTTCGAGCGCCGCGTAAGGGCAGAATGGGAAGACCGAGACATGTTAGACTGCCATGAACAGAATACTCATTCGCAACAAGGGTCGCGCGTTCTTCGTGTCGCTGTGTGCGGCGAAGTTCGGTCCGGTAAATCGGCTTTGCTCAATGCGCTTTTCAGCACAAACCTGTTGAACGACAATATGGGGCAGGTTCAACGGCCGACGATCTACGCCGAGTGGGGCGAAGAAACTATGGTGGAATATTACGATGCCATGGGCAACAGCGTTGATGTGAAAGCAGCAAAGAGCCGCGCGCAATCCTGCATCGCCGAAAGTGCCAAGGCTATGTTCGTTTGCCCTGCGATTTCCAGGTTCGAGTTTGTTGAGGTTCCGCTCTCGAACGCCGAGGACTTGTCGGAAGAGCACAAGGCTCTTGTCCAGTCGTCCGATATCTTCATATGGGTAACGATCGCGTCGCAGGCATGGCGCCTAACAGAGAAATCAATCTTTGATGCGCTCAGTGCCTCCCGACCAAAGGACTGCATTCTCGTTGTTTCCCGAGCCGATAAATTGCGTCGGAGAGACGACCTTCTCAAAATCCGAGACCGAATGGAGCGCGAAACGAGACGCTCTTTCCAGCGTATTCTATTCATGTCGAACTCCCGCCAGAACGTAGAAGCCAAAGGCCCAAAAAACGATGCGTGGACGGATTCGGGCGCAGATGCTCTAGCAATGGAACTCAATGAAATCGCAGACCGCATTGCTCTCATACGTTCCGAAAACGAAGCTGCTGTATTGCCCAATACTATTCCTCGCGATTCATTCGAACTCACAAAGCACATGCCCACAGAAGCGACCCCCGTTCAAATTGGGTCGGATGGGATAATTTTCGGCTCCTGCGATACCGCTAACGGTGCTTCTTGCATTTCCATATTGGGAGACGACGCAGAGTGCCGAAGGCTTGGAGAGGTCAGTCGAATTCTTGCTGCCAGCTGGCTCCAGAATTGGTCGATAGAGGAAAAGTCCGAGACACTCAACGTTGAGATGGTCCTAAAAACCGCGACTCACAGCATCCACATTCAGCTCAGATCTGACGGGCAGATTCTATTCATGTGTGCTATTCTGTCAGGGCTCAACCATGGGATGGCGTACAAGAGATTCTCTGAATTGTGCTCGTCCGTTGTATAAGATGTTGGCGTCAATAGTTCGCTCCTCGCATGCTCCTGGTAGTAAGAAAATTGTTGAAACCCCAGGGCCATCTAAGCGATGCCGAAATCCGAAACGCTATTCATCTGTGAGGTATCTAATGGTAGCAACAAAGCCACGAAATTCAAATGATGAGTGGGGGCCTTGGGTCTTGCATGACGGCAACGGATGCCTCTTGCGCAGCGGAACTATTGTACAAGTCGTTTGTGAGGACGGCTTCGGCTATAAGATGACCAGGATCGCGACTGTGACGGGAGGTGACTATTCTTCCTGGGATTGGAGCTTCTACCCAGAACTCAAGAAAATCGTTAGATATCGAGAAAAACGCCCAAAGGGAATTAAGATTCTGATGGAAACTATCGAACAATCAAGCAACAAAGTGACAGAGAACGTGTGATACTAGAGCGTGTTGCAGTCATCCTGATTCAGGATTCCCAGATTGCTCATGATGTGATTCCTTGTGTGTGAGGCAGATATGGGGTCACAGATGGGCAAGCCACATCCGATAGAGTTACGCGAACGTGTTGTTGCGTTTGTGGATGAAGGACACGGTCACCGTGAAGCGGCACGACACTTTCGTGTGTCACCCCGGTTTGTGAACGACTTGATCAAACTGCGGCGCGAAACCGGGTCGCTGGCACCACGTCCGCAAGGCAACGGTGGCGGTCACGGCAAACTGGCGAGCGTAGCTGACTGGATCGAAGCCCGCGTGGCCGGGAAAGGAGAGATCACGCTCGATGAACTGGTCTCGGAGTTGGCCGAGACGCATGGTATCGACGTGCATCGCGGCCACATCAGGCCTTGAACATGAGGCCACCCGTGCCAGAAACTCTAATCAGAAATGACCCAAAGATTGGGGGCTAGACAATAGCCCTTCATGGCCAACTATCTGGACAGGCTGGCTTTCATCGACGAGACTTCGGTCAAGACCAACATGGCCAAGACAACCGGATGGGCTCCTTATGGCCAGCGCTTGGTCGATCACGCACCCTTCGGCCATTGGCGCACCCAGACCTTCATTGGTGCACTGCGCCATGATCGGTTGGACGCCCCATGGGTCATCGACGGGGCCATGAACAGCGAGATGTTCACCCTCTACACCGAAACCCAACTGGTGCCGACCCTGCGCGAGGGTGACGTTGTCATTCTTGATAACCTCTCCAGCCACAAGGCACCTGCCGCCGCTGAAGCTCTGCACAGCATCGGCGCATGGTTCCTGTTCCTGCCGCCATACAGCCCAGACCTCAACCCCATAGAGATGGCGTTCTCAAAGCTGAAATCCCTGATCCGGAAAGCCACCGCGCGAACATAGAACGTTACAACCGCACTGTTCGTGGCGAGTGGCTCGGACAATACATCTTTGAAACGATTGAGGAGGCACAAGATAAGGCGACTGAATGGCTCTGGACTTACAACAACGAGCGACCCAACATGGGTATCGGCGGCATAACACCCGCCATGAAATTGAAAACAGCCGCGTGAATTCTACGGCTGGACCCCACTAAAAATGGGGGATTACCCAAGGTCATCGCGGCCTATGAAAAGCGGATCGACCAGTTGGAGCGGGGCAAGCTCATTCTCAATGAAAAGTTTGAACATCAGGGGCCATCACAGGGCACCTTCGAGCAAATGTTCGAACACGCCCTCACATTCCTCTCAAACCCCTGGAAACTATGGGAAAGTGGCAATCTGGCCCTGCAAAGAACCGTCCTTAAACTGGCCTTTGCAGAGCGGATTACCTACGGCCGGAAAACAGGGTTTCGAACACCAAAAACCACTATACCTTTCAAGGTGTTAGGGGGGATTTGCAGTACGGAAAACAAAATGGCGGAGCGACAGGGATTCGAACCCTGGAGACGGTCTCCCGCCTACACACTTTCCAGGCGTGCGCCTTCGACCACTCGGCCACCGCTCCAATGCCGTCGGGGGATAGCGCAGGGCGCCCGGGGCGTGCAAGGGAAATCGGGGGGCTGGTCGTCAATTCCGTGCGGGGGCCAGATCGGCGGGTGCGGCACTTTCAATACCTCTCGCCTCTGGTCCAACAACGAAAACCGATCTCTTTGGTATCAGGCAGATCCCGAAAGGCCTTAACCGTCCAGCACCAAGGTCACCCGGCGGTTCTGGCGGCCTTTGTTTTCGATCTTGCCGATGGTGACTTTGCCGATCTCACCGGTATTGACCACATGGGTGCCGCCGCAGGGTTGCAGGTCAACCTGCCCGTCGCCCTGCCCGATCCGGATCAGGCGGATCTTGCCCGCGCCTTTCGGCGGCTGGACCGACATGGTCTTGACCAGCCCGGGATTGGCCTCCAACTCCGCCTCACTGATCCAGTCCTCGCGCACATCAAGCCGCCGCTCGATCAGGGCGTTCAGCCTGCCTTGCAAAACAAGCTTGTCCTCCGGCGCATCGGGCATGTTGAAATCCAGCCGCCCCTTATCGGCCCCGACCGCGCCACCGGTCACCGGCAGCGGGATCACCACAGACAGAAGATGCAGGGCCGTATGGCTGCGCATATGGCCAAAGCGCCGGTCCCAGTCTATCCGCTGTTCCACCGACGCCCCGACCGGCGGCAGCGCGGCAGGCTCTGCCGGAAGCAGGATGATCTGCCCGCCCTCCCCCTTGACGGCCGTGGCGACGGGTATGCGCCCCCCGGCCCAATCCAGCATGCCGCTATCCCCGGGCTGGCCGCCGCCACGGGCATAAAACAGCGAAGTGTCAAGGATGATCCCGCCCTCATCGGTCAGGCCGGTCACCACGCCCGGCGCGGTTTTCCGGTAGGCATCCAGCAGAAACAATGTCTCGGTCATGGGGCGGCATCTCCATCGGGCGTGTCGGCATCAGGCATGTTCAGATCATCATGACCGGCATCGCGGGGGGCCGGATGCGGTTTTTGCGGCGCCGCCGTCTCAGGCATGTTCTGCAAGGCTTCCGGGTTTCTGAACCAGACATCCCGCTGCGCGAAGGGAATTTCGATCTCCTCCTCGGCAAAACGCGCGGCAATCCCGTGGTTCAGGTCGCTTTTCACACTGAGAACGAAATTCACATCCCGCAGCAGCGCCCGGATTTCGAAATCCAGGCTGTCTGCGCCAAATCCCTGAAAGATGATGTTGGGCGGCGGGTTCAGCAGAACCATCGGATGTGCCTCTGCCACCTCCCGCAGGATCGCCTCGACCCGTCTGGTATCGGTGCCATAGGCCACGCCCACGGGCACAATCGCGCGGCCCGTGTTGTTGTGATGGGTCATGTTGGTGACCACACCCGAGATCAGATCCGCATTGGGCACAATCACATCGGACCGGTCGAAGGTTTCGATCCGGGTGGAGCGCACCGAGATTTCGCGCACATAACCCATCATCCCGTTGACCTCGATCCAGTCCCCCTCCTTGATCGGACGCTCAATCAGCAGAATGATGCCGGAGACGAAATTCGACACGATGGTCTGCAACCCGAACCCGATGCCGACAGACAAGGCGCCGGCAACAATCGCCAGAGAGCTGAGGTCGATCCCGGCGGCGGTAATCGCAAGGATTGCGGCGAGGAATATCCCCAGATAACCGGTGCCCGACAGGATCGCCGTGCGCCCGCCTGCATCCAGTCTGGTCTTTGGCAGAACCGAGGATTTCAGCGTCGCCTGCAACAACCGGGTGACGGTATAGCCCGCGCCGAAGACCAGAGCGAAAACCAGAAAATTGCCGGGGTTGATCATGACGCCGCCGACCGAGACACCCTCGATCACCTGGCGCCACATATCCAGCATCTGCGCCGGGCGCATGCCCCATGTCATCGCGAAAAGCGGCAGCGACAGGATCGCCAGCAGGAAGCCGATCAGCGTTGGCGCCAATGCGTCCTCAAGCCCCTCCTTGCGCCGTGTCAGCGCACCATAAAGATTGCCCACCAGCCGTTGCAGGATGCGCACCAGCGCCAGCAGGGCCAGGCTGATGGTGAAGGGCATCAGAAAGCTGACACCGGCAGTGTGATAGCCGATCCCGGCCAGGACAGGCCCGGCAATGCCCAGCCCCATCGCGGCCCAGCCCAGCACGCGCATGATCCGGCCATAGACCTTGAGTTCCTGGCCATCGGTGGTTTCCTGCCTGACATGGCTGGTCAGCAACCGCCCAAGCCGAACCAGCAAAAGCCCCAGCATCACCACCACGGGGAAAAACAGCGTCAGCTGCGCGGCATCCTCAAACCCGCCATTGGTGGCAATATCGTCTATGACCGTGCCGGCCCCGATCGTCACGCCCATGGCAATGGCCGTCCAGCGCCCCTGACGTCGTTCGCCCGGGGTCAGGCTCAGCGGTCTGACGGCAGTTTCGCGCACCGGGAAAACCTGACGGCCCAGCCAGACCGAGACCATCAGAATGATCGCAATCGGTGTGATCAGGCCGACCAGAACCTGCCCACGCAGGCCGACAAACCCGGTGATCTCAAGCGCATTTTGAATGGCCGCCAGACCGATAATCGGGACAAAGCATTGCAGAAGCGACAAGAAAAACAGGCTTAATCGCGCCGCTGGTGAGGCTTCTTCGCGCGCGATGGCAGGTTGCATCACCCGCCCGACCCACCGCCAGCCCCGGCCCAGAAGAACCAGTGCCAGCAACAGATATACGACAATCAGCGGCGCGTTTCCCTTCAACTCGGCCTGCCGCAGCCGCGACGCAACCAGCGTGTCGATCTCAAGCCCGGTCTCGACCAGCCAATGCGCCAGCGCATCATACGCACCGGGCCAGTTGGCCGGGTTCAGCGGCGATGGCCCCAGCGACAGCAGCTCCCCGGTCAGACGCTCCGAGATCAGGGCGTCAATCTCTCCGATCAGGCCCTGCACGCGCTGAAGCTCGGCTTCTGCGCGGCGCACGGGGGCCTCTTGCTCGGCCAGACGGCCATTCAGGTCCGACCGTTGCGCGGCGATATCGGAGGCTTCGGTTTCACCCTCTGCGGGCGGCGCCCCAAGCGCGTCGATCTGCGCGCGCAGGCTGTCGATCCGCGAGGCGTTGATCTGTTGTGCCTGCTGGAACCGGCCGCGCCAATCCACCAGCCGTGCACGCAGGATTTCCAGCGCCTCATCGGTGGCACGTTGCCCGTCGATGACATATTCGGCCTGATCGGCCACATCGGCCCACCGGTCATAATCCGGCACATCCTGCGCCAGAAGCGTGGCCGGAAAGGCCAGGGCCACCATCAGCAGCCAAACTGTCAGACCATGCCGAAGCATTGCAATCATTCAAAAACGCCCGGCAAATCCATATCGGGACTGTCCAGCCACGAGGGGACAGGCAAGCCCTTTTCGCGCAGGAAATCCGGGTTGAACAGTTTGGACTGATACCGTGTGCCATAGTCACAGAGGATCGTCACAATTGTATGGCCCGGTCCCATCGCGCGGGCCATACGGGCCGCGCCCGCCACATTGATGCCCGACGACCCGCCAAGGCAGAGCCCCTCATCGGCCAGCAGGTCAAACACCATCGGCAAAGCCTCCGCATCGGAGATTTTGAAGCAATGGTCCGGGGTGAAGCCCACAAGATTTGCGGTCTCCCGCCCCTGCCCGATCCCCTCGGTGATCGAGCCACCTTCGGATTTGAACACACCCGTGGTGTAGAAACTGTGAATCGCCGACCCGTCCGGGTCCGCCAGACCTATGGCCACGCCTTTGGGTTGCAGCGCCATGCCGATACCGGCCAGCGTGCCGCCGGTGCCAACCGCACAGATGAACCCGTCCACCTTGCCGTCGGTCTGCGCCCAGATCTCCGGCCCGGTCATTTCGATATGGGCCTGCCGGTTGGCCACATTGTCGAACTGATTGGCCCAGATCGCGCCATTGGGTTCGGTTTTGGCCAGCTCCGCGGCCAGCCGTTCAGAATACCGCACGTAATTATTGGGGTTCTTGTAAGGCGCCGCCGGCACCTGAACCAGTGTCGCACCCGCCAGGCGCAGCATATCTTTCTTTTCCTGGCTCTGCGTCTCGGGGATGACGATCACGGTTCTGAACCCCATGGACGCCCCCACCAGCGCCAGACCGATGCCGGTATTGCCCGCCGTGCCCTCGACAATCGTGCCGCCCGGTTTCAGATCACCGCGCGCGATGGCGTCGCGGATGATGAACAGGGCCGCCCGGTCCTTGACCGACTGGCCGGGGTTCATGAATTCCGCCTTGCCCAGCACCTCGCAGCCGGTGGCCACGCTGATCGCATTCAGCCGGATCAGGGGGGTGTTTCCAATCGCCTGGGCCAGATCATTATGGACATTCATATCTGCGTGCTCCCTGCCAATCGAACCGTTCACAAGGGATAGGCGTGCCGGGCGCCAAACTCAAGCGGTCAAAGACCCGTCACGCAGGGCATCGCGATGGGCCGCCAGCCACTGTATCGAGATGATCAAAGGGGCGACGGCAAGCTCGCCCGTGCGCAACATCTCCATCGCTTCTGCAAATCCGACCAGATGTGAGCGGATATCTTCCCCCTCCGCATCAAGCCCCCCGACTTCCGGCAGATCATCATGCAGATCCGCCAGCCCGATATACGAGATCAAAAGCTGCGCCATGCCGCCGGGTGAGGGGTAATACTGTCCGACCAGATGCAGCGCGCCGATCTCAACCCCCGCCTCTTCCAGCGCTTCACGGCGGACCGAGGTTTCGGGGGCCTCGCCCGCATCAATGATCCCCGCCACCGGTTCCAGCAACCAGGGGAAGCGATCGCCCTGTGCATAGGCGCCAAGACGCAGCTGTTCGATCAGAAGAACCCGGTCGCGCAGGGGATCATAGGGCAGCAGGGTCACCGCATCAGCGGCCCGAAATACCGCGCGGTCAACCGGCGCCGACAGCGTGCCGTCAAACCGGCGATGACGGGCGGTATATTCCTCGATCATGAAGAACTTCCGATAGGGGGTGGCCAGATGCGCCAGCTCGATATCATCGCGGGTGAAATCGGCGCTGATGCTGCGGGCACGCTCCCAGTCTGCCGCGCGCAATCTGGATTGCGCCCGCGACCGGATCATCCCGAACCGTGTTGCGATACTGGCAGCGTCTTCCGTCCCGTAAAGCGCCATGATTTCGGCGGCGGCCTCCAGTGTAAGGGCCCCCCAGTCCCGCAGCCAATCCTCCAGCGACCAGGGCGCGCCCGCAGGCCAGAGCGGGGTCTCGGGCATATAGACATGGGCGGCAACAGGCCCCGCGCCGGTCTCCACCTCCACCGTCTTGACCCCATAGGCAAAGGCGCCCTCGTAATGATCCAGCCGCGCGCGGTCTTCTTCGGTGACATCGCGCAGCAACAGACCCTCGGCCCCGGCCCCCGCAACGGGGTCGATCATCGGAAAGCTTTGCCCCTCGGCCCAGCTGACCTTATGCCCATCCAGCCGCGCCGCCAGCAGATCGGGCACACGGCCCAGAACCAGCCCAAGCAAGGGCCGATAGCATAATGTGCCGTAGAAAAACAAACTGTCCATTGATCTCTGCCCTATAGCGTTTCGACTTTACATTGAAGCCGTAGAACGGCTTTCGCGTTTGAGCCAAAGGCGAAAGGCAGCGAAAGGCGGTTCAACAGTAAGTCGAAACGCTTCACCTCCAGGACCGGGCAGCTTTTTCCGTCAACAGACCCGCCAAAGCCCCGCCCAGTGTCAGGGTCACCAGCACCGGGGCGGTCTGCATCTGCCAGAAATATTCCAGAAACAACTCCAATGTCGCAATCACCGCTTCGCCCGGCCCGTCATAACGCAAACTGGCCGAGCGCATGAACATCTCGCGCAGCGCAAAAAGCAGCAATCCGAAAAACGTGATCTGAACCGAGGTGCGGAACCCGTTGCCAAGCGCCGCATAATAGCCATGGCCCGCGCGGCCTCCCATCACATACCAGCCCTGCCACAGGCCGATCCCCGCGATCGAGGCCGGGAAATAGGTGGCAAGCTGACCCTCGGGGAACGTATCCGTCACCAGATAGGCGGCGCCATAGCCGACACCGGCAAACAGCAATGCCGCCACAAGTTTGGCCGCTGTCAGCATCCTAAAGCGGCCTTGTCACGGTGATCTGCGTGACATCGCAATTGCCGAAATGAAATGTTGCGGCGCAGGAGGTAAGGTAGAAATTCCACATCCGGCGAAACCTGTCGTCAAAACCCAGGGCGGCGACCTCCTCCCAGCGTGCGTTGAACGTATCATACCATCTTCGCAGGGTCTGGGAATAGCTTTCGCCGAATTCGATCGACCTCGTGACCTTCAGACCCGCTTTCTCCACTTCGGCCCGCAACGCGGTCGGTGAGGGCAACATGCCCCCGGGAAAGATGTATTTCTGAATGAAATCGACACCGCGTTTATAGATTTCCCATCGCCGGTCCTGCACCGTGATGATCTGAAGCGTGGCATGCCGCCCCGGTTTCAGCCGGTCTTTCAGGCTTTTGAAATAGACCGGCCAGTATTTCTGCCCCACCGCCTCGAACATCTCGATCGAGGCGATCCCGTCATAGCTGCCGCGCTCATCGCGGTAATCCTGCATCCTGATCTCGACCCGGTCGCTCAGCCCAAGGCGTTCCATCCGTGCCACCGCATAATCATGCTGCTCTTTCGAGATGGTCAGCCCGGTGACTTTCAGCCCCCGCTCCCTCGCGGCATATTCCGCAAACCCGCCCCAGCCACAGCCGATCTCCAACACATGATCGCCGGGCCGCGCGCCCATCTCATCCACCATTGAGGCGTATTTCTGCATCTGCGCCACCTCAAGCGCCTCCTGCCCGGTGCGGTAAAGCGCCGAGGAATAGGTCATCGTATCATCCAGCCAGAGCCCGTAAAACGCATTGCCCAGATCATAATGGTGCGAGATGTTCTTCCGCGCCTGCCGTTTTGAATTTGACTGCATCCAGAACCGCATCCGCTCATAGGCGCGCAGCAGTTTCAGGCCCAGAAACCCGTCATAAATCTCGTCATTCTCCGCATGGGCCAGATCCATGAACGCCTGCAGATCGGGGGTCGACCACCAGCCATCCAGATAGGCCTCGCAAAATCCCAGATCACCCTCGCGGATCAGACGGGCAAAAATATCCGGGTTGTGGATATCCAGCTTTGCCACCGGCCCCGGCCCTGCCCCTTCGGCCCGAAACACGCGCCCGTCAGGCAGGCACATATCCAGACGGCCATTGGCCATCGCCCGGGCCTGTTCGAAAACCGCACCGAAATAGCGGGGCAGGTCAGCCTCTCCGGCGGTGGTGGTTTTGACTGTCATCGCATCTTTCCATTCCGATCCGGTCATCCTGCGCGAAACACGCCCCCCGGCTCAAGCTGATTTGTTTGTCTGTGCTGCGGGCGGCCCGTCAGAACCCCCGGTTTTCATAAGCGCTCAACGCCCGCGCCCGGCCCTCGGCCAGCCCCACAACCGGCGCCTCCGGGTAAGGATCATCCGCGCCCATGCCCCAGGCCTGCGGGATCGCCTCGAAATACGACAGCGCCTCGGCTCCCGGATCGGCGCTAAGCTCGGCCACCCATTTACGGCGATAAAGCCCCTGTTGGTCGAATTTCTCACTCTGGGTTTCCGGGTTGAAAATGCGGAAATAGGGGGCGGCATCGGGTCCTGATCCGGCGACCCATTGCCAGCCCATGGCGTTCGAGGCCGGATCCCAGTCCACCAGACAGGCCTCGAACCAGTCGCGCCCGATACGCCAATCGGTCATCAGATGTTTGGTAAGATATGAAGCCACCAGCATCCGCGCCCGGTTATGCATCCGCCCGGTGACATACATCTCGCGCAGGGCCGCATCAATCACCGGCAGGCCGGTGCGCCCGCGCCGCCAGGCTTCGGCCTCCGAATTGTCGCCGCGCCAGGGAAACCCATCCCATTCCGCGCGCCAGTTGCCATGGGTGATATGCGGCGTGTGAAACACAAGATGATAGGCGAAATCGCGCCAGATCAGTTCTTTCAGAAAATGCTCCGCCCCCGGTTCGCCGCGCAGCATTGCGCCCTGCCCCGCATGCCAGCAGACGCGCGCGCTGATCTCGCCATAGGCCAGCGGCTCGCTCAACCCCGATGTCGCGTCCTGATCCAGAAAATCCCGCGCCACCTTATAGGCCCCGATCCGGCTGTCCAGAAACCGGTCCAGCCGGTCCTGCGCCGCGGCTTCACCAAGGGTCAGATGCGGGCGCACCACCCCGGCCCCGCGCCCCATTGCCGCCGCCATATGCCAATCTGCCAGATCGTCACTTGCAGGCCAGATCTCCGGGAAATTCAGCTTCGGCACCGCCAGAGGCTCCGCCACCTCGCGCCCGCGCACCGCCCGCCAGAACGGCGAATACACCCGGTAAAACCCGCCGGTCCCGGTCTGCACGGTCCAGGGTTCAAACACCACATGGCCCGGATGGCTGACCGCCTCCAGCTCATCGGCCTTCAACCCGGCCTTCACAGCCTCGTCACGGGCCTTGCTGTCGGGGTCATATAAACGCGCCCAGTGCACCGAGCCCGCCCCGGTCTCGGCCACCAGCGCGCGCAACACATCCAGCGCCCGCCCCCGGCGCAGGATCAGCCGGCCACCCTGCCCCGCCAGCACCTCTGCAAAACGGGTGACCGAAAGCGCCAGACGCCATTTCGGCGCCGGTTTGTGGCCCTCCACCACCTCATCAAGAATGAACACCGGGATCACCGGGCGCCTGGATGCACAGGCCGCCACCAAAGCCGGGTTATCCGCCAGACGGAAATCCCGGCGCATCCAGTAAATGATCGGCCTGGGGGTCATCTCACCGCCTGTTTCAAGCTCATGATCCATCTAGCGCGGTGCCCCATAATTCAAGCCCCCGCTTCTCTGCTTGAAAAATATCCCCGCCGGAGGCGAAGCCTGAGCCTGGCCCGCAGCGCGGGCCAGGCGAGGGGGAAACCCTGCGCGCGCCAGCGCGCTCAATAGCCCAAAACAACCGGGGCAGTCAGGCGCTTACATCAACCACAACACGGCCACGCACACCGCCTTTCAGGATCGCCGCCCCAAGTTCAGGCAAATCCGCCAGCCCGGCGGGGTGGATCATCGCCTCCAGCTTGTCCATCGGCAGATCGCTGGCAATCCGCGCCCAGGCCCGCACCCGGTTGTCATAGGGCTGCATCACACTGTCGATGCCCAGCAGGTTCACTCCACGCAGCAGGAACGGGATCACCGTCGCCGGAAGCCCGGCGCCCCCGGCCAGACCCACCGCCGCGACCGAGCCGCCATAATACACCTGCCCCAGCACCCGGGCCAGCATCGCCCCGCCAACCGCATCGACACAGCCCGCCCAGGTCTCGGCCTCCAGCGGGCGTTTCACGGTCTCGTTGATCTCTTCGCGGGCCACGATCCGCGCTGCGCCAAGCTCTTTGAGATAAGCCTCCTGTTCAGGCCGCCCGGTGACACCGGCCACCTGATAACCCAGATTGCCCAGTATCGCCGTCGCGACCGAGCCAACGCCGCCTGCGGCGCCGGTCACCAGAACCTCGCCCTTTTCAGGTGTCAGCCCGTGATCTTCCAGCGCCATCACCGCCAGCATCGCGGTGAATCCGGCGGTGCCCACCGCCATGGCCGACCTTGTGCTCAACCCCTCGGGCAGGGGCACCAGCCAATCGGCCCTGACCCGGGCCTTTTCCGCATAGCCGCCCCAATGGGCCTCGCCCACGCGCCAGCCGGTCAGAACCACCTTGTCGCCCGGCGCATAGCGCGGATCATCCGAGGCCTCGACCGTTCCGGCAAAATCAATCCCCGGCACATGGGGGTATGTGCGCACCAATCCGCCCCCCGGCCCGATGCACAGCCCGTCCTTGTAATTCAGCGTGGAATATTCAACCGCAACCATCACCTCGCCCTCGGGCAGGCGCTCATCGCCGATCTCCTGTACCGCGGCGCTGGTCTTGCCGCTTTCCTCATCCTTTTCCACGATCAGGGCCCGCATCATCTTTCTCCTTATTCAATCCAAAATCTGTCTCGCACCACCGCATCACGGGGGCCGTCCTGGGTCATCACCTGCAATTCCGTATCCGGCTCCCAATGGGTCATCCGCACCATGCCGATGGCCACACCGCCGCCGAAATCCGGTGACATGGCAGCCGAGGTCACCTGCCCCACCCGCTTGCCCGCCGCCATCAGCGGCCAGGGCCGGTCGCAAAGCGGCAGGGTATCACCCGCAATCGCAATCGGACGGACCTGTTGCACCGGACCTTCGCGCGCCACCCTGAGCAGGGCATCGCGACCGATGCAGCCAACTGCGGTCAGCGTGTCGCAGAACCGGCCCAGCCCGCATTCATGGGGGGTGTTGGCCAGGGTCATGTCATTGCCATAGCTCAGCAATCCGCCCTCGATCCGCTCGATCCCGTTGGGGCAGCCCGCGCGCACATCCAGATCGCGCCCCGCCTCCATCAGCGCATTCCAGAGCGGCATGCCGATATCGGCGTCATGCACGTAAATCTCGAACCCGCCCTGTTTCGAATAGCCCGATCTGGCCACCACCAGGTAATGGCCCTGAAAATCGAAATATCCGAAACGGAAGAAACGCAGGTCGCGCACCCCGTCACCGAACACCCGGGCCACCAGATCATCGGCGCGCGGCCCCTGGATCGCCAGCGGCGACACATCGGGTTCATCCACCAGCACATCCAGGCGAAATCCCTGCGCCACGCCCTTGGCCCAGAGCAGAAGATCGCTGTCGGCAATGGAAATCCACCACCGGTCCTCGGCCAGTTTCACCGCAACCGGGTCATTCAGCATGCCGCCGGTTTCATCGACAATCGGCACGTAATAACACTGCCCCGGCAGCATGCCGCGCAAATCGCGCGGGGTCAGCATCTGCATCAGACGGCCCGCATCGGGGCCGCGCAGTTCCACCTGCCGCTCGCAGGCCACATCCCAAAGCTGCACCGCCTCTTTCAGATGGTGGTAATCCTCCTCCAGACTGCGGAAACTGGCGGGCAGCAACATCCGGTTATAGACCGAATAGGCGGTGACCCCGGCAGCCTCGACCCCGTCTGAAAACGGTGTGCGCCGCACCCGGCGGGAGGTTGCGAGCACCGACATCAGATCACATCCGGCATGAAGGGCAGATCCGTGGATCCGGGATCCGCGCCTGCCGCCGTCAACATCGCATGGACCTGACCGCGATGATGGGTCTGGTGATTGAACAACTGCATGATGCACAGCGCCCGGGGTTTGCGCATCTCACGGCCCGTCATCCCGGAAAACCAGACAAGATCGCCGGTCAGATCATCCGGGTCCAGCCGCGCGGCCCAGCCTTCGATCCGCGCATCCGTGGCCTTGCGGTCCCGTTTCAGGGCCGACCAGTCGTCAAAAAAACCGGCGCTGTCGTTGATCCCGCAATCCGGGGCCGGGCCATCGTCAAACCGGCTCATCCAGGACAGGTCACTCCAGAGAAGATGGGAGAATGTGCCCTGGATCGAGCCGAAAAAGGCCCCCCGATCCTGCCTGCGGGCGGCATCGTCCAACATGTCGGCAGCGCCAAACAGGTTCTCGTTCTGCCAGATATTGTAGCGCGCCATGGTATGGCACCAGCCCGGTGTGATCATCTCCGCCCTCCTGCCGATCCTGACCAGTCAATCGCACAGATTTCCGCCGATTTGCCGCCGAAATCCCAGACCCGCCCGAAATCCCGCACTTTGGATTTCAGACCAACCGCCGCGATGATATCGGGCCCCATCCAGTATTTGGAATTCGACACCATCACCGGATGATCCGGGCTGGCACCATCCAGCATCTCGATCTCGCCCTGGATTTTCCGGCCCACATACAAGCCGCGTTTCCGGCCTTCGCGCACGATCTCCACCTTTTCGCGTTCGGCCCCCACGATGTCGCTGACCAGCATGGTGAACAGCCCCGTGGTGCCCCCCGCCGCGCCCGAGAAGATTTGCAGGATACCGTTATAGGCTTTCTCGCTGGCGCGATCATCCACATAGGCCGCCACCTGCCAGCCGCCTTCGGCCATCCGGCCCGGTATCTCGACCATCAGGCCCACATTCAGACCCGCCAGATCCTCCCCCTCATAATGGCCCTCGTCGATGGCAATCGCCATCCAGGCCTTGCAATCGCCCTCGGTGGGCGGATGTTGGCCCAGCGAGACCACACAGGGGCAAAAGACCGTGCAGGAACAGTTGAGGAACAGCTCCCCCCTGATCGCCCAATCCGTCGGCGTCATCCGCCGCCGCTTGGGGTTGGTCTCCATCCGGCTGTCGATCCGCTGGCTGACCGGCAGACGGTCCGCATCGGGGCGTTTTCTGGGGGGCATTGATCTCTCCCTTATCCTTGGAAAAACGGGCTGACAAAAACGGCGACCCCACTTAAGATCAGGCACAGGCCAAGGGGTCTGGTCAGGCGCTGACCGATCTGGGGCAGCTTTTCCAGCACCATGAAAAACGTGGCAAGACCCATCCACAGCAGGCTCATCATCCCGCCCACGAAGCCAAGCGCCATGAAGCCCCAGCAACAGCCCGCACAGAACGCGCCAAGGCCCAGCCCCATCCGCAGCCCGCCGCCGAAGCCTGGGCGCCAGTGACCCAGAAAATAGCTCATCGGGCTGAGGCAGACACCGTGGCAGATCTCTTTCGCGCGGGTGAACTGGAAAGCCCCCACAACCAGCAGCAAACCTGCCGACACCCAAGGCGAGCGGGCGATCCCCAGCATGTCAATGACACCCCCGAACAGCAGCGCCAGTTGCACAGCCGTGATCAGTGCTGCGAACCCGATCCAGACCAGCGCATAGCCCAGCACAAGCCCCAGCCAGCCCGCGCGCGATCCGGTCGCGCTTGATATCAGATCATCATAAACCCGCAATGTCGGTACAAGCGTCGGCAGCATCATCGCCGCCATCATGATCGCCCACATGCCGAACAGCGGCCAGAACTCGGCCATCGGCATCGCCATATCCATCCGCGGGTCCATCGCCGCCATCCGCGCGGCCATCTCATCGGGGCGGCCGATCAGATCCAGCCCCATGCCGGTGGACATGGTATACATCACCCACCAGGCCCAGAGGATCAGGGCGAAAAAGCCCAGCCACATGACAGAACGGATCGAGAATTGCGTCACATCTGCCCCTCCCAAGGCAAGACTCACCTTGCCATCCTTAATGTCAGAGCTTTAAATGTCTGACAAATGAAAATCGACCCCAACAGTTCCGCCGATCTCTCGGCGCAGATCGCCAAGGCGATCCGCGATGCGATTGTCTCGGGCGCGCTGATCGTTGATGCCCGTCTGCCGTCGGAGGCAGAGCTGGCCGAACAGTTTCAGGTCTCCCGGCCCACGGTGCGCGAGGCGCTGAAACGGCTGGCGGCGCAATCGCTGATCCGCACCCAGCGCGGGGCCTCGGGCGGGGCGTTTGTGAACCGGCTGTCTTATGAACAGGCCTATAGCCAGCAGATCACCACCTCGACCCTGCTGCTCAGCATGAATTCGGTGGGGTTTGACACCGCCTGTGAGGCCCGGTTTGCGCTGGAACGCGCCTGCGCGCCCCTGTCGGCCAGGCGCCGCAGCGCCGATCATCTGGCCACCATGCGGGCCGAGATTTATCGCCAGTCACAGCCGGGCCTGACCGATGAGGCGTTCTGCGCCTCGGATGTGGCGTTTCACCGGGCGCTGGTCGACGGGGCCGGCAACCCGGTGCTCAGCTATCAACTGGCCGGCGCGGTCGAGGCGATGCAGCCGCTGATGAACATGATCACCTTCACCGCCCGCTCCCGCGAGGCCATCCTGGCACTGCATACGGGCATCACCGATGCCCTGGACGCCAGGGATGGCCGGACCGCTATGAGGCGGCTGGAAGAACTGGAAACCTACACCAGGGATCTTGGGCAATCGGTCATGTCCGCGCGGGCCGGGCAACGCCCCGCCTGAGCGGTCTGTTTTCGCTTGCGGGGTTGGCCGGGCTTTCCTAACCTGCTGTCTGGTTTGCCACCTCTTTCACCCGCATGAGGATTTCCCACCATGACCCACCGCCTGTTGCTTGGCACTGCCGCCGCATGCCTGATCGCCCTGCCCGTCCTTGCCCAGGATGATGACCTGCTGGTTTTTGATTATTCCGGGTTCGAGGATGCCTCCTTTCATCAGCCCTATATCGACAGCCATGGCGAAAGCCCCACATTCGTGTTCTTCGGCGATGAAGATGAAGCGTTTCAGCGGCTTGTCTCGGGGTTTCAGTCTGACGTGACCCATATCTGCGCAGGCTCTGTCCCGCGCTGGCAGGCCTCGGGGATTATCGAGCCCTGGGATGCCGCCACTATCCCCGCCTTCGGCGATCTCGACGGGTCGCTTGTGGGGGAGGATGTGATGTCCGGCTCGGCCGATCTGTTCTTTCTGCCCACCGATTACGGATCAACCGCGGTGACCTATAACACCGATGAGGTCAGCGCCGATCAGGTCGCTTCGCTTCAGGTGTTCACCGATCCGGGGTTTGCCGGGCGTCTGTCGATCCCCGACAATGTGGATGATGCCTATGCGCTGGCCTATCTGGCCACCGGTGTCAGCGACTGGTCAGACGTCACCGATGCCCAGTTCGAGGCTGCCACCGACTGGCTGCGCGAGATCCATGAAAACCTGCGCACCTACTGGACCGACCCCGGCGAGCTGGGCCAGTTGATGGGATCGGGCGAGGTTCTGGTGGCCTGGGCCTGGAACGAGGTGCCGGTCGCACTGGCCGATGAAGGGTTCCCCGTCGGGTTTGAACGCAACACCGTTGAGGGGACATCGGTCTGGCTCTGCGGCTATGTGAACATGGCGGAGGCACCCGGTGATGAAGCCAAAGCCTATGATTACGTGAATGCGCTTCTGTCGGTCGCCTCGGCACAACCGCTGATCGAGGGCGGCTTCGGCTCGGCCAACACGGTGGCGCTCGCCTCGCTTGGGGACGCCACATTGGAGGCCAACGGGTTGGGCGCGGTCACCGTGCCGGTTCTGGCACAATTGCCGATCTCGAACGAACAGCGCCAGCGCCAGGCGGAAGCGTTTGAGCGGATCAAAGCCGGGTTTTGACCCGGCGGAAGAGAGACCGCCCCGCGTTTTGAACACGGGGGTGGGTGAAACGGGGCACAGGGCATCACCGGGATGAACCGCTGGACATGCGCGGTGTTTCTACAGCATGCTGCCTTAAACCTGAGACATCGCGCATCACAAATGTCCCGAGAACGCGAAGCGTGGCAGGGTATTTGTGATTCAAGTTTAAGACAGGGTGCTTTAGGGCAGCGCCCGAACCGAGGGGTGGGCGAGAAGCGCCCGCCCCCGCCCTCAATCCGCCCCCGCAGCGGCGTTATCGGCCTCGGCTTCCGCCAGTATCCAGCGGCGGAACGCCTTGATCTTGGGCACATTGCGCCGGGCTTTGGGGTAGATCAGCCAATAGCCCCGCCCATCCGTCACAACCAGATCAAACGGCTGCACCAGACGTCCGGTTTCCAGCTCATAGCGAAAGAACCGGGGCGTGAACATCGCCACCCCCTGCCCGGCCATCACCGCCCGGGCCTCGGTGACCTGCGACCCAAGCTGGCTGCCGACCCGCGTCGTCAGATCCGGGGTCGAGACACCGGCCTGATCAAACCAGAACCGCCAGAAAGAATCTGTCGGGTCGATCATATGCATGTCCAGCAGATCGGCCGGGTTGAGGGTGCCCCCTGCCCGGGCCAGCAGATCCGGGCTGAGCATCGGGGTGAATTCGCACGGCATCAGAAAATCCGCCTCCAGACCCGGCCAGTCGCCCTGGCCATAGCGGATCGCCAGATCAACCTCGGACCGGGCAAAGTCAATATTGTCGGGGTTTGCATCCACCCGCACCGCCAGATCGGGATGGGCCATCTGGAACCCGCCGATCCGCTGCGCCAGCCAGTTGCTGGCAAATGACGGCAATGTGCTGATCGAAAGCGTGCGGCCCAGCCTGTCCTGCCCCGTGCCATAGGTGATGCGCAGCTTTTCAAAAGCCTCGATGGTGGGCGCGGCCAGCTGGCGACCGATCTCGGTCAGGACCACCTTGCGCGGCTGGCGCAGAAACAGCGGCGCGCCGATCCGCTCCTCCAGCACCTTGATCTGATAGCTGACCGAGGCCTGGGTCATCGAAAGCTCAGCCGCGGCGCGGGTGAAATTCTCATGCCGGGCCGCAGCCTCGAACACCCGGATCGCGGCGAGCGGCGGCATGGCGGACGGGTTATGCATAGATTCTCCTTATGCCTATATCCCTGCATTCAATTTGTAAAAAAGGGCAACAGGTTTCATCTTTTCCTCAAGGCATCAATAAAACCTATAGCATTGGAGATCAGATATGTCCCGTCATGAAATCAAACACGGCCTGCCCCGTCTGGCCCGCCGCTTTGGCCGCGCATTCGGGGATGTGATCGCCCGGGGCCATGCACACGATGTCGACAGCCTGTCGGACCATATGCGCCGCGATATCGGCTGTGACCCCGTCCGGCGCTGCCGTTGAGACAGATATTTCCCGGGGCCCGGCCCTGGCCATGGCAGGCTGCAGGCGCTTGAAAACCGGGCCTGCCCCGCCTATATTCGGGACGTTCCGGCAACGGAACTATGGACATAAACGCGCTCGTCATAAGCGGATCGGACCCGGGGGCGGTACCCGGCGGCTCCACCAAATCTCCGTCATTTGCGGATCATGGGGCCGAAACAGGATCGACGAACGTCTAAAGGGGTTAGCTTTGTCCCGGTGAGGTACCACCGTTATCGGTCCGAAACGTACAGTTGCAAATGACAACCGTGCTCCGGCAATGGCTCTGGCAGCGTAAGCTGCTTAAGTCGCCGACTTTAAGCCCTTGCACCTAGCCGTGTAAGGCGGGGTTCGCAGGCACCTGGCAACAGAAGCCTGCACTTTCACCTTCTCGCCTGACAACGCGCCTTTCGCCAAGGCGAAAGATTCTGGGGCAACACAAGCCCGCACTTCCCCCCATTCGCTTGATGAACCGGGCTGGAATTCGCACCATATATACATTGTGCAGAGGGCCGCGCCCGAACCGAGGGGTGGGCGAGAAGCGCCCGCCCCGTGGGGGCGGTACGGGCGCTGCCCGGCGGTGCCGCCTGGCGGGAGGGTGATGTGGGGTAGCGCTGAAGGGCTGACAGGGCATCGGTGATTCAGATGTAAGGCGGGGCGCCGTCATGACCCGATCCACCCCGCAAGTATCGCAGCAATAAACGGCATGCCTTTCCTGCAGGAGAGCAAGACGCGGCCCGCACCCGCTTTCCTTCCGAAACGAATCTTCTATGGTGAGGGCAGAGATCGCCACCCGGGGATGACATGCCTGATACACAGCCGGAGTCCATCGCCTATGGCCGCCTGATGCATCGTGCGATGCGGGGGCTGATCCAGACGGTGTTGCAGGATGTGGCCGATCATGGCCTGCCGGGGGAACATCATTTCTTTGTCACCTTCGATACCGGCCATGCGGGGGCAGAACTCGCCCCCTGGCTGAAAGAGCGCTACCCCGAGGAGATGACGATTGTCATCCAGCACTGGTATGACGCGCTTGAAGTGGATGATGAAGGGTTCTCGATCGCCCTGAATTTCGGCGACAACCCGGAATCCCTGCGCATCCCGTTCGAGGCGATCCTGACCTTCGTGGACCCGTCGGTGGAATTCGGCCTGCGCTTTGAAACCAACACCAGCGGCGAGGATGACCCCGAGGATGACCCGAGCCCGCCCGAAACACCTGACGACCCGGAAGATACACCCGAAACCCCGGCGCCAAAAGATGCCGAGGTGGTCAGCCTGGACCGGTTCCGCAAAACCCACTGATCTGCCGCTGCGCGCCGCAAGAGACAATTGCTGGCAGCGGCCATTCGAGTGACAGGTGTCCCTGCGGCGTCAACGGATCGCCGAAACACACGGCCCGAACCTGTCGGCGGGCCTTTGATCTTGCCAAACCCGCCCGGTCATGGCCTGTGGCATTTGAAGTATTCTCTCCAAAGGGCATCTCCCCGATATGTCGAATGATTTCCGGCTGTTCATGACCCAGCTTCTGAAACGCCCGCATCAGGTTGTGGCGCTGGCGCCGTCCTCGGAAGGGCTGGCGCGCGAGATGGCGGCGCGGGTTGACCCCGAAGATGGCCCGGTGATCGAACTGGGTGCGGGGACAGGCAAGATCACCCGGGCCATTCTGAACCGGGGCCTGCCGGCGGAACAGCTTCATTCGATCGAGATGAACCCGGAATTCTGCACCCGTCTGTGCGACAGGTTTCCGGGGCTGAATGTGCACCAGATCTCGGCAGGTGATATCGGTGCCCTGCCGGTGGAAAATGCACAGGCCGTGATCTCGGGCCTGCCGCTTCTGTCGATGCCTGTGGCGCTGCAACACGCGATTTTGACCGGCACGGTGGCAAAGCTTCGGCCCGGGCGGGACTATGTGCAATTCACCTATGGCCCAAAACCGCCGATCACATCCGCCGTGCGCAATGACCTGGGGCTGATCTGGGAAACAAGCCCGAAAATCTGGTGGAATATGCCGCCCGCCCGGGTCTATCGGTTCCGTCAGAATATCACGCCGACTGGCCCAACGGGATAGATGCTGCGCTATTCTGGCCGTTGCGCCGGGCACCCGGCCCGCGCTATGCCCCAAGACAATGACAGACCCTATGGAGGCCAGGATGACCGCAACCCGTACCGAGACCGACAGTTTTGGCCCCTTGGAGGTTCCCGCAGATAAATACTGGGGCGCACAGACACAGCGTTCCGTCATGAATTTCCCAATCGGCTGGGAAAAGCAGCCGGTGGCGATTGTCCGCGCCCTTGGGGTCATCAAACGCGCCTGCGCCGAGGCGAACAAGGCCAGCGGCAAGCTGGAGGCCGGGCTGGCCGATGCGGTGGTCGCCGCCGCGCAAGAGGTGATCGACGGCAAGCTGGATGATAATTTCCCGCTGGTCGTGTGGCAGACCGGGTCAGGCACCCAGTCGAATATGAATGCCAATGAGGTGATCGCAAACCGCGCGATCGAGATATTGGGCGGCGAGATCGGCGCGAAATCTCCGGTGCATCCGAATGACCATTGCAATATGGGTCAATCCTCCAATGACACTTTCCCGACGGCGATGCATATCGCCACGGCGGTGACCGCCCATGAGGTTCTGATCCCGGGGCTGGAAAAACTGCACCGGGCGCTGGAGGCAAAGATCAAGGCGTTCGAGGGCATCATCAAGATCGGCCGGACCCATACCCAGGATGCCACCCCCCTGACGCTCAGCCAGGAGTTTTCGGGCTATGCCCATCAGGTGGCCATGGGCATCAAACGGGTCAAGACCGCCCTTGGCGGCATCTGTGAACTGGCCCAGGGCGGCACCGCTGTGGGCACGGGGCTGAACACATCCCCCGGATGGGCCGAAGAGGTGGCCGGCAATATGGCCCGGATCACCGGCCTGCCCTTTGTCACCGCCCCCAACAAGTTCGAGGCGCTGGCCGCCCATGACGCAATGGTGGAGATATCGGGCGCGCTGAAAACCGTTGCGGCCTCGCTGTTCAAGATCGCCAATGACATTCGCCTGCTGGGGTCCGGCCCCCGGTGCGGATTGGGGGAGTTGATCCTGCCCGAGAATGAGCCGGGATCCTCGATCATGCCGGGTAAGGTGAACCCCACCCAATGTGAGGCGCTGACCCAGGTTTGTGCCCATGTGATGGGCAATGATGCGGCTGTGGGCTTTGCCGGGTCACAAGGGCATTTCGAGCTGAATGTCTATAAGCCGATGATGGCCTATAACGTCTTGCAATCCATGCAGCTTCTGGGTGACAGCGCCGGGGCCTTCACCGACAATCTGGTGGACGGGCTGCAAGCCGATGAGACCCGGATCGACAAGCTGATGCGCGAAAGCCTGATGCTGGTCACAGCCTTGGCCCCGACCATCGGCTATGACAATGCCACCAAGGTCGCCAAGACCGCCCATAAGAACGGCACCACCCTGAAAGAGGAAGCCATCAAGCTTGGCTTTGTGGATGCCGAGACATTCGAGGCCGTGGTGCGCCCGGAAAACATGGTGGGGCCCAAGTGAGCAGCATCGCCAGTTTCAGCAAGGCGCGGAAAGCGCGGGATCGCAAGGCAGACAAGGCCCGCGCCGATGCCAATGCAACCCGTCATGGCCGGACCAAGGCCGAACGGATGCTGGAGGCCACACGGGATGAAAAGGCCCGCCAATTGCTTGACGGGCATGAATGCGACAGTGAATGACTGCCCGGCCCCGCAAACGATCACTGACATTGCGGGGGCACCGCACATCGGTCTCGCTGGAGGATGCGTTCTGGGATACGTTTCAACAGATCGCATCCGCGCGCGGTATCTCGGTCAATGAACTGGCCAGTGAGATCGATGAGGCGCGGGGCATGGAAAGCGGGCTGGCCTCGGCGATCCGGGTGTTTGTGCTGCGCGAGGTAACCGCGCGTTAACCAGGATCTGCGAGCATGGCGGCATGTCGATGATGAACCTGCCGCCCCATATTTCGCCTGAGGCTTTTCTTGCGGATGTCTTTCAGTCCAAGGCCGTGCGCGACGGTAAGGTGATCCGCCGCAGCCTGCGGGATATTGAGCGCTATATCGGACGCCCGGCCTTTGTGGCGGAGTTGAAAAGACGCGGGTTTCGGGCGGTCGAGAATGCGGGCCAGATGATTGTTTTCTGCAATCAGGAACCGGTGCGTATCGTCCGATAGGATGGCCGAAAAACACCTGTTTTTCGTGTGGAATTCGCGAGAATTCCGGATGCCTTTCAATCCGGCGCGCTGGAAAACTCCAGTTTTCCAGACGGAATTCTCGAGAATTCCAAAAATTACCCGCAAACAGCCTCAGTGACGAAAGACCTTCCCTGATATCCGGTCTCGGGAAAACTCCCGTTTTCCGAACGGAATTCCCGGGAATTCCGGCAATCACGGATCACAGCACCTCAGCGCCGCGAGACCTTCACCCAGATCCCATCTTTCGCCCGCACCGTCAGATGCGCAACCGGTACGGGATCGCGCCCTGCAACCCGTTCAAACCGGAACGCCCTGACCAGCATCGACAACAACAAGGGCCCTTCCACCATTGCAAACCCGGCCCCGGTGCAGACCCGCGCCCCGGCGGAAAACGGAATATAGGCCTCACGCATGCAGCGTTTGCCATTTTCCGTGCTCCAGCGGCCCGGGTCGAACCCATCGGGATTATCCCAAAGCCGTTCATGACGATGCAGATGCCAGGGCGAGATCACCATCTGGCTGCCCGTGGGAATATCCCGGTTGCGAAACCGCTCCGGGCAGGTGGTCTCGCGCACCATCATCGGCACCGGCGGGTACAGGCGCAGCGCCTCGCGAAACACATCCCGGCTGACCTTCAGCCGCGAGATGACCGAAAAATCCCGGGTCTCCAGCGCGGTCTCCGCCTCTTCGGCCAACCGCGCCTGCCAGTCGGGAAACAGCGCCAGAAGATACAGCGCCCAGCCAAGCGCGCTGGCGCTGGTTTCATGGCCCGCCAGAAAGAAAATCGCCACCTGATCAACCATTTCCCCGGTCGAGAAGGTCTGCCCCGTCACCGGGTCCGCCGTGGTCATGATCTTGGTCGCCAGATCGTCGGGCGCCGTGCCTGCGGCAATCCGGGCCATCCGGTCCGCGGTCAATTGGGTGATCAGCGCCCGGATCGACCGTGCCGTTGCCCGGGTTCTGGCCCGGTGCCCGCGCGGCATCCAGCGTGGCAGCCGCAGAAAGGCGGCCAGATTCAGGATCGGCTGGGTGCGCTGATAGGCCTGGAACTCGGCAAAGACCTGTGTCGCAATCTCATTCTCGATCGGGATCGAAAAAAGCGTGCGAAAAATCACATCCGCGGCCGCGTGGCTCATCTGCGGTTCCAGATCGGTGATGCCTTCCCCCATCCGCGCCACCGCCGCTTCGCCTGCCGCCCTGATCGCCGGAAACGTATCGCGCAGCCGCCCGCCTTCAAAAGCCGGGTCAATGATCCGGCGCTGGCGTTTCCAGGTCTCGCCATTTGTCAGAAACACCGAATTGCCCAGAAGCGGGCGCAACCCTTCCCCCACCCGGCCGGATTTCGGAAAATCATCGGGCCGCTTTTTCAGCACCGTTTCAACCAGCGATGGCTGGTTCAGCAGGTAAGACCGGAAAAATACGGTTCGGAATTCCGCCATCCAGGCCCGGTAGAGCCGCGCCGGTTGGGCCGACAGGATATCCTGCCGGAAAAGCCGCAGATAGCGCAGCAGCGACACACGGTCCGGGCGCGCAGCCGGTTTTGGCGGGATCATGCGGCCTGATCCCTGTAGCGGTTCACCGGTCGCTCAATCCGGC
Organism: Rhodophyticola sp. CCM32; assembly: GCF_004751985.1. Taxonomy (NCBI): domain Bacteria; kingdom Pseudomonadati; phylum Pseudomonadota; class Alphaproteobacteria; order Rhodobacterales; family Roseobacteraceae; genus Rhodophyticola; species Rhodophyticola sp. CCM32. The sequence goes on from NZ_CP038492.1 coordinate 1,638,238, forward strand.
TTTTCGACGGGGCCCGCCCGGCAAAGCGCGATTGCAGGGTTTCAGGTCCAGCGGTGATGCGGAAATATTCATAATCCCCGGGCCGGTCGAAAGCGTTGAGATACTGGAAATGCAGCTCGAACAGCCGCCAGCGCAGGGCTTTCCAGCGCGCCGGGCTGAGCGTATGGGTGAACGCCGCCGAGATCACCAGAGGCCAGCGTTTCCCTTCGGGCGCGACACCGGTAACCGCAACCGGATCACAAAGCGCAAAGGCGCACCCATCGCCCGGTGCCGTGACATCGACCCAGGTGATATCGTCGCGCATGCTGAGAAAGGCCAGATCGGCGCGAAGCCGGTGGGCATTGGGCAGGAAAGACACCATGGGGATCACCTGCCCCAGGCTCAGCAGCGCCAGTTTCGGGCCCCCGTCAGGCACCCGCCCGGCGCGGATCAGATCGGCCAGGATCGACACCGCCAGATAGGCGCCCGAGGAATGGCCGACGATCAGAACCTCATCCGGGTCCGCGTTCAGCGCCGCCTCGATCCGGTCTGCGAATGCGGCCATGCGGGTTTCCTGCGCCAGCGGATAGGCCCCGCCATAACGGGCTGAAAACGCATAATCATGCATCAGATAATAAGCCAGAAACCGGTTGTCATATCGCCGGAACAGGTCCAGCACCGCCCAGACCATGACCAGCCCCAGGATCAGCCCGAAGACAGACAGGGGAATGCCGATAAGCTGCACCCCGACCCATTCGACCGCCAGGGCGCTGGCGACCCCGATACAAATCGCCAGCACCAGTTGCACAAGCAGGAAAACCACAGGGTAGAGCGCCGCAATCACCGGCCCCTTGCGCAACCGCATCAGCCGGAACAGCGCCCCGGACCCGATATAGGCCCAGGCCGTGCGGGCCAGTTGGCCATAGGTGGCGAGGATGCCATGGCTCATCGAGGCGCGGACGATATCGGCCCAGTACATGACCTCCACATCCGTCTCCACAGCGCAGCCATCGATCATTGCGCTGAGATGCCAGCCGAATTTGCCATCGGTCCGTTTTGGCCCCATGGCGATCTCATAGCCCGAAATGGCGGCCTGTGCCGCTGCCTCCCGGCGGTAGCGTTCGCGGTATTTGCGGGGGTGGACCGGGTCATAGCCGGGAACATACATCACCCGGCGACGATGAACCTGTTGGGGCGTGCTGTCACTCATGACCGCAGTTTAAAGCAGCTTTGGGTTGCTATGGAAATATTCCTGACCGGAAACAGCCAACGGCGCGCGCCTGTGGCAATTCAGCCCAGAAGACCGAGGGCGGGGAAGGTTTCCAGAAGCCAGAAGGCAAAGCTGGAAAATGTGCCCAGCATCAGCGCCATGCCGACCGCGACCAGCAACAGGCCCATGACCCGTTCGATGGTCTTCATATGGTGTTTCAGCCGGGTCATCACCCCCATGGCGTTCTCGATAAACGCCGCGGCCAGAAGAAATGGCAGCCCCAGACCAAGGGCATAAATCCCCAGAAGGGCGGTGCCCCGCTGAACGCTGCTTTCCGTCGCAGCAATCGACAGGATCGCGCCCAGTTGCGGGCCGATACAAGGCGTCCAGCCGAATGCGAAGGCCAGACCCAGAATATAGGCCCCAAAGGCAGACCCGCCCCGGTTGCCGGCATCCAGCCGCGCCTCCCGATCCAGAATGGGGATACGGAAAACTCCCAGAAAATGCAGGCCGAAAATGATGATCACCGCCCCGGATATCTGGGCCAGAAGCATCTGGTTGGCCAGGAAGAACTGCCCGAATATCGATGCGGTAAAGCCCAGAAACAAAAACACAGTGGACAGGCCAAGCACAAAACACATCGCGGCCTTCACCGCCTTGCGCCTCGCCGCGCCGGTCGCGGCCATCTCATGCATGGAGATACCGCCCAAATAGGCAAGATAGGGCGGCACAATGGGCAAAACGCATGGGCTCAGAAAGCTCAACACACCGGCGCTGAGTGCGACCAGCATCGCAGGTAAAAGCGATGCGTCGAATATGTCGATCCCGAACATATGCCCTCCCTATCCCGGTGCGGGGCAAAGGTCACGTAGCACGCGGTCACATATCCGTGGACAGTGTTACAGGCGCGATTTATGTGGGCTTGATGGAATACGATCTGGAGATTGATGCCCGCGGGCTGCTGTGCCCCCTGCCTGTGCTGCGGTTGCGCAAACGGATGGAGGCTTTGACCAGCGGTCAGGTGGCACGGCTTCTGGCCGATGATCCGGCGGCTTTCGTGGATGTCCCGCATTTCTGCGCCGAACAGGGGCACGGGTTTCTGGGCAGCGAAACACTGGCGGGGGCGACGGCCTATCTGGTGCGAAAGGGCTGACCAAGGCGGAAAACTCCAGTTTTCCACATGGAATTCTGGAGAATTCCAGCGCGCCCCCCGGCTGCGGCGCTTATGTGAAAAGCACCATCGCGCGGGCATCCCAGGCCAGATCGGCCCGGTCCCCCCGCTCCAGCACCCGGCGCCCCGGCATATTCCGCATCGAGACCTGCACAATGCTGGTCGTGCCCTCAAGACGGATATCGTAATAGGTCATGTCGCCGTAATAGATGCGTTCCTCAACAACCCCTTGGGCAACCCGTTCGGCGCTTTGGCCGTCAAACACCAGGGTCATGCTTTCAGGGCGCAAGCCGATACTGGCCGCGCCGCTGGTGCCGGTAGGGCATTGCCCCGGGTCCAGCCTGGCCCGCCCCAGCCCCGCCACCTCGATTTCAATCTCCGGGCCGGATGTATCTGTCACCGTTGCGGGCAGGAAATTCATCATTCCGACAAACGCCCCCACCTGCCTGTTGGCGGGGCGGCGATAGAGATCCTGCGGCGGGGCCAGTTGCGCGATCTGCCCCTCAAACATCACCGCGATCCGGTCTGACATGATCAGCGCTTCCTCCTGATCATGGGTCACAAGAATGAAGGTGATCCCGACCTGGCGCTGCAACCGGCGCAACTCGGTCTGCATCTGTTCGCGCATTTTCTTGTCCAGCGCCGAAAGCGGCTCATCCAGCAGCAACACCTTCGGCTTCAGGATCAGCGCCCGCGCCAGCGCCACCCGCTGCCGTTGCCCGCCAGACAGGGCATGGGCCGCGCGGGTGCCATAGCCCTCCAGCCCCACCATTTCCAGCGCCTCGCCTATGGCGGTTCTTTTCCCCGCCCGGCTCATGGGGGATTTGCGCAGGCCAAAGCCCACATTCTCCGCCACGCTCAGATGCGGAAAGATCGCATAGCTCTGAAACACCATATTGGTGGGCCGCCTGTTCGGCGGAACACCCTCCATATCGCGGCCATCCAGCACGATCCGGCCTGCACTGATTTCCTCAAACCCTGCAATGGCGCGCAGCAATGTGGTCTTGCCACAGCCCGAGGGGCCCAGAAGCGAAAAGAACTCGCCCTGCCCGATCTCGGCGGTAATGCCGCGCAGGGCGTGATACTCCCCATAATATTTCTGCACGGCTTCCAGCGTGATGATCGGCCCGGATGTTGCAATGGTCACAGGTAGCCTCCGGTATCTTTCAGCCCGGCCCGGCGCAGGCCACGGCGGCGAAAATATTCGGCAATGATCAGCAGAATGATCGACAGAAGCACAAGGATCGTCCCAAGCGCCATGATCACCGGCAACCGGCCCGGAAAGCGCAACTGCCCCCACAGATAGACCGGCAATGTCGGTTCATTGCCCGACAGGAAAAACGCGATGATGAACTCATCCAGCGAGATCGTGAAACAGATCAGCAGCGCGGCAATGATGCCCGGCATCACCAGCGGCAGGGTCACCAGCCGGAAGGTGGACATTCTGGTCTCGCCCAGATCGACTGCGGCCTCTTCCAGGCTTTGATCCATATTTGCGAAACTGCCGTTCAGAATGGCAATGGCAAAGGGCGTGCAGATCAGCACATGGCCCGCGATCACCGTCCAGATAGATGGCGCGAGACCCACCTGCAGCATCGCAACCAGCAGCGAGACCGCGACAATGATCTCGGGCAGGACCAGCGGCAGCATGATGAAGCCCAGAATGCCGCCCTTGGCCGGAAAGCTGTGCCGGTTGCCCGCCCGGGCGGCAAAAAGGCCCAGACAGGTGGACAGCACGGCAGTGGTGACCGCGATGAAGAGGGAATTGAGCGTGGCGTCATGCAACGCCTCGGTCCGGCCCAGTTCGATGAACCAGTGAAAGGTGATCCCCTGCAGGGGAAGGCGATGATCGTGCCATCGTTGAAGGCGAAGACCGGCAACAGGATGATCGGCGCATAGAGAAACACCAGATAGGCAATCGCGTATATGCGCAGGCCCTTCATCTGCTGCGGGTCCAGCGGCGTGTGGCCAGAACCAGCACCAGCGAGATCAATGTCACGCTGAGCATGGCGATGACCGCCAGCGTTGCACCCATGGGCGCATTGTTCAGGCGCATGAACTGGGTCTGGATCATATTCGCAATCATCGTGCCGCCGGACCCGCCCACCAGACGCGGGGTGACATAATCGCCGATGGTCGGGATGAAGACGATCAGTATGGCGGCCAGAACGCCGGGCATGGCCAGCGGCAGGGTCACCCGGAAGAACGTGGCGGTGCGGCTTTCCCCCAGATCGCGGGCAGCCTCCAGCAGGCTGCGGTCAATCTTTTCCAGGCTCACGAAAATCGGCAGGATCGCAAAAGGCGCAAAGGCATGGGCCAGCGTGATCACCACCGCGTTGGCGTTATAGAGAATCCAGCTGAGCGGTTCGTCAATGATGCCAAGGCTGATCAGCGTGCCGTTGACCGGCCCGTCATAGGCCAGGATCACCCGCCACAGGAACACCCGGATCAGATAGCTGGTCCAGAACGGGATGGTGATCAGGAACAGCCAGAGCGATTTACGCGCGGGGCGCACCTGAAAGCTGACGAAATAGGCGATGGGAAAGGCCAGAAGCACGGTCGCCGCCGTCACCGCTCCCGCAATGCGCAACGAGCGGAACAGAAGCTCGGAATAAAGCGGGTCGGTCACCGCCTCCCGGTAGTTATTGAGCGTGAAACTCCGGTCGATGGTCAGGAAATCCTGGGTCCAGAAACTGAACAGCACAATTGTGCCCAACGGCGCGGCCAGCATCACCAGCGCATAGATCAGCGGTGGAGAGACCTGAACAAGCCCCAGCGCCGCGTCTGTTCTGAACCGGTGCTTCAACGGCATGCCGCCACCCGGCGGGGGTATGCGGCCTTCGGGGGCTTGGGGCCCTGGCTCATATATCTTCCCTCTCAGACCATGGTGAAAACAGTATCACGAGATCAGGAAACGGAAAGCACCGTCTGGAGGCGGGGCATAGTAATTTCAAACCCGGTTTCCGCCTGCCCGAACCGATGCCGCGAAACCGGGCAGATTGCTGCGAAACAGATCACTGTTATATGGTTTCCGGTCATGCATCTGGTCCACCCTTTTGCGGCTGGTCAGCAGGGTCTCGCGGATCGTGACCCTGCGCCTTGATCCGGGTCAAAGAGCCCGGGGGATCATGACCGGCATTCCCATACTGCCGCCGCAGGTCTATCGTGGTCTCCATGCGCCTGACAGTTTTTCTGATCTGCCTGACCCTTGCCGCCTGTGGCCGCCCGCTGACCCCGGCAGAGCGTGCCTTTGTCAGCGGGGTGCAGGGCCCGGGGCTGGATGTGGACCACGTGCGGATTGTCGAGAATCCGCTGATCGGCCTGTCGACGCGCAGCTATCCGGTACGGCCCAGAACCACCTGCCGGGAAAGGATTTTCCCCGAACCCGAAGGTGAGACAATCGAGGGGCGCGTTGCGGGCGTTGTGCTGTTCAACCGGCTGCATGTGCGCGAGGATTACGCGATACCCGATTATATCCGCACTGCGGATGGCGGCATGCACCTGGTCGCCGCGATGTTCTTTGCCCATGAGATGACCCATATCTGGCAATGGCAGAACCGGGAGATCACAGGCTATCATCCCGCCCGCGCCTTTGCCGAACATCTGCGCACCGAGGACCCCTATCTTTTCGATGGCGACAGCACATTCGCCTTTCTGGATTACGGTTATGAACAACAGGCCAGTCTGGTGGAGGAATATGTCTGCTGCCGGACCCTGGACCCGGATGGCGCCCGCACCGGACGGCTGGAGCGGTTATTGCAACAGGTGATGCCGGTGACCCCCTTGCAGTCCAGTTCAGACGGGGTGAGGGTATATCTGCCCTGGGAGGGTGTGGAGTTACAGGGGATTTGTTCGTAGAATCCCCCGGTTTATCAGAGGTTTGGAATGACTCATCAGGCATTGATCATGCTGGCGGCCGGGATCGGCATACCGCTTCTGGCCGCGCTGAATGCCAGATTGGGCGCGAATATCGGGTCGCCAGCGGCGGCAGCGCTGATCCTGTTCATCGTGGCGCTGCTGGCCACGGGTGTCGCCCTTGTGCTCAGCGGCGGGGCGGCGGCGCTGTCGGAACTGCCGGATCAGCCCAGACATCTGTTTCTGGCCGGTTTGCTGGTCGCCTTCTATGTTCTGTCAATCACCTGGGTTGCGCCTACATTCGGGGTCGGGAACGCGGTGTTTTTCGTGTTGCTCGGGCAGTTGATCTCGGCCGCCGCGATTGACCATTTCGGGCTGTTCGGCGCGCAGACCGCCAGCCTGTCTCCGATACGGGCGGCAGGAATTTTCGTGATGGCAGCCGGGGTTGCCCTGACGCAATTTGCGTCCCGCGGGTAGAACAGCACTCAAATCCTGCACCACCCGGCACAAGGCCGAGAGGGTGGAAAACTCCAGTTTTCCACAGGGAATTCTGGAGAATTCCGGCGCTCAGGCTTTGCGGCGAATACCGGTTTCGCTGCAGGTCATTTCAACTGCCCTGCCCTTCAGCCTTTTCCGCAAGCATCAGCCAGTCGTCTTCGGCCTCTGACAGGGATGTCTGGCGCGCGGTCAACGCCTCTGTCGCCTTGCGGAATTTCACCGGCTCTCTCGTGAACAGGTCAGGATCGGCCAGAAGGCTTTCCAGCCGGGCAATCTCCACTTCCAACCGGGCAATCACCTGCGGCAGTTCCTTCAGGCGATGCGCCTCGGTAAAGGACAGGGCGGGTTTCGGTTTTGCCCCTGCCCCGGCAACCGGTTTTGCAGCCACTGGGCGGGAGGGTTTCGCCGCCACTTTCCCCGGTTCCGCCCGAGCGCCCCGCTGTGCCTGATAATCGCTCCAGCCCCCGGCATAGATCGTGGCCTGCCCATCGCCCTCCATCGCCACGGTGGTGGTGGCAACCCGGTCCAGAAAATCCCGGTCATGGCTGACCAGCAACACGGTGCCCGGATACTCACCAAGCAGATCCTGCAACAGGTCAAGCGTCTCCACATCCAGATCATTGGTGGGTTCGTCCAGCACCAGCAGGTTGGAAGACCGCGCCATGATCCGAGCCAGCAGCAGGCGGGCCTTTTCGCCGCCCGAGAGCGATCTGACAGGCGCCCGGGCCTGGGCCTCATCGAACAGGAAATCCTTCAGATAGCCCACCACATGGCGCGGCTGGCCACGCACCAGCACCTGATCAGACCGGCCATTCACCCCCATGAGCGGGTCATTGGTCAGACTGTCCCAAAGCGTTGCCTCCGGGTCCAGCGCGCTGCGGGTCTGATCGAACACCGCCATCTCGATCCCGGTGCCAAGGGTCACCTGCCCCGTATCAGGCGCCGCCTGACCGGTCAGCAGGTTCAGCAAGGTGGTTTTGCCCGCCCCGTTGGGGCCGACAAAGGCAATGCGATCCCCCCGCAGGATGCGCAGATCGAAGGAGGAAAGGATAAGCTTGTCCCCGTAACGTTTTGAAATCCCTTTGGCTTCAATCACCCGCTTGCCTGATTGTGTGCCCGTCTCAAGCACCATGCCGGCAGTGCCCTGCCGCCGGATCATGCCTGCACGTTCCGCCCTGAGATCGCCCAGGGCGCGGACCCGGCCCATATTGCGCTTGCGCCGGGCCGAGATGCCCTCCACCGCCCATCGGCCCTCCGCCTTGATCTTGCGGTCCAGCTTGTGGCGGGCGAGGTCTTCCTCTTCCCATGTCTTGTCGCGCCAGGCTTCGAAATCGGCAAAACCCTTTTCCTGGCGGCGCACCCTGCCCCGATCCACCCAAAGCGTGGCGCGGGTGAGCGCGGTCAGAAACGCCCGGTCATGTGAGATCAGCACATAGGCCGTGCGGGTTTGGGACAGTTCGGCCTCAAGCCAGCGGATCGCCGCGATATCCAGATGGTTGGTCGGTTCATCCAGAAGCATCAGATCCGGCGCTTCGGCCAGCACCCGGGCCAGCGCGGCGCGGCGGCGTTCCCCGCCCGAGGCTTTGGCAATGTCCGCCTCAAGCGGCAGTTTCAGCCCCTCGGCCGCCGCCTCGACCCGCCAGGCCTGATCGGGGCCAAGACGGGCCAGGGCATAATCGCCAAGCGTGGCAAACCCGGCAAATTCCGGCTCCTGCTCCATATAGCCGGTATGGCTGCCGGGTGGCAGGGTCCTTGTGCCGCTATCAGCTTCAACAAACCCCGACATCACCTTGAGAAGCGTTGATTTTCCCGATCCGTTGCGCCCCACAAGCGCAACCCGGTCGCCCTCCTGCACCACAAGGTCCAGACCGGAAAATACCGGATCACCGCCGAAGCTTAGCGAGATGTCATTGAGTTGCAGCAAAGGGGCGCGGGCCATGGCAGCCTGCTAGGCACCATGGGACACAAGGTCAAGCCGTCAGTTGCCAAGCATCCCGTCCCCATCGGGTCAGAACGCATGATAGGCGAAGGCAAAGAGACATCATGGGGCAGATCACGGCCCGGCCCTGCTCACGCGGCTGTGCGATTGTCTGATGGCGCCGTTATTCGGTTGCGGCTTCCTCCGGCGCAGGTTCAGACTCAGGGTCATGGTCCAGCACGCGCAGCGCCACCATCCGGTCCGGCGCGCCGATCACAGCACCGTTCTGGCCGCGACCGATCTTGATCGCGTCCACGACATCCATGCCGCCCACAACCTCGCCGACAACGGTATACTCCCCGTTCAGCGAGGGATATTCCTCGAACATGATGAAGAACTGGCTGTTGGCGGAATCCGGGTCCCCGGCGCGGGCCATGCCGACAATGCCGCGTTCAAAAGGCCAGTCGGAAAACTCCGCCGCCAGATCGGGACCGTCAGAACCGCCCCGGCCCGCATAGCGCATATCCTGCCCCAGACGGCCATATTGCACATCGCCGGTCTGGGCCATGAACCCGTCAATCACCCGGTGGAAGACAACATCATCATAAGCGCCATCCTCTGCCAGCGCCGTGATCCGTTCCACATGGCCCGGGGCAAGCTCTTCAAACAGGTCGATGACAATCGTGCCCTCGGCCTCGCCCGCGACGTCAATCTCAAGCCCCGTGGCCAGCACCGGGCTGGCCACAAGAAGGCATATGGCGGCAATGGCTGGCTTACGCATCGGCGGCCACTTTGACGCTGATCATCGTGTCAGGTGTCGCGGGCGGCTCCCCCATGGTGATCGCATCCACATGGTCCATCCCGTCGATCACCCGGCCATAGACGGTATATTGCCCGTTCAGAAAGTGATTGTCCGAAAAGTTGATGAAAAACTGGCTGTTGGCAGAGTTCGGGTTCTGCGAGCGGGCCGCGCCAAGCGTGCCCCGGTCATGGGGCAGTTTCGAGAATTCCGCCGGCAGATCAGGCTTGTCGGACCCGCCGGTGCCCGCCGCGCGCAGATTGCCCCCCTCCTTGCCATGGGCCACATCGCCGGTCTGGGCCATGAACCCGTCAATCACCCGGTGGAAGACCACACCGTCATAAGACCCGTCGCGGGCCAGTTCCTTCATCCGCGCGCTGTGCTGAGGCGCCACATCGGGCATCAGTTCAATGGTGACCATACCGCCGGACAGCTCTATCAGGATGGTGTTTTCAGGGTCTTTGATCTCGGCCATGTGGTGCTCCTATATCTGCATTCGCGGCGGACCCTACTGCCACGGCGCGGAAAGGAAAAGCATATAGAAGCTGCCCTATAGCTTCGGCCTGAAATTCCACACCATCCCCCACCACCCTTTCGCCCGGCAGCACCGCCGGGCAGCATCTGAGCCGCCCCCACGGGGCGCAGGCGCTGCCCTCTGCATAATACATATATGGTGCAGAATTTTAGGGTGCCGCGCCCTTACCCCCGGAATTTGCCCAGAAGCGCCTGATGCACGGCGGCGGGTACGAAATGAGAGACATCGCCATCCAGCCGCGCGATTTCCTTGACCAGTTTCGAGGCGATGGCCTGCCGGTCCGCCTCGGCCATCAGAAACACGGTCACGATCTCTGCATCCAGCTTGCGGTTCATGCCAACCATCTGAAATTCATATTCAAAATCCGCCACCGCGCGCAGGCCGCGAATGATGATCCCGGCACCCACATCCCGGGCGCAGTCAATCAGCAGGTTCTCGAACGGATGCACGACAATCTCGGTGCCGTTCTTTTCGGCCAGAACCGCACATTCCGCCTCGACCATCGCCACGCGTTCCTCCAGCGTGAACAACGGCCCCTTGTCGCGGTTGATCGCAACCCCGATCACCAGCCGGTCCACCAATTGACAGGCGCGCCGGATGATATCCACATGACCAAACGTAATCGGGTCAAAAGTGCCCGGGTACAACCCTACACGCATTGCAGATTTCCCTTCCAAGTCCTGTCTTTGCCATCGCAGCATCTCTGTTCTGCCTTGGCAACCCCATGGCCGCAGACTGCGGCTTTTCCCCGCAACGGTTCCGGCAGACCCGCCCCTAGCCCGGGCCAAGAAGGATCAACCGGGCTCAGAACCCTTTGATCATGCCCTCAAGCGCCTCTTTCTCCATCGCAAGCTGCGACAGTTGCGCCTTGACCACATCGCCGATGGAAATCAGGCCGGTCATCTCATCGCCCTCCATCACCGGCATATGGCGAAACCGGCCTGTGGTCATCTTGGCCAGCACATCGTCAGAACTTTCATCACCACGGCAACTGATAATCTCGGCAGTCATCAGCATATCCACAGTTTCCGACAGGCAGGCAGGGCCCCGCGCGCCCAGTTCCCGCACGATATCGCGCTCTGACAGAATACCGGCTACGGATTTGCCATCGGGCGAAATCACCACCGCGCCGATCCGGCGCTTCGACAACACCTCCACCGCATCTTTTACGGAACGGCCCGGCGCGATCGTGGCCACGCCTGTATCGGGTTTGCTTTTGAGAATTTGTTGCACGAGCATTGGCTATCTCCCTTAAGAGCTGTGACGTGGCTCTCCCCTCTGTTGCCAGCGTCCCCTGCGCCGCGTGCTTCTGTCAAGCAGGGTTTCTGTCACATTTGCGGCGCGGGTTGCGACCCCGCCTCTGCTGCCAGCACGCGCGCCTCCAGAATTGCGATTTCGCGCCGCAGCCCGCGTGCCAGAAGATCGGCGAAACGCTGCAACCGGCGGTCGCGGCTGGCCTGGGCATGGCGGATCAGCCAGAAAGACCGGGTCAGCGCCACCTGATCGGGCAGAACGCGGCAAAGCTCGGGCGCGGCGGGCAGGGCAAAATCATGGACCACGGCCAGCCCGGCCCCCGCCCGCGCCCAGTTCAACTGCACCGAGACCGAGTTCGAGGCCAGCGGCACCTGGGTCAGGCCCAGTTCCGTCAGATAATCCAGTTCCGCGTCGAAAATCATGTCGGGGATATAGCCGATCATCCGCGCGGCCATCAGATCGGCCCGGGTTTTCAACGGCCCGTTGCGCGCCAGCCAGCCTTTGGACGCGGCCAGCGACAGGCGATAATCGCTGAGCTTTTCGGCCTTCAGCCGGGCGGTGCGCGGGCGCGAGACGGCAATCGCCAGATCAGCCTCCCTGCGGCTGAGATCGACGACACGTGGCAAGGCCAGAATATGCACATCCAGCCCCGGATGGGCGTCACAGATCGCGGCGCAGACCCGGGGCAGCAGGTAATTGGCGCAGCCATCCGGGGCGCCGATGCGGATGGTCCCGCTCAACCCCTCGCCCGCGCCGGTCAGATCGCCCAGCCCCGCATTCAGCGCGCCCTCGGCCTCTTCCGCGGCAGGCAGAAGGCGCAGGCCCGCCTCGCTCATCCCATAGCCCTGCGGGGATTTCAGGAACAGATCCGTACCGATCTGCGCCTCAAGCCGGGCGATGCGGCGGCCCACGGTGGCCGGGTCCATGCGCAGGGCCTTGCCCGCGGCGGTCAGGCTTTGCGCCCGGGCGACAGACAGGAAAACCCGCAAATCATCCCAATTGGCCATTCGGTTCATCCCTGCATTTTTGCAAAACGCTTTTGAGAACCTGCCCCTTTTCCGCACAGCTTTGCAAGGCTACCCTGTGCGGGACACTTATTGGGAGGATGCGAGATGGAAGAGCTGAGCCACTGGATCAACGGCAAACATGTCAAAGGCACATCAGGCCGGTTTGCCGATGTGATGAACCCCGCAACGGGTGAGGTTCAGGCCAAGGTGCCGCTGGCCACAAAGGCGGAACTGGACGCCGCCGTCGCCGATGCCGCCGCCGCACAACCGGCCTGGGCCGCGATGAACCCGCAACGCCGCGCCCGGGTGATGATGCGGTTTGTCGATCTGCTCAACCGCGATATGGACAAGCTGGCCGAGGCGCTGAGCCGGGAACATGGCAAAACCCTGCCCGATGCGAAGGGCGATGTGGTGCGCGGTCTGGAAGTCGTCGAATTCTGCATCGGCGCGCCCCATCACCTGAAAGGGGAGTTCACCGACAGCGCCGGGCCCGGGATCGACATGTATTCCCTGCGCCAGCCGCTTGGCGTGGCCGCCGGCATCACACCCTTCAACTTCCCGGGGATGATCCCGATGTGGAAAATGGCGCCTGCACTGGTCTGCGGCAATGCCTTCATCCTGAAACCCTCGGAACGGGACCCGTCGGTGCCGCTGATGCTGGCCGAACTGCTGCAGGAGGCCGGGCTGCCCGACGGGGTGTTGCAGGTGGTCAATGGCGATAAGGAAAGCGTCGATGCGATCCTCGACAATCCGACCATTGCCGGTATCGGCTTTGTCGGCTCAACCCCGATTGCGGAATATATCTATTCCCGGGGCTGCGCCAATGGCAAACGGGTGCAGTGTTTCGGCGGCGCCAAGAACCATATGATCATCATGCCCGATGCGGATATGGACCAGGCCGCCGATGCGCTGGTTGGCGCGGGCTATGGCGCGGCCGGTGAACGCTGCATGGCGATCTCGGTTGCGGTGCCGGTGGGCGAAGACACCGCCGACCGGTTGATCGAAAAGCTGGCCCCGAAGGTCGAGGCGCTGAAGATCGGGCCTTATACGGCAGGCAATGACGTGGATTTCGGCCCCGTGGTGACGGCCGCCGCCAAGGCCAATATCGCACGGCTGGTGCAGACCGGTATCGACCAGGGCGCGGATCTGGTTGTCGATGGCCGCGATTTCAAATTGCAGGGCTATGAGGATGGCTATTTCGTCGGCGCGCATCTGTTTGACCGCGTCACCACGGATATGGATATCTACAAAACCGAGATTTTCGGCCCGGTCCTGTCCACCGTGCGGGCCAAAACCTATGAAGAGGCCATCGGCTATGCGATGGATCATGAATATGGCAACGGCACCGCGATTTTCACCCGTGACGGGGATACGGCGCGGGATTTCGCCAGCCGGATCAATATCGGCATGGTGGGGATCAATGTGCCGATCCCGGTGCCTCTGGCCTATCACACATTCGGCGGCTGGAAGAAATCGGGTTTCGGTGATCTGAACCAGCACGGACCGGATGCGTTCCGCTTCTACACCCGGACCAAAACGGTGACCGCGCGCTGGCCTTCCGGCATCAAGGAGGGGGGCGAGTTCACCATTCCGGTCATGGAGTGAGAGCGGCACCCCGATCCCCGCGCCCGGGAATGTCCGGCGTGGCATCGGGCTGCGGCACATGATCGGGGAATGCCATGCCGATCTCTGTGGGCTTGCAATAGCCCGGCCGCAGCCGGTAATTAAACAAGTGTTCAATTCACACAGGGAGGGAACCGGTGGATTTCGCATTATCCGAAGAACAGGAGGCCATTTTCGATATGGCCAAAGGGTTCGGCGCAGACCATATCGCCCCCCATGCCCTGACCTGGGAAAAACAGGGCAGCATCCCGAAAGACCTGTGGCCGAAACTGGCGGAGCTGGGGTTCGGCGGGCTGTATGTCTCTGACGAAAACGGCGGCTCCGGCCTGACCCGGCTGGATGCAACGCTGGTGTTCGAGGCGCTGTCCATGGCCTGTCCCTCGGTCGCGGCCTTTCTGTCGATCCACAATATGTGCGCCGCGATGATCGAGAAATTCGGCAGCGCCGGTTTGCAGGCGCGGTTTTTGCAAAAAGCCGTCAGCATGGAAACGGTGTTGTCCTATTGCCTGACGGAGCCGGGCAGCGGGTCGGATGCGGCGGCGTTGAAGACAAGGGCCGAGCGGACGAATGAGGGCTATGTGCTGAACGGAAGCAAGGCTTTCATCTCGGGCGGGGGCTATTCCGACGCCTATGTGGTGATGGTGCGCACCGGCGAGGACGGGCCGCGCGGCATCTCTTCGGTGATTGTCGAGGATGGCGCAAAGGGGCTGAGTTTCGGCGGGCTGGAAGATAAAATGGGCTGGCGTTCGCAACCAACCCGGCAGGTGCAGTTGGATGATTGCAACATATCATCCGATAATCTTCTGGGAAAAGAGGGGAAAGGTTTCACTTATGCAATGTCAGGGCTGGATGGCGGCCGGTTGAACATCGCCGCCTGTTCGCTTGGGGCCGCGCAGGCGGCGCTGACCGCCACACTGACCTATATGGGCGAGCGGAAAGCGTTCGGGCAGCCGATTGACCAGTTTCAGGCCCTGCAATTCCGGCTGGCGGATATGGAGATCGAGTTGCAGGCGGCGCGGGTGTTCCTGCGGCAGGCGGCATGGAAACTGGACATGGGCGCGGCCGATGCCTCGAAACACTGCGCGATGGCCAAGAAATTCGTCACCGAGGCGGGCAGCCGGATTGCCGATCACTGCCTGCAACTACATGGCGGCTATGGCTATCTGGCGGATTACGGGGTGGAAAAAATCGTGCGCGATCTGCGGGTGCATCAGATTCTGGAAGGCACGAACGAGATCATGCGGATGATCACCGCCCGCCATCTGCTGGCAGGGCGGGATTGAAAATGCGGGCAACCGGAAGTGCCCGAACCTGGGTGGGCGCAGCCCGGCGGTGCCGGGCAAAACAGATGAGTAAGGGTGATAAATCGTGACTGACATCCATATCCGCGTTGAAGGCCGCGCCGGGCGGATCACGCTGAACCGCCCCGATGCGCTGAACGCGGTCACCTATGAGATGTGCCTGGCGATCGAGCAGGCGCTGATCACCTGGGCCGATAACCCGGTGGTCGCCCTTCTGATCATCGACGCCACGGGGGATCGGGCCTTCAGCGCCGGGGGCGATCTGGCCGAGATGTATGAAACCGGAACCCGGGGTGATTTCACCTATGGGCAGAGATTCTGGGCCGATGAATACCGGATGAACCGGCGGCTGTTCGAGTTTCCCAAACCGGTGGTGACCTTCCTGCACGGTTTCACCATGGGCGGTGGTGTGGGTGTGGGCTGCCATGGCTCCCACCGGATTGTGGGGGAGGACAGCCAGATCGCCATGCCCGAATGCGGCATCGGGCTGGTCCCTGATGTGGGCGGCTCGCTGCTTCTGGCCCGGGCGCCCGGGCGGGTTGGCGAGTATCTGGGCATCACCGGCGCACGTATGGGGCCGGGCGATGCCATATTCGCCGGGTTTGCGGATTATTACATGCCCCGCGCCCATTGGGCCTCCCTGATTGACACCTTGTGTGAAACCGCTGACTGGCAAGCCGTGGATCGCAGCGCCCTGCCCGCCCCGGACAGCCCGCTGGCCGCTGCACAGCCCGAGATCGACAGGGCTTTCGGTGGCGAAACCCTGCGCGATATTCTGACGATACTGGAGACAACAGACAGCGCATTCACCCGCGACGCGCTGAAGAAGATCAACCGCAACGCCCCGTTGGCGATGGCCTGTGCGGTGGAGCTTGTGCATCGCGCCCGGACCCGCGACAGCATCGCCGAGGCCCTGAGGCAGGAATACCGGTTCACCTCACGGTCGATGGAACAGGGGGATTTTCTGGAAGGCATCCGCGCCCAGATCATCGACAAGGACCGGGCACCGAAATGGGCCCATGGCGCCCCGCGCGATGTATCCCCCGCCGAGGTTGCACAGATGCTGCGCCCGGTCCGGGCCGAAGACGCGCCAGAGATATAAGGGAGACAGAGACCATGAATATCGGATTTATCGGCCTGGGGAATATGGGGGCGCCGATGGCGGCCAATCTGGCGGCAGCCGGTCATGAGGTGACCGGGTTCGACCTGGTGGCCGATATGCCGGGCGGCGTGACCAAAGCCGAAAGCGCCGCAGCAGCGGCAAGCGGTCGGGATGTGGTGATCACCATGCTGCCCAATGGCGCGATCCTGCGGCGCGTGGCAGAGGAAATCCTGCCCGCGATGACAGCCGGGGCGGTGCTGGTGGATTGTTCAACTGTCGAGGTCGACGCCGCCCGCGAGACGGGTGCGGCCGCAGCGGCGGCGGGTCTGGGCTTTCTTGACGCGCCGGTCTCGGGCGGTGTCGGCGGGGCTTCGGCGGGGACACTGACCTTCATGGTGGGCGGGGATGAGGCGGCTTTTGCCACCGCCACACCGCTGTTTGAGATCATGGGCCAGAAAGCCGTTCATTGCGGCGGGGCCGGAAACGGACAGGCCGCAAAGATCTGCAACAACATGATATTGGGAGTGACGATGATCGCCACCTGCGAGGCGTTTGCCCTGGCCGACAAGCTGGGCCTCGACCGGCAGGCGATGTTCGATGTGGTCTCAACCTCATCTGGCTATAGCTGGACGATGAATGCCTATTGCCCGGCCCCGGGTGTGGGCCCGCAAAGCCCGGCTGACAATGGGTATAAACCCGGCTTTGCCGCCGAACTGATGCTGAAAGACCTGCGTTTGAGCCAACAGGCGGCGGATGCGGCGGATGCGGATACCCCCATGGGCCAGGCCGCAACCGCGCTCTACCAGCAATTTGTCGAGACGGAAGGTGGCGAGGGTCAGGATTTCTCGGCCATGCTGCCCCGGTTTGAGGCGCGCGGGCGCGGGTAAAGGGCGGGCCGCATTCCTCGCCCGGCACCTTGACGCCGAGTGAATTTGCAGCCCAATTGAACGAAACCCGAAAGGTCGCATGAAGCCCGGACCAAAACGGGGCAAGCTCCAAGTCCCTCATTTGCATCAACCGATATGGACCAGACCCTTGGAACGGATCACTCTTGTCAGCGTATGCTTCAACAGCAGCCCGGTCATTCCTGCCATGCTTGCCTCGCTGCCGGAAAACATAGCGGTCGTGCTGGTCGATAATGGCTCTGCAGATGTGGCAGAGATCGAGGCAATGGCCGAAGCCCATGGCGCAACATGTGTTGCAAGCCCTGAAAACCTGGGCTTTGGCCGGGCCTGCAATCTGGGGGCCGCCCGCGCCACAACCGAACTGATCCTGTTTCTGAACCCCGACACGACCCTTGCGCCGGGCGCGATCAACGCTCTGCTGGCTGGCGCAGACCGTTACCCGCAGGCGTCCGCCTTCAATCCGGCCATCCTTTCGGCAAGCGGTCTCCCGGCTTTCCGCCGCTCCAGTGTGCTTTTACCGCGTCATATGTGGCTGCCACGCCAGGCCCCTTCGGAAGACACAGAGGTGCCGATCCTCTCAGGCGCCGCTTTGCTTGTGCGGCGCAAGGCATTCGACAGGATTGGCGGATTTGACCCGCATATCTTTCTCTATCATGAGGATGATGATCTGAGTTTACGGCTGAAGGCGGAATCTGGCCCTCTGATGTATATCCATGAGGCGCGCATCCACCATAGTGGCGGAAGGTCAAGCCCCCGAAGCCCGGAAATCGCAGCCCTGAAAGCCCGGCATATGGGACAGTCCCGGGTCTATGCGGCGCGCAAGCATGGC
Source organism: Rhodophyticola sp. CCM32 (assembly GCF_004751985.1). NCBI lineage: Bacteria > Pseudomonadati > Pseudomonadota > Alphaproteobacteria > Rhodobacterales > Roseobacteraceae > Rhodophyticola > Rhodophyticola sp. CCM32. The sequence continues at coordinate 1,656,224 of NZ_CP038492.1, forward strand.
CTCCCCTGCCCGTTTGTCCATGCGCTTGCGGTCGGCCTCGTGCAACTGCTCTCCCCTCTTATGCTGCTGTCTGCCCGCAAACGTGCGAAGCACTGGAACTTTCTGCGCGCCGTCTGGCACAGTCGGCGTGCCACTCCTCTACCGGAACAGCCTTAAACCTTGATCCCGGCATCCAACGGGGCAGATATTTGGGCCGGATCAGAACAGGTCTCGGGTATCGGGCATCTCCTGTCTGCCGCTTCTGCGCCGTACCCCCTACAGCACCCCGGCTTTAACCCGACACGTCCGGGATCAGCGCATCCAGCGCCTGATAGCTTTGCTCCATCCCGGCGGTCATGCCAAAATCAAGTGCCGCCTGCCGGGCCTCGGGCGTGGCATAGACGATGCGCGTGGTGACCTGCGTTTCCCCATCCAGATCGTCGAAACTCAGCGTGAAGGTACAGGGCGGCCCTTTCTCACCCCCCAATGTGCCGGGGTCATAGGTTTGCGTCTCGACCAGCCGTTCGGGCACAACAACCTCAAGAAACGTGCCGAACAGCCCGAAATACGTGCCATCGCCCGTGTTTTTCCATTGCCACCGATAGGCGCCGCCCACACGCAGGTCCATCTCGCAAACCGTCATGGTCCAGCCCGGCGGGCCAAGCAGCCAGCGCTGCATCAGTTCCGGGTCGGTGAAGGCGCGGAAAACCAGATTTCGGGGGGCTGCAAAACGGCGGCGCACCTCAATCCCGGTCTCGCCTGATTGTGAGACTTGTGCCGTATATGTGGTCTCTGTCATTCTGCCTCTCCCGTTTCTGCCCCGCCCTGCAACTCTGCCAGAAGCGTATCAAGCCGGGCGTAATTCTGTTCAAAGGCCGCGCGGGTCGCCTCCAGCCAGTCGCGCGCCGGGGTCAAGGCCTCGGCCTTCAGCACCCGGGGTCTGGATTGCCTGGCCACGCGCGCCGCGATCAACCCGGCCTGTTCCAGCACTTTCAGATGCCGGGATATGGCCGGCTGGCTGATCTGCGACAGCTGCATCAGGTCAGTGACGGTGGCCTCCCCCTCGGCCAGCCGGGCCAGGATTGCCCGGCGGGTGGGGTCGGACAGGGCGGAAAACGTGCGGTCAAGCTGCATCGCGGCCTCCTTTATATGCTTTAATCATTATATAACTGATTCGCTATAAAATGACAATCCAGCGCCGAAAGCGAAGTTGAGCTATGACACAGAGTTCTGCAGGGAATCAGGATGACCCCGGACTATTTCGGAAGTGGCAGAATGGCCCAATGAAATAAGGGTGATTGGGTGCTTGAGAGGTGGCGCCAGGCGATGTGCGAAGGTTTTGCAGTGAGGCACCTAAATGGGCGCTACGATTGCAGTGACGACAAAACGGGCGCGCAGGGCGGCGTCGCGGGGCGAGCGCTTAAATAGCCTTTTAAATATGGGAATAACTGGTGTTTTAACGGTGTATTGCCCCCCGGTTCGAGCAAACCGAACTGGGAAGAAGTGGGAAATCGGCTTCCCGGTTCGCGACCGTCTTCCCAGAAAGGGGTAAAAGATATGAAATCAGTAAGTTAAGGGTTTGAATGGGTAGTTAGTTGACGTTGACAACTGGGAACTGATTTTAGCTAAAGTGGACGGCCGGAAAGCACACGATCATAAAGTGCGACGCCGTTGATCCGTACGCCGAACATAGAGAGTGAGACAGCTTCTGCCTCATCATAACTAAGACCCGCCGGAACAACCACACTGCACCGGACAGACCGGAATGGCAGGCCACCATAGGCGGGGTTATGGTGGAAATTGATCGGAAACGAGAGTAAATCATAATCGTTATTGTCGAAATCCATTTGAGCCTGGATGTAACGGGTATTTTCCGAGGGGTTGGCGATCCGCATTGCCAGTTTCCAAGCCCTGATGTCATCATCTGCGATCCCAAAGTAATCTTCGAAAGCCGCTTCAGCACGCTGAAGCTCCCCTATACTTAATATCTCAATATTAGCGTGGTCATGTATGATGCACTCTAAATAAGCCAAGCAGGCGGCCTCAAAACCGTCATCCGCTTGCGCCGTCGTAGACAGAAGCGTTTGTAAGCCAAGACACACAAAAAGAGTTTTGAAATACTTCATTATGATACCTCCCCTAACCCCACGACTGGCAAGACCAGACCAGCTGACCGTGAATGATGACGCGGTTTATATCGAGGCCGCGTCGCAGTTCCGAGGGATTGTCCGGGTTGTCGGAGTGAAGAATAAGGGTTTTTTCATCGGGCCGGTCAAGCCGCTTGATCCTAAGCTGCTCGTCGATATCGGTGAAGGCATAGACGGCGCCATTGCGGATCGTGCGCCGTGACCGATCAATCAAGGCCAGATCACCATCGCGCAGGCGCGGCAACATACTGCCGCCGCGCACCCGAACTATGCAGGCGTCAGAAGCTGAGATATTGGCGGAGGACAGCCAATCGCTTCGAAATGCGATGAGGCCATCAATCTCCTGGCTTCCCGATTCTGCGCCTGGGCCGGCAGAGACGTCAGCATCCATCAGCGGTAGCGCGGTATAGCTCTCGCCTTCAATCAGTGCGTGTTCAACGGTCACTGACTTAGACGAATCTACTGCGTCACGTGGAGGCCCGAAATAGAATTCAAGCTCCAAAACGTCGGCTAACCTCTGCAAAGAAGGCACGTTGTAGCGTTTTTCCCCATCTCGAGGCATCCGAAAATTTTTGATCAATGATGGATGGCCGACTGCCAATCGTGAAGCAGCGGCGTCAGAAAGGTTCTTTTTTTTAAGCGCTTGATCAATTGCGTCTAGAATCGGGTCCATGCGGCAAACTAGCCCGTAGAGGCTAGTCCCGCAATGAGTGGCCACTACAGGCTTGGCTGAGTGGGCCTGTAGTGGCTAAATGACGCCATGAGCAGAGACATCGAAAATATAATTCAGTTATCCGTGCCAACCCTTCACGCTCAGCGGTCTGCGAAAGGGAGAAGATGACCCACGCCATCTCTGGCCTGACGTCGCCCGGATCATCGGAGAGGTTCTGCCGGAATGGTGCTTCTTCGAAAACGTCCCCGGCCATCTCACCCTTGGTCTCAGAGACGTCGTGGGAGACCTTCAACGAATGGGCTATCGGGTTGCTGCGCGCATCCAATCAGCGCTTGAAGTCGGCGCGGCGCACCGGCGCGATCGTCTCTTCATTGTGGCCCACACCGACCTACAAGGGCAGCGGCAACAGAGCCTGCATCATGGCAGGGCCGGAAGGTCTGAAATTCCAGACCGACCTGAATCAGACAGGCAAACAGATCGGCATCAAGAATGCCGCGAGCGCGTGGACGCTGTTTTGGGATATCCTGATCGCATCGGGCTGGACGCCGGCACCGTTCCCCTCTTCGCACCAGGTCCGGGTGAGTTTCGGTTGTGGGGAGAAATACTCGACGAGCGGCCCGGCCTTAAACCCGGAATTTACCGACCATCTGATGGGCTGGCCTATGGGCTGGACCGATCCGCTGCGGCCGGTAATGGGGTGGTCCCGCTGGCTGCAGCGCGCGCGTGGGGAGCTTTGAAAGAGGTTTTAAATGACGTTTAAAGAAGGTCCGGGTGAGGTAATAGAACCTCCCTAAACGTCGAATCCGCAAAAACGCGTTGCTGAAAAACTCTGTGTCACAGACTGAAAAACCTCGTGTCGCGCTACATACATACACACAAAATGTAAAAAAGATTTACTTTTCCGCACACCCCCTCTTGCGTCCCGCATATGAGATACCATATGAGTTAATGTGATTAACATTAACATAGAAACGACAGCACAAAGGAGCACACACAGATGACCACCACCACCGTCGTTGCCACCTCCGCCGAAACCGCTCAGGGCTGGTTTTCCCGGGCCGAGGCCTGGCTGGACAGCAAGGGCAAAGGTGCCTGGCTGGCCGCCATGATCCTTGGCTTCATCTTCTTCTGGCCCGTCGGACTGGCCTTTCTGTTCTATATGATCTGGAGCAAACGCATGTTCAATGGTTCCTGCAAATCCCGCCGTCATGCCCATATGCATGGCCATAAGTTCCGCACATCAGGCAACACCGCCTTCGACAGCTACAAGGCAGACACCCTGCGTCGGCTGGAGGAGGAACAAAGCGCCTTCGAAGAGTTCCTGCAACGCCTGCGGGATGCCAAGGACAAGGCCGAGTTCGACCAGTTCATGGAGGATCGCTCCAAGGTGAAACCGGTCGAAAACGAAGAACCGGCAGACGCCTGATCGCGCGGATGCCAGATGCGGGCCCCTTCCCCCCGGGGCCGCATCATGTTTTGCTGGTTAAAGCCCGGTCCCCACATTTCAGCAACAGGATAGGACAAGATGACATCTGACACCCAAACCGATCCCGCCGACCACGCCCCGGCCTATATCCCCCTGCCGGTGCAGATTCTCACCCTGATTTTTTATGCCGGGTTCGCGATCTCGGTCTCGATTGTCGCCATGGCGCTGTTTGGCGTGATCGGCGTTGTTCTGGCCGTGCTTTTTGCCTGGCAATGGGCCCGGCTGCCGGCGTTGAACGGCCAGGCCGCTCTGAATGATCGGATCAAATCATTGCGCCCCAATATGCCCGCGCCCGAACCACAATCGAGCGGCAATGCCAGTTTTGACGCCTATCGCGACGCGCTGATGCGTCGGCTGGAACAGGAACAGGCCGAGTTCGAAGGGTTCCTGACCCGGCTGCGCGAGGCCAAGGACAAATCCGAGTTTGACCGGTTCCTCGACAAACGCGCCGCGACCAATCGCGGGTCGCAAGACAGTGCAACCCCGGCCATGGCCTGACCCGACACCCCTGCGGCCCCGCCCCTTATCCCTGAAGCCGGGGCCGCATTTTTCCATCCCCCCTTTTCAAAAAGGCCATACCAGCCCATGTCTGTTCCCATGACATCTCGCCTGCCCGATCCGCATTACCAATCCGTCTTTTACGACGGCATCCCCGCCAAACGGCTGTTTGCCTGGCTGATTGATGTGGTGATCACCACCCTGATCGCCCTGATCCTCGGGCTGATGCTCTTGACCATTCCGCTGTTTATCTGGCCGGTCTGGTATCTGGTGCTCAGCTTTCTCTACCGCAGCGCCACCATCGCCGGAGGATCCGCCACCATCGGCATGCGGGTGATGAATATTCAGCTGCGCGGCGCCACCGGCGCGAAACTGTCGGGCACCGAGGCGGCGGTCCACACATTGGCCTATCTGACCTGTTCGGCCTTTGCCCTGCCGCAACTCCTGTCGCTGGTGCTGATGGTGACCGGAAACAGACATCAGGGTCTCCACGACATGCTGATCGGGTCCGCCGCAATTAACCGGCCCCGTTGAAAGCAGCGTTAGGGTCAGGACCTAATCCTTTAAAAACCGGTTGCTCCTATGGGGGCGGCTGGTGCAGGCTTTGTTCAGACACATCACGAACTTAACCTGCCGGATATGCGCCACACACTTCCCCTTGCCCCACAGTTCTATGTCACCGCCCCCCAGGCCTGCCCGTATCTGGAAGGACGGCGGGAACGCAAACTGTTCACCGCCCTGCAGGGGGAACATGCGGATAAGCTGAACAATTCCCTGTCGAAACAGGGCTTTCGCCGGTCGCAGAATGTCCTCTACCGCCCATCCTGCGCGGATTGTTCCGCCTGCCTGTCGGCCCGGATCCGGGTTGCGGATTCCACCCCGTCGAAAAGCCAGCGCCGCAGCATCCGCCGCAATGCCCATCTGACCCGTATCGCGCGCTCCCCCTGGGCCACGGAAGAACAATACGCGCTGTTCCGCCACTATCTCGACAGCCGCCATGCGGATGGCGGGATGGCCGATATGGATGTATTCGAATTCGCCGCAATGATTGAAGAAACCCCGGTCCGCTCCCGGGTGATCGAATATCGCGACACTGCGGATGATACGCTGACAGCCGTCTGCCTGACCGATGTGCTCGATGACGGGCTCAGCCTGGTCTACAGCTTCTTTCGCCCCGACCTGCCCGCACAATCGCTTGGCACCTATGTGATCCTCGATCATATCGACATCGCCCGCGAGGCCGGACTGCCTTATGTCTATCTGGGCTATTGGGTGCCGGGATCGAACAAGATGGGCTACAAGGCGAAATTCGCCGCCGTGGAAATCTATCTCAACGGAGCATGGCAGGATATCGGCCAGCCCGAGGATCACTCAAACCAGACCCATCCGCTTTCGGTGGACCCCATCGCCCAACAGGTCGCGCAGATCACCCTGCCCGACACCCGCGCACCCACTGAAAGTGACTGAAACCCGGTACACCCCTGGGGGAGCCCGCAAATCAGGGCGCGCCCCTTCTTCTTGTCCCAAATACGCCCGCCGGAGGCGGACCGAACCCCGCAACCCCCACAGGACCTTGCGGTTACGGGCGCGCCTATCCACCAACGCCGGAACAGGCTTGCGCGGCCCATAGCTTCGAACTGAAATTCTGAACCACCCCACATCATCCTTCCGCCCGGCGGCACCGCCGGGCAGCGCCCACCCCTCGGTTCGGGCGATGCCCTCTGCGCAATGCATATGCGTTGCAGGATTTCAGTCTGGCGCTCCATAAAGAGCTTCGATTTCATGTTCAGACGCTGCAGCGCCCCCGCGCCTTTGACTCAGTTGCTGGGCAGCAATTCAGGCACGATGGTCACAATCCCGGGGAAGAACCACAGGATCGCCAGACCCAGAACCTGGATCAGCACAAACGGGATCACCCCGCGATAGATATGCCCGGTGGTCACCGATCTGGGCGCAACCCCCCTGAGATAGAACAGCGCAAAGCCGAAAGGCGGCGTCAGGAACGAGGTTTGCAGGTTCACCGCAATCATGATCGTCACCCATTTCGGGTCCATCGTGCCGCCATAGATCACCGGGCCCACAATCGGGATCACGATGTAGATGATCTCCAGAAAATCCAGCACGAAGCCAAGGATGAACAAAACCAGCATCACGATCAGGAACACCGCCAGCTCATTGTCGAAACTGCGCAGGAAATCCTGAATGTAATGTTCCCCGCCGAACGAGATCACCACAAGGTTCAGAAGCTGCGACCCGATCAGAATGGTGAACACCATCGAGGTGACTTTCGCGGTTTCCCGCACCACCGGCGTCAGCACGCCTTTGCGGAACAGAATCCAGCAGGCATAAAGCAGCCCGAAAAACGCGAAGTGATAACAGCCCTGCGCCGCCAGATAGGCCAGCCAATCCTCGGCCGCCACGTCTGACCTCGTCACCCGCAAGTCGAAATTCACCCCGATCAGAATCATGATCACCAGGGCGAAACTGGCCATCAGGATGATCCGGGGGGAGGTGTTTTCTTCACGCAGCTTGCGATAGGCCGCCAGCATGATCGCGCCTGCGGCCCCAAGGGCGGCAGCCGGTGTCGGGTTGGTGATGCCCCCCAGGATCGAGCCCAGAACCGCCACGATCAGAACCAGCGGCGGGAAGACCACGCGCAGCAGGTCATTCCTGGCCAGCCGTTTCATCCCCGCTGCGCAGCCATAAAGGGTCAGCGCAAAGGGCACGGCCAGGATCATGAAACTGGCCCCGGCCCCGGTCAGCGGGCCGATGAACAGGATGTCGAACAGGAAGGCCAGCACCACACCCAGCCCGCCGATCAGCAAGGGCGCAGGGGCCGAAGAGGGCGAGATCCCCCGCGCGGTGCTGAGAACCAGCGCCAGGATCACAAAGATCGTGGCCACGCCCGACCCGATGGGGGCTGTGGCCTCAAGCGCGGCTTCGCGTGCGGCAAGCAATTCCTCGGCGCTGCGTTCATGGGCCTGTTCCACCCCGCCGGCGGCATCGATCGCGGCCTGTTCGGCCAGGGCTGCGTCCCAGGCCTCCTGCCCGTGCAGTTCGATCATGGCGATCTGGCATTGCTCGGGCACATTGGTGCGCAGCGATGCGGTTTCCCCTGAATCGCTGTAGCTTGAGATATGGATGGACTGGCTGCCCACCAGCCCGGACCCGGCCCCAAGAATGACCGCCCCGATCATCAACACGGGCGCGGCCAGAAACCAGGTCAGCGCCTCGTTCCGGGTCACCACCTCTCCCGCCGTGGTGCCCATCTGGACCGCGGGTGCTTTTGACGGGTTCAGCAGCGCGAAACCAAAAGCATAGGCCCCGTACAGAAAAGCCAGGAACACGCCGGGCAGCAGGGCCGCCTGAAACAGCGTGCCCACCGACAGAACCGCAGGTTCGCCCAGATAGCTCAACGCATCCCGGCACCCGGCCAGTTGCGCCCGGGTTTCCTGCCCCGTGGCATAAAGATCGCCCGCAAGCGTGCCCAGAAGCACGATCACGATCGACGGCGGAATGATCTGCCCCAATGTGCCTGAGGCGGCAATCACCCCGGTCGCCAGTTCCGGCGAGTAATTGTTGCGCAGCATCGTCGGCAGCGCCAGAAGCCCCATGGTCACCACGGTTGCCCCGACAATCCCGGTCGAGGCGGCAAGAAACGCGCCCACCAGAACAATCGACACCGCCAGCCCGCCCGGCAGCGGGCCAAAGACCCGGGCCATGGTGGTCAGCAGATCATTGGCAATTTTCGAGCGTTCCAGCGTGATGCCCATCATCACGAACATCAGCACCGCCAGCAGCGTCTCGATCGACTGGCCCGCGATCACCCGTTCATTCATCCGGTTGACGATAAAGCCCAGATTCCGGTCCAGCGCGGTTTCCCAGCCACCGGGGAACAGATGTTCCTCGATCCGGGGCAGATCGGGGTATCGGAACAGCGATATGCTTTCGCGCACCACCCCTTCGGCCACAAGTGCCGCATATTCCGGTGACCCCTGATCAATCGCGTGATGGGTCAGGATACCGGCACTGTCGAGCGCGGCAATGATACCAAAAGAGATCACCGCCGAGCCGCCGATGGCAAAGGCCACCGGAAACCCGGTCATGATCCCCCCGAACAGACACAGGAAGACGATGATCAAACCGATTTCGACGCCATCAAGTCCGAATAACATTATGGTTCCGCCCCTGGCCGGTTAATGGATCTCGGCGGCCAGTTCGGCCTCCGTATCCCCAAGTTTGTCTTTGTCGATATATTTGCCGACGCTTTCTTCCCCTTCGAGCCATTCGAGGTAAGAGCGCCAGAAGAACGCCACCGCCTGCAGGAACACCATGGCGCAGAACAGCACCAGCAGAACCTTGAACAGAAAATAGGCGCTGAACCCGTTGGGCGAAAAACCGGTGGTCTCGACGCTCCATCGCAGAACGCCCCGATCCCCTTGGGTCAACAGCCGGTCCAGCGGTGTCGAGGCCGAGGGCGGCGGGTTCACCAGATGGCGCCACATGAAATACCAGGCAAAGAGCCAGGTCAGCACAATCGCGGGCATCATGAAAAACAGCGATCCAAGCATGTCGATCACGCGTTTGCTGCGATGGGATACCGCCGCATAGACCAGATCGACCCGCACATGCCCGCCCTGCACGAATGTGTAGGTCACGCAAAGACAGACGATCATCGCATTGTAGAGTTTCAGCTCTTCCGACCACCAGCTGATGTCATGCTGCACCGGCGTGCCGAACCCGAAGGTCAGCGAGGCCTGCGCGAAAATCCGTTGGCTGAAGACAATGATCACCTGCTGGATCACCATGATCAGACCCGCCCAGGCAAAAAAACGGCCAACCCAGTTGGCCATGAATTCCAGCCCGATCACGCCGCCCCAGAGGATTTGCCGTTTCCAGGCCATACCAAGGGCGGTGATCACCAGAAATAGGGTGAAGACCACAAAGAAGAATTCGACCGACCCGCCATAATAGATGAACCGCGCCAGCGCCGCGCCATCGCCCCAGAACAGCCAGCTCTGCGGATGGGTCAGGGCGTAAAAGAAATTGTAGAACGCCATCAATATGTTCTGCACGAACCAGACCACACCATCGGCAAGCGTTGAGAGGGCTGCGAAAAAGCCAGTCCCGGATGCCGCGACGTCTTCCTCCATCGGAAGGCTCCCTTTTTCGGTCGAAAATGCGGAGAAACAGGCCCCGCCGGTCTAAAAACAGCCCTGCCCCGATGATCGGGACAGGGCCAGACACTTAGCCAGAAATCAGCCCAGAACGCGGTCGCGTTGCGCGCGATAGGTGCCTTCTGACGCAGTCAGCCAGGATGATGAGGCCATCATCGACGACATCATGCTTTCACGGGTGCGCGCGAAAAGCGGATCGCTCATATTCTCATCCAGCACCTCGGCCGAGGCCGTGCCGAACGCATCCCAGACACTGTCGGGGAATTCGCGGACCTGAACACCACCGGAAATCAGCTGTTGCAGGGCCGAGCCGTTATTCGACAGGAATTGCGACAGGCTCCACTGATGCGCTTCGGCCGCCGCAATCTCGATCACCTTCTGATGGGCCGGGCTGAGGCTGTTGAACACGTCCAGATTGGTGGTCACCGACAGGCCCGCACCCGGCTCATGGAAACCGGCGGTGTAATAGATCTGGGTGATTTCCTGGAAGCCCGCCGACTGGTCCGCCCAGGGGCCGATCCATTCGGTGCCGTCCAGCGCGCCGGAGGCCAGCGCCTGATAAACCTCACCGCCGGGCAGGTTCTGCACCGAGGCACCAAGACGACCCAATGCCTGACCACCCAGGCCCGGCATACGGAAACGCAGGCCCTGGAAATCTTCCGGACTGTTGATTTCCGAGCGGAACCAGCCACCCGCCTGGGCGCCTGTATTGCCGCCAAGGAAGCCTTTGAGACCGAAAATCTCGTTCAGCTCATTATGCAGCTCATGACCACCCATATGGTAGTACCAGTTGGCCAGTTCCTGCGCGGTCATGCCGAACGGCACCGCCGTGTAGAACGCATAGGCCGGATGCTGGTTGACCCAGTAATAGTCGGCACCGTGATACATGTCAGCCTGACCCGAGGTCACGGCGTCGAACACTTCGAACGCGCCCACAAGCTCCCCGGCGGCTTTCAGATCAATGGTCAGCTGGCCATCGGTCATCGCGGTGATCGAATCCGCGATATGCTGGGCGGCATCATGCACCCCGGCAAGGCCGCGGCCCCAGGTTGTGACCATTGTCAGTGTCCGGTTGCCCTGAGCATAAGCCGGTGCTGCCAACGTTGTGGATGCTGCAGCCGCGCCACCAAGCGCAGACGTTCTCAAGAAAGAACGACGGTCCATATAGTATCCTCCCCATTCGGAATTCCATTGCCCTTCAGACAATGGATTATTGATTTATAGTATGCGCACGTTAGCGAAGCCGCGTGACACAGCAAACAGTTTTCAACCTGAAACAGGAAAATCTGTCAAATTTTTTTACCAAAATGCAGTTTTCAGCCGATTTTCGGCTTATGCGTGCAAATCGTTAACGCTAACCTAAACAGGTGTTGGAGGTTTCGGCAAAACACAAAGGTCATGCAGGCGAAACAGACCGCCTGCGCGGTATGAATGCGTGTGGAATTGAAGCCCGCAATCTGCATAGGTGACGTTTCCCTCCAAGGGGAACGAACGGAATTCCCGGGTGTCAACGGCGGCGTTTCTTTATCAGCCGTCACCTGCGCCCCTCTGCCAGGCCGGGTCTTTCACAAGATATGCGACCCATGCCGCGCTGAGCATACCGAGGAAAGAGACCGCAAGCATCAGCCCCAGCAATGCCATGGCCCCGGTGGTTTCGGTGACAACAACACCCGCAGCCCATGTCAGACCGGCACCGACCGCAACAGTCAGCGCGCCGGACAGGCCCGAGGCCGTCCCCGCCAGATCAGCGCGGACCGACATCACCCCCACATTGCTGCTTGGCATCGTGATGCCGTTCCCGACCCCGACAAAAATCGTCGCGCCGAACAGCGTCAGTTCATGCACAATTCCCGCCGCAAGCAGCACAAGCCCCGCAACCAGACCGGAACAGGCAATGATCCGGCCAGCCAGCATCATGACGGGCATCGCAACCCGCTGTGCCAGACGGGCGGCGCAGAAACTGCCCAGAAAGAACCCCGCAGTGATTGAGCCCATGTAAAGGCCAAGTCTGCCCGCAGACATGTCAAACAGAAGGCTTGCCACCAAGGGCACCCCGGCAATGAAGGCGAAAAACGCCCCGGTGGAAAACGCTATGCACCCGGAATGGCCCCAAAAGACCCTGGACCGCAGCAGGGTCGGATACGCTTTCATCTGATGCCCGAAGGTGTCCGACGGGCTCTTGTTGGTCTCTCCCAGATCGACCCATGTCAATGTCAGAAGCGCGACCCCGATCAGGGTGAAGGCCAGAAAACTGGCACGCCAGCCAAACAGATCATCCAGCACCCCGCCCACCATCGGGCCCAGCATCGGGGCCACGGCCATTGCCATGGCGATATAGCCCAGCATGCTGACCGCCTGCGCGGGCGGCATCATGTCGCGCACCACCACCCGCGCCAGCGCAGACCCGGCAATGATCGCCCCCTGCAACAACCGGAACGCCAGAAACACCCAGATATTCTGCGCCAGCAGACAGCCCAGAGAGGCCACTGAAAACAATGCCAAGGCGGCCAGCAGGACCGGCCTGCGCCCATAGCGGTCCGATAACGGCCCGATCAGCATCTGCAAAACCGCCGTCACCGCCAGATACCCCGCGACCGACAGGCTGACGAGCCTGTAGCCTGCCTCAAACGTCTCTGCGATATTCACCAGCGAGGGCAGGAACATGTTAAGCGACAGCGTCGCCACACCTGTCAGGCAGATCAGCGTCAGAACCCTGGGCGGCGTGCGTATCTTCGGGGGCATGGTGATATCCGTTTCGGCGTCAGGCATAAAAAAAGCCCCCGAGGCGATCGGGGGCGCATCACATCACAAGATGGGAACCGTTACCGGCCCAGGCGCTGTCGTCCGGGTACCACAGGATGGGTCAACATGATCGGTCCTCTCTCGGCAATCGCCGGAACGATAGGATTCGCCAGCGGGCCTGTCAATCAACCCACGCCCCGTTCGCGCAGGAAAGTTGCGCAGAAAAACGCCCTCAGGACAGTTTATTCGCGGATTTGCCTGTTGACGGGTCTTTCAGCCGCTCCTACTCTCCGCCCGCAATGTAAAGGAGCTCTCTGGAATGCACCGCATTCTCGTACTTGTAGGATTGATGCGCATGGGTCGGTGACGACAACCATATCGGTTCCCCATGCGCCCCCGTTAAGACCGGGGGCTTTTTTATGCGACACCGGCGTTTTTAACGCGATACTGGCAGCCTGCCCCGTCAGGCCCGCAAAAGGACATGAGAAGAAGATGACACGTCAGATGACCGGCGCAAAAATGGTGATTGAAGCTCTGAAAGATCAGGGCGTCGATACGGTATTCGGCTATCCCGGCGGTGCGGTCCTTCCGATTTATGACGAGGTGTTCCAGCAAAACGAGATCCGCCATATTCTGGTGCGCCATGAACAGGGCGCGGTGCATGCGGCCGAAGGCTATGCACGTTCCACCGGCAAACCCGGTGTGGTTCTGGTGACCTCGGGGCCCGGCGCCACCAATGCGGTCACCGGGCTGACCGATGCGCTGATGGATTCGATCCCGATCATCGTTCTGACCGGCCAGGTGCCCACCTTCATGATCGGCTCTGACGCGTTTCAGGAGGCTGATACGGTCGGCATCACCCGCCCCTGCACCAAGATGAACTGGCTGGTGAAGGAAACCGACCGGCTGGCCGGGACCATCCATGAGGCATTCCATATCGCCATGGCCGGGCGCCCCGGCCCGGTTCTGGTCGACATCCCCAAGGATGTGCAGTTCGCAACCGGCGAATACACCGAAAAACAGAATGTGAAGATCAGCCATTACCAGCCCCGCGTCAAAGGCGATACGGAAATGATAACCGATCTGGTCAAGGCGATGGAAACCGCCGAGCGCCCGGTTTTCTATACCGGCGGTGGGGTGATCAATTCCGGCCCCCAGGCCAGCGCGCTGCTGCGCCAGCTGGTCGAGGCCACGGGGTTTCCCATCACCTCGACCCTGATGGGTCTGGGCAGCTATCCGGCCTCGGGCAAGAGCTGGCTGGGGATGCTGGGCATGCACGGGCTTTACGAGGCCAATCTGGCGATGCATGGCTGCGATCTGATGATCAATATCGGCGCACGGTTCGATGACCGGATCACCGGGCGGATCGCCGATTTCAGCCCCGGCTCGCGCAAGGCGCATGTGGATATCGACCCGTCTTCGATCAACAAGGTGATCCATACGGATTTCCCGATCATCGGCGATGTGGCCCATGTGCTGGAAGACATGCTCCGCATCTGGAAGACGCGCGGAAGCAAAACCAAATCCGAGGCGCTGGCCAGATGGTGGGATCAGATCGACACCTGGCGCCAGACCCGCTGTCTGGATTTCAAAACCTCCGAGAAAACCATTAAACCGCAACATGCGCTGCAACGGCTGGAAGCCCTGACCAAGGACCATGACCGCTATATCTGCACCGAGGTCGGTCAGCATCAGATGTGGGCAGCGCAATACCTGAATTTCGAGGACCCGAACCGCTGGATGACCTCGGGCGGTCTGGGCACGATGGGCTACGGCTTCCCGTCCTCGGTCGGCGTGCAGGTCGCCCATCCCGATGCGCTGGTGATCAACGTGGCGGGGGAAGCCTCCTGGCTGATGAACATGCAGGAAATGGGCACCGCGGTGCAGTACCGCCTGCCGGTCAAACAGTTCATCCTGAACAATGAACGGCTTGGCATGGTTCGCCAGTGGCAGGAATTGCTGCATGGGGAACGGTATTCGGAAAGCTGGTCCGAGGCGCTGCCCGATTTCGTGAAACTGGCCGAGGCTTTCGGGGCCAAGGGCATCCTGTGTTCCGATCCCGCCGATCTGGATGACGCGATCATGGAGATGCTGGCCTATGACGGCCCGGTGATTTTTGACTGCCTGGTGGAGAAACACGAAAACTGCTTCCCGATGATCCCCTCGGGCAAGGCCCATAACGAGATGTTGCTGGGCGAGGCGGAAACCCAGGGCGTTATCGGCGCAGATGGCGGGGTGCTGGTATGAGCAACTCTCTTCCTACATTATTGGCAGGCGCACTGATCGCAGGATTGGCAGGGTCAACCTTCTATTTCTATACCGAAGCACAGGAACAAGAGACACACCCGCCAAGCTTCGGCCAGCTTTCAGCGGTCAATCGGGTTATCCTTGCCGAACAGGACTATACTGATCAGTGTGAAGTGTTTGATGATCAAGGCGTTGGCGAAGGTCTGGTTCTGTTCGACTGGTCCTTCCTCTTTGCATTCGGTGTCGATATTCCACCTGACTGGGAATGGAATGTAGTTCAATCCGAGGACGGGACGGCCCTTATCGACCTCCCGGCTCTCGAACAGCTAAGTCCGCATTATGTGGAATTTACCTCTACGCGCGAAATCGACCCGGCAAATGGAAACCGGTGGCAACGCATGATCCGTGTGGCAATCAGAAATGCGCATGAACGTATCGACCGTGCAGAACAAGTGATGTTGGAATCCAACGAAAACATCCACGAGACAGCGCAGGCTTCTGCGCGCGTATTTTTCCTGCCAATCCTGCAATCTCTGGAAACCGAAACCCCGATTACAGATGTTGTGGTGCGGTTTGCGGATGATACTCAGCCTTCCAACCTTGAATTCATCTCGGCAATACGCTGCGAATAATATCAGACCTCTTCCGCATAGGAACGCCCTCATGCCCCCGCTCAAAATCAAAAAAGGCTCCACCAGCCATTCCGCCTATGACCTCCGCAGCCATCTGTCGGATGTGATCGAAAGCCATACGCTTGCAATCCTGGTGGAAAACGAACCGGGCGTGCTGGCCCGCGTGATCGGGCTGTTCTCGGGCCGGGGCTATAATATCGACAGCCTGACCGTGGCCGAAGTCGACCATACCGGCCACCGCTCGCGCATCACCATCGTGACCAGCGGCACGCCGCAGGTGATCCAGCAGATCAAGGCCCAACTGGAACGGATGGTGCCGGTGCATGAGGTGTCGGACCTCTCCGCCGAAGGGGCGTTTGTCAGCCGCGAATTGTCGCTGATCAAGGTCATCAGCAAGGGCGAGGCCCGGGTCGAGGCGCTGCGCATCGCGGAGATTTTCCGCGCCAATGTGGTGGATTCCACTCTGGAAAGCTTCGTGTTCGAGATCACCGGCACACCTGACAAGATCGACGCGTTTTGCGAGTTGATGCGCCCGCTTGGCGATGTGCGCCTGGCCCGGACCGGCGTGGCGGCCATCGCCCGGGGCACATAACCCCGCCTGCCGCTTCTTCTTGTCAAAAATACGCCCCCCGGAGGGGCCGGTATTTCCAAAACCGCTGCCCTGCCCAAACGCGAAAAAATCGCCCGTCAAATCATGGCAGGGCATTGAGAGAGTAAGCTTGAGCGTATGCTGCTGTGCCGCCTGACCCAATGGCACCAGATTGGAGGCGCGGCAAACCCGGATCACGGAATTCTCCAGAATTCCACGTGGAAAACTGGAGTTTTCCACCCCGCGGCGGCTTATCCCCTAAAGTCACAAACGTAAAAACCGGCGCGGCTGAGGCATAAACAGCCGCACCGGTTTCCGCATGACATCCGCCCCGGTTGGATCGGGGATAAGCAAGGGACGGATGCACGCGATCCCCGCCTTAGCTGGCGGGAATGATGCCGGCCTCTTGCCCTGCGGTCAGTTCATCAGCATCCAGAGCACCGCTTTCATCGGCGTCCAGCGTCGCGAAATCGGTCTCGGTCATATCGGGCATGGCCATCAGAAGCTCGGTATATGAGACCAGCCCGTCGCCATCCGTATCCAGCGCCGAGCCCTGGCCCATCGCATAACTGGCGGCAACAAGCCCCATGACAAGCGCCACAGCGCCGAGCCAAAGAGCAACAGTGCGGCGGCCGGTGGCCTGTGTGGTTTGGGAAAAGGTCATCCGTAGTATCTCCTTTGAGAACAGTTGGTGTCCGGAACCCGCCACATGCGGGCCCCACACATACCAAGACCCGGACGGCCCCGGTTTCACCCCCTGTCCGACGGCATCGGAAAATCCGGCAGCAGGCCGCTGAAATCCGCGCCCTGCCCCCGGCAAGCCATTGCCGATCCAAATCCGCACCAGCCATCCTTTGCCGATGCCCCACGCATTTGGGCCAGCCCCCGCCGACAGATACGGGGCAAAGCCGCGCACCGGATTGCATGGGCGCGGGCCACACCATTCCGGCCTGCGGCTTTCGGTGCTGGAACGCGGCTCACCCCCATCAGACCTGAAAGCCGAGCCCGCCCGTTCATTTTGCGCTATTGATGCTTTTCCTGAGCCGTTTCAGGCATGATGAAGCGGTTCAATGGGATCTCTGCAATACCGGTGATCTCGACAAGCAGCCTTGGATCGTACAGTGACGAAACTTCCAAAGTGGTCGTCACCGGATATGGCGCTTCGAAAAAGCGTGTCCGCACCTCGCCACACCCCATGAAGGCCTGAATATCTGTGGTGAATTGTTGAAGCGATACGATGTCGCTCATCTGTCCGCCCACCGCGCCAAGGATGTCGGAGATATTTCGCAGAACTTGCGCCACTTGAGCCGCCATATCACCGTCGCCGATGATCTGACCGTCCGGCCCGAGCGAGACCTGTCCTTTGAGATAAACTGTTTTCCCGTCACCTGAGATGACAGACTGAGAAAAGGCCCCGAAAGGGCTCCAGACATGTGGTGGATCGAAGCTCTTTGCCATGTTGCGCCCCTGTTCAGCCCTGAGACGGCAGCTCGTCGATTGTTGCCAAGCTACCTTAAACGCCGGAAGCCGCTCAAACGATGGCACATCTGGGGAGATTTATTCGCCAAAGCGGGCCTTCGTACGGCGTGCAGCATGATGCCAAAAACCTTCCAAAACGCCAAATGTTTTGTCATGGGGTTTTGTAACGCCTAAGCCCTTGACCGCTCGCGCTCAGATTGCACGCGTGACAAAAACCACCGATACTGGTGAAAAACTCCGTTGATCTTAAGCTTGGCCTCAGAAAGTGAACAAACGTTCTACTATCAAGCCTTTTTGTCCCTGATAGGGCCCTGTCCGACGAACCAGCAGGACAGAATACTCGCAAAGTGGGCTGCGCTGGCGCATGGTCGAGTTTTTCACCAGTATCCACCCTTTATGCTTGGGTGCATTGAGTTACATAAACATCTTGGGCAACTATTTTGAACAAGTTAATATTGGGTCTTTCTTTTCTACTTGGTTTCGTTCTGCTGTCTTGCACAGACAGAACGGTTGAAAGCTCTTATTTAACAAATACAGACCCGAGCTGCCAAATTGAGGCATACGAAAGAATAGTAAACCAAAACTCTGCTTCTCTAGGCGTTGGTGTTCACAGAAATCTAATTCTGAGCACCCTGTCTCAGATGGCTACTGATGTTTGGCAAAATGAACTTCTTCCTGCCGAAGGTGAGTGTCGCACAAGACATTTGATTAACGCTCGCCCCGGAAGGCCAGTCTATGATATTTCCTTTCAATCAGAAGTCACTTTCTCTGTGACCAACTCCAGTGTGTGCATTAATCATACAGACCACGATGGGCCAGACAGATATGGCATCAGAGTCCCAGACGAAGAAATTGAATATCCTTGGCGATGGATAGACGAAGGGCGCTCAGTTTCAGGATTGCCTGACGGATTCTTCGCACGACGCGAGTTTTTGCCAGTATGCTTTGACCAAAATGGTGAAATAAGAGGGTATCAAAATGGGTGACGACACATACACAGTTGAGATTGGTGAGCACGGCATCCTTGGATGCCGGAGCGCATCTTTCTATCAGATTTTTAGATGATTCGGGAAACAGAATTGTTGAAATAAATGGTCTTGCCACTTCCCCTAATGGTTCGATCTCACCAGTAGGAGCCGCTATAACTGGGCACGATATTAACGGATATTTATGGGGGCCGAATGATCCAACATTTTTTAATTCCCCTAAAACTCGCTCTATCGATACCTTAGCAGAACGTCCCTTGAGCGGTCTCCAAGACGATTTGAGAGTCATCCAAGCGGTTGTCGAAGCCATCAATGCGGAAAACATTTCATATCAGGTCTTGAACACAAACAGCAACAGCGTTGCTATGACGACTCTTCGTGCCCTCGGTTACACAGTCGAGGATGTCCGAGCTATCACAGGTAGGTTGACACCCGGTATCAATATTGAATTGCTTACCGACGCAGAACTCGGAGCCATTCGAAACGATATTCTCGATAGCCGCGGTCTCGATTCTTCCCTCCGCCCAGTCCCCCGCCCTGAATACTGCTTCCTTGAGGATTCCACAGTTCAAATGTGGCCGCTTGATCCCTCAATCAAACCTCGCCCGGATGGCAGCTATGACGACTCTTCGTGCCCTCGGTTACACAGTCGAGGATGTCCGAGCTATCACAGGTAGGTTGACACCCGGTATCAATATTGAATTGCTTACCGACGCAGAACTCGGAGCCATTCGAAACGATATTCTCGATAGCCGCGGTCTCGATTCTTCCCTCCGCCCAGTCCCCCGCCCTGAATACTGCTTCCTTGAGGATTCCACAGTTCAAATGTGGCCGCTTGATCCCTCAATCAAACCTCGCCCGGATGGCAGCTATGACGAAGAGCTGGTGCTCTCCAAGGTCTGGTATAAGCGCCATGACCAAATGCAAGCCGGTGATCTCGTTGTGTCCTACGACAAGCAAGGACGTCTGCAACCCGGTCGGGTGTCACGCACCATGACCAACAGTTCCACGCATATTCTGGATTTCTGGGGCACAGGCACCACGCCCGGCCATGCGTATCACTGCGCCGATGGGCCGCTCAAAGGCGAGCACGCCCCGATCATGGATATCCTGCGCAGGGACGGCGCACTCATGCGCAGCGATGGCACAATGTTTCGCGCCGCCACCAACTGTGACGTTGGTTCCATGGGCGACATGATGATCCACGCCTCGGCAAGGAAGCAAACGCCGGATGGCTCATGGACAGAACCCAAGCAGGGCAAAGTCCGCTTCGGCACATGGATCATTCTGCCGGATGGGCGGCATATGTCCTTCATGGAAATGGCCGCAAACGAAGGCTGGCGGGTCTCTGACGATGGCTACATGGTTGCCATGATGAAAGGTGAGGATGGCGCGCTTCAGGAGCAGAAATTCCTCTTCCCCTATGCGCATGGTGAAGAGCTGCCCAAACCAGAGGATTACATTCTCGCCCGCTCGGCTGTGACGCTGGAAGATATCTACCTCGCAAACGAATGGGAACAGATCGGCACACGGATGCCCGCGCCGGACAGCTTGGCGGGCTTCAATCCCAACAGCACGATGAACCGGACAAAGCCCAAGCCGAACATCCCGCCTGCCTTCGCCAACCGCCCGGATGCGCCCACAGCCAAAAACCGGGCTCAACGGCCTGCACATGCGCCGGCCTCGCCTTCCGCGCCATCTATGAACCGCAAACAGCGCAAGGTCATGGAAGCCAAGCAACGCAAAGCGACCAAGATGCGGAAAAAAGCGGCGGGCTGACACATGAGCACGGATGATGATGACATACTGTCTCCGAAGGAACCTTCCGGCTTTTCGATAAACAGATGAGAGCAGGGTGGGCTCAAGAGCTGACCTTCCACTGCCCCCGTACATCCCACCCCTGCGTATCACGGCTTGTTCGCGACATACCCCATGTCGCGCCTGAAGAAGACGTGCGCGCCCGGCCCCGCCAGCCTGGTGTCACCGGATGACAGCGAAAGGCCCGTTCTTATGGCAGATGATATGCGCATAACCGGCTTGGAAGATGTTCAGGCCCCGATCGAGAGGGCCCATGGCCTGCCCAATGCCCATTACACCGATCCCGCAACCATTGCCGAGGAAAACCACGCGGTGCTTGCCTCGACCTGGGCCGGGCTTGCCACCGGGGCCGACATACCCGAAGCGGGCGACGCGGTGCCGATCCGCTTTCTGGGCCAGCCATTGTTGCTTTTGCGGGACGATGCCGGTCAGGTCCGGGTGTTTCAGAATATCTGCCGCCACCGGGGCATGATCCTGGTGGCCGAGCCGCGCAGGATCGAGGGCGCGATCCGCTGCCCCTATCATTCCTGGTGCTACGCCAAAACAGGCCGTCTGGTGGCCACCCCCCATGTGGGTGGTCCCGGGCAGAACAGCCATGACGGGATCGACCGGGCCACGCTTGGGCTGATCGAGGTCCGCAGCCATATCTGGCGCGATGTGGTGTTTGTGAACCTGTCCGGCGACGCCCCGGAATTTGCCGATATGCACGCAGATGTCATGGCCCGATGGACCGAATTCGAACAACCGCTCTATCATGGGGGCACGGGCAGCCGGTTCACTCTGGATGTGGCGACGAACTGGAAGCTGGCGGTCGAGAATTACTGTGAAAGCTATCATCTGCCCTGGGTGCATCCGGGCCTGAACAGCTATTCCCGGCTGGAAGATCACTACCATATCGAAGCGCCGGGCCAGTATTCCGGTCAGGGCAGCTATGTCTATCGCCAGCTGCGCGACGAGGCCGGCAGGACATTCCCCGATTTCGACGGGCTGTCAGAACATTGGGAGACCGGCGCGGAATATATCTCACTCTTTCCCAATGTGCTGTTCGGGGTGCATCGCGACCATGCCTATTCGATCATTCTGGAGCCGGTCAGTGCGATGCAGACCCGCGAACATGTGAATATCTACTACGCCGCACCCGATACCGACCCGGCCCTGCGCGACCGCAATGCCGCCCAATGGCGCGAGGTGTTCGAGGAAGACATCTTCGTTGTCGAGGGCATGCAGCAGGGCCGCGCCGCCCCGGGCTTCGATGGCGGGCGGTTCTCACCGGTGATGGACGGGCCGACACATCTGTTTCACGCCTGGGTTGCAGGCCGCGTGGCCGCCGGGCGGGAATGAATGCAGAGACGCTGGATGCCGCCCTTCTGGCGGCCCATGAGGCGGGGGATCGCGCGGCGCTGATCCGGTTATACATGGCAGCCTCGGAGGCGGCGGAAACCCCGCAGGCGCAGAGCTTTTATCTGACCCATGCCTATGTCTTCGCATTGGAGGCAGGCGCGCCAGAGGCGGCCGACCTGCGGCAAAGATTGCGGGATATGGGGGCGATCTGAAACGCTTGGCGACATACCTGAACCATCCAGCATCACAAAAGCCCCGGCAACGTAATCGCTTGGCAGGGCCTTTATGAGTCAGGTTTTCCGAGACCTGCTACAGGAATTTGACCTCAGATTTGGAAACATACCATACCACCCTTCGCCCGGCGGCACCGCCGGGCAGCGTCTGAGCCGCCCCCACGGGGCGGGCGCTGCCCTCTGCTGTATGTAAACAGGTTTCATGGAGTTCGTTTGGCAGTTTACGCCCGGACCCAAAACCCGGATCAGCCCGCGCCCAGAATGATCCGCACATAGTTCCGGGTTTCGCGGAAGGGCGGCACACCATTATGGCGGGTCACCGCCTCGGGCCCCGCATTATAGGCTGCAAGTGCCAGACGCCAGGACCCGAAGGTGCGGTATTGCTGGGCCAGATAGCGCGCGCCGCCATCAAGGTTCTGTGACGGATCGCGCGGGTTCACACCCAGCAGGCGCGCCGTGCCCGGCATCAATTGCGCCAGACCGATGGCGCCTGCATGACTGATGGCATTGGGGTTCCAGTTGCTTTCCTGGCTGACCAGCCGCAGGAACAGATCCTCGGGGATGCCATGGCGGCGGGCGGCGGTGCGGGCCATATCCAGATAGGGGCCGCGATAGCTGCCGGTCCAGCTTGGCACGATGCCCGAAGCCACCGCAGCGCCTTCGCTGTAATTGGGGGTCAGACGCACCGATGCGGCATATTGGGTCGAGGCGCGACTGTCCAAAAGCCGGGTGGCGGAATTGAACCGGTCCAGATTATCTGCAAGCCCCGGCGAGGCACACAGACAGGCCATTCCGGCCACCAGCGCCACGCGCTGCCGCAGACCTCCCGTTTCGCCCATCGCCATGCTGCCCCTTCGACACCCTTCTCTTAGGCATGCATCATACGGAAAATCACAGCCGTTTCCAGACCCGGTGACACATCGCCCGGGCAATTCACCTTCCATTCACCAATTTCGGATGGTCTAACTCTGGGTCAGACGCAGATTCGCGCGACGATATTTCTTGGAGGTGACATGGCCGGTTCCGTCAACAAGGTGATCCTGATTGGTAATCTGGGGGCAGACCCGGAGGTGCGCTCGTTTCAGAATGGTGGCAAGGTCTGCAACCTGCGCATTGCCACCTCGGAAACCTGGAAAGACCGCAATACCGGCGAACGGCGCGAGAAAACCGAATGGCATTCGGTGGCGATTTTCAGCGAAGGTCTGGTGCGCGTGGCCGAGCAATATCTGCGCAAGGGCTCCAAAGTCTATATCGAGGGCCAGTTGCAGACCCGCAAATGGCAGGATCAATCCGGCGCCGACCGCTATTCGACCGAAGTTGTGTTGCAGGGCTTTGGCAGCACCCTGACCATGCTGGACAGCCGCAATGAAGGCGGTGGCGGTGGCGGATATGGCGGCGGTGGTGGGGGTGGCTATGGCAATGATGACCGTGGCGGCGCGCCGGGTGGCGGCGGTGACCGTGGCGCGCCTGCGGGTGGCATGGGCGGCGGTGATATGGATGACGAGATCCCGTTCTGAGCCATGCGCATCAGCATCTGCACCTGAACATGGCCCCGACACCGGTAAACCCACGGTATACGGCAACCCATGCCCCCCGGTGATGGAGGCGCGGCGCTGGATTGACGGTATTGTGTTTCCCGATGACCGGCCACTGATCAATCTGAGCCAGGCCGCCCCTGTCGCGCCGCCGCCCGCCCCCCTGCGCGCCGCGATGGCCGAGGCCTTGCTCTCCCGGCCGGAAAGCCATCTTTACGGGCCGGTTCTGGGCCTGCCCGCCCTGCGCGCGGAACTGGCCAGCCAGTGGAGCGCAGGCTATGGCGGGCAGATCACCCCCGATCAGGTGGCCATCACCGCCGGGTGCAATCAGGCTTTCACCTCGGTTCTGTCCACCCTTGCGGGCGCCGGTGATGCGGTGATTCTGCCCACGCCCTGGTATTTCAACCACAAGATGTGGCTGGATATGGAGGGGGTCGAGGCCTCTCTGCTGACCACCGGCGATGATCTGATGCCCGACCCGGACGCGGCAGAGGCGCTGATCACCCGCCGGACCCGGGCGATCATTCTGGTCAGCCCGAACAATCCCGGCGGGGTGGAATACCCCGCAGAGCTGCTGCGCGGCTTTTACGATCTGGCCAGACGGCACGGGCTGGCGCTGATCCTCGATGAAACCTATCGTGATTTTCATTCCGCGACAGGCACCCCCCATGACCTGTTCCACGATCCCGATTGGGACCAGACGCTGATCCATCTCTATTCCTTCTCGAAAGCCTACCGGCTGACCGGGCACCGGGTGGGGGCCGTCATGGCCTCTCCCGCCCGGCTGGCTGAGACGGAGAAATTTCTCGATACCGTTGCGATCTGCCCGCCGCAGATCGGCCAGATCGGCGCGCTTTGGGGCATGCAAAATCTGGGCGACTGGCTGGCGGGCGAACGGCTGGAGATCCTGCGCCGCCGCGATGCGCTGATCACCGGGTTCCAGCGTCTGCCCGAATGGCAGCTTCTGGGCTGCGGGGCTTATTTCGCCTATGCCCGGCACCCGTTTGACCGGCCCTCGGATCAGGTGGCGCGCGCGCTGGTGCATCAGGCGGGGCTTCTGGTCCTGCCCGGCACGATGTTCGGCCCGACCCGCGATCAGGGTGGCCATGGCCAGGCCGAGGCCAGCCTGCGGATCGCCTTTGCCAATGCCGACAGCGCCGGGCTGGCCCGGGTGGTGGACCGGCTGAAAACCCTGCGGCTTTAACCCGCCTCTTGCCGCCGTGGGCCACAGCGCGTAGATCACCCCAAACGCCCATGGGAGGACCCAGCCACGATGGCCAGAACCGCCACCAAAAAAGCCTCGAATATCTTTGTCTGGATCATTCTGGGCCTGTTGATGATCGCGCTGACCGGGTTCGGGATCACCAGTTTCAGCGGTTCGGCCAGCCTTGTGGGCAGCGTCGGCGATGCCCGGATCACCGCCAATGATTATGCCCAGGCCCTGCAACGCGAAATGCGCACCCAGACCGCCCAGACCGGGCGGCCCGCCACGCTTGGCCAGATGACCGCGCAGGGCATCGACCGGGCGGTGCTGGACGGGCTGGTTGCCCGCGCGGCCCTGGCCCATGAAACCAACGCGATGGGGATCTCGATCGGCGATGAGGAACTGGCCCGTCAGGTGCAGGAAAACAGCGGGTTCATGGATGACAATGGCAATTTTGACCGGGCGGGATATGAATTTGCCCTGCGCGATGCAGGCCTGACCCCGGCGGATTTTGAACAGAATATGCGCGAGGATGTGGCGCGTTCAATATTGCAGGTTGCCATTGTCGGCGGGGTGGACGCGCCCGACCTGTTCGCAGATGTGCTGACCGCCTATCAGACCGAAACCCGCGATTTTTCCCTCCTGCGTGTAAGCGAGGCCGATTTGCCCACCGGGCTGGCCGCCCCGACCCAAAGCGATCTTGAAGCGGAATATGCCGCCAATGAAGACCTGTTCACCCGGCCGGAAACCCGGATGATCACCTATGCCTGGGTCCGCCCGGTGATGATCATGGATGACATGGAAATCGACGAAGAGGCCCTGCGCAGCCTCTATGCCGGGCGCAGCGCAGAATATAACCAGCCCGAGCGGCGGCTGCTGGAACGTCTGGTCTACCCCTCGCGGGAGGAGGCCGATGCGGCCCGCGCCGCCCTGGATGCGGGCGACAGCGATTATGATGCGCTGGTTGCGGCCCGCGGCCTGTCTCTGGACGATGTGGATATGGGTGAGGTGGCCCGCGATGATTTAAGCGACGCCGCCGCCGAGGCCGTGTTCAGCACCGAAGACACCGAGATTATCGGCCCGGTCGACAGCGTGTTCGGACCGGCGATTTTCCGGGTGAATGCGGTGCTGGACGCCAATCACATCCCCTTTGAAGAGGCCGAAGAGGATCTCAGCGCGGAACTGGCCGCCGAGGCCGCCCGCCGCACAATCAGCGACATCCGCAATGACGTGGATGACCTGCTGGCCGGGGGCGCGACGCTGGAAGAGCTGGCGGATGACACGATGCTGGACCTGGGGCAGATTGCCTGGGTGCCGGGCGCGGATGACGGGATCGCCGGGTATGATGCGTTCCGCGAGGCCGCCGCGCTGCTGCGCGATGGTGATTTCCCGGAACTGCTTGACCTGTCCGATGGCGGGGTCTTCGCGCTCCGCCTGGATGAGATCACCCCCCCCACCCTGCCGCCGCTGGAAGAAATCCGCGACGCGGTGGCCGAAAGCTGGCTGGCCGCGCATCGGCGCGATCAACTGGCCGCCCATGCCCAGGATCTGGTCAGCCGGATGGTGACCGGCACCGCGCTGGAGGATCTGGGCCCCCCGATCACGCAGGAGGTGCAGATCCGCCGGCAGGATTTCATCCCCGATCTGCCGCCGCCCCTGGTCGCGCAGATGTTCCAGCTGGATGCTGCCGGCGATACCGCGGTGATCCCCGGGGCGGATTTTGCGGTGATCGCACGGCTTGATGCCATCCATTCCGGCCAGCGCGGCACCCCGGCCACCGATGCGCTTGTGGCCCTGATCAAGGAACAGGCCACGCAATCCATCGCCCAGGATGTGTTCGAAAGCTTCGGCCAGGCACTTGAGGCCGATGTGGGCATTTCGCTGAACCCCTCGGTGATCAATGCCGTCCATGCGCAATTCCCCTGACCTTTGGCCCTGATCCCGTCATATGACGCCTTCGCCGAAGGCTGGGCCGCGGGCCGCAACCAACTGGTCTATGCAAGGCTGGCCGCCGATCTGGACACCCCGGTCTCGGTGATGATGAAACTGGCCGATGCGGGCCGCGACAGTTTCATTCTGGAAAGCGTGACCGGCGGCGAGGTCCGGGGGCGGTATTCGATCATCGGGCTGAAACCCGATCTGATCTGGGAATGCCGGGGCACGGACAGCCGGATCAACCGCGACGCCCGGTTTGACCGCGACAGGTTTGCGCCCTGCGATGCCCCGCCGCTGGAGGCGCTGCGCGGGTTGCTGGCCGAAAGCGCCATTGACATGCCCGATGACCTGCCTGCCGCCGCCGCCGGGCTGTTTGGCTATCTGGGCTATGACATGATCCGCCTGGTGGAACATCTGCCCGATGTGAACCCCGACCCGTTGGGTCTGCCCGATGCGGTGCTGATCCGGCCCTCGGTCATCGCCGTGCTGGACGGGGTCAAGGGAGAGGTGACCGTGGTGGCGCCGGCCTGGGTTGCGGGCGGCTTGTCGGCACGCGCGGCCTATGCACAGGCGGCTGAGCGGGTCGGCGATGCGCTGCGCGATCTGGAACGTGCACCCATGGGCGCCGCGCGGGAAATGGGCGCCACCCGCGCCGTGGCGGAACCGGTCTCGAATTTCACCAAAGCGGCGTATCTGGCTGCGGTTGAAACGGCCAAAGACTATATCCGCGCAGGCGACATCTTTCAGGTTGTCCCCTCGCAACGCTGGACACAGGCCTTCCCGGAGCCGCCCTTTGCCCTTTACCGGGCGCTGCGCCGCACCAACCCGTCGCCCTTCATGTTCTTCTTCAATTTCGGCCCGTTTCAGGTGGTCGGCGCCAGCCCCGAAATCCTCGTGCGCGTGTTCGACGGGCAGGTCACGATCCGGCCCATTGCAGGCACGCGGAAACGAGGTGCCACGCCGGATGAGGACAAGGCGTTGGAGGCCGATCTTCTGGCCGATGAAAAGGAACTGGCCGAACATCTGATGCTGCTGGATCTGGGGCGGAATGATACGGGCCGGGTGTCGAAAATCGGCACAGTGCGCCCCACGGAAGAATTCATCGTCGAGCGGTATTCCCATGTGATGCATATCGTCTCCAACGTGGTGGGTGAGCTCAGCGACGATCATGATGCGCTTTCGGCGCTTCTGGCCGGTCTGCCCGCGGGCACCGTCTCGGGCGCGCCCAAGGTCCGCGCGATGGAGATCATCGACGAGTTGGAACCGGAAAAACGCGGCGTCTATGGCGGCGGGGTCGGGTATTTCAGCGCCGGGGGTGACATGGATATGTGCATCGCGCTCCGCACCGCCGTGGTGAAGGATGAAACCCTCTATATTCAGGCGGGCGGCGGCGTGGTCTATGACAGCGACCCGGAGGCTGAGTTCGAGGAGACCGTGAACAAATCACGGGCGATCCGCAAAGCCGCCGAGGATGCGGGCCTGTTCAGCCCGCGCGGAAACAGCTGACCCGTATACCCCCCCATGCGGCAGAGAAGTGTGGTCAAAAATGTATGTCGTTAGCGGATTTTCGCAGAAAATCGCGCGACAGTTTTTTGTATGTTGTCCTTACCCTGCAACGCACATACCGGTGCTGCATGTGCAATCCGCACTTTCAGCAATAGTCAGTTTTTCAGCTGGTTTTCGCTATAATTTTTATTGGAGAAACATATGAAATTGACTTTTATTAAAGTAGCTGGCGGCTTGGTCTTGAGCATGCTTGCAACAACTGCGTTCGCTGACTGCACGCAGGAGGACATACAGGAAAAGACAGCGGCCCTGACCGCAAGCATGCAAGCCCTGGCAGCCACTGATCCAGCAAAAATGCAGGAGATTGCCACCAGAATGCAGGAGTCGATGACTGCTGCTGCAGCGACTGGTGATCAGGAAGCAGTTTGTACGTCACTGGACGAACTCATCGCTGAACTCGACGGATAAATATCACGTTGATATGCCCACACTGGATGTGGGCATATCAGTTTACTGTACGGGACCACTATAGCGTTTCGACTTTATGTTGAAACGCTATAGGTGTTCAGTCCCGGCATCTGATGGATTGGATCGGGGCCAATGACCCGCCCGCAGCTCCCCGGGCGCCGATCCAGCATCATGTGGCCCGGGCCACGGGCCTCAATATCGTTGAATGCGCCATCAGAACCGCCAGGCCCCCGCCCGTGTCAGCGGGTCAGAACGGCCGAGATCGGGGCTATGGCCACACTTTCCGACCTTGTGCCAAGCGCCCAGGAAAACAGCGCCGTCACCGTGTCGGAATAGGTGTGGCCAATCACGATCACACTGCCATCCTGCACGGCCGCAAAGGCGGCCCGATCCAGATAGCGGGTGATCACCGTGGCGCGTTCCCGTTCGCTGTCGATCTGGCGGAACAATGTCGCGGCAGGCACGCCGAGGCGCTCCGCGCTCTGCTCTGCCGCGTTCAGCCCGCGGGGATAGGCCACCAGCCCGTGACCTGATGCCTGCAACGCCGCCACCACCGCATCCAGAACCGGGCGGTCCCCCTGAATCCGGT
The DNA here is from genome assembly GCF_004751985.1 of Rhodophyticola sp. CCM32. Classification (NCBI taxonomy): domain Bacteria; kingdom Pseudomonadati; phylum Pseudomonadota; class Alphaproteobacteria; order Rhodobacterales; family Roseobacteraceae; genus Rhodophyticola; species Rhodophyticola sp. CCM32. The sequence goes on from NZ_CP038492.1 coordinate 1,685,488, forward strand.
TCTGCTCGGTATCAAGCAGGGCCACCGTTTCCGGCAGAATCTCAAACGCACCGGCCAGGGCCACCTCCACATCCGCAGGCACGGCCCCCTCGGGCAGCATATCGGCCAGAAGCAGCACTTCGAACCCTGCCGCGCGATAGGCGGCGGCATTCGCGGCGGCCTCGGGCCGGGTCGGATCAATGGCAAAGCTGACCGGAAAGGGAAAGCTTTGCAGCAGGCCGCGATCCAGCCCGAAGGCCGGATCGTCGATCAGGATCACCGCCATCAGGGGCCGGGTTTCGCCCGCATCAAACGGCGCGGCATACGCCTCAACCGCCGGACGGCTATCGGCTGCATCCCCTGTCTCCGGCGGGGCCGGGGCAATCTCTTCTGTCTCCCCTGCGCTCTCTTCCGTGCTGTCGCCGATCCGGGGCAAAGCCGGGCGGGTCACCGCAGGCGTTTCTGCCATCGCCATATCCGTTTCAGGCGCGGCCTCGGAAACCGGAACGGGTGCTGGCGCAGGTTCGGTGGTCGGATCCACGGGGCCGGTTTCGATCTGCGGCAGGCCCAGGGGGGTGGGTTGCAATTCAGGCGGAGGCGCCAGCGGGTCGGCATTGGTATCGGTCACCTCGGGGGTGCTGCTATCCGGGGTCGGGCTGACCACCTGGGGCAGATCAAGTGCTGCGCTGGCAGCGGGCTGCGGGGCCGGGCTTGTGTCGGTCCCCGGCGATGTGGTCAGCAGGTCAGGCGCCGGCGCCGGGCTGCTTGCCGGGGGCGTGGCCGACGGGGCCAGGTCGCTGGCGGGCAGCGCGGCGGGTTCTTCCGGTGGCGGACGGTTGAATTCCGACCCTGCGGGCAAAGGCACATTATCAGCCGGGCCAGTATTTTCGGGGCCCGTATTTTCGGAGCCCGTATTTTCAGGGCCGGTATCTTCGGGGCCGCTGTCATCGACCGAGGCTGCACCCTGCGGCGTCTCCGGCGGCGTCTCCACCTCTGGCGAGGGCACGGGATCAGGCGCTATCGGCGTTTCGACCGGGGTTTCTGTCTGCTGCACAACGGGGCTGGCTGCATCGGGTGCAGGCGCAACAGCAGAGGTTTCATCAGAGACCTGCCGCACGGCCTCCACGCCCGCCTCTGCGCGCTGTGGCAGGGGCGCGTTCAGGGACACGACCACCAGAAGCATCGTCGAAAACAACGCGCCCCAGAACATCCCGACAATCAGACCTCTGCCCATAACGCTCCTCATTCCGCTCATTCTGCGCCCCGCGTCGGTTGTGCCCGGTCCCTTGACCCTGCCGCGCGGCTGTTGAACATGTATAACGCGGGCGCGCGTCGCCTTCGACCCCTTTCGGAAAGGCCCGGGCCCCATGCTGCTGCTGATCGATAATTACGACAGTTTCACCTATAATCTGGTGCATTATCTGGGGGAACTGGGGGCCGAGGTGCAGGTGCTGCGCAATGACGCCCTGACAGCGCAGGAGGCCATGGCCCTGAGCCCGCAGGCGATTATGCTCAGCCCCGGGCCCTGCGACCCGGATCGCGCGGGCATTTGCCTTGATCTGACCCGGGCGGCGGCGGAAACCCGCACACCGCTTCTGGGGGTCTGCCTGGGGCATCAGACCATTGGCCAGGCCTTTGGCGGCAGGGTCGTGCAGCACAGCCAGATCGTCCATGGCAAGCTGGGGGAAATCCGGCATCAGGGCACAGGCGTGTTTGCAGGCTTGCCCTCGCCGCTTCTGGGCACGCGCTATCATTCGCTGGTTGTGGCCCGGGACGGATTGCCCGATACGCTTGAGGTCACCGCAGAACTGGAGGATGGCACGATCATGGGGCTGCGCCATCGCGACCTGCCGATCGAGGGGGTGCAGTTTCACCCTGAAAGCATCCGCTCGGAACACGGGCACCGGATGTTGCAGCATTTCCTCGACACAGCCCGGATCGGAGAAGCCGCATGAGCGACGCGATGAAACCCCTGATCTATGGCGCCTCCGAAGGGCCGCTGAGCCGGGCGCAGGCGGAAGAGGCGTTTGAATACCTGTTCGAGGGGCCGCAACCCCGGCCCAGATCGGCGGGTTGCTGATGGCGATCCGCGCCCGTGGCGAATCGGTGGCCGAATACGCCGCCGCCGCCGCGGTGATGCGCGCCAAATGCGTTGCCGTGGCCGCACCCGAAGGGGCGATGGATATCGTCGGCACCGGCGGCGACGGTATGGGCACCCTGAACATCTCCACCGCCACCGCCTTTGTGGTCGCGGGCGCGGGCGTGCCGGTGGCCAAACACGGGAACCGCAATCTCAGCTCGAAATCCGGTGCCGCCGATGCGCTTGGCGCCCTGGGGATCAATGTGATGGTCGGCCCCGATATTGTGGAACGCGGCCTGGCCGAAGCCGGGATCGGCTTCATGATGGCGCCCATGCATCATCCGGCGATGAAACATGTGATGCCGGTCCGCCAGGATCTGGGCTGCAAGACGATCTTCAATATCCTCGGCCCCCTGACCAACCCTGCAGGCGTAAAACGGCAACTGACCGGGGCCTTTGCCATCGACCTGATCTATCCCATGGCCGAAACCCTGCAGGAGCTTGGGGCCGAAAAGGCCTGGCTGGTCCATGGTGCGGATGGCACCGACGAGGTGTCGATCTCGGGCCCGACCTCGGTTGCGGTGCTGGAGGATGGCCGGATCAGGGGCCGTGAGGTTCACCCCGAAGAGGCCGGTCTGCCGGTGCACCCCCTGCGGGATATTCTGGGCGGCACGCCGGAAGAAAACGGCCAGGCCCTGCGCGCGCTGCTCGAGGGGGTCGAAAGCGCCTATCGCGATGCGGTTCTGTTAAACGCGGCGGCAGCGCTGATTGTCGCGGATCAGGTCACCACCCTGCCCGAGGGTGTGGAACTGGCCCGCAACAGCATAGATAGCGGCAAGGCCAGACATGCGGTAAAGACGCTTGCCCGCATCACCTCGGAGGCCGCATGACCACGCCCACCATTCTGGAAAAGATAAAGGCCTACAAGCTGGAGGAGGTGGCGACCCGCAAGGCCGCCCGCCCGCTGGACATGGTCGAAGCCGATGCCCGCGCGGCCCCCCCATCCGCCCCTTTGCCGAGGCGTTGAGTGCGGCCGCCCGCGAAGGCTATGGGCTGATCGCCGAAATCAAGAAGGCAAGCCCGTCGAAAGGCCTGATCCGGGCCGAGTTTGACCCACCCGCCCTGGCCGCGGCCTATGCCGCCGGGGGCGCGACCTGTCTGAGTGTTCTGACCGACGGGCCAAGCTTTCAGGGCGATGATGCCTTTCTGACCGCCGCGCGGGACGCCTGCGACTTGCCGGTTCTGCGCAAGGATTTTCTCTATGATCCCTATCAGGTGGCCGAAAGCCGGGCGCTTGGGGCGGATTGCATTCTGCTGATCATGGCCAGTCTGGAGGATGGTCAGGCTGCCGAGCTTGAAGCGACGGCCAAAGACTGGGGCATGGAGGCGCTGATCGAGGTGCATGACGCGGTCGAACTGGAACGTGCAAGCCGTCTCTCCTCCCGCCTTGTGGGCATAAACAACCGTGATCTCAATACATTCGAGACCTCCCTTGATGTGACCCGAAAGCTGGTGCGGATGATCCCCGATGACCGGCTGGTGGTGGCGGAAAGCGGGCTGTCGACCCCCGATGATCTGGCCGATATGGCGCAATATGGCGCGCGCTGCTTTCTGATCGGCGAAAGCCTGATGCGGCAGCAGGATGTGGCCAGCGCCACGCGCAGTCTGCTGGCCAACCCGCTGACGGCGCAACTCTGATGCCAAGGCTGACCCATTTCGACAAGGCCGGGCAGGCCCATATGGTCGATGTCTCGGACAAACCGGTGACAGCGCGGATCGCCATGGCCGAAGCCTGGGTGAAGATGTTGCCCGAAACCCTTGATCTGGTGGAAGAAGGGTCTGCCAAGAAGGGGGATGTTCTGGGCGTGGCCCGGCTGGCCGGGATCATGGGGGCGAAGCGCACCGCCGATCTGATCCCGCTTTGCCATCCCCTGCCCGTCACCAAAGTGTCGATGGCGCTGGACCCCGACCGCGCCCTGCCCGGTGTGCGGATCACCGCGACCGTCAGGACCAATGGCCAGACCGGGGTGGAGATGGAGGCGCTGACCGCTGCCTCAACTGCCGCGCTGACGGTCTATGACATGCTGAAAGCAGCGGATCGCGGCATGGAAATCGGCGGGTTGCGGGTGCTGCTGAAAGATGGTGGCAAATCCGGGCGGTTCGAGGCGGAGACGTGATTTCGGTTGCTGAGGCCCTGGCCCATTGTCTGGCCCTGACCCGGGTGCTGGAGACGGAAACCGTGCCGCTGGCCGAGGCTTCAGGCCGGGTTCTGGCCCGCGCGGTTCTGGCAAAACGCGACCAGCCGCCTTTTGCCGCCTCGGCCATGGATGGCTATGCGGTTCAGGGTGCAGGCGTGGCACCGGGTGCCCGTTTCACAATTATCGGAGAGGCCCCCGCAGGCCATATGTGGCAGGGGCAGATCGGCCCCGGGCAGGCGGTGCGGATTTTCACCGGCGCGCCGGTGCCCGAAGGGGCGGACCGGATCATCATTCAGGAAGATGTCACCCGTGAAGGGGATCAGATCACCCTGGGCGACCGGCTGGACGAGGGCCTGCATATCCGACCGGCGGGCGGGGATTTCCGCGCAGGCCACCGGATCGAGGCACCGCGCAGGCTGTCACCGGCGGATATCGCGCTGGCCGCCTCGATGAACCATCCGATCCTGCCGGTGACCCGCCGCCCCAATGTGGCGCTGATCGCCACGGGCGACGAGCTGGTGCAACCCGGAGAGATCCCGGCCCCGGACCAGATCATCGCCTCGAACACCTATGGGCTGAAAGCGATGATCGAGGCTGAAGGCGGGCATGCAAGGCTGTTGCCGATCGCCCGGGACACGCCCGAAAACCTGGAACAGGTTCTGGGGCTGGCCGCCGGCGCAGATATGATTGTGACCATTGGCGGTGCCTCGGTCGGGGATCATGATCTTGTCGGTCAGGTGGCCGACACAATGGGGCTGGAGCGTGCCTTCTACAAGATCGCCATGCGCCCGGGCAAACCGCTCATGGCCGGGCGACTGGCCGGGTCCACGTTGGTTGGACTTCCCGGAAACCCTGTTTCCTCAATGGTTTGCGGGCATATCTTCATTATCCCCATGTTGCGGGCCTTTCTGGGCCTGCCCAGTGGGGAACGCCGCCGCACCCGGGCGCGGCTGGCCGTCGATCTGCCCGCCAATGGCCCGAGGGAACATTACATGCGGGCACAGGTGACGCCCGGGGCGGATCTGGCAGAGGTGACGCCGTTCACCTCTCAGGACAGTGCGCTGCTGACCCGGTTATCGGATGCGGATGCGCTGCTGGTCCGCCCGCCGGATCAGGGCGCGCTGACCGCCGGTGCCGTGGTTGAAGTGGTGCCTCTCTGACCGGCGCCCGGTTCATGACCCCGAAATACCAAGGTCATTGCCATAAATATTTTTCTTTGCTGACCTGCTGACAACCCCCTATTGAAGTTCACGTTTTATATGAGACAGCGGTTTTCCATGCAGCGAAAACGCAAACCTCTTTATGGATTTGGACTGAAATTCTGGAACATTCCACATCATCCTTGCGCCCGGCGGCACCGCCGGGCAGCGCCCGTACCGCCCCCACGGGGCGGGCGCTTCTCGCCCTCCCCTCGGTTCGGGCGATGCCCTTCGCGCACTGCATATGTGGTGCAGAATTTTGGCTTGGCGCTTTAGCCGTGCATAGGACACCACGGTGAAAAGGATCGACAGGCGATGAAAACACATGCACAGGCCGTGGTGATCGGCGGCGGGCTCGTCGGCTGTTCCATCCTCTACCATCTGGCGAAACTGGGCTGGCGCGATGTGGTTCTGCTGGAACGTGACGAGCTGACATCCGGCTCAACCTGGCATGCGGCGGCGGGCATCCACGGCTTGCATGACAACACCAATATCAGCCGGATTCAGCATTACACGATGGGCTTGTATAAAGAGCTGGAGGCCGAAACCGGTCAGGGCTGCGGCGTCTTTCAGCCCGGATCGCTTTATCTGGCCCAGACCGAAAACCGGGAATACCAGTTGCGCCTGCAAGAGGCGAAGGCGCGCTATTACGGGATGAATTTTCACGAGGTCAGCCGGGATGAGGCCGAACGCCTGCACCCGCTGGCCGATTTCGACGGTATCCGCTGCATCATGTATGAACCCGATGGCGGCAATGTGGACCCGTCCGGCGTGACCATGGCCTATGCGGCAGGCGCGCGGGCCCTGGGGGCGGAAATTCATCGCTTCACCCCGGTCACGGCCACCCTGCCCCAACCCGACGGGCGCTGGATCGTGGAAACCCCGAATGGCAGCATCCACACCGATTGGGTGGTGAACGCCGCCGGGCTCTGGGGCCGGGAGGTCGCCGCGATGGCCGGGCTGGACTTGCCGCTTCTGCCGACAGAACATCAGTATTTCGTCACCGAAACGATTGCGGAAGTGGCCGCGCAAGGCCGCCGCCTGCCCTCGATCGCCGACCGGGACGGCGAATATTACATGCGCCAGGAAGGTCAGGGCCTGCTGATCGGCGCCTATGAGAAAGACATGCGGTTCTGGGCCGAGGACGGCACGCCACAGGGTTTCGGGCATGAGCTGTTCGCCGATGATCTGGACCGGATCATGGAAAATGTCATACGCGCCATGGACAGGGTGCCGGTGGCCGCCTCGGCCGGGATCAAACGGGTGATCAACGGGCCGATGATCTGGTCACCGGACAGTTCCGCCCTGTTCGGCCCGGTGCCGGAACTGCGCAATTATTTCTGCTGCAACGGGATCATTCCGGGGTTTTCCCAATCCGGGGGGCTGGGCCTTCTGGCCGCGGAATGGATGATACAAGGCGAGCCGAAACTGGATATGTTCGGCTGGGATCTGGCCCGCTACGGGGCCTGGGCCGGTAAAGCCTTCACCAAGGCCCGGGTGGAAGACCAATATGCCAACCGCTTTTCGATCCATTTCCCCAATGAGGAACGCAGCGCCGGGCGCCCGGCCCGGGTGCGGCCCGCCTATGGGATGCAGAAAGACATGGGCGCGGTTTTTGGTCTGAATTGCGGGTGGGAACATCCGCTGTGGTTCGCGGACCGGCCCGGGGTTCAGGAAAGCGTCGGGTTCAAACGGCAAAACTGGTTTGACCCGGTAAACGATGAGGCCCTGATGCTGCGGAACGCCGTCGGCATCCTCGATATCTCGAATTTCGCGACTTACGAGATCAGGGGGCCGGGCGCGCAAACCTGGCTGGAGGCGCTTCTGGCCAATCGCATGCCCTCGGAAACCGGGCGCGCCTGTCTGGCCCCGCTGATCGGGGTGCGTGGCGGGGTGGCGGGTGATTTCACCGTGACCAAACTGGCCGGGGATCATTACATGATGATCGGCTCTGGCATGGCCGAACGCTATCACCAGCGGTTTTTCAACATGGTGCCCCTGCCCGAAGGCACCACATTCACCAACCGCACCGATGCGCTGTGCGGGATGAATGTCGCCGGGCCGAAATCGCGGGAACTGTTGCAGCGGCTCAGCAATGAGGATCTGTCAAACACCGCCTTCCGCTTCATGCGCGCGCGGCAGATGGTGGTGGCAGGTGTGCCGGTGATCGCGCTGCGGGTCTCGTTCACCGGCGATCTGGGCTGGGAATTGCATTGCGAGGCCGATCAGCAGGTGGCGCTTTACACGGCGCTGGTTGAGGCCGCGCGGGATCTGGGCGGCGGGCCGGTGGGCGGCCGGGCGCTTGGCGTGTTGCGGATCGAAAAGAGCTATGGCTCCTGGGGGCGGGAATACAGCCCGGAATACTGGCCGCAGGAGGTGGGGCTGGAGCGGCTGATCAAGCTGGACAAGGATTTCCTGCATAAAGAGGCCTATCAGGCCATCGCAGGCAACACCCCGCGCGAGAGGCTTTCGATATTCGAACTGGACGCGGTGCATGGCGCCGATGCCAGCGGCGGAGAGCCGATCTTTCTGCCCGATGGCACCGCAGTCGGCCGGGTCACCTCCGGCGCCTATTCCGCCTATACCGGCAAATCCCTGGCCCTTGGATTTGTCAAAACCGGCACTGCCAGCCCCGGGGGTGCCGTGGAGATACATGTTCTGGGCCAGCCCCATAGCGCCCGGGTTCTAAGCGCCCCGCCATTTGACCCGGAGGGGGTAAGATTGCGGGGGTAAACAGGTAATGCGCCAGACTACAGCATGCTGCCTTAAACCTGAGACATCGCGCATCACAAATGTCCCGGGAACGCGAAGCGTGGCAGGGTATTTGTGAGTCAAGTTTCAGGCAGGGTGCTTTATAATTCTGCAGCGGGGTGGAAAACTCCAGTTTTCCACCCGGAATTCTGGAGAATTCCGGCGCTCGGGGTTTGCGACGGGGTGCCCCCTGTAAAACGCAAACTGCAATAAGATCACACACCGTTGCGGAGCAACCAGTCACGGAACCGCCGGGCCGGGGGTTTCAGGGGGTGCGCAGGCCGGGTCAGGTAATAGTTCCACGGGCTTTCAACCGCGCAGGGGAACGGCTCGATCAGCAGGTTGCGGTCAAGATAGGGCCGGGCCAGCGAGCGCAGCACAGCCACGCAGCCCAACCCGTTCGCCGCCAGTTCCAGCGCCACATTGGACGAGTTTGAGCGGACACCGCCATGCAGGTCCAGATTATCCAGGCCCAGACGTGTCGCCACCGCCCCCAGCAATCCTGCCGCGTCAGGATATGGATCAGCTGCGCCCTGCTCAACTGATCCGGGCGGCACAGCATTTCTGATCCGACCTGATATTCCGGGGCGCACACCACCGTCAGATGCTCCGGCGCCAGAAGCGCATCACCAAGGGCGACCTTGTCCTGGGGTTTGATCTCGACCGTCAGATCGGCCACCTCGCCCGTTGTATCCGCCCAGATCGTGCCGTTCAGCGTGATCGCGTAATCGGGATATTCCGCCAGAAACCGGGCCACCCGCACCGCCAGCCAGTTCTCTGCCAGGCTGATCGGGCAGGAGATCACCAGGCTCTGGTCATGGGGGCGGGTGATAATCGCCTCGGTCGCATCGCCGATCTGGTGCAGGGCGCGGCGAATGCCCGGCAGATAGGCCTGCCCCGGGCCGGTCAGTTCCAGACTGCGGGCATGGCGAATGAACAGCGGTTTGCCGAGATATTCCTCAAGCGAACGCACATGGTTTGAAATCGCCGCCTGTGTGTAATTCAATTCCTCAGCGGCAAGGGTGAAGCTCAGATGCCGAGCCGCAGCCTCGAAAGACCGGATATAGTTTAGATAAGGTCGGTGCTCCATGCGCGCCTCTCCGAGAGTTTTGTCACGGATTCTTATGGGATTGGGAAGAAAAAACAGCGCCATGGTGTCGATTTTTTTGTGGGAGGCCCCGTTTTCATTGCGAGACCGGCGCCCCTGCCCATGTCGCTATGATACTGTGTTACAATACTTCGATAAGATATCCGGGTTTGCGCTGACACGGTCATGGGCCGAAATGCCCGCCAGCGCCTTAAGCACGGCCGCGTCATTGTTGCTTGATACAGTGGGCGTGGCGGCGGCCGCAGGCCCGATGCAGGCCGGTGTCATTGCCCGGGAAACCGCGATGGCGCTTTACGGCAGTGCAGAGCGCCGCTTTGCCGCGCAGATGATGTTTGACGGACGCATGGTCAGCGTTGCCGGGGCGGGCTATGCCGCCGCAACCCAGATCGACAATCTGGACGCCCATGACGGCTATAACCCCTGCAAGGGGCATATCGGGGTGGCGGTCATTCCGGCGCTGTCGGCGCTGATGCAGGGCGTCCCCGATATGTCGGGGCCCGAAGCGCTGGCCCATCTGGTGGTTGGCTATGAGATTGCGGGCCGGGCCGGAAAAGCGCTCCACGGAACGGTCAGCGATTACCATACATCGGGGGCCTGGAACGCGCTTGGAGTGGCGGCGATGGCGGCACGGATACGCAACCATGATGCGGCCATGCTCCAACACGGGCTTGGGATTGCCGAATATCACGGCCCGCGCAGCCAGATGATGCGCGAGATCGCCAGCCCGACCATGCTCCATGACGGGTCGGGCTGGGGTGTTCTGGTTGGGCTGTCAGCGGCGGTTCTGGCCGAAAAGGGCTTTACCGGCGCCCCCGCGATTACCGTGGAACAGGCCCCGGAATACTGGGAGGATCTGGGGCAGAACTGGCTGATCGAGGATCAGTATATCAAACCCTATCCGATCTGCCGCTGGGCCCATGGGGCGATTGACGCCGCCCGCGATCTGGTGCGGGCCCATGGGTTGACCCCGGCGGATATCGCCCATGTGCAGGTCAACAGCTTTGCCGAGGCCGCCGCCCTGTTCCCCGGCCTGCCGCAGACCAGCTCGCAGGCGCAATACTCCCTGCCCTTCGCCCTGGCCGCGTTTCTGGCCCATGGCCGGATCACACTGGAACAGATCGAAGGCGCCGGGCTGATCAACCCTGACACCATTGCCATGCATGGCAGGATTGATGTCGCAAGCACGCCCCGCCATGATGCCCGTTTCCCCGCCAACCGGATGGCCGATGTGATCATCACCACAACCGATGGGCGCAGCCTGGCCTCGGGCGACACCCATGCGCGCGGCGACCCGCAGCGCCCGCTCAACCAAAGCGCCTTTGCCGAGAAATTCGCAGACCTTGCCGGTCCGGCCCTTGGAACCCTTCGCAGCCAGGCCCTGGCCAATACCATTCTGGGGCTGACAGACCCGTTAAGCCGCCTGTCCGATCTGGCATCGCTTCTGCTGGATCCGCCCGAACCCGCCTGATTCGTTGACACAGACCAAGAACAGGGGTAGAACATACCCTGAACGAGGCGATATCAAACAGGTGGAGAAACCCGGGATGCTGACAAAGAAACAGCTCGATCTTTTGGAATTCATTCACAAGCGGATGCAACGCGACGGCGTGCCCCCTTCTTTTGACGAAATGAAGGAGGCACTGGATCTGCGGTCGAAATCCGGCATTCACCGGCTGATCACGGCGCTGGAGGAACGCGGGTTTATCCGGCGGCTGGCCCATCGGGCGCGCGCAATAGAAATCGTGAAACTGCCCGAGGCGCTGGAGGCGAAATCAGGCTTCCGGCCACGGGTGATAGACGGGGATAGGGGCGATCTGCCCATAGGCGCGATGGCGGTTTCGGCCAATGGTGCGCTGGATGTACCGGTCATGGGCCGGATCGCCGCCGGCACACCGATCGAGGCGATCAGCCAGATCGCCGCCCATGTGACCGTGCCGCAGCAGATGATCGGCACCGGCAAACATCACTACGCCCTTGAGGTCAAAGGCGATTCGATGATCGAGGCCGGGATCAATGATGGCGATATCGTCGTGATCGAGGAAGGCGCGACCGCCGATAACGGAGATATCGTGGTGGCCCTTGTCGAAGATCAGGAAGCGACGCTGAAACGCTTTCGCCAGAAGGGCAACATGGTTGCGCTGGAAGCCGCAAACCCGGCCTATGAAACACGCATGCTGCGCGATGATCAGGTGAAAGTGCAGGGCAAGCTGGTTGGGTTGATCCGCACATATTAAGGCATGGCTGGCATTTTCACTGAAACAGCCTTGATCGAAATTCGCGTTTCAACCAGCGGCAAGAGATAGCGGTTATCGCTTCAGATCAAATGCAACCGCTTTCAGGCGGAATTCTCCAGAATTCCGTGTGGAAAACTGGAGTTTTCCACCCCTGCGGTGCATCTGGCACCATGCCGTTTCACCTGAAACCGACACCACCCCGCATCACCCATCTGCCCGGCGGTTCTGCAGGGCGCGGGCGCTTCGCTTCCCCCCGGTTCGGTCGCCACCTACTCGCAATGTATATATTGGGTCTGGTGCTTTAACGCCCTCTGGCCCAGGGCCGCGCACCCTGAACATTGCGGGCGGTGGTGATCTGAAGACCGGCATCGGTTTGCTCAAATGCAATGGCGCCGGTCTGCTGCAAGGTCTCATCAGAGATCAGCAGACAGGGGGTCAAGGCCGGGTCTGCCCCGGCAGGCTGGATCGTGACAGGCGCGTGACCTGACAGCAACCGGCCCGCGGCGCGGGCAAGCGGCAGCAGGTCAGGCGCAAACGCCTCCACCTGTTCCGAAACAAGCACAATGTCATGGCGGGCGCAGGCCTCCCCCACCTCCCGCGCGGCCCGTCTGCCGCCCCCATGCCACAGGCTTTGCCCATCAGCCAGATCAAGCCTTTGCCCCGCCCCGTCGGCCTGCCAGCCCAGCCGCGCTGCAGCCTCTTCCTGATCGGCGCGGTCCCCATCATTTTCCAGCCAGATCCCGGCCACAAACCCATCGCCGCGCGGTTTGCTCAGCGCGCGCCCCTGATCTGTCATCACGCCCGCCAGCCGACCGGAGGGGGACAGCAGAATATCGGGCCGGTCCGTACCAGACCAGATCAGCAGGGCCAGGGCCAGCGGCAACAGCCCCGTTATGCGTCCGCGCCCCTGCCACAGCATGCAGATCAGCCCCCCGATTGCGATCAGGCCCAGAACACCGGCAGGCGGGGCCATAACGGGCCGGGTCGCATCCGGCAGATCTGCAACCGCATGGGCAACCGCAAGTATCCAGTTCAACCCCTGCTCCATCCCCCAGAAGGCCGCATCCTGCAACCCAAACGGCCAGAGCAGCACGGCAAACACCGCCGCCGGGATCACAAGACTGCCCATCACCGGCACGCTCAGCAGATTGGCGATCAACCCGTAGACGACGATCTGGTTGAAATGTGCCGCCGAGAACGGGGCGGTGGCCGCGCCCGCCACAACCGACGAGATCACCAGCATCACCCCTGCCCTGATCCAGGGCGGCAAATCCGTCAGCCAGGACTGGCCACGCAGCCCGTTGAACACGGCCACCAGGGCGGTGGTGGCGGCAAAAGACATCTGGAACCCCGGGCTCATCAGGGTCTCGGGCCGATGGGCCAGCACGATCAGCGCCGCAATCGCGACAGAGCGCAGCGTGATCGCCCGCCGGTCCAGAAGCACAGCGGTAAACATCACCGCCACCTGAATAAACGCCCGTTCCGTCGCCACATTGCCCCCGGACAGGGCCAGATAGAACGCGCCCGCGAACAGCGCCGCCACCGCCGCCCATTTGCGGATCGGATAACCAAGGGCCAGCCCGGGGATCAGCGCCAGCGCAAACCGCAGACTGGCATAGACGAACCCGGTCAAAAGCCCCATATGCAGACCTGAAATCGCCAGCAGATGCGCGATATTCGACCGGCGCATATCCTCAAGCGGGCCAGATGAAAGGCCCGATCGGTCGCCTGTCAGAACCGCCGCCGCAAAAGCCCCGGCCGCGCCGGGAATACGGGCCTGAATGGCCGCCGAAAGCGTAAGCCGCAAATGGGTCAGCGGCAGCGCACGCGGCGCCCGGGGCTGCAACAGCAAAGCCGGCACGCGGGTATAGCCAACCGCGCCAATCCCCAGAAACCAGGCATGGCGCTGAAAGTCGAACCCGCCGGGTTCCGCCGGGCCCTGCGGCGGGCCCAGATGGCCGGTCATCATCACCCGCGCGCCCGGCTCCGGCACCAGCCAGCGCTGATCGCCATGAAGCGAGACCCGGACCCGGGCCGGCACCCGCGCCGGCTCCATCCGCTCAAGCACCACCTGATCCAGTGTCAGCCGCAGCTTGTCAGACCCCGAGCGGTCAATCCGCACGATCCGCCCCTCGATCGGCCCGTAATAGCGAAAGCTCAGAACCGGCCCCGTGACCAGATGGGCCCGCAGACCAGCCACAGAAAACCCGATGGCAATCAGGCAAAGCGCGGTCAGAATCGGCCCTGCCCCCTGCCGCCAGCGCCGCGCGGCGACAAGCGCAAGCAAGGCAAACAGCAGTGTCAGGACATAAACGGGCCAGCCCGGTTCTGCCGCCCGGGTGAAATACCAGACGATGCCAAGGCCCGGAAACACCGGCGCCCATGGCATCAACGCCCCGCGCTGGCCCTGTTGAACCCGGTCGATCAGATGCCACAGGCGCACCCTTGTCACCTTTCGCCTGGTTGCCTAAACACGCGTTTTGACACCTATCCGCTCCATGGTTTCCAAGACGTTAACGCGCCTGAGGGGATGCCCGCGCCGAAAGGATGAAGATGACCGATCAAGCCCGCCAAGTGGTCACAAGATTTGCGCCCTCGCCCACCGGGTTTCTGCATATCGGCAGCGCCCGGACGGCGCTGTTCAACTGGCTCTATGCCCGCGCCCGGGGTGGCCGGTTCGTGTTGCGGATCGAGGATACGGATCGCGACCGCTCCACGCCCGAGGCGACAGAGGCCATTTTGAACGGGCTGGACTGGCTGGGGCTGGACTGGGATGGCCCGGCCAGCAGCCAGTTTGCCGCCCGCGACCGCCATGCCGGGATCGCCCGGGAAATGCTGGCCAGTGGCACGGCCTATAAGTGTTTCTCACCCCAGGAAGAGATCGCCGCCTTCCGCGAGGCGGCCCGGGCCGAGGGGCGGTCCACCCTGTTTCTGTCCCCCTGGCGCGACAGGGCCGACGCAGACCACCCGGATGCGCCCCATGTGATCCGCCTGAAAGCCCCGCGCGACGGGAAAACCGTGATCGATGACGCGGTTCAGGGCCAGGTGACCACCCGCAATGATCAGCTTGACGATATGGTCCTGCTCCGCTCGGACGGGACGCCGACCTATATGCTGGCCGTGGTGGTCGATGACCATGATATGGGCATCACCCATGTGATCCGCGGTGATGACCACCTGAACAACGCGGCACGGCAGGCGCAGATCTATCACGCGATGGGCTGGCCGCTGCCCGTCTTCGCCCATATCCCGCTGATCCACGGGCCAGATGGCAAGAAACTGTCGAAACGCCACGGGGCGCTCGGGGTCGGGGAATATGCCGCCATGGGCTACCCTGCGGCAGCCATGCGCAACTATCTGGCCCGGCTTGGCTGGTCCCATGGGGATGATGAGCTGTTCACCGATGCGCAGGCACAGGCCTGGTTCGATCTGGGCGGGATCGGCAAATCGCCTGCCCGGCTGGATTTCAGGAAGCTCGCCTCTGTCTCCGCCTGGCATATCGCGCAGATGGCGGATGCCGATCTGATGACCGAAATCGCGGGATTTCTTGCGCTGACCGGTCAGCCCGCCCTTTCGCAGGCGCAGCATAACGGAGTATTGAGCGCGATGTATTGCCTCAAAGACCGGGCCAAATCCCTGCCTGACCTGCTTGAAAAAGCCCGGTTTGTCCTTAAAAACAGGCCGATTGACCGGGATGAGGCATCTCAGGCGGCGCTGACGGATGTATCCCGTGGCATACTGTCGGAATTGACTGAGCAATTGCAGAATGATAGCTGGTCCCGTGACACGTTAGAGGTGATCCTGACTTCGGTGGCCGAGGCGCATGGGCTCAAATTCGGTCAACTGGCGCAACCGCTTCGCGCAGCCCTTGCCGGTCGGACCGTAACCCCAAGTGTCTATGACATGATGCTCGTCATTGGCCGCGATGAAACCATCGCCCGCCTGACGGAGGCCACCGCCCCCGCCCGATAATGGCGCTTGGGCGTCAGCCATGAGGACTTGGGCCTGATCAGGCCCCCGAAACGACCCTCCCGACAGTCTTGTCGGGTGTGGCCAATCAAAAAGGGACAGACATGGCTGATCGTAAAACCGCCACGCTAAGTTTTGACGGTAAAACACTTGATTTACCGATCCATTCACCCACTGCCGGGCCGGATGTGATCGATATTGCCAAGCTTTACGGCCAAGGCGATGTGTTCACCCATGATCCGGGCTATACCTCCACATCCGCCTGCGAAAGCAAGATCACCTTCATTGATGGCGAAAAGGGCGAATTGCTCCATCGTGGTTATCCCATCGACCAGCTGGCGGCGAAATCCCATTTTCTGGAGGTCTGCTATCTGCTGCTCTATGGGGAGCTTCCCTCTGCCGCAGAAGCCGAGGATTTCGAAAGCCGTGTGACCAATCACACGATGCTGCACGAACAGATGGCCAATTTCTTCCGCGGGTTCCGCCGCGACGCCCATCCGATGGCGGTGATGGTGGGCGTGGTGGGCGCGATGAGCGCCTTTTACCATGACAGCACCGATATCAACGACCCCTGGCAGCGCGAAGTGGCCTCGATCCGGATGATCGCGAAGATGCCGACAATCGCGGCCTGGGCCTATAAATACACGATCGGACAGCCGTTTGTGTACCCGCGCAACGATTGCGATTATGCCACGAATTTCCTGCGCATGTGCTTCGCCGTCCCGGCCGAGGAATACCAGCCCGACCCGATCCTGTCGCGCGCGATGGACCGGATTTTCACCCTGCATGCGGATCATGAACAAAACGCCTCCACCTCGACCGTGCGCCTTGCAGGGTCGTCCGGGGCCAACCCGTTTGCCTGTATCGCGGCTGGTATTGCCTGTCTCTGGGGCCCGGCCCATGGCGGGGCGAACCAAGCCTGTCTTGAGATGCTGAACGAGATCGGCACGGTGGACCGGATCCCGGACTTCATTGCCCGCGCCAAGGACAAGAATGACCCGTTCCGCCTGATGGGCTTTGGTCACCGGGTCTACAAGAATTTCGACCCGCGTGCGACGGTGATGAAAGAAAGCGCTGATGAGGTTCTGGACCTTCTGGGGGTTGAGAACAAACCGATCCTGCAAGTGGCCAAGGAACTGGAAAAACAGGCGCTTCAGGACCCGTATTTCTCTGAGAAAAAGCTGTTCCCGAATGTGGATTTCTATTCCGGGATCATCCTTGAGGCGATGGGTTTCCCCACCTCGATGTTCACACCGATCTTCGCGGTCAGCCGCACCGTGGGCTGGATTTCCCAGTGGAAAGAGATGATCGCAGACCCGTCGGGCAAGATCGGCCGCCCCCGGCAGCTCTATACCGGTGCGTCCTATCGCGATTATGTGGATATCGAAAAACGCTGATCGCCGAACCCGCTTCAAGGACCGCCCCGATCCGGGCGGTCTTTTCCCTTTTTGGGCCCCCTTCTCTGCGTCCCAAAATATCCCCGCCGGAGGCATAGACTCTTTCTGCTGCCTGGGCGAATTTGACCCATCCGCAGCAATAAGAGGCTCCCATGACCCAGAAGATCATTATCGACACCGACCCGGGCCAGGACGACGCGGTGGCGATCCTGCTGGCGCTGGCCAGTCCCGAGGAGATTGAGGTTCTGGGCATCACCGCCGTTGCGGGGAATGTGCCGCTGGCCCTGACCGAACGGAATGCGCGGATTGTCTGTGAACTGGCGGGGCGCACTGATATCCCGGTTTTTGCGGGCTGTGACGCCCCGCTGTCGCGCAAGCTGATCACGGCGGAACATGTGCATGGGAAAACCGGGCTCGACAGCCCGCAACTGCCCGATCCGACCATGCCTTTGCAGGATCAGCACGGGGTTGATTTCATCATCGACACCCTGCGCCGCGAACCCGCCGGCAGCGTCACCCTGTGCCCGCTTGGGCCCCTGACCAATATCGCCACAGCACTGAACCGTGCGCCCGATATCGCGGAAAAAGCCGCCGGAATCGTTCTGATGGGCGGCGCCTATTTCGAGGTGGGCAACATCACACCGGCGGCAGAATTCAACATCTATGTCGATCCGCAAGCCGCAGATATCGTGCTTAAATCAGGTATTCCCATAACCATCATGCCACTGGACCTGACCCATAAGGCGCTGACCACCGCCGACCGGGTGGCCGCGTTTCGCGCCATGGGCACCCATGTGGGCCGGATGGTGGCGGAATGGACCGATTTTTACGAGCGCTTCGACAAGGAAAAATACGGCTCGGAAGGCGCGCCGCTCCATGACCCTTGTGTGATCGCCTGGCTGATCCGCCCGGATCTGTTCAAGGGCCGGTTCATCAATGTCGAGGTCGAAACCCGGTCAGACCTGACCCTGGGCATGACCGTGGCCGATTGGTGGCGTGTGACCGACCGTGCGCCCAATGCCACCTTCATGGGGGATGTGGATGCGGCCGGGTTTTTCGATCTGCTGACCGAACGCCTCGCCCGGTTCTGATCTGGCATTTCCCGTCTTGTCGCCCTACCTCTGAAGGCAAGGAGCGTTCGATGACCGTTCAGATCCCGTTCGACAACAGCTATGCCCGCCTGCCCGACCGGTTTTTCACCGCGCAGCCGCCCACGCCCGTGGCCGCCCCGGGCCTGATCACGGTGAACCGCCCCCTTGCGGCAGAGCTGGGCATCACCCTGCCCAATGATGACACCGGGATTGCCGCGATTTTTGCAGGCAACACCCTGCCCGATGGGGCCACCCCGCTGGCCCAGGTCTATGCCGGGCATCAATTTGGCGGATGGGCGCCGCAGCTTGGCGATGGCCGGGCGGTGCTGTTGGGCGAAGTGGTCGACCGGGCTGGCCAGCGCCGCGATATCCAGTTGAAAGGCGCGGGCCCCACGCCCTATTCGCGCATGGGTGACGGGCGCGCCTGGCTGGGCCCGGTGCTGCGGGAATATATCATATCCGAAGCGATGTGCGCCCTTGGCATTCCCACCACCCGCGCGCTGGCCGCCGTCACCACCGGCGAGCCAGTGCTGCGCGAGGCGGCGATGCCCGGCGCCATTGTCACCCGGGTGGCCGCCAGCCATATCCGCGTGGGCACGTTTCAGTATTTCGCCGCGCGCAGGGATGTCGAGGCGTTGCAGGCGTTGAGCGCACACGCCATTGCGCGCCACTACCCCGACGCGGACGGCCCGCTTGGCCTGTTGCAGGCGGTGATCGCGGCGCAGGCAAGGCTGGTGGCAAAATGGATGGGGGTGGGTTTTATCCATGGGGTGATGAATACCGACAATATGTCGATTGCCGGAGAAACCATTGATTACGGGCCCTGCGCCTTCATGGATGCCTATCATTCCGAAAAAGTGTTCAGCTCGATTGATCAGTTCGGGCGTTATGCGTTCGGCAATCAGCCGAATGTGGCGGTGTGGAATCTGGCGCAACTGGCCACGGCGCTGTTACCGCTGATGCCGGAGCGTGACAGCGCAATTGAGATTTTCACTCATGAGATCAACACATTCCCCGATCTCTTTGATCTGGAATGGCACCGGGTCTTGCGGGCCAAACTGGGCCTGGCGCGGGTCGAAGAGGCGGATGTGGCGCTGGCCTTCGATCTGCTGACCCTGATGGAGCAGGCACAGGCCGATTTCACCCGCTACTTCCGGGGTTTGTCGGGCGCTGACCCGGCACAGACCGCCGCCGAGTTCACCGATCCCGGCCCGTTCAATACCTGGCTCCTGCGCTGGCAGACCCGGCTGGACCGGGAGACGCGCAGCCCCGCAGAACGGCAATCGGCGATGGAAGCGGTCAATCCGGCCTTCATCCCGCGCAACCACCGTGTTGAAGAGGTGATTAAGGCTTCTCTGTCAGGGGATTACGATCCGTTTTTCAAGCTTGTCGACATCCTGAAACGCCCCTTCGAGGACCAGCCCGAAAACCGCGCCTATCAGGCGGCCCCGGCCCCGGAAGAGACCGTCACACGCACCTTCTGTGGCACCTGACGCGTTTCGGGAAAGAGTGGAGGGCAGCGCCCGAACCGAGGGGTGGGCGAGAAGCGCCCGCCCCGTGTGGGCGGTTCGGGCGCTGCCCGGCGGTGCCGCCGGGCGGAAGTATAACGTAGAGTGTGTGGAATTTTGGTCTGGCTCTCTAACGGCTGCGGGACCGGCTGAAAAACCGGCGGTTCAGGCGGATGAATTCGTCAATCATCGCCCGGCTGCCCCCCAGATCGCGGCCTTTGAGGTAAAGATATCCCGCGAAACCTCCCAGACCCGCGCCGATGCAATCGACGATCAGATCCCACATCGTGTCCATCAGCCCGGATTTCTGCATGTTCAGGGTAAAAATCTGGTCCATCCCGAATTCAAAAATCTCCCAGACCGCGCCGATGGTGACGCCCATGCAAAAGGCGATCAGGCCCAGTGCCCAGGCTGGCGCGGCATAGCGGTCGCCTTCAAACAGCAGGAAGATCAGCAGAAAGCCCAGCAGGCCGAACGTGACCGCCGACAGCCCGTGCAGGGCAATATCCCACCACCAGTAGCGTTCATAGAAATCAAACACTTCGCCCAGAAACAGGGTGGAAAACGTGAACACCACGATCAGCGCGATGAACCGGCGCGGCAGGCGGATGCCAAGGCGCGGTGCCAGCAGCAGCGGCAACATGGACACCGCCAATGTGGCAAGTGACACAAAGACCACCGTCCATCGCCCCGTGCCCAACCCGACAAGGGCGGCAGCAAGCAGAATGCTCCAGACCGCATAGGTAACAGGTGTTTGTCCGCGCAGGATCCCCATCTTTGTAGTCTATGCCGTCAGACCGGGCTTTCCCAGAGCCGAAAAGCGTTTCGGGTCAGCCTTGGATCGAACGCGTTTTCCGATACGATCTGTTTTCAGGTTAAACCCGAAACGCTGTATTGGCCTGCCACTGTGACCCCGATGAGCATACCGCCCCCAAAAAACCCGCAGCATCTGCGGCTGGTCAGCTATAATATCCGCAAATGCGTGGGGCTTGATCAACGCCGCGATCCGCACCGGATTCTGCGGGTTCTGGCCGGGCTGGGCGCCGATCTGGTGGCGCTGCAAGAGGCGGATCGCAGGCTTGGCCCCCGCCGCGCCGCCCTGCCCCGCGCCCTGATCCGGGAAGAGACCGGGATGCAGGTGGCGCCTTTGGCCACCAACTCGGTTTCCCTGGGCTGGCATGGCAATGCGCTGCTTCTGGCGCCGGGATGGCGGGTCGGGCATATCCACCGCCTGCCGCTGATCGGGCTGGAACCAAGGGGCGCGGTGTTTGCCGATCTCGACGGGCCGTATGGCGTGCTGCGTGTCATCACCACCCATCTGGGTTTGCGCCGACGTGACCGGCAGCGGCAGATGACCCAGATCATGGCCGAGCTGGCGGCCCTGCCCTCCTGGCCCACGGTTCTGTTGGGGGATCTGAATGAATGGGCCCCGGCGGCGGGGTTTGCGCCGCTGGATCCGTATTTCCGGCTTCACAGGCCCGGGCGCAGCTTTCCGTCCTTCCGGCCCGTCGCGGCGCTGGACCGGATTGCCACCGGCCCGGGGCTCAGCCTTGCGCAAAGCGGGGTCATGCGCGCGGGCGCGGCGGGCTGGGCGTCGGATCATCTGCCGGTCTGGGCCGATGTGGTGACGGACGGTTGATCAGGACCAGCCCGGCACAGACCAGCGCCAGGGCCATCCATATCTCGGGCCCTGCATGTTCCCCCAGCAGGGCCCAGCCCAGGATCACGCCGAAAATCGGCGACAGGAAGCTGAAAGACGCCACCGAGGCCGCAGGGTAGATGCCAAGCAACCAGAACCAGAACAAAAACCCCGCGCTGACCACCGCCACGATCTGAAACCCCAGACCCAGCCAGTGGATCAGGGATGGCTCCCGCAACAAGGGCCCGAAGAACAGCGCCGCCAGCAGCAGGATCGGGGTGGACACGACCAGTTGCCACAAAAGCTGCATCTCGGGGCGGACCTGTTTCAATGCGGTGGCGCGGGTACATAAGGCAACCGCCGCCCAGCAGATCGAGGCCGCGAGGGCAAAAAGATCACCGGTCAGGGAGGCCGCCCCATCAGGCCCGCCGCGATTGAAGATCGCCCAGGCCATGCCGGCAACGGCCAGGATCAACCCGATGGCTTTGGCGGGGGTGATCTTTTCCCCCGGCAGCAGAAGATGCGCGCCAAGCGTCATCCAGACCGGCATGGTGTAGAAAATCACCGACAAACGGGTGACGGTTGTCATATCAAGCGCCAGAAACAGAAAGATGAATTCCGCCGCGAATATCACGCCGACCAACAGCCCGGCGGGTCGTGTGCCCGGCGCGATTCGCAGGGAAAGGCCCCGCAACCGCATCCAGGCGAGAATACAGACCGCCCCGCCAAGCGAGCGGAGACCGGCCAGAAAAACCGGTTGCAGCCCGTCATTGCTGACTTTGATCACCACCTGATTGACCGCCAGCAACAGCGCAAACCCGGTGAGGGAAACCACCCCGAACGCATCCAGATTGTCTTTGCGCTGCATCCCTGCCCCCTTGCCCGATGCGCAGACCAGACGGGGATCATCCGCCGGTGTCAACGGCAAGCGACCCGTGATAAGGAAAAGGAAAATCTTCTGACCAGGCCGGACAGCATGACATTGTTACAGATTACATCGCTCTTGATCGTTCTGGCCGGAGGCTTTGGCGCGATGAATTATCTGTTCCTGCGCCTGCCCTCATCCATCGGCATTCTGGTGGTGGCACTGGCCGCCTCGCTGGTGGCGCTTGGGGTCGATCTGGTCTTTCCCGCGCTTGGCATCACCGATCAGGCCCGGGCGCTGGTCACCGGCATCGACTTTTCCGAAGCCCTGCTTGAGGGGATGCTGGGCCTGCTGCTGTTTGCCGGTGCGCTGCATGTGAAGATCGAGGATCTGCGCGCCGAGTGGCGGGTGGTGGCCCTGATGGCAACCATCGGTGTGGGGCTGTCAACGGTGCTGATCGGGGTCGGATTTTCCTGGATCACCGGCATGCCCCTGCTGATTGCGCTGACCTTCGGGGCGATTGTCACACCGACCGACCCGGTGGCGGTTCTGGGGGTGCTGCGGGCCGCCAATCTGCGCAAATCGCTGGAAACCAAGATTGCCGGCGAAAGCCTGTTCAATGATGGCGTGGCCTATGTGGTGTTTCTGATCCTGCTTGGCCTGGCCTTCACCGGCGGTGACCATCATGGCGGTGGCGAAGGGGGCGGCGGGCTGGCCGAGGCCGGTTTGCTGTTTGTGCAGGAGGCGTTTGGCGGGGCCGCGCTTGGCGCCGTGCTTGGCTGGCTGACCTTTCGGGTGATGCGGCGGATTGATGACCCCTCACTTGAGGTGCTGCTGACGCTTGGGCTGGCCTTTGGCGGCTATGAACTGGCCATCGCGCTGCATGTATCGGCCCCGATCATGGCGGTGGTGGCTGGCCTTCTGATCGGGCATACGGGCCCCAAGGGCGGCATGTCGGAACGCACCCGCGCGTATGTGGATGCGTTCTGGGAACTGATCGACGAGATATTGAACGCCATCCTGTTCCTGCTGATCGGGGTCGAGGTGTTTGCGATTGCCTTCGACTGGAGCCTTCCGGGCACCGGGGCTGCGGCCATCGCCCTGGCGCTTCTGGCCCGTCTGGTTGCGGTCTCGGTGCCGGTTCTGATGCTGCGCCCGTTCCGCGATTTTTCTCAAGGGGTGATCCCGATCATGACCTGGGGCGGGCTGAAAGGCGGTATTTCGGTCGCTCTGGCGCTGTCACTGCCCGAAGGAGACTGGAAACCGCTGATCCTTGGGGCGACCTATATGGTGGTGGTCTTCTCGATCATCGTTCAGGGGCTGACTGTGGGGGCTTTGGCCAAACGGTTGACCTAAAGCTTTTCGAGTTTAACCTGAGACATATGTCATCACTTTTCGCGTTCGACCGAAGGGAGAGGCAGAGAACAAGTGATTCATGTTTAACTCGAAACGCTATAAAACCTCGGATTGCCCATGGTCAGGGTTTTCGCACAGGTCGCTTTGCCTTAAGGTTTTCTGCGTTTGATTTCGGCAAGACCGATGGCCGCCGCAGGTTTTGGCGCATGGCCATATATTTTGAAAAAGGGTATTTCAGAAAAAATGCGACCTGCTGTAAAACTCCCATTTGATATTCAGGCGGAGATCCGGCCATGACCGACACGATTGAGGCACGCTGCGAAACAAAAGGTCTGCGGATGACAGATCAGCGGC
The DNA here is from genome assembly GCF_004751985.1 of Rhodophyticola sp. CCM32. Classification (NCBI taxonomy): domain Bacteria; kingdom Pseudomonadati; phylum Pseudomonadota; class Alphaproteobacteria; order Rhodobacterales; family Roseobacteraceae; genus Rhodophyticola; species Rhodophyticola sp. CCM32. The sequence goes on from NZ_CP038492.1 coordinate 1,709,216, forward strand.
GGGTGATTGCGCAGGTGTTGGAACAGGCCGCCGACCACCCGGATGTGGAGGAGCTTTACGCCCGTGCCTCGGCCCGCGACCCGCGGATTTCCATCGCCACGGTTTACCGCACCGTGAAGCTGTTCGAGGAATCGGGTATCATTGAGCGGTTGGAGTTTGGCGATGGCCGCGCACGGTATGAGGATGCAGAGCGGGACCATCATGATCATCTGATCGACATGAATTCCGGCGCGGTGATCGAATTTGTCGATCCCGAGATCGAAGCCCTGCAGGAAAAGATCGCCAGAAAGCTGGGCTATCAGTTGAAGGGTCACAGGCTGGAACTCTATGGCGTGCCTCTGAAAAAGAACTGACTGCCCCCGGAAACGGAATTCTCCAGAATTCCGTCGGTTTTCCTCAAGGAAAACGGGCCGGCCCCGGCGCCAGAGCTTTCCCTTGCCTGATTGCGGCGTTAGAGCAGACGGGCAGCCGAGACAAAAAGGCCCCCGATACATGGAAAACATACGTGGCATGGCGTGGATGACGCTGGCGATGCTGGGCTTTGCCCTGGCCGATATGTTCATCAAATTCGCCTCCCATACGCTGCCTGTGGGGCAAATTCTGGCGATGTTCGGGTTTGGGGGCGCGGTGATCTTTGCCGCGCTGGCCAAACGTGAGGGGGCTGTGCTGGTCTCCCCGGTTCTGTTGACGCCGCCGGTCGTGATCCGCAACCTGTCGGAGATGTGCGGCACGATCTGCGTTGTCTCGGCCATCGCGTTGGTGCCGTTTTCCACCTTCTCGGCGATTTTGCAGGCCAATCCGCTTCTGGTCACGCTTGGCGCGGCACTGTTTCTGGGGGAACCTGTGGGCTGGCGCCGGTGGAGCGCGATTGCCGTGGGGCTGGCGGGTGTGCTGCTGATCATCCGTCCGGGGATGGACGGGTTTGATATCAACGTTGTCTTCGCGGTTCTGGGGGTGATCTTCATGTCATCCCGCGATCTGTCGACCCGGGCTGTCCCCAACTCTGTCTCGGCGGCGCAATTGTCGACCTATAGTCTGGCGGCGATTATCCCCGGCGGTCTGGCGGTTCTGGCGGTCACCGGGGGCGGGGCTGTCTGGCCCGAGCCGCTGATCTGGGGCGCGATGACCGGCGCGATCACCATGGGGCTGATTGCCTATTTCGCAATCACCAAAGCCATGCGGGTGGGCGAAATCGGCGCGGTGACGCCGTTCCGCTATACCCGCCTGATCTTTGCCCTGATCATCGCCTTGCTGATCTTTGGCGAACGCCCCGATGCGCTGACCCTGATCGGCGCGGCGATTGTGATTGCAACCGGGCTCTACAGCTTTGCCCGCGAGGCGAGATTGCGAGCCAAATGACACGGGGGGGCAATGGCACTGTTACCGCTAACAAACACCTACGATCCGGGCGCAAGCCCTGCTATAGACCCTGCAACATCAGATCTGTGAGGACCCAAATGAGCATCATCATCGACATTCACGCCCGCGAAATCCTCGACAGCCGGGGCAATCCGACCGTTGAGGTCGATGTGCTGCTGGAAGACGGCACCATGGCGCGCGCGGCGGTGCCATCGGGCGCCTCCACCGGGGTGCATGAGGCGGTCGAGAAACGCGATGGCGACAAGACCCGGTATATGGGCAAGGGCGTGCAGGAGGCCGTGGCCGCCGTGAATGGCGAGCTGGCCGAAGGTCTGGTGGGGTTTGACGCCACCGAACAGGCCGCGATTGATGCCACGATGATCGAGATGGACGGAACCGAGAACAAGGGCCGTCTGGGCGCGAATGCGATGCTGGGTGTCTCGCTGGCCGTGGCCAAGGCCGCCGCTGATTTCACCACACAGCCGCTGTATCGCTATGTGGGCGGCACCCAGGCCCATGTGCTGCCGGTGCCGATGATGAACATCATCAATGGCGGCGAACATGCGGATAACCCGATTGATATTCAGGAATTCATGATCATGCCGGTCAGCGCCACCTCGATTGCCGAGGCGGTGCGGATGGGCTCGGAAGTGTTCCACACGCTGAAAAAGGAACTGTCGGCGGCGGGTCTGTCCACCGGGATCGGTGATGAAGGCGGGTTTGCCCCCGATCTGTCCTCGACCCGCGATGCGCTGGATTTCATCCTGAAATCAGTGGAAAAGGCCGGGTATTCTGCCGGGGATGACATCATGCTGGCGCTGGATTGCGCGGCGACGGAATATTTCAGGGATGGCAAATATGTCTTTGCCGGGGAAGGAAAATCCCTGAGTGCTGCCGAAAATGTCGCCTATCTTGAGGCGCTGTGTGCCGATTATCCGATCCTGTCGATCGAGGATGGCTGTTCCGAGGATGACTGGGAGGGTTGGAAGATGCTGACCGACGCCCTTGGCGGCAAGGTGCAGCTTGTGGGCGATGATCTGTTTGTGACCAACCCGACCCGACTGCAAATGGGCATTGATCAGGGCGCGGCCAATTCGCTTCTGGTGAAGGTCAACCAGATCGGCACCCTGACCGAAACGCTTGCCGCAGTGGACCTGGCCCATCGCAACCGGATGACCTGCGTGATGTCACACCGCTCTGGCGAGACCGAGGATGCCACGATTGCCGATCTTGCGGTCGCCACCAATTGCGGGCAGATCAAAACCGGCAGCCTCGCCCGCTCGGACCGGCTGGCGAAATACAACCAGTTGATTCGGATCGAGGAACAACTGGCCGAGACCGCCAGTTATGCCGGGCGCAGCATTCTGCGCCGCTGAAGCGGCAGCACCGCCCGTTCTGGCGGGGCCACAGATATCATGAAGCGAGGTGGCCATATTACACCCGCTGAGACATGGAGCGTCCTCCTAGAGTACCCTGCCTTAAACCTGAGACATCGCTCATCACAAATGTCCCGAGAACGCGAAGCGTGGCAGGGTATTTGTGATTCAAGTTTAAGGCAGGGTGCTTTATAGCGTTTCGACTTTATGTTGAAACGCCTTTCGCTGCCTTTCGCCTTTGGCTCAAACGCGAAAGCCGTTCTACTGCTTCAATGTAAAGTCGAAACGCTATAAAATTCTGCACCATATGTACATTGCGCATAGGGCATCGCCCGCCCCGTGGGGGCGGTACGGGCGCTGCCCGGCGGTGCCGCCGGGCGGAAGGGTGATGTGGGGGTGATTATGATTCAGAATTTCAGGCCGGGCGCTTTAACCCCCCGGCTTTCCCTACTGACTGATCCGCCCGCCCCCGACCGCTGCGGCCACGCCGGTTGTGCCGGGGGCTGATGTGGTCATGCCCCGCATCACCCGCAGCGCCAGATATGCGAAGGCCTGCGCCTCCAGAAAATCCCCGTCCAGCCCGACCGCTTCAACCGGCAGAACCGGTATATCCAGCGCTGTCTGCAGGCCCGTCATAAGGGCCGGGTTCTTGCGCCCGCCACCGGTCACCAGCAATTGCGCAGGCGGGGCCGGCATATGCTCCATGCCCCGCACCACAGAGCCCAGGATGCAGCCCACCAGAGTGGCCATCGCATCCGCATCGGGCAGGGTCGAAACCTTCTCGACCAGATGGCCGAAATGCCCCCGATCCAGGGATTTGGGAGGTATTTTCACGAAAAACCTGTCTTCCAGAAACGCCGCGACAACGCCCCTGTCCACCTGCCCCGCCAATGCCAGGGCGCCATCCAGATCAAACGCCCCCAGCCCCCGCACCTGCATCAGATCGTCCAGCGGGGCGTTGGCAGGGCCGGTATCGAAGGCCAGCAAGGCCCCCGGTGCATCCGGCGCAGCGGCCAAAGGGTCCGCCCAGGTCAGATTGCCGACACCGCCCAGATTAAGAAACGCCAGCGGGGCCCCCCCGGCCCCGATCCAGCGGGCGCAGGCCCAGTGAAAGAATGGCGCCAGAGGCGCGCCCTGCCCGCCCAGTTCCACATCCGAGCTGCGGAAATCCCAGACCACGGGGCAGCCAAGCTCCCGCGCCAGACGTTCGCCATCACCGGCCTGATGGGTGCCGCGCAGACCCGGCGCATGGGCCAGGGTCTGCCCGTGAAACCCGAATGCGGCAATCGGGCCCAGATCGCGGGCAAGATCCAGATGGGCATCCTCGATCACCTCGGCGGCCTCGGCCACGCCCGCCTCTCCCGGCCAAAGGCCAAGGGCGCTGCGCAGGATCACCCGCTCCACCTCGGAATAGGGGCGGTATGCGGTCTGCCCGAAACCGGTGATCGCCACACCGTCGCTTTCGATCACCGCCAGATCGACCCCGTCCAGCGAGGTCCCCGACATTGCACCTGCAACGCGCATCGGACCTGCTTCGCTCTTTCCCTTCACGACCCGCCCCGCTATAGACCCGTTGCCAGAAGAATGGACGCATCGCGCATGACCTACCACCCCAAATCCGATTTCCTTCGTGAACTGACAACCCGGGGCTTCATTCAGGACTGTACCGATCTGCAGGAGATGGATGACCGCCTGATAAACGGGGTGGTGACCGGTTATATCGGCTTTGATCTGACTGCCACCTCGCTGCATATCGGCAATCTGGTGCAGATCATGCTGCTGCGCTGGCTGCAAAAGACCGGGCACCGGCCGATCACGCTGATGGGCGGCGGCACAACCAAGGTTGGCGACCCGTCAGGCAAGGATGAAATGCGCAAGATCCTGTCAGTCGACAGGATCAACGAGAATGCCGCCGGTATCCGCAAGGTTTTCTCGCGCTATATCTCTTACGGGGATGGCCCGACGGACTCGCCGCTGGTGAACAATGCCGAATGGCTGGACAAGCTGCATTACATTGATTTCCTGCGCGACATTGGCAAGCATTTCACCATCAACCGGCTGCTGGCCTTTGACAGCATCAAATCGCGGCTGGACCGGGAACAGGCCCTGTCTTTCATCGAGTTCAACTACATGTTGCTGCAATCCTATGACTATCTGGAATTGCATCGCCGCTATGGCTGTGTCCTGCAAATGGGCGGGTCCGATCAATGGGGCAATATCGTGTCGGGTGCCGATCTGATCCGCCGGGTCGAGGGGACAGAGGCCTTTGGCCTGACCACCCCGCTGGTGACCCGCGCCGATGGCAAGAAAATGGGCAAATCTGCCGATGGGGCCGTCTGGCTGAATGACGACATGATGTCGCCTTATGAATTCTGGCAATGGTGGCGAAATCTGCCCGATGCGGATGTGGGCAAATTCCTGAAAATGTTCACCGAACTGCCGGTGGAGGAATGTGACCGTCTGGGGGCGCTGGATGGCGCCGGGATCAATGATGCCAAGATCATTTTGGCCAATGAAGTCACAGGGTTGCTGCACGGAGTTGATGCCGCGAAAACGGCAGAGGCGACCGCGCGCGACGTGTTTGAACATGGCGGCACGGGCGATGACCTGCCAACGCTGACCCTGAGCGCCGAGGAGCTTGGCGGAGGCATTTCTATTGTGCAGCTGATCACCCGCTCGGGCCTGACCAAATCGGGGAAAGAGGCCAAACGCCTGATCGCCGATCAGGGCGCGCGGCTGAATGATGCGCCGCTCAGCGATGCGGGGCTGATGATCTCGGCAGCCGATCTGAGCCAGCCCATCAAACTGAGCGCGGGCAGGAAACGCCATGCGCTGGTGGTTCTGGGGTAACGACAGGCGCAGGCACCGTTACGGTTAACCGCCGGTTAGGCAATCGGGCGCTATAGCGTTTCGAGTTAAACATGAATCACTTGTTCGCTGCCTCTCCCTTCGGTCGAACGCGAAAAGTGATGACATATGTTTCAGGTTAAACTCAAAAAGCTTTAGGTTGCCTAATGCCAGAGCATCACCCATTTAATCTGCAACACATATACAGTGCGCAGAGGGCAGCGCCCGAGCCGAGGGGTGGGCGAGAAGCGCCCGCCCCGGGGGGGCGGCTCGGGCGCTGCCCGGCGGTGCCGCCGGGCGGGAGGGTGATGTGGGGTGGTTCAGAATTTCAGGCCGAAACTCCAGACGCCGCGCGCCACCCATCTGCCCCTGCTCTGCCCTTGCAACAATCGCCCCTCTATGCCGAGGCTCTTGCGGGTATCGGCGTTCCGGTCGTGCAACATAGCCTGCCCGGCGGGCAGGCGCTGGTGATCCGGCGGCGCTGGCCGGTGCTGGGCACGGTCGGGTTGATCTCGCGCGGGCCGTATTGGGCCGGGCTGCCCGGGTATCAGGCGCTGGTCGGGCTGCGCCGCGCAGCGGGTCTTGGCCACCTGATCATAAATGCGGAAACAGCGGCGGATGCCCGGGCATTGGACGCGGCGGGGTTTTTGCGCATCGCCGCCCCCCGCAAAGTGGCAGAGCTGCCCCTGACCGGTCTGGTGACAGATTTCTGGGCGGCGATGGGTGTGAAATGGCGCAACCGCCTGCGCCACGGGCAGAAATCCGGTCTAGTGACCCGCCAGACCGCGTTTCCCCCCGACCCGCATCATTGGCTTCTGGCCCATGATATCGCGCAACAGCACCGTCGGGGGTATCGCACCCTGCCCCATAACATCATTCTGGCCATGGCCGCCGCGTCTCCGGGTGCCGTGCAATTGTTCACGGCGCGCGCCAATGGGCGGATCATGGCGGCCATGTTGTTTCTGTGTCAGGGCAGCGTGGCCAGTTACCATATCGGCTGGACCAATCCGCAGGGCCGGGCAACATCCGCCCATAATCTGCTGCTATGGCAGGCGATGCAGGTCTTTGGCGCATCGGGGCACCGCATACTCGACCTGGGGGATTACGCGCCCGATCAGACCCCGGGTCTGGCCCGGTTCAAACGCGGCAGCGGGGCGGTCATCCGGGACCTCGGCGGTACATGGCTGGACAGTGCGATCCTTGCGCCGGTGATCGGGGCCCGGCGCCGGATGCGTCAGACCGGTCGCGAAAGTGACACCCTATCCGGCAACACCGCGCAACAGGCGGGCGCGCGCAGGCGGGATCGCCCTGATTTCCAGCCCGGTAAACACATGCAATGTGTTCAACTCCAGATCGACCACCGCATGATCACTGACCCAGCCACCCATTAACAGATAGGTGCGCAGCAAGGGCGGCATCTTGGCCCGGGCCTGTTTCAGATCGGGTTTGCGGCGCAATCGGCTGGCGAATCGAAAGACCGAGGGGGCCTTGACCCGGGGCAGCCAGCGTTTCGGCGCGATATGGCGATCCCTCAGCAGGGCGAAAGCATCATAATACTCCCGGGCCTCCACCCCGTGGAAGGAGGAACAGCCAAACAGCATCTCAACCCCCTCACGATCCACATAGGCGGTCATCGCACCCCAGGCGACACGCAGAATATCGGGATCGTGGCAGGCGGGGTGGATGCAGAACCGCCCCATCTCCACCATCGGGCCATCAAACTCCGTCAGTGCCGACAGTTCATAATATTGCGCCGAATATGACCGCGAAATCTCGGCCCCATCCGTCAGATGCAATATGCGGAAACAGCAGACCAGCCGCCCGGTTTTCACCTCTTCCACAAGCACATGGGCGCAAACCGGGTCATAGGCATCCGCATCCAGACCTGCCTGCGCCCCGCCCCCGGCACCGGAACAAAAAGCCAGATAGCGCAGCCTCTGCGCCGCTTGCAGATCCGCCTCGCCTTCGGCAAACCGGGCGCGATAACGTCCTTTCAACAAACTCAACATAGGCTCAAGCTCCTGCTTTTGCGGGGCCCTGGGTCAGGATGCGGGCATAGCCAACGCTGTCCCCATCCCCATTAAAGCAGTTTTTATGTGTTGTTAAGCGGCACCGCCGGGCAATGTATATGTGTTGCAGAGTTTTGGTCCGGCGGTCGAAAGGTATGCGCGCATGCATACCACCCGATCAGTTATCGGCACCCAGAATGCTGGCCACGTCGATCCGGCCGAAGTTCTGAAGGATCTGGCGCAGCAGGGTGACCTCTTCAATACCGCCATCGGTCACCCGGCGAGACAGGCGCACCACCTGCCCGTCTTCCAGGCCAAACCGTTCGATATTCTGCACCACGCCCTCATCATCGAAGGACACCGCAATAATGTTGCGTTCCGTGATCTGCGGGGCGCGATAGATGAAATTGCGCACCCGGTAATCGGTATAGAACCAGGCCTCATCGCGCATAACACCCGCAGCCCCGGGCGTGCCGATCGATGTTTCCAGACTTTCGCGTGTATCCACGCCGGGCACAATTGCGGTCAGTTCTTCTTCGGGTGGGATATACCCGTGATTGTTGAACGTGGCTGCACATCCCGCTGCGCCACACACCGCCAACGCCGCCAATCCAAGCCGCAGCCGCTGCCAAATGGGGGAGTTTTGCCCAATCACCATTGCCCAACCCTTTTGCCGCAGGCTCTTGCAAGGCCCGCAAATCCTTTTTATCGGCTTACCCGACCCGCGCGCACAGGGCAAGCTGTGCGCATGTCAACAATACCATGGGAGCTGTCCCGGAATGACCATATCACACCCCGCCCTGCCCCACGCGCCCCAACGCGTCCACGATCTGCGCCGTGACAAGGCCAGGGAGTTCTTGCTGATCCCGACCGCCCCGGAGATGGCGGCGATGGCCGATGCGCTGAAGATCGACGGGCTGCGCAAGCTGCGGTTTGCCGGCACGCTGGATATGGTGGCCGAGGGTGAACTCCATCTGACGGGCCATCTTGGCGCAACCGTCATTCAGCCCTGTGTTGTCACGCTGGCGCCGGTGACCACGCGGGTCGAGGCCGATGTGATCCGCCGCTTTCTGGCCGATATGCCACAGCCCGATCCGGCAGAGGAAGAGGTTGAAATGCCCGAGGACGAGACGATCGACCCCTTGCAGCCGGTCATCGACCTGGCCGAGGTGATGATCGAGGCATTGGCACTGCACCTGCCGCTTTATCCAAGAGCCAAAGACGCCGATCTGGAAGAGGCTGTATTTTCCGGCCCCGGCATTCTACCCATGCGGGACGAGGATGCCCGCCCGTTCGCCGGTCTGGCGGCTTTGCGCGACACCCTGAAAGACAGCGATCCCGAAACCGGGGATGACGGCGGGTAGCGCCTTTGTGGACAGGCCCGGATTAGGGCTTGCATGGCCCGGAAATCCGAGTATGTTCCCGGCCTCATTCGCAGCCAAGCAATGACGCATCTTTATCCAAGGTTGCGCCCGGTTAGACGGGGTCTGCCGGTTGGCAATTGGCGCAGGCGAGATGATAGGAATAGACAAGACGGAACCCAGGGGTAAAACCGGCCAGGCCGACCCCGCGGAAATTTGAGGTTGAGACATGGCTGTCCCCCAGAACAAAATCACCAAATCGCGGCGCAATATGCGCCGTGCCCATGATGCTTTGGTGGCTGATAACCCCAATGAGTGCCCCAATTGCGGGGAGCTGAAACGCCCCCATCACATCTGCCCCTCATGCGGGTATTATGCGGATCGTGAAGTGGTCGCCCAGGCCGACGAGATTGATCTCGACGACGACGCGGCCTAAGCGCACATGACCGATACGGCAGCATTGACCGGGGCTGATGTTCCCGGCACGGTTCTGTCTATTGACGCTATGGGGGGCGATCTTGGCCCCTCTTCTGTTGTGTCCGGCATTGCCAAATCCGCATCGAAAAACCCTGCATTGCAATTTATTATCCATGGCGATGAGGCGCAGCTGACACCTCTGGTTGAACGCAAGAAGATTCTGGCCGGGCGCTGTGATATTCGCCATGCGGATGCCGTGGTGACGATGCATGAAAAGCCCAGTCTGGTGATGCGCAGCGGGTCCAACACCTCGATGTGGTCGGCGGTGGAATGCGTCCGCGCGGGCGAGGCGAAAGTGGCGGTCAGCTGCGGCAATACCGGGGCGCTGATGCTGATGTCGATGCTGCGGCTGCGCAAGATCGAAGGTGTGAACCGCCCGGCCATTGCCTGCCTGTGGCCCTCGCGCAACCCGCAAAGCTTTAACGTGATGCTGGATGCGGGCGCCGATATTCGCGCCGATGCCCAGGACCTGCTGCAATATGCGCTGATGGGTGCAAGCTATGCCCGCAATGGATTTGATCTGGAGCGGCCCCGCGTCGGCCTGCTGAATGTCGGGGTCGAGGAACATAAGGGCCGGGCCGAGTTGAAGATGGCCCATGAACTGATCGAACGGGTGGCCCCCGCCGCCGATTTCGAATTTGTGGGCTTTGTCGAAGGCGGCGATCTGCCCTCGGACCGGGTGGATGTGATTGTGACAGACGGGTTTACCGGCAATGTGGCGCTGAAAACCGGCGAGGGAACGGCCCAGATGATCAGCGAATTGCTGAAACAGGCTTTCCGCTACTCACCCCTGTCCAGAATCGCGGCGATATTGTCCCTGACCTCGATGCGCCGCCTGTCCAAGCGGATCGACCCGCGCCGGGTGAATGGCGGCGTGTTTCTGGGGCTGAACGGCACTATTGTGAAATCACATGGCTCCTCTGACCCCACGGGTGTCGCGGCAGCGGTGAAACTGGCGGCGCGTCTGGCGGCCTCTGATTTTACCGAACGGCTGACCGCGCGGCTGAGCAATGCCGAGGCCGCCGCCGCCGCGGCAATGCTGGATAACGGAGGCGCCGCAGAATGACCTGTCGCGCAGTTGCCGTAGGTGTTGGCCATTACCTGCCTGAACGGGTGGTGCCCAATGCCGTGTTTGAAAGCCGGATCGACACCAGCGACGAATGGATTCGCGCCCGCTCCGGCATTGAACGCCGCCATTTCGCCGCCGAGGGGGAAACCACCTCGCAAATGGCGATCGCGGCGGCCCGCGCCGCCCTGGCCGATGCGGGGCTGGAGCCGAAAGATATTGACGCGGTGATTGTCGCCACCTCGACACCGGATCTGACCTTTCCATCGGCCGCAACCATGGTGCAGGCCGGGCTGGGCCTGAAAACCGGGTTCGCATTTGACGTCCAGGCGGTCTGCGCCGGGTTTGTCTATGCCCTGTCAACCGCGAATGCGTTTATCACCTCGGGTCAGGCAAACCGCGTCCTGGTGATCGGGGCGGAAACCTTCAGCCGGATCATGGATTGGGAGGATCGCACAACCTCGGTCCTGTTCGGGGACGGGGCGGGCGCGCTGATCATGGAGCGGCAGGAGGCCACCGGCGGATCGGAAGATCGCGGCATCCTGTCGGTTGATCTGCATTCCGATGGGGAATTCCGCGATCTGCTTTATGTGGATGGCGGTGTCTCGGCCACGCAATCCACCGGGGTTCTGCGCATGCAGGGTCGCGAGGTGTTCCGGCATGCGGTTGAAAAGCTTGCGGAAACCGCGCATCTGGCGCTGCAAAAAGCCGGTCTTGGGGCCGATGATGTCGACTGGATCGTACCGCATCAGGCGAATTTGCGAATCATCAGCCGTACCGCCCAGAAAATGGGTGTGGGTATGGATCGGGTGGTTGTGACGGTTCAGGATCATGGCAACACCTCGGCGGCGTCGATTCCCCTGGCCTTGTCCGTGGGCGTGGCGCGCGGGCAGATCAAACCGGGCGATCTGCTGGTGACGGAAGCCATTGGCGGCGGGCTGGCCTGGGGGGCTGTCGTTCTGCGCTGGTAAACCCGGTTCGGGTGGCAAATCAGCGCTTGTCCACAAGCCCTTGATATTGACTTGAGAAATCCCATCACTCATGCTGCCCTAAAATCAACGGGGAAAAACAGTATGGCCGGGAAAACACTTACACGAATGGATCTGAGCGAAGCGGTGTTTCGCGAGGTCGGCCTGTCACGCAATGAAAGCGCACAACTCGTCGAACGGGTGTTGGAGATCATGTCAGATGATCTGGTCGAAGGCGGGCAGGTGAAAATCTCGTCTTTCGGCACGTTTTCCGTGCGCAGCAAAACCGCACGTGTGGGCCGCAACCCCAAAACCGGCGAGGAGGTTCCGATCCTGCCGCGCCGGGTGCTGACCTTCCGGCCCAGCCATCTGATGAAAGATCGCGTGGCTGCGGGCAACCGCAAGTAAGGCCGCGCCGATGTCCAAATCCCCGCAGGCCTTCCGCACCATCCGAGAGGTGGCGGAATGGCTTGGCGTTGCGGCCCATGTGCTGCGGTTTTGGGAAAGCAAGTTCACGCAGATCAAACCGGTGAAACGGGCCGGTGGCCGGCGCTATTACCGACCGGCGGATATGGCCCTGGTGGGCGGTATCAAAGTGCTGCTCCATGATCAGGGCCTGACCATTCGCGGCGTGCAGAAAATGATCCGCGAAGAGGGTGTCGCCCATATCGCCAGCCTGAGCCCGCCTTTCGAGGAGGCCGGAACCGAGGCCCTGAACGGCGCATGGGAAGGCGATCACAAACCCGGGAATTATGTTCTGGAGATGGAGCCGGTGACCGAAACAGCCCCGCCAGCAGAGCCCGTCACCCTCTCCACCGGCCCTGCATCAGAGGCCGAAACGGCAACCAAACCCGCATCAGAACCCGCGCCTGAACCGGAACCGATACCAGCGCAACCAGCCCCGCCAGAACCCGAAGACATCGCGGAAACGGATGAGCAGATCACCAGCTTGCGTACCTTGGCCCGTCGCCGCCCCAGTCTGCCCGCAGATCGCCGCACAGACCTGGCGCTTGCGCTCGCCCGGTTGCAGACGCTCCGCGACAGGCTGGCCAAACCGCGTCCCTGATACGCAGCCCGTGATCCCCCCGGTTTCCACCTTGCGCATGGCCGCAAAATCGCTAGAAGGGCGGAACGTCGGGCTATGGCGCAGCCTGGTAGCGCGTCCGTCTGGGGGACGGAAGGTCGCAGGTTCGAGTCCTGCTAGCCCGACCACGTCAAAAACCGCCCCGGCCCGATTGGGCAGGGCGGTTTTTTGATGGGTCAGAAAGGGACAACACAGATGCAGGGCGTTCTGCCAGACCACATAATCCGCGCGATGATCGACCGGGGCGAAATCACCGCCGCGCTGCCACCCACGGCGGATCAGATCCAACCGGCCAGCCTTGATCTGCGCCTTGGCACAACCGCCTATCGGGTGCGCGCCTCGTTTCTGGCCGGCGGCGATGCGCCCGTGGCCGAGAGGCTGACCGAATTTGAAATGCACAAGGTCGATCTGACCGGCGGCGCCGTGCTGGAAAAGGGCTGCGTCTATGTGGTGCCGCTGATGGAGGCCTTGGCGCTTCCCGATAATGTCAGCGCGGTCGCCAATGCCAAAAGCTCCACCGGGCGGCTTGATCTTCTGACCCGGGCAATCACCGATGGCGGGGTGGAATTCGACCGTATCGGCCCCGGCTATACCGGCCCGCTTTATGCCGAGATCTGCCCCCGTTCATTCAGTGTTCTTGTCCGCCCGGGCATGCGGCTCAACCAGGTCCGGTTCCGATCCGGGCAGGCGGTGCTCAGCGATGCGGATCTGCGCGCGCGCCACGGGGAAAGCCCGCTGGTCTCGGGCATACCGGTGATAGATGACGGTCTGGGCTTTTCCGTCGATCTGCAACCGGCCACCGGCGATCTGGTCGGCTATCGCGCCAAACCCCATACCGGCGTGATCGATCTGGACAGAATCGCAGGCTACGACCCGGCGGATTTCTGGGAAGATGTGCGCAGCTCCGAGGGGCGTATCATCCTCGACCCCGGCGCTTTCTATATTCTCGTCAGCCGCGAGGCGGTCACCATCCCCCCCGATTGCGCAGCCGAAATGTCCCCCTATCTGGCGATGGTCGGCGAATTCCGCGTGCATTACGCAGGGTTTTTCGACCCCGGTTTCGGCCATGCAAAAGCTGGCGGCACCGGCGCGCGCGGGGTGCTGGAGGTCCGCTGCCACGAAGCCCCCTTCGTGCTGGAACACGGCCAGGTTGTGGGCCGCCTGGTTTATGAGAAAATGGCCGCCCTGCCCGACCGGCTCTATGGCGCCGACATGGCCTCGAACTATCAGGGCCAGGGGCTGAAACTCTCCAAACATTTCAAAATGTAAGCGCCCGCCCCTCTTCTCTGCTTCGGAAATATCCCCGCCAGAGGCACGCGGGTCGGCGAATGCTCCCGCAGGGGGCGTGAGCCGGGCCGCTCCACCGCGTCTCGACACAAGGGTAAATGCCTTACCCGCTCAATAACCGGGAATAATACATCAGTCCGAACCGGGTCAGATCCTCTGACACCGGCGCCCAGACCGATGAAAACGCAATCGGGTCCAGCCCCGCCGCCTGCCCGATCTCGGACAGGTTGGCCCGCCCGTTCACATGGCGCAGACATCCCGCCGCCATGGCCGAGACCGGAAGCTCGATCTTCTCATCCGGCAGGGTCACCGGCAACACGCCTTTTTTGGCAATCACACCGGCCAGTTTCGCCCCGGTCACCCCTTTCAGATGCGGCACCGCCTGCGGCACCGGGCGCGCAACCCGCCCGGCCCGGTTATGGGCCGCATAGAGGATATGGCTTTTGATCGTCCCGCGCAGCTTTTCCGCCAGTTCCATCCGGGTCAGATCATCCATGCCGACCAACAGCCCCGGATCGCGAAGCATCGGCGCCGGGTCATACAGATAGGCCTGCGGGCTGCCGACCAGTTCCAGCCCCGCCGCCGCCAGTGTCTCCACCAGCTCGCGGATCGTGTAGGGCCGATCCTGACTGTGCAGCAAAAGGTCATAGAAGCCCGCATCGCTCTGATTATGGTCCCCCAGATGCGGGTTGCGCTTGAACGGATGGCCGCCGGGCAGGCGCGCATAAATCGCCTTTGCCTGGCGCAGCCGCTCTCGCGGGCTGCCCTGCAACAAGCCCCCGAATGCCTCCTGCAGCGGGTACACCCCTGCCCGGCCATAGGGCGCATAGACCAGCAGCCCGATCCCGCCGCCATCGGCCAGCGCCGCGCCAAGCGCGTCGAACCCCGATTGCGGCGCGGGCAGATGGTGCAGCACGCCGCAGCAATCGATATAATCGAACGGCCCGTATGCGGCGGCCTCCAGCAGAGAGCCCGTATGGAATGTGATCCCTGTCAGCCCCCGCGCCCCGGCGCGCCTTTCGGCCACGTCCCGGGCAGCGGCAGACAGATCAAGATAGGTGATTTCATAAGGCTTTCCCGCACTGGTCAGAACCTGCGCAAGCTGGATCAGCGCATCGCCGGTGCCGCCGCCCGCCACCAGCACCCGGAACGGCACGGACCAGTCACGCTGCCCGGCGAAAAGGAAATGGTCGATCTCTAGCGGATGGCTGGGTGATCCGGTGATCAGGCGCTTTTTCTCATCACCCGGGTCGCGTTCGGGATAGGGAAAGGCGTCATATTGCTCGGTGACATCGCTCATGGGGGGCTTCTATCCTCTTGCCGCAGCTCGTCCAGCGACGCCTGTTGTTCCCGGGTCAGACCCGCAAGCGGCACCACCCAGCTGTGGATTGAAAAGACAATCGCGCCCGTGCGCGGCAGGCGGCGCATGACCTGACGTTCAGAGCGCAGAAACCCGGGGGGCCCGGTCACTGACCTGCGCGGGTCTGCCGCGCGCCGGGGCTGATAAAGCGCCGGGTTTTCATATAGCAGCGCATTCTGACGCCAAAGCGGCCTGTCGCAATGCAGATGGTCGAACAGGCGCTGCACGCGCGGGGCCATATCCGCATCATAAGGCGCAACCGGTCTGTGGATCGCGCCCAGCGGATGGCCGATCTTCTCGGCCAGCGTCCAGGAGGCGGGAAAGCACAGGATCGCGGCGGTCAGTATGTGCTCACCAGCCCCGTCCGGTTTTTGCAGCAGGCAGATATCCTCCTGAACCAGATGCGCGATCACACTCAGCCTGTCCTCAGCCTTCAGCGAAACGGCCCGGCCATCGGGGCAATGCATCCGGTCCCTGTGCCGATGAAACCCTTGCCGCCCGTCACACCAGCCCAGAACCTCCTGATACAGTTCCTCGATGGCGTCCCCGGCCCCCGGCAGGGCGGCGATGACATCCCGGGGCCTTACCCGGGTCAGATGCAGGCGCAGCGCCATCTGATCGGCATAAACCTCGTCCAGCATCAGCCAATCCGCCCCATCTGCCAATGGCTGCACCCCCGGCAGGCGACGGCCCACAGGCGCCATCCACGGCGCATATGGCAGGGTTTTCTGGCAGATATGTTCCAAATCCGACCTTTCCTGTGCCGCGTTCTGGCGCGCCCGGGCCGGTTTGACCCCGCAGGCTGATCCAAAATCCTGGGGTGGAGGATGCCCGCGATGAATGAAGCCTATCGCTTGCCCAAGCGCAAGATCGACCCCGGCAAGGGCGCAGTCCTGCCCGATGGCACCCCGAATGACAATGACCGGGTCGAGATCGGGCCGACCCTTCTGGCCTTTGCCGAATGGGAGGCCGCCGGTCTGATCCTGCCCGATCTGGCCGCGATGCGGGCCTTCCGGCTGAACCGGCTGGTCGAAAGACTGGTGGAACGCGATTATGGCGGGCTGCTGATGTTCGACCCGCTGAACATCCGCTACGCGACCGATTCCACCTCGATGCAGCTCTGGAACACCCATAACCCGTTCCGCGCCTGTCTGGTGACGGCCGATGGCCATATGGTGCTGTGGGATTACAAGAATTCCCCCTTTCTGGCCGACCATAACCCGCTGGTGCGCGAGACCCGCTCCGGCGCGTCGATGTTCTATTTCTCTGTCGGTGATAAAACCGATGCCGCAGCGGATAGCTTTGCCGGCCAGATTGCCGAAGTGATGGCCGCCCATGCGGGGGGCAACAAACGCCTGGCCGTGGACAAGATCATGCTGCATGGCGCCCGGGCGCTGGAAGCCGCCGGTTTCACGCTATGTGAAGGCGAAGAGGTCACCGAAAAGGCCCGGGTCATCAAAGGCCCCGATGAGATTCTGGCGATGCGCTGTGCCTCCCATGCCTGCGAGACCGCCGTGGCCGAGATGGAGGCCACCTGCGCGCCCGGCCTCAGCGAAGATGAAATCTGGGCGGTACTGCATGCGGAAAACATCAAACGCGGTGGCGAGTGGATCGAGACCCGGCTGCTGTCCTCGGGTCCGCGCACCAACCCGTGGTTTCAGGAATGCGGCCCCCGTGTGGTGCAGAATAACGAGATCGTCGCCTTCGACACCGATCTGATCGGAAGCTACGGGATATGCGTCGATATCAGCCGCACATGGTGGGTGGGCGACGGGCCCCCGCGCCCCGATATGATCGCGGCGATGCAGCACGCCCATGAGCATATCATGGTCAATAAACAGATGCTGAAACCCGGCGTCTCGTTCCGCGAGTTGACATTCGGTGGCCATCAACTGGACCGGAAATATGTCGCGCGGCAATATTCCTGCCGGTTCCACGGCGTGGGGCTGTGCGATGAATGGCCGCTGATCGCCTATCCCGAAACCATCATTGAAGGCGCGTTCGATTATGAACTGGAACCCGGAATGACATTATGCGCCGAGGCGCTGGTGGGGGAAGAGGGCGGCGATTTCTGCATCAAGCTGGAAGACCAGGTGCTGATCACCGAAGACGGGTATGAGGATTTGACCCATTACCCGTTCGATGAACGGCTGATGGGTGGATAATCCGCCGCGCCTGTTATCCTGTCTTCAACACACCCGGCCCTTCACCTCTGCGCACATTCCACCACGAGACCGTGACATCCAGTATCTACGGGTTGTTTCAGATCGCAGTGGCGCACATTCTATCGGTCCAACTCGCTAAGGAGCCCGCATAATGCCCAGTGACCGTTTTACCTTTCCCGGTTCCACCGGCGCAGAACTGGCCGCACGGCTGGATTTGCCGGTCGGTCCACATCTGGCAACTGCAATTCTGGCCCATTGCTTCACCTGTGGCAAAGACATTCCCGCAGCCCGGCGCATCTCGGCCCGGCTGGCAGCGATGGGGTTTGCGGTTCTGCGGTTCGATTTCACCGGGTTGGGCCATTCCGAAGGCGAGTTCGAAAACACTTCTTTCACCTCGAATGTCGCGGATCTGCACGCTGCGGCAAACGCGCTGGTCGAACGCAGCATGGCGCCATCCCTGCTGATCGGCCATTCCCTTGGCGGCGCGGCGGTTCTGCGCGCCGCGGGCGAGATGGAATCGATCCGCGCGGTTGCCACCATCGGCGCGCCTTTCGACCCGGGGCATGTGACCCATAATTTCGGCGGCGCGCTGGACAAGATCGCCGCTGACGGCGTGGGGGAGGTAAAACTTGGCGGGCGCGTCATTCGCATTGGCCAGGGCTTTGTCGAGGATGTGCATGCAGAGAATATTCAGCCCGCGATTTCAAGCCTGAACAGGGCTTTGCTGGTCCTGCACGCGCCGCGTGATGACATCGTGGGGATCGAAAATGCCACACAGATTTTCAGTGCCGCGAAACACCCCAAAAGCTTTGTCACGCTGGACAGTGCCGACCATCTGGTGACCCGCCAGGAAGATGCTGAATATGCCGCCAAAGTGATCGCCGCCTGGGCCAGCCGCTATGTCAATCTGCGCCCGCCCGCCCCGCCGATCGGCGCGCCCGAGGGCATCACCCGCGTGTCGGAGGCGCACCCGGACGGGTTTTTGCAGGATGTGCAGGCAGGCCCGTTTCATCACGTCTATGCGGATGAACCGCTCAGCTATGGCGGCACCAACAAGGGCATGACGCCTTATCAGTTTCTGGCCGCCGGGCTGGGCGCCTGCACCTCGATGACGATCCGCATGTACGCCCGTCGCAAGAAATGGCCGCTGGATCATGTGGCCGTCGATGTGACCCATAACCGGGTGCACGGGCAGGATGCGGCCGGACCGGCCATGCCGCTGGATCATTTCACCCGTGCCATCACCCTGACCGGCGATCTGAATGCGGAACAGCGCCAGAAACTTCTGGATATCGCGGATAAATGCCCTGTTCACAAAAGCCTGGAGCAAAGTGCCGAGATTTCTACGGTCCTGTCGCAAGCGGCAGAAGCGGCGTTGACTTGATCTCTTCCATGCTCAGAAGCGCCGTGACGTTATAGATCCGCACCTCTGAGATCAACGCCTGGTAAAAGGCGTCATAGGCCCGCGCATTCGGCACCCGCACTTTCAGGATATAGTCGATCTCGCCCGCCAGCCGATGTGCTTCCATCACCTCGGGGCGGGCCTGAAGCGCCGCCAGAAAAGCCTGCTGCCATTCTGCCTCATGCTCGGATGTCCGGATCAGCACGAAAAAGCAGGCTTCCAGCCCCAGCGCTTCCGCATCCAGAATGACCGTCTGTCGGCCAATGATACCGGCCTCGCGCAATTTGCGAATCCGGGTCCAGACCGGGGTCTTGGACGAGCCGACCTCGCGGGCAATCTCATCCAGCGACCGGCTCGCATCCTCCTGCAGGGCGCGTAGAATTTTCCGGTCCATCTCATCAATCTGAACAGACATTCCTGGCCCTTTCCCATGGCGAAACGTGAACTCTTCATTCACAGGGCATACAGAACATATGTTCCTATTCGCAAGACATACCTGCCAATTAACGGGAAAATATTCTATCTTTATCAGGAATTCGCAGCCAAAAGGTTCGATAGCCGTGCAGCATTTCCCGATCTTTCTGGCCATAGCGGGCCGTCGTGTCATCGTCTCCGGCGGGGGGGAGGCTGCATTGGCCAAACTGCGCCTGCTTCTGAAAACCGAAGCGCGGCTCTGCGTCTTTGCCAGCGCGCCTGCGCCCGATATCCGCCTTTGGGCGGCAGAGGGACGCCTGACCCTGACAGAACGCGCCCTGGCCCCCGGTGACGCAGTAAGTGCCGCGCTTTTCTATGCCGCCAATGAGGATGAGGCCGAAGATGCCCGCGTGACCCGACTGGCGCAGGCGGAGGGTGCGCTGACCAACTGGGTCGATAATCTGGCCCAAAGCCAGTTCATCACCCCCGCCATCGTTGATCGCGACCCGGTCACCGTGGCCATCGGCACCGAAGGCGCGGCCCCGGTTCTGGCCCGCGCGATCAAAGCGGATCTGGAGGCACGCCTGCCAGCCCATCTGGGACCACTGGCGCGGATCGGGAAAACCTTCCGCAAAGCGGTGGAGGCCCTGCCCATGGGCCGGGCCCGGCGCGATTTCTGGTCTGACTATTACTTCAAGACCGGGCCGGAACATATTGTAAGTGAAGGCAAAGGGATCGTTGAAAGGGGGCTAAAGACCCTTCTTGCGGACCATCTGTCACGCCGCGCGGCCCCGGGCCGTGTTGCGCTGGTGGGGGCCGGTCCGGGGGACCCGGAGCTGCTGACCCTGAAGGCCCGCCGCGCACTGGATGAGGCCGATGTGGTGATCTATGACCGGCTTGTCGCGCCTGAAATCCTCGACCTCGCCAGACGTGAAGCAAAGATGATCCATGCCGGAAAAGAGGGGTTCGGCCCCTCCATGTCGCAAAGCGATATCTGCAGGCTGATCACCGATCACGCAGCCCGGGGCGCCTATGTGGTGCGTCTGAAATCCGGCGATCCAACGGTGTATGGCCGTCTGGATGAAGAGATTGACGCGCTTGAGGCCGCAGGTCTCGCGTGGAGCGTTATTCCCGGCATCACCGCCGCCTCGGCCGCCGCCGCCGGGATCGGGCAAAGCCTGACCAAACGCGGGCGCAATTCGGCCCTGCGCTTTCTGACCGGCCATGATGTCAAAGGCTTTGCCGAACATGACTGGCGCGGGCTGGCGCGCGCGGGCGAGGTTGCGGCGATCTATATGGCCAAGAAAGGCGCGCGGTTCCTGCAAGGGCGGCTGTTGATGCATGGCGCCTCTGCCGACACACCGGTGACGGTGGTCGAAAACGCGTCACGGGCCGGGGGCCGGACGCTTGCCACCACGCTTGCCCGACTGCCCGTCGATATCGACAGCGCCGCGCTGACCGGGCCGGCCATTCTGCTTTACGGCCTTTCCCCCCGCGCCGCCGAGGCCGCCCTGCCCCTTCTGCAAAAGGATCACGCCTGATGCCCCTAGCTTTCACGCCCAAAATCGTGACCGCGAATGCCCTGTTAGAGGGGGATGTGGTCTATCTGACCGATGATGACCGGTGGACCCGTCGGATGTCAGAGGCCGAGCTGATTGAAGATGAAGCCCATGCGCAATTGCGCCTTCTGGATGCGGAAATGCAGCCCGGTCAGGTGGTTGGCCCCTATCTGGCCGATGCAAGGCCAGGGCCCGATGGCCCCGCACCGGTGCATTTCCGCGAGGCCTTTCGCGCGAAAGGCCCGTCAAACTACCCCCATGGCAAGCAGGAGATGGGCTGAGCCCTGGAATTCTCGAGAATTCCAGCCGTTTTCCCCGGGGAAAACGACGACCGGTCCCAAAAGGAGCACCCGCAAATGTACCGTTACACCGAGTTCGATGCCGCCTTTCTCGCCGAACGCGCGGCCCAGTTCCGTGCGCAGGTTGAACGGCGGATCGACGGATCGCTGACAGAGGATGAATTCAAACCCCTGCGCCTGATGAACGGGCTCTACCTGCAACTGCATGCCTATATGCTGCGCGTGGCGATCCCCTATGGCACGCTGAATGCACGACAGATGCGGCAACTGGCGATGATCGCCGAGCGGTGGGACAAGGGCTATGGCCATTTCACCACACGGCAGAACATTCAGTATAACTGGCCGAAACTGGCAGATGTGCCCGATATGCTGGATGCCCTGGCCGAGGTCGGCATGCATGCGATCCAGACCTCGGGCAACACGATCCGCAATGTCACCGCCGATCATTTCGCAGGCGCCGCCGAAGACGAGATTGCCGACCCGCGCCCGGTGGCCGAGCTGATCCGGCAATGGTCCACCGACCACCCGGAGTTTCAGTTCCTGCCGCGCAAATTCAAAGTCGCCGTGACCGGCAGCCCGGGGGATCGGGCGGTGACCGCGGCCCATGATATCGGCCTGCGCATCGTGAAACGCGAGGGTGAGATCGGCTATCAGGTTCTGGTCGGCGGAGGGCTTGGCCGCACGCCCATGATCGGCAAGGTGCTGGCGGAATTTGTACCGGGGGCTGACCTGTTACCCTATCTGGAAAGCGTGGTGGCGGTCTATAATCTGCTGGGTCGCCGCGACAATAAATACAAGGCCCGGATCAAGATCACGGTGCATGAGACGGGTCTGGAGGAAATCCGCCGTCTGGTTGGGGATGAATTCGCCATTCGCAAGGCGCATTTTGCCGGGGCGGATCAAAAACTGCTTTCAGAAATCAAATCTCACTTTGCATCCCCGCCATTCATATCGCCTGAAACCGGGAATTTCGATAGCACATATGCGATAAACCCGGGCTTCCGCGCCTTTGTGGATACAAATGTGGATAAGCATCGGCAGGATGGCTATGCGATTGTCTCGATCTCGCTGAAATCCCATGGTGCCACACCGGGGGATGCAAGCGCCGGTCAGATGCGGGTGATGGCCGATCTGGCGGAAAAATACGCCCATGATGAACTGCGCATCAGCCATGAGCAGAATGTGATCCTGCCCCATGTGCCGCGCCGGCATCTGCCGGCGATCTATGCCGCCCTGCGCGCGGCCGGGCTGGCCACCGCCAATATCGGTCTGATCTCGGATATCATCGCCTGCCCCGGCATGGATTACTGCGCCCTGGCCACGGCCCGTTCGATCCCCGTCGCACAGCAAATCGCCACCCGGTTCGAAGCCCTGAAACTGGAACAGGATATCGGCCCGCTGAAGATCAAGATCTCGGGCTGCATCAATGCCTGCGGCCATCACCATGTGGGGCATATCGGGATTCTCGGGCTCGACCGGGCGGGGGTGGAAAATTATCAGATCACCCTGGGGGCGACGGCAGTGCCGAGGCAACGCTTGGCGAACGGGCCGGCCCCGGGTTTGGCGCCGATGACATCATCCCGGCGATTGAACGGCTGATCCAGGCGTATCTGACCCATCGTGAAGACCGCTCAGAGACGTTCCTGAACACCTATCGCCGTCTTGGCATGGCCCCGTTCAAGGCCGCGCTTTATCCGGCTGAGGAGGCAAAGGCCGATGCCGCGTGATGTTCCGATTGCCCCGGTTGCCAGACGTGTGGAGCGCCTGAACGCCCGCTACCGGCACCATTCGGCGGCCGCAGTGATCGACCGCGCGCTTGGCGATGCCGAAATCGGCCGGATTGCCCTGGTCAGCGCCTTCGGTGCGGAATCGGCGGTGTTGCTGCATATGATTTCGGTCCGCGACCGGCGCATTCCGGTCTTGTTTATCGACACCGAAATGCTGTTCCCCGAAACATTGGCCTATCAGCAGGATCTGGCCCATCATTTCGGTCTGGAAGATCTGCGGATCATCCGCGCCAGCCAGACCGCGCTGGCCGCCCATGACCCTGATGGCGATCTGCATCACCGCAACAGCGATGCCTGCTGCGCCCTGCGCAAGACGCAGCCGCTGACCCATGCGCTGGCCCCGTTTGATGCCTGGATCACCGGCCGGAAACGGTTTCAGAACGGCAGTCGCGCCGGGCTGGAATTTTTCGAGGCAGAGGACGATATCCGGATCAAGATCAACCCTCTGGCCTTCTGGAAACCGCAGGATATGCAGGATTATATGATCAATAACCGCCTGCCCCGGCACCCGTTGGTGGCAAAGGGATATCCGTCGATCGGATGTGCGCCCTGCACGGCCCCGGTGGCCGCGGGGCAGGATCCGCGATCGGGTCGCTGGCAGGGGCAGGACAAGGAAGAATGCGGTATCCATTTTGTCGATGGCCGGATGATACGCGGCCCCCTGCGGCAGGTGTCGTGATCGGGGGAAATGTGGCAGATGCGTATTTGGAACAAGAAGAAAGCGGGAATGTGATGGGCGATCAGGTGCTGGTGCGCGATACCGGGTTTGGCGCGGATGACTGGCAGGGCGGGTTTGTGGCTTTGGCCGATGGCTTCGCCGCCAATGCACCCGGGCTGGAGATGACACCCGCCGATGATGCGGCGGCGCTGTCGGGGCATCTGGACCGGGTCGAGATCATTCGCATCGGGTTTCCCGGCTTTGCCGACGGGCGCGGCTTTACCCTGGCCCGCCAGTTGCGTGCGCTTGGCTATAAGGGCCGTCTGCGCGCCTTTGGCCATGTGCTGGCCGACCAATATGCGATGGCGCGCCGGGCCGGGTTTGACGAGGTGGAAATCAGCGCCGATCTGGCCGCGCGTCAGCCCGAAGATCAATGGCAGGCCCGCGCCAATTGGCGGGACCATGATTATCAGGCGCGCCTGCGCGGCTGACACCCCCTTTCCCTGATCCGGATCAAAGCCTAAGACAGAGGGCGGCGTTAGAGCCGCGATATGAGCATGACAGAGCAAACCCCCGTGACACAGACCATTGCCCAACCGGTTCCCGCCCTGCCCGATGCGCAGGTTGTGACCTTCGTGAAACACTGGACGGACCGGTTGTTTTCCTTCCGCGTGACACGGCCGCAATCCCTGCGGTTCCGGTCGGGCGAATTTGTGATGATCGGACTGATGGGGGAGCCGGGTGCCAATGGCAAGGCCCGGCCCCTGCTGCGGGCCTATTCCATCGCCTCCCCCTCCTGGGAGGATGAACTGGAATTCTATTCGATCAAGGTGCCCGATGGCCCCCTGACCTCGAAACTGCAACATATTCAGCCGGGCGATCAGATCATTCTGAAACCCAAACCCGTGGGCACCCTGGTTCATGACGCGCTGATCCCGGGCAAACGGATCTGGTTTTTTGCCACCGGCACCGGGTTTGCGCCTTTTGCCTCCCTGCTGCGCGACCCGCAGACCTATGCGGATTATGACGAGGTGATCATCACCCATACCTGCCGCGAGGCAGGCGAACTGGCCTATGGCGCGGAGCTGATCGACAGTATCCGCAGGGATGAGGTGCTGGCGGACCTGTTCGGCGCAGGCTTTGCCGACAAGATTCGCTATTACCCGACAACGACCCGCGAAAAGAGCCCGAAGATGGGGCGGATCACCGATCTGATACGCTCGGGCGAGGTCTATCGCGATCTGGATGTGGCACCGCTTTGCCCCGAACATGACCGGGCGATGATCTGCGGCAATCTGGATTTCAACCTTGAGCTGAAAGCGATGCTGGAAGAATACGGGCTGGAGGAAGGCGCCAATTCACGGCCCGCGCAATATGTTGTGGAAAAGGCGTTTCTGGACTGACGGGCCGCCCGCGGGGTAAGGGCCGGAAAAGCAAAAACCCGCGCCGGTAAGCGCGGGTTTTTCTGTCTGTCGGGATATCAGCGGTCATGGCGCATTGCCGCGCCGCAACCTGCCCCCCTTTAAAGACCAAGCGCTTCGCGCAGTTGGGTCACAACACCTTCAACCAACGCCGGATTGTCGCGTGCGCCTTCGATAGCGGTGCTGAGCGAGGTTTTCATCACCGGGTTCAGATCTGACCCGTCAACTGCGGCCAGGGCGGCATCGGCATCGAATCCGTCAACCGACAGGATGGACGCCAGATCAGGTGTGGCTGCCTCGGCAGCCTCGGTGGCGGCCTCTGCGGCCTCGGCAGCAGCAGCCGCAGCTTCCTCTGCCGCAGCAGCCGCAGCAGCTTCTGCTTCCTCAGCAGCGGCTTCGGCGGCAGCAGCGGCTTCTTCGGCGGCGGCGGCAGCGGCTTCCTCAGCAGCAGCGGCCTCTGCCTCGGCGGCGGCAGCAGCCTCTTCCACGGCAGCAGCCGCTTCTTCAGCGGCAGCTTCGGCTTCCGCCTCTGCAGCAGCAGCGGCTTCTTCGGCGGCAGCAGCAGCTTCTGCCTCGGCAGCGGCAGCGGCCTCCTCTGCAGCGGCAGCAGCTTCTTCCGCAGCGGCTTCCGCAGCAGCAGCGGCTTCTTCAAGCGCCGCCGCCTCTTCGCGGTTCTGGATCACGAAATACCCGCCCACAGCCACAGCAACCAGCACGGCCACAATGATCAAAATGCGATTCATAATTATTACTCCCCCGAGGGTGTTCAATTTCATCTGAGTAGCCTCATAATTGCGACCAATGCCGGACACAATGGGAAACCGCAGCCCGATCTCCCCTCGGCAGGTCATCGCCAGCAATTCGTCTTGAAAGACGGGGCACCTGCGGTTAGATTTGCGACCTCGAACACATGGCTACAGAAGGAAAAATCCAATAGCCCGCAGACCTCATAATGCGCCGCCGACGCGCGACACCGGCCCCCGGGTCAATGATCGCATCCGGTCCACAGAAATACGCCTTATCGGCGCCGAAGGCGAAAATGTCGGCGTTGTCACCCCCGAACGTGCCCTGCAGATGGCCGAAGATGCCGGTCTGGATCTGGTTGAAATCTCGCCCAATGCGGACCCGCCAGTCTGCAAAATCATGGATTTCGGCAAGTTCAAATACGAGACCCAGAAACGCGAGGCCGAGGCGCGCAAAAAGCAGAAAATCATCGAGGTGAAAGAGGTGAAGTTTCGCCCCAACACCGACACCCATGATTATGACGTGAAAATGCGCAACGTGACCAAGTTTCTGGAAAATGGCGACAAGGTGAAGATCACCCTGCGTTTTCGCGGTCGCGAAATGGCACACCAGAATCTGGGACGCGAATTGCTGGAACGCGTTGCCATTGATATCGAAGGTATGGGCAAGGTGGAAAACATGCCCAAGATGGAAGGCCGCCAGATGGTGATGATGATCGGACCGGCGAAGTAAACCGCGGATCCGGCAAGAGAACAGGGCGCGCGCGGGTCTGAACCTGCCGCGCCTTTTTGCTGGGCCATCGGGGGGTCTTGTGACGCAGACATGACCGATCCGGTCGCAATCGCAGTTGTCACATCCACAACCGGTTTGCATTCTGCGGCCAAAGACAAAAAGGGGGGAATTCGCACCAATGCCCACATTTTCCGACAGTTTTCTGACAGCCCTTGGCCTGATCCTCAGGGGCGATGCCGATCTGATCGGGATTGTGGGCCTGTCCCTGCAGGTGTCGTTAAGCGCGGTGGCTTTGGCAGCCGTGATCGGGGTGCCTTTGGGCGCGGCGATGGCGGTTTTGCGGTTTCCAGGGCGCGGGGCGCTGGTGGTCTTGATCAATGCCCTGATGGGGCTGCCGCCGGTGGTGGTGGGGCTGATTGTCTATCTGCTGTTCTCGGCCTCGGGGCCTTTGGGGGTTTTGGGGCTGCTTTATACACCGGCAGTGATGATCATTGCCCAGACCATTCTGGTGACCCCGATCATCGCCGCACTGACCCGGGGCGCGCTGACCGAGATGCATGGCGAATATCGTGAGACATTACAGGTACTTGGCGCCAGAAAGCTGGATGTGATCGGCACCCTGTTATGGGATGCCCGTTTCATTCTGGTCACAGCACTTCTGGCCGGTCTGGGCCGCGCCCTGGCCGAGGTGGGCGCGGTGATGCTGGTGGGTGGCAATATCGACCATGTCACCCGGGTGATGACCACAGCCATCGCGCTGGAGACATCCCGCGGGGCGCTGCCGCTGGCCCTTGGTCTGGGCATGATTCTTCTGGCGCTGACGCTTGTGCTGAACGCCGCTGTTCTGGGCCTGCGCGCCCGGCTGGAAGGCCCCGCCCATGCCTGAAACCCCGCAGGTCATTCCGTTTCCCGCCCCCGCCCTGCCAGAGGCGGGCCTGAATATGCGGGGCCTGCGCGTCACACGCGACAGGACCACCCTGCTTGACGGGTTGGATATGGCGCTGGCCCCCACCGGGATCAGTGCGATTGTCGGGCCGAACGGTGCCGGGAAATCCCTGCTGCTTCGCGTGATTGCCGGGCTGGTGACGCCAGAGGCCGGGCAGATCGCCCTGCCGCTGCCGATGCAGGGCCGCGTCGGGCTGGTGTTTCAGAAGGCGGTGCTGCTCAGACGCACGGTACGGGGCAATCTGACCCATGCGCTGCGTCTGGCGCGGGTACGCCGCCGCGATCGCGCTGACCGGCTGGCCGGGTTGCTGGCTCTGGGCAATCTGACGGTGCTGGCGGACCGGCCCGCGCGGCAATTGTCAGGCGGCGAGGCACAGCGCCTTGCCATCATCCGCGCCCTGGCCGCCAACCCGCTTTTGCTGATGCTGGATGAACCGACCGCCCATCTGGACCCGGCGGCAACCCATGCGGTGGAAACCCTCACCACCCGGATCGCGGCGCGCGGCACCAAGGTTCTGCTGGTCAGCCATGACCCCGGCCAGATCCAGCGGCTTGCCGATGAGGTTGCCTTTATCCATCGCGGACAATGCCTTGAAGTGACGGATAAATCCGTGTTTCTCGCCAAACCGCACAGCGCGGAAGCCCGCGCCTATCTTGATGGAGGGTTGTTGCTGTGATCCGTTTTGCCCCGGTTCTGGCGGTGTCTGCCCTGTTGGCCGGCCCTGCTTTGGCCGAGGATATCTTGCTGGTGCAATCCAGCACATCGACCCAGAATTCCGGGCTTTATGATCATATCCTGCCCCTGGCCGAGGCCGCGCTTGACCTGGATATTCGGGTGGTCGCCGTGGGCACGGGGCAGGCGCTGAACAATGCCGAACGCTGCGACGGGGATATGCTGATCGTCCATGCCCGCGATGCGGAAGAGGCATTTGTCGAGGCCGGGTTCGGCACCGGACGCCATGATCTGATGTATAATGATTTCATCATTATCGGCCCGTCGGATAACCCGGCCGGGCTTCGCCGGGCCGATGATATTGCCGGGGCTTTGGGAAGGATCGCAACAGCCGGGGCTCCTTTCGCCTCACGCGGGGATGACAGCGGCACCCACCGCAAGGAGACCAGCCTGTGGGAAGGCGTGGCCGATGTCGCCGCCGCGTCCGGCAGTTGGTATCGCGAGGCGGGGGCGGGCATGGGCGCCACGCTGAACCTTGCCATAGGCATGGGCGCCTATACGATGAGCGACCGGGCCACCTGGCTGGCCTTTGAAAACAAGGCAGATCATGAGATTCTGTTTGAAGGCGATCCGGACCTGTTCAACCAATATGGCGTGATCCCGGTCAGCCCCGATCACTGCGAAACCGTGAATGCAGACGGCGCGGCGGCCTTCACCAATTGGCTGATCTCGGCACCGGGGCAAGCCGCGATTGCAGGTTTCATGGTCGATGGCCAGCAATTGTTTTTTCCGAATGCGGAGTGATCTGCTGCCTTTGATGCGCCCTCGACAATCGCAGTTTTATAGCGTCGGCCCAAAACTCTGCAACACATATACATAGTGCGGAGGGTGCCGCCGGGCGGGAAAGGTGGTGCGGGGTGGTGCAGAATTTCAGACCGAATCTATAGAGCAGAGATCGCCGCTCACCGGACCCGTGCCGGGTTGCCGATCACGGTTTGCCCGGGGGCCACATCCCGCGTCACCACCGCACCCGCCCCGACAATGGCCCCGTCGCCAATGCTGACCCCGGGCATGAGGGTCGCGCCACCCCCGATCCAGACCGAAGCGCCAAGGGTGACCGGCCGGGCAATCTCGACCCCTGCGGCCCGGCGGGTCGGATCATGATCATGTTCGGCGCAATAAATATGCACCCCCGGCCCAAGCATGGTCTGCGGACCGATACGGACCGGGGCTGTGTCCAGGATCACGCAGCCCGTATTCAGATACACCTGATCATCCAAAGAGATATTCACCCCATAAGCGCAGTGAAACGGTGCCTCCAGCATCACATCTGTGCCCACATGGGCAAACAATGCGCGCAGCAGGGGCGCCATCGCACCGCGGGCATCAGGGTCCATCACCGCATGCTGATGCACCGCGCGGCGGGCGGTCCGGCGGCGCGCTTCCAGATCTTCATCCAGACATGTATATCATTGCCCGGCCTGCATTTTTTCCCATTCACCCATCATCATTCCTGTTGCGGTTTCTGCATCACATCGCAGCTTCGCCATTGCCGGACCGAGGCTTCCATCTCCTCTTTCAGCCAGGCCGAAAATTGTGCAATCGCCCGGGCCCGCAAGCCGGATTGCCGGGTGATCAGCCAGTAATGCACGCCCGATGGAAACCGCTGCGGGAACGGGGCCACCAACTGCCCCAGATCCAAAGCCGGGCAGGCCAGGGTTTCCCAGGCCAGGAACACCCCCTGCCCCGCAATTGCCGCGTTCAGACAGATCGAGGCATCCGCATAGGTCGGCCCCTCGCCCAGAATATCGGCGCTTAACCCCTGCGCCCCAAGCCAGACATCCCAGCCATACAGGGCTTCATTTTCGCGGATCACCGGCACATGGGCCAGATCCGAAATGTCTGTCAGGCAGGTCGCGATCCCGGCCGAGCAGACTGGAAAAATCCGCTGATCCAGAAGCTTTTCGGCCCCGACCCCGGGCCAGCCGCCACGGCCCACACGAATACACACATCCACGTCTTTTTCATCCGGGTTCACCAGCGCCACATCCGGCTCCACCCGGATACGGATATCCGGGTATCGGCAATGAAAATCGCTTAACCGCCAGACCAGCCAGCGGCTGGCAAAGATCGGCGCGACCGAAACGACCAGCCGGTCCTCCTGCCCGCGTCCGGCCAGACGTATAGCGGTGGCCAGCTCTGCCATGCCCCGGTTGAGATGGGTCAGAACCTCGGCTCCGGCAGCGGTCGGCTGCATGCCTGCGGGCGTCCGGTGAAACAGGGTACGGCCCAGGGCGGATTCGGTTTTCTTGACCTGCTGGCTGACCGCCCCGACAGACACGCCCAGTTCCGCCGCCGCAGGCTGCAACCCCTGCAACCGCCCGACAGCTTCAACCGCGCGCAAACCGGACAGATGTACCCTGTTCAGCTCTCTCATTTAGATTTCCTAAACTCAGCTTACAAACTACTCCATACCAAAAAGGGTGATACGGCAGTACCCCTATAGTCATGAAACGCATCCTTACCCCCTTCCAATGGCGCAAAATCCGGCGGCAATCATCCCCAGACCCATTATGTCAGCAATGGCGGCGCAACCCGCTGTCCCATCCCGAGATCGCGAAAATGGACAAACGCGCCCTGGCTGATATGCCATTTGACCCGGCCTGCATCACCGCCGAATAGAGCAGAAATCGTTTAGGGTCCGTGGACAATCAACGTGACTCGATAAGCGTAGCTGCGAGGTTGCAGCAGGCGGCATAGCTGTGACCTGCCCCCCGAGGCTCCCTCATTCATAATGAGAGTTTGCAGTTCTGTTTTTCATATTCTTCGGTTTCGGTTTGGACAAGCGCGCCGGGAGCAGAGTCCTCAAATTGCTCAAGCGCCCGGCGCGCTTCTGCGGGTGTTTTGTTGCCAAGCGGGGAGTGTGGCCTGACGTTGTTGTAGTCGTATCGCCATAGGGCCAGCTTGCGCCTTGCATCGTCTAAAGCACCCTGCCTGAAACTTGAATCACAAATACCCTGCCACGCTTCGCGTTCACAGGGTATTTGTGATGCGCGATGTCTCAGGTGTAAGGCAGCATGCTGTAGGCTGTCGAACATCTCCTCGTTCAGGAGTTCATCGCGCAGACTGCCGTTGAAGCTTTCGATAAAGGCGTTCTGCTGCGGCTTGCCCGGATCAATGTAGTGCCAATCGACATTGTTATCGTTGGCCCATTTCAGGATCACCCGGCTGGTGAACTCTGTCCCGTTGTCGCTGACAATGGCGACGGGCTTGCCGTACAAGCGGACGAGCGCATCTGGTTCCCGCGCCACATGGGTACCTGAGATGCTGGTATCCGCCATCAGGCAAAGGGTTTCTCGGCAGCAGTCATCATTCACGGCCAGAATGCGAACCCGGCGCGAGGCCCTGTCTGTTCGGGCGTGCAACACTCCCAGTCAAATCAATTCTCCCGCAGTTTTTCTTAGGGTCACCAGATCGAGATCAGCGAAGACTTCGACTTTCTTTGCGACCCAAGAAACCTATTGCACCAGCGCAGCAGCCGCATTGTTTGCAGCCTCCTTTGCCAGCGTGTCGCTACCAAGAGCCTCGAGAATCCCGCTGTAGTTTTTCCAAGTCCAGCTGGAGTGCACTTTGTGTCCAAGCCGCTCTGCAAACAGGCCCCGGGCCCGCAACGCATCGCCACTGGCCTTCGTGGCATCCAGCAGGATCATATGAAATACATCACGTTGCGCCTTACTTCCGCCAATTCGGTCCATCGCGTAACGCACGGGCTCCATCAGGCGGATTGCCTTTTCAAAATCATGATTGCGGGCGTGATATAGGCCTTCCGCCAAGGCCAACCCAACGTCTGCGCAAATTTTGGCTTGTGTCGCATCCAGCCTCGACCATTGACGGATATTGTCGATCATCTTCGTTGCCGCCGCCTTGTCACCCCCCGCAATAAGCGCCATCAAATAGTGGAGGCTGACAAAAATCAGGTCTGTGTCATGCACATGCTTTGTCGAGACTTCGACCAGCTTCGCCCAGCGATCCCCGATCTCGACGCCGAACATCTCCAGTCGCCACAACAGCGAGGACGCATTGCAGATATCGAGGTAAAAATCGGATTCGATGTCCGACACGATCTGAGCGTCGTAGATTTGCAGGACGATGTCGAACTCGCCGCGTTCAAGGTGATAAAGGCATTTGTGCCAGTAAAGATGGAAGCGGAAATTGTTGACGGTGGACCAGTCGTTTTCAAGCCCGTGAACCCATTCGATCCCTTCCTGGTGGCGTTCGGTCATCTCAAGCACATGTGCGACCGAATGCACCGACCAGGCGTCGCGCGGATTACGCTCAACCGCCATGCGCCCGAATTTCTCGGCCTTTTCATATTCGCCGGACTCTTCGAGGCCAAAGGCATACATTCCCTGCAAGAACCCGTAATCAGGGTGATATTCGGACCAGAGCGGCAGGATGCGGGCCATGGAGTCGCGCATTTGGCGCCCATCACCGGAATAGAAATGGGTAAAATGCGCCAAACGCAGCGCCATTCCGTCATTGGGGTGGTCAAGCAGGATGTCTTCCCAGATCTGGGTGGTCTTTTCCAACGCGCCCGTACACCAGGCAGACAAGGCGGCGGCATGCATCTTTTCCCGCGCATTCGCGCCGACCTTTTCCACATGGGTGTCAAGGCTGGCAGATATCCTCTCCGCCCGCTCGGAGTGATTGGCGCTGCCGATCAGCTTGGCGAAATAGCCTTTGGCGCATTGCGCCATCGGCATGTCCGGGTCGGATTGGACCAGGTCCTTAAGCACCGCGCCTGTTTCCGGTCGAAACCCCATATAAGAGGATGTCAGCTGAGCGAATTTTTCGGCACTTTCAGGCGAACTGGCCGTAAAGGCCAGGCCATGCGGATCGTCGTGTTCCTTCAATACCATCTCAGCTTTCCTTTGCATGGGCCTGCGCGGCCAGTTTCGTATAGCCGTCACGTGTTTGCGGTGTCTTGATGCCCAGAGCACCGGCCGCAACCTGAGTTTTCAAGACCTGAGCCGTGCCACCGCCGATAGTGAACATTCGGACATCTCGATACATGCGTTCCAATGGTTCTTCGCTTCCATACCCACGCGCGCCGAACATCTGGAGTGCATCGTTGACAACCTTAATAGCACTCTCAGATGCAAACATTTTGGCACGTGCAGCAAGTGTCAAGTCCGGGAAGCGGTTACCGTCCCATTCTGCAGAGGCCGCAGCCTCGTGCAGCATCAGCCTAGAACCGTGAACAGCGGTATCCATATCTGCAATCATCCATTGCAACCCCTGGAACTCCGCCAAAGGCCGACCGAATTGCATCCGCTCTTTCAAATAGCGCTTAGCATGATCAAGGGCG
Organism: Rhodophyticola sp. CCM32; assembly: GCF_004751985.1. NCBI lineage: Bacteria > Pseudomonadati > Pseudomonadota > Alphaproteobacteria > Rhodobacterales > Roseobacteraceae > Rhodophyticola > Rhodophyticola sp. CCM32. The sequence continues at coordinate 1,742,577 of NZ_CP038492.1, forward strand.
CCAGCGGCGACACCCATGGCGATGGTGCCGGCCCCTACGCGTTGACTATTGTAAGCCGTCATCAAATCGGCAAAGCCGCGCTTGAAGCCCGATGGTGTGCGTAAGACCATGTCATCGGCGACTTCGAGATCGGTGAAGACAAGCTCTGCCTCGGGCATGCCGCAAAGGCCCATGGTACGTTCCCGGCGGGTGATTTCGAACCCTTTGGGCGCGATGTTCCGATCGGGGTCGACGTGAACGATGAAACCGCCAATACCCAGCTCGGATCCGTCTTCGTCAAACGCACGGGCGAAGATGAGATGCAGCTTTGACACCCCACCGCCAGTGATCCAGTGCTTTGATCCATTCAAACGCCAGACGCCGCCTTTTTTGCGGGCGGTCGTGGTCATCTCGGTTGCTGCGCTCCCCGCGCCTGGCTCGGTGATGCAGATCGCGGGCTTGTCTCCGGCCAGAACGATGGGGGCCGCAAAGGCGCGCTGCGCGTCTGTTCCATAGGCCATCACTGCACTGATGCCACCCATATTCGCTTCGACCAGAATACGGGCAGACAGGGTGCAGGATCGAGAAATTTCTTCAATCACTTCAACGCACTGCAAAAAGCTCGCGCCGCCGCCACCAAACTGTGACGGGATGGTCATGCCCATAAGGCCCTGCTCAGCCATTTCAGCAACATTCGGCCAACAGTATTCGCGGGTCTGGTCCCACCGGCTCGCCCGCTCCGCAAAACCGGGGGATAAATCCTTCGCTCGTTGCAAAAATGGATTTCTCGTACCCGCGCCCTGCGCCGCTGCATGTGCGTGGCTCATGTCGTTCATTGCGATATTCCCATGGTCTGATGTGACAGCAGTTCTTTCAAAACTCTTTCGGTATCTGCCCCACATTTCGGAGGAGAATGCCGATAAGTGACGGGGATCTTCGAAAGCCTGATCGGGTTCAGCGGCAGGTGACCATCTATCGGATCAACATAAGCTGGCCCCCACAGACGCGTGTCGTCACCAAATGCAGGTTTCTCTATTTTGACGACATCTGCGCCTAGATCTCCAAGCAATTGCGTGCAGGAAGGACCAGCTAAGATGCGGCTGAGGTCAAGTACGCGCAGGTTTTCCAGCGGCCCAGATATGATCCCGATCTCCTCGCAAGTTCATGAAACACGCTAGCAGATTTAGATATACTTTGAAAAACGGTATCTTTTTAACTATACATTGAGAAAATCTAACAATACTGTGGTCGCATGAACCTCCGTTTTCTGGACACGGTGGTCGCTATCTCGCAACAAAAGACGTTGGTGGAAGCGGCCAAGAGCGTGAACCTCAGCCATTCGGCAGTCAGTCTTCAGGTCTCCAGCCTGGAAGACGAATTGCAAATCAGGATACTCGACCGATCCCGGCGACCACCGGAATTGACAGAACAAGGATGGGCCTTGGTCGAACACGCGAAACGTCTAAGGCTTATCGTTGACGACATCCTATCTCTCAGCGAGAGGTCGGACCTGCATGGCAAAATATCTATTGGCGCAGTGCCATCTACAATCACCCATCTGGTGGTCCCCGCATTGGCTGCAATGCGATCTGAGCATCCCGCACTGGACGTCGAATTGCATACAGACCTGTCGAACCGGCTGATCCAAAGGGTTTTGGACCGCGATGTCATCGCGGGCTTGGTAACCGAACCGGAAGACGCCATTGACGAACTATCAATTATTCCAATTTGCGGAGAACCGTATCAACTTGTTGCCCCGGTCTGTGCGACTTCGGACAGCCAGGCAGAGCTGCTAGGAAGCTGGCCATTTTTGTGGTTTGACCAAAGAAGCCTCCTGTCCAGGCAAGTGGCCTATTACCTGCGGGAAAATCGCATCCGGGTGAACCCGGGAATGGAGGCGACGTCCATCGAAGCCGTAGAGGCTCTGGTCGCACATAATCTCGGTGTATCTATCTTGCCCCGGCGAAAGAATAATCCGCCAATGGATGGCGTTGTTTATCTTCCTCTCCAGGGCCCAAGCCTGGAGCGGCAAGTTGCACTGATTACGCGTAAAAGTTCACCCCGCCAAGATGTCACTAAAGAGCTTGCAAAAGCCCTTAAAAACGTTAGCGCCAAGAAACCTATACCGAAGTAACTGTTTCAGGAATCTGATCTTCATTGCGAGCACCGGAGAACAAGGATTTCTCCCTGACGGGCAGATCGGCAAGATTTTTCTTCTCAAACCCTCTGTCAGGTCACCATTTCACTGCTGATTGCCGCCACTATGGCATCGACCGTGACGCCTCCCTTCGGTCGAACGCGAAAAGCGATGATCATGTCTCAATGAAAACTCGAAAGGCTTTACAGCATGCTGCCTTAAACCTGAGACATCGCGCATCACAAATGTCCCGGGAACGCGAAGCGTGGCAGGGTATTTGTGATTCAAGTTTAAGGTAGGGTGCTTTAGTGGGTCAGAACCTGGTCCAGAAAGGTCCGCGTTCGGGCATTCTCGGGTGACGTAAAGAATGTCTCCGGGTCGTTTTCCTCGATGATTTCGCCGGCATCCATGAACAAAACCCGGTCGGCGACTTTGCGCGCGAAGCCCATTTCATGGGTGACACAAACCATTGTCATGCCTTCTTCGGCCAGCGTTACCATGACGTCGAGAACCTCACCGATCATTTCCGGGTCTAAGGCAGAGGTTGGTTCATCAAACAGCAATATCCCGGGTTTCATACAAAGCGCACGGGCGATCGCGACACGTTGCTGTTGACCGCCAGATAGCTGACCAGGGTATTTTTTTGCCTGATCGCCAATCTGCACTTTGTTCAAAAACGCCATGGCCACGTCTTCGGCGTCAGCCTGCGGTGTTTTGCGGGCCAGCATCGGGGCAAGGGTGCAGTTTTCAAGGATCGTCAGATGCGGGAACAAATTGAAATGCTGAAAACACATCCCGACTTCGCGCCGCATTTCCTCGATATTCGGGGCATCTGCATTGATGGTTTCACCGTTGATCAGAATATCCCCTGACTGATGTTCTTCAAGCTGGTTGATGGTGCGGATCATTGTTGATTTGCCTGAACCGGAAGGGCCACAGACCACGATCCTCTCACCTTTGGTGACGGTCAGATTGATGTCTTTAAGGACGTGGAAAGTGCCGTAGAATTTGTTCACGTTCCTCATCTCAACAGCAGCATTCATGGCCGTTCTCCTTTTGCTATGTTTTCTCAGCAGCGGTGACGATGATTTCGACCTTGAGGACATCGCGGGCCAGCTTTGCCTCGCCACAGGCCCGTGCAGGTGCGTGCCCCTTTGGAACCCACGCGTCCCAGACAGCGTTCATTTCAGCGAAATCGGCCATATCCGCCAGCCAGATGGTCGCGTGCAGCATGTTTTCACGATCTGATCCGGCTTCGATCAACAACGCGTCAACGCGCGACAGGCAATCGGCTGTTTGCGCGGCCACATTCTCGCCTGCGCCGACCTGTCCGCAGATATAAACCGTGCCGTTGTGTTTGACGATTTTGCTCATCCGCTCAGAGGTGTGAATCCGTTCAATCATTTGCATTTCCGATCAGGTTGCGGGCGATCAACGCCGCCGTGATGTCATCAAGGATGGCTGGATCATCAATTGCCGCTTCTTCCCAGAAGCCAACAGGATCAGCTTGCCAGGCAGCGTCTGTGGCGGGATATCGCGACATATCGGGCGCGCTTAACAGGTGTAGTTCAGGCCAAGTCGGCCGCCATCCACATAAATCGTCTCACCGGTGATATAGCTGGCCTTTTTCGAGCACAGGAAGGCCACCACATCGCCGATTTCGCGCGCATCCCCTGCGCGGCCCAAAGGGGTACGCGACATTGCGGTTTTGAAAGCTTCGGGGTTTGCGTTCACCCCCGCCATCATCTCCGTATCAATGGAACCGGGACCGACGGCATTGACGCGGATATTGTTCTTGGCCAGCGCAAGTGCTGCGACTTTGGTCAATTGCATGACACCGCCCTTTGACGCGCAATAGGCAGGGATCGCAGGAATTGCCACTTGTGCGTTGATCGAAGACATATTGACGATCGCACCTGCAATCTTGTGTTCAACCATAACGCGCGCCGCCATTTGCGTTGCGACAAACACACTGCGCAAATTGATGTCGATCACCTTTTCAAAGGTCTCCACATCATAGCTCAGAAAATCACCCGGCATGGCAACACCTGCGTTATTGACCAGGGCGCTAAGCGGTCCGTGATCCGCAGCAATCTGGCCGAACATCGCTTCAATCTGTCCAAGGTCGCCCATGTCGCAGGCAATCGCCGCGACAGCTCCGATCTTCTTGCCAGCAGCTGTCACCCCATCTGCGTTGATGTCAGACAGGATCACGTCATAACCATCCTCAACCAGTGCTTCCGCGCAGGCAAGGCCGATGCCCTGAGCGGCGCCGGTAATCAGAGCGAGAGGTTTGTCAGTCATGGTTTATCCTTCAAATCCATAGTCATTTTTAGCCTGCTCTGGCGTTACCAGCCCGGCACGCAAATCTGCGGCGACATCATCTTGCGCCCTTTGTCTGGCATCGCCATATCCACCCCCCCCCGGCAGGCTCAGCTTCAAGCGTTGCCCGGTCTTCACAAGCTGCCGACCTTTGCTGCGCAGCCTTGTCCCATCCGCAAGCTCGACACGGCCCGCCTGCCCCATACCGCCGCCATCGCGTCCCCGCGCCGGGTTTTCAACGCGGTCAAACATGGCATTGAAGTAGATATCGTAGCCAGCGCGCGGTTCAATCTCGATTGTCTGGCCAAGCCCGCCGCGCCGCGCCCCTGCCCCGCCGGACCCTTCGCGCAGATCCTTGCGCCAGACGGTGATCGGACCTACGTGTTCTGTTGCCTCGACGCTCATCGTTGACACGCCGGATGGGAAGGCTGTTGCAGACAACCCGTCCAATGCCGGGCGCGCACCCGTTCCGCCAGAGTTGAACATCAACACCTCGGCATTGCGCAATCCGCTCTCGGGGTCGCTGGGTCTGGCAGAAATCTGGATGTTCCACAGCGCGCTTGCCCCCTCGGCCGGCACCGTGTTCGGCAATGCCTGATGCAAAGCCCCCAGCACGACATCCGGCACCAGATGCCCCAGCACATGGCGCACCGACACTGGTGCGGGACGTTTCGCAGCAAGGATACATCCCTCGGGGGCGGTGATCTCGAACGGTTCAAGCGAGCCGGTGTTGTTGGGCACCTGAGGCGCAATCGCGCATTTCAACCCATAGCAGGCATATGCGCGTGTATAGACTTCCGGAACATTCACACCAAAGCGGCTCATCCCTGAGGTGCCGTCAAAATCGGCCTTGATCCTGTCGCCCGCAATATCCAGCCGAACCGCCATCAGGACAGGTTCGTCATAGCCATCAACCTGCATGTTGTGAGTGAACACCCCATCGGGAACAGCGGCGATTGCGGCATGGGTGGCTTTGCGGCTGGTCTCGATCACAAAATCCGACAATCCGTCAAGGTCGGCAATCCCGAACTCGCCCATCATGGTCTGCAAACGGCGGTCCCCTGCCTCGTTGCAGGCCGCAAGGGAATACATATCGCCCACCACCTGATCAGGCTCGCGGACATTTGCGCGGACAATGCGGATCAGATCGTCCGAGACCTCGCCCCGTTGAGCGAATTTCATGATCGGGATCAGCAAGCCTTCCTCGAAAACCTCAGTCCCGTCCGGCCCGAACCCACGCCCTCCGATATCAACCACATGCGCGGTACAGGCAAAAAACCCGATATGCATGCCATCCCGAAATGTCGGCGACACCACGGTGATGTCGTGCAAATGCCCTGTGCCAAGCCAGGGATCATTTGTGATGAACACATCCCCTTCAAAGATGTTCTGGGACCCGATTTCACGGACGAAATGGGTCACGCTTTCGGCCATGGCGTTCACATGCCCCGGCGTGCCGGTCACGGCTTGTGCCATCATCCGGCCCTGACGGTCAAACAGCCCGGCAGATAAATCGCCCGCCTCGCGGACAGAGGTGGAAAACGCGGTGCGGATCAACGTTGTCGCCTGTTCTTCGACAACCGCAATCAGGCGGTTCCACATGATCTGATAGTCAATCGCGGATGGGGTCATCAGCTGTCTCCCTTGCGGATCAGGCGCAGGCTGCCATCACCCTGGCCGATGGCGCGAAACCCGGAGGTCACGATGGTGGTTGTCTCGTTTTCGATAATGATCGCGGGGCCTTCGACGGCTTTTCCAGCGGTCATCGCGGCCCGGTCAACCTCTTGCGCATCAACAATCCTGCGCAACGCCATGTCAAAGAACTGTCTTGTGCGCAACGGCGTGACCGAGGCCCCATGCGCGTGGCGTTCAACCGGCGGGGTGGCTGGCAGCGCAGAGGCCACAACCAGCGACCAGTTCGTGATTTCAATCGCAAGCCCGTCAATGACACGCCCGAACAACTTGCGATACGCACGCTCGAACGCCGCAAGCACCTCAGCCTGATCAGCATCCGCGAAGATTTTGCAAGGCAAGACAACCGGAATCTCCCAGCCCTGCCCCGCGTACCGCATGAATGCCGTCACCCGGGTGGTGGTTACCGCATCCTTTGCGCCTGCGCTGACAAAGGCCGTCGCCTCTGCCTCCAGGTCGGTCAGCACAGCATTGACCGCCTGTGCATCGAACTGGTCAAGACGCTGGAACAGCCCGCGTGTAGCTTCATAGCTAAACGGCGCTTTCAGAAAGCCGATGGCGGATCCGACACCTGCACCCGGGGGAATGATCAATTCCCTGATGCCCAGCTTTTCGCACAGGCGGCAGGCATGCAAAGGCGCGCCTCCGCCAAAACCGATCATGGTAAAATGCTCGATGTCCCGCCCGTTTTCGACCGTATGGACCCGCGCGGCATTGGCCATGTTCTCATCGACCATCTCTGTGATGCCAGAGGCGGCCTCTGGCGCGTTCATCTGCAACCTTCGGGCCAGCTTCGCATCAATGGCACGATCCGCGGCCTGCAGGGACAAGGCAATTGCGCCACCGGCAAAATTATCCGGGTCAAGTCGCCCCAACACCAGATTGGCATCGGTCACTGTGGGGTCTTCGCCCCCGCGCCCATAGCATGCAGGGCCCGGTTCCGAGGCGGCCGAGCGGGGCCCCACCTGAACGCGCCCCAACGTATCAATAGACGCGATTGACCCGCCACCGGCCCCGATTTCAACCATCTCAACGACAGGGGTCGAGACGGTCATGCCTGATCCCTTTTTGAACCGGTAGGTGCGCGCGACCTCGAAAGTGTTTGCGGTTTTGGGCGCGCCTTCTTCGATCAAACAGATCTTCGCCGTGGTCCCGCCCATGTCAAAAGACAGCACGCTGTCCAGCCCGTGACCGCGGGCAAAATCAGCGGCGAAAATGGCACCGCCGGCAGGCCCGGATTCAAGAAGCCGCACCGGTTGCTCGGATGCGACATCAACCGAGATCAACCCACCCCCGGAATGGAGCATAAAGACGGGGGCCGTAACACCCGCCTCACCCAGTCGTCTGACCAGCCGCCCCAGATAATCGGCAACCTGCGGCTGCACATAGGCATTGGCGATCACTGTGTTAAAGCGCGGCAATTCGCGCATCTGCGGAGAGATAACCGAAGACAATGAAATCGACATCTCAGGTGCGGCGGCGCGCAGGGCTTCGGCCATTTGCACCTCATGCGCATCATTGGCGTAGGCATGCATCAGACCAATCGCAACAGCTTCATAATCCCCCGCCAGAATGGTTTTGACCATCGCATCGACCTCGGCCGGATCAAGCGCCAGCAGCACCTCTCCTTTCGGCCCCATACGCTCATGAAGCGTCAGGCGATCCTCGCGCGGCACCATGGGCTTTGGCAGCGTCAGGTTCAGGTCATATTGCTCAAACCGGTTTTCTGACCGCATTTCTATGACGTCGCGAAACCCTTCGGTTGTAATGAACGCCAGCTTTGCGCCGCGCCGCTCTATCAGTGCATTGGTGACAAGGGTCGTGCCATGGATGACCTGACCGATATCCCTCATCGCAACGCCTGCCTTGTCCGCCGCGATTTGAATACCATCGAGTATCGCTTGTTCCGGCTGGGCGTAATTGGTCAGAACCTTACAGGTATCAAGACCCGCTGCATGGGAGAGTGCGACATCTGTAAATGTGCCGCCAATATCAACGCCGACGCGATTCATGAAAACTGTCAAGGGTCAGATCGCCTTTAGAATTTGATTGGCTGTAAATGCGGACTGGTAAATCCGCGACATGATCGGCGCCGAAGTCGCGGTGCTGAGCTCTGTCATTGGAAGCGGCAGATCCGCGCGATCCATCCCTGTCAAAAGCCCGGCCATGGTTTCACCGAACATCGTTCCCGTTGTGATGCCGCGCCCGTTATATCCGATGGGCGTAAAGAGGTTCGTCGCAAGCTCGTAGATCCGCGGCAAATGATCGGGGGTCATGGCGATCTGGCCGTGCCAGGCCTCTTCAAATTCAACCGGACCAAGCGTGGGGAAAATGCGGGCAATCTGTTTCTTTGCCCAACGGTGCGAAAGGCCGCGATCCTTGCTGCCGACAACCTTGCCCATTGATCCGACCAGCAGCCTGTTGGCGGCATCGCGGCGAATGTTGAACATGATCTGGCCGGTATCCCATAACCCTTGTTTGCCGGGCAGGATATGATCCGCCCCCGACCCCATCGGTTTGGTCGCCAGCTGGAAATAGTGGATCATTGTGAAAACGCGGTTCAGGTCCGGCCACAACGTATCTGTATAGGCATTGGTCCCAAGTACGACCGCTTTGGCCGTCACCACCCCTCGTGCGGTTTCAACTTTCCAAAGATTGCCATCACGCCGCAGCTTTGTCACCCGCGCACCGGTGCTGATCTTGGCTCCGGCAGCAAGGGCCGCCCGTGCAAGGCCGCGGCAATACCCCATCGGGTTGATCGTCCCACAGCGCTGATCCAGAAGCCCGCCGTGGAAATGGGTGGTCCCGATCATATCCGAAACTTCTGCACGGCTCAAAAGGTCAACCGGTTCGCCAAGGCGTTGCCATTCCTTATGCCGCTCCTTCAGATCGGCAAAGCCACTGGGGCCGTGTGCCGCGTGGATCGTTCCGCTACGTGTAACTTCGCATTGGATCTGGTGCTTTTCGATAAGCGAGAACACATATTCCGGCCCGCTTCCGAATTTCCGGATGAAACGCGGCCCATAGGTTTGCCCCAGCTTTTCACGCACTTTCTGCGGCGGAAGCCAAAGCGCGGCATTCACCAGCCCACAATTGCGGCCCGACCCGCCAAAGCCGATTTGTTCAGCCTCAAGAACATGCGCGGAAAGCCCCTTTTCAGCACAGTGCAGTGCCGTCGAAAGGCCAGTAAAACCCCCGCCGACAATCGCCACATCAACGGTGCTATCGGCCTCCATCGGCGCATGGTAATCCTGCTCTTTGGCAGAGACATCCCAAAGCGAAATGGCGTGTTGCTGCGTCATGTGTTGATTCCCGAATTCGAACCGTTGATCCTCTTGGGAAAGGTTGCACCACGACTCCGTTTGTGTCAATATTCGAAATAACTGTTCCATATATCAATACAAAGGCTTGCTCATGACCAAACTCAAAATGTCATCCGCACAAATGGTTGCAGACGCCCGCGCCCGTATCGAAGAAATCGAAACCACGGATCTGATTGCAATGCTGGAAGACCCCGATGTCGTTGTCGTTGATATCCGCGACATACGCGAACGCCAGCGCAGTGGTTTCATTCCAGGCAGCTTTCATGCACCACGCGGAATGATCGAGTTTTGGGTCGATCCTGACAGCCCCTATTTCAAAGATATCTTTGCGCAAGAAGACAAGAAATTCGTTTTCCACTGCGCCTCCGGCTGGCGCTCTGCCATCACAACGGCCACGTTGCAGGATATGGGTTTCAAAGCCGCCCATCTGAAAGAAGGCTTCTCCACATGGGAGAAACAGGGTGGCCCCATAGCGTTTCCAGAAAAGAAGCCCTATAGCCTTTCAAGTTAACATTGAATCACTTGTTCGCGGCCTCTCCCTTCGGTCGAACGCGAAAAGCGATGATCATGTCTCAATGAAAACTCGAAAGGCTTTAAATGCGGCCCAGCTTTGCAGAGACACTATCTGCGGCATGTGCCACCAAGCCGCCAAACTGTTCAACGCCGCCTGCGGGTAAATTGATATCCGGAAGCGATATCCCCAGGGCCCCGACGACTTCACCGCCCGGCAACGTAATCGCGGCGCCGAAGCTTAGGATGCGCTCCCGAAACTCCCCTGTGTCATACGCATAGCCGCGGGTCAGCGTCAGCGCGATATCGGCTTCGAGGGCGGCCATATCCGTCAGTGTCTTATCCGTGTGATGGGTCAGCGCAACACTGATCTGGTCGCGCAGTTTTGCGAATTCGGCTGCCAGCATCGCCTTGCCCGTCCCGACACAATGCAAAGGCGCGGTATCGCCAATTGTATTCCATGACCGGATCGGTTTCTGGCTGTCCAGCTTGTCAATATACACCACGTTGAGGTTTTCGCGGACCCCAAGATACACCGCCTCTCCCGTTTCGCGCGACAGATAGGACAATTCAGGTGCTGCAATCTCGCGCAGGTTCAGGTTCTCGACAGAAGCACGCCCGACGCGCCAGGTCTTCAGCGTTGCCGAATAGGACTTGTCCGGCATGTGCTGCACATATCCAAGCGTTGTCAGGGTTTGAAGAAGGCGAAATGTATTCGACTTTGTCAGCCCCAGCTCTTTTGACAGCTCGGTCACGCCTTTGCCCGATTGCGCGCGGGCAAGATTTTCAAGAATGAGCAACCCTTTTGACAGGGTGGAATCAACCTTTGGTTGTTTTGTTGGCATAGCCGTCACTTGATCCTGCGCATCCATCTGTTTGGACTACCAGTTAAGTCCCGGGTTCGAAAGGTGGCGGGTCATGAGCTTGGATCGCAGGGACTGTGCCCTCAAACCGACGCATCTGAACCATTGTCGAATGCGCTGCCGGGGACTGTGTAAGCGATGATGTCCGCATATCATGGGTCAGAACATTCGGGTTTCCGTGGCGGTCACGCGCCTGGGGGGCGTCAAAGTCCGGATCGAACCAGGCACCTGTCCAAAGAAAAACGCAGCCTTGCATGATCTCATCCGTGATCTTTGCGCCGGCAAGGCACCGCCCCCGCGCATTGAAAAGTTCCACAACATCGCCTTGCCCAATTCCACAAGCCTCTGCGTCTTCTGGATGGATCAAGACAGGTTCGCGCCCTGCAATCTTGTGGCTGAGGCTATAGGCACCATTGTCGAGCTGACTGTGCAGCCTTGTCTTGGGCTGGCCCGACAGCATGGCAAACGGGAACGCCCCATCAGGGTCCTGCGCGCGATCGCGTGGCGGGAACCAACTGGGATGTCCCGGGCAGTCGGGCAGTGCAAATCCGGCAATCGTTTCCGAGAAAATCTCGATCCGCCCGCTTGGCGTGGGCAGGGCCTGCGCCACAGGGTCCGCGCGGAAATCAGCGAGAAACACCTGGTTCGGGCTGGGGTCCGGTAAATCGATCACGTCGCCTGCAATGAAACTGTCCCAATCCGGCAAAGAGATGCCGTTCTCTTGCCCGCGTGCGCGGGTGACATCCCAGATCTCGCGCAGCCATGCGTCGCTGGTTTTGCCTTCGGTAAAGTCATCTGCACGCCCGAGACGCGCTGCCAGATCCGCATAGATATCATACTCGACCCGCGCCTCCCCCGGCGGGGTCACAAGTTGCGGCATCGGCACCAGCGCATTGTCTGATTTCCCGGCGCCAAAATCTGTTCGTTCCTGTGCGGCAGCAATGGGCAGAACGATATCCGCGTGACGGGCCGTCGCCGTCCAGTTCATTTCGTTCACGATGACCGTCTCTGGCGTCTGGAATGCCTTGTGCAACCGGTTCAGATCCTGATGGTGGTGAAACGGGTTTCCGCCCGCCCACCAGACCAGCCGCGCGTCGGGAAAGCTCCGTTTCCGGCCCTGATACTGGTAACGGCCCTTCGGGTTCAGCAGCATCTCGCTGATCATCGCCACAGGAATGAAATCGTCCACGGGGTTGCGCCCCTGCGACAGCGCAGCCCAGCGAAACGGGCGCTCGATATTGCCAATATTGCCGTTGACGCCATAGCCGACAGTATACCCGCCACCGGGCAGGCCAATCTGACCCAGCATCGCTGCAAGCGAAATGCCCATCCACATCGGCTGTTCGCCGAAATCGGTGCGCTGCACCCCGGCACTCACGTTGATCATCGTGCGGCCAGCGGCCATGCGACGTGCAAGTGCGCGGATAGCAGCCGGATCAAGACCTGACAGATCAGCCGCCCAATCCGCGTCCTTTGGCTGGTTGTCCGCTGCGCCCAGCAGATAGGATTTGAGCATGTCGAACCCGACTGTGTACCTGTCCAGAAAAGCCGTGTCTGTCAGGCCTTCAACCAATAGCGTATGCGCCAGCCCCATCATCAAGGCGGTGTCGGTGCCGGGCTGTACGGGCATCCATTCGGCCTTCAGCACGTCTTCGGCATCGCTGCGCAATGGGCTGATATTCACGAACTCAACGCCTGCCTTGGCGCAATTCTCCAGATTTCCGGGCATCCGGTGTTTGCTGACACCACCGTCGCTCACTTGCGTATTCCGCAGCGCCATGCCGCCGAACATCACAACCAGATCCGTGTGTTCTGCGATAACAGTCCAGCGGGTTGCCTGGGCCACATGCTGGCGAAATGGTCCTGCAATATGAGGCATCAGGCCAAGCGCTGCGTTATAGCTGTAATTCCCCTCGGAACGGACAAACCCGCCCTGCGTATTCAAAAAGCGCTTGAGCTGGCTTTGCGCATGGTGAAATCGCCCCGCGCTTGACCACCCGTAAGAGCCCGCAAAGATCGAGCTGTTCCCGTGATCCCGGCGCACACGCGTCATCTCTTGCGCAATCAGGTCCAGCGCATGATCCCAGCTCACCTCGACAAAGCCATCGCGCCCCCGAGGCACAGCCTTCGGCACCCCCTCAAGCCAGCTTTTGCGGATAGCGGGGCGCAGAACGCGCGCCTTGCCGTGGATGCTGCCGGGGATGTTCTTATTGATCCCGGCTGTTGCAGGATCGCGCGCGTGGCCGGTTACCGCCAGGATGCGGTTATCCCGAATTGTTGCGAGGCCAACGCCCCAATGGCTTGCCGTCAGCTTTTTCACGTCTTCATTCATCTGGCCACCAATGTGCTATTATACAAAACACTTATGCCGAATATTGACACTCTCCGCTGTGGCTGGCAACGTCAAAGAACATAATACTTGTGAATATGACATGCCATTCGAACTGGGGGCGACGGGGCTGTTTGCGAAGCTTGCCGCCGCCCTTCCCCATCTCAACACCGCAGCGGAGTAAACCATGCACAACAAGATAGACCATTTTGCCATTGGTGCAGACACGCTGGACCAGGGAGTCGCAGCCATGGAGGCCAAGCTGGGTGTGACTGTTCCACGCGGCGGCAAACACGAAGCGATGAGCACGCATAACTGCGTGATGCAGTCTGGCAACGAGAGCTTCTTCGAACTGATCGCGATTGACCCGGACGCCCCTGCCGATCCGGGCCGCGTGCGGTGGTTTACACTGGATGATCCAACCACCAAGGCACGGCTGGCAGAGCGTCCGCGCGCATTGTGCTGGGTGGTGGGCACGGATGATCTGGACGCTGTCATCGCGGCCAGCCCTGTCGATCTGGGCGACGTCGTCCTGTTCACCCGTGGGGACCGGTCATGGCGGTTAACGGTGCCAAAGGACGGACATCTGCCGATGGGAGGCCTGCTGCCCGCCTTCATCGAATGGTCACCCGGGCCCCACCCAAGCACAGGTCAACAGGATCTTGCTGTCACTCTGGACAAGGTTCACCTGACCTATCCCACCCCCGTCACGCTTTCGGCGATCCTGAAAGCGCTGCGCGTCGATCATCTGGCCGAGGTGCAGGCGGGCGATGCCGCCTTGTCCTTTACCGTGAGCACACCCAACGGGGCTGTTACCCTCGACTGAACACAGACGGCTTGCGCGGGCCATACCGCGCAAACCGCAAGCCGCTCGAACGCGGTTTCCGATGGGGCTGTCTCATCTAAAACGCAAACCGCTTTAATGTTCCGAGATTGCCATCCGGCCTTTCAAATATTCGCCATATTGGCCAAGCGAAAAAATGAACACCCAGTAGATCGCGGCGACGAATAGAAACACCTCGATATAATAAGGGGCCCATTCGGCGGTGCCAAAGGCGGTCTTGCCCGACGCGAGAATGTCAAAGAACCCGATGATTGTCACAATCGCGGTTTCCTTAAACGTCACCACGACCATGTTGATCGTGCTGGGCAGCGCATGGCGGAACACCTGCGGCAACACAATGCGGCCCAGAATGCTCCAATAGCTGATGCCAAGGGCGCGGCCGGCCTCAAACTGCCCTTTTGGAATGGCCTGAAACCCACCACGAAACACCTCCGCCTGATAGGCGGCAAAGAACAGCGCGAAAGCAAGAATCACACGCCAGATCTTGTCCCCTTCCAGCCAGCCGGGCAGGAACAGGGGGACGACGACCGCAGCGGTGAACAAGGTGGTGACCAGCGGGAGCGAGCGCACCGTATCAATGATCGCCAAAGCGAACCACCGCACCACCGGCATTGCAGAGCGACGCATCAGCGCAAGACCAAGCCCCATCGGCATGCCCAACAAGACCACGGATGCAAACAGGAACAGGGTCAGCGACAAGCCCCCCCAGCCGTCGGTTGTGACCTGTGCAAGGCCCAGCAGACTGCCTTCCATCAACAGATAATATGCCGCGAACCCCGCGATCCACAGCAGGGAAAGGCGCGCCGCGCGCCACATCGCCGGCAGGCAAGAAACAAGCACCGTGACCACAATCGCGATCGCAGCCAAGGTTGACCGCCAGTGTTCTTCAAAAGGATATGTTCCGAACAGGATCAACCGGTGCCGCGCATCAATCACCGACCAGCAGGCCCCGCTGTGATCCCCACACAGTTCCACATCCTCTTTCGACCACACGGCGCGAAATACGGCCCAATCCAAAAACTGGTAGACGATATAGGCCAGCAAAGTGAACACGAGGACGGAGATGACAATCGCTAGGGGGGAGCCGAAGCCCGTCTTGACGAACCGCTTGCGGATCTCAGAAAACCGTCCGGGCGGGGCGATGTCTGTGACGGTCATCTAGTGCTCCCTCAACTGCAATCGCGCATTCAGCCAGTTGGTGAAGACCGCGATGGCATAATTAATGCCCAGAAATGTCAGCATCAGAATAAGGATAAGCTCAAGCGTCTGGCCCGACTGGCTGATCGAATTGACGGTGATGTAAAACAGATCACTAAATCCGATGGCGATGCCGATCGTCGTGGCCTTCATCATGAAAATCCATTGATTGCCAAGCGGGGGAATGATGCTGCGCAGCGCCATCGGCACCTTGATGCGCGACCAGATGGACATAGGCGTCAGGCCAAGCGCCTGCCCCGCCTCGACCAGTCCGCGTGGCACCTGGGCAAGACCACCGCGCACGATCTCGGCGATATAGGCACTGCCATAGAGTGTGATCGACACAATCAATGCCAGCAATTCAATGGGAACGGAAATGCCCCCCTGAAACCGCAGACCTGCCAGCGCGGGAATGGATAACAGCCCCTCCCCCTCGGGGCGTACAACCATCGCAGTCAGCACTGACAGCACGATTGTCCCACCGAACCACATGGCGCCCCCCGCCAAAGGGGCACCTTCGCGATGATCAATCCAATCGCAATCCCCACGCAAGCCAAGAGCAAACCAACAGCCACACCCGGGCTGACATTCAAGCCCGGCAGCATAAGACCCCGTCCCGAAAGGAAGGCGATGTCGCCAATGTTCAAGGCTTGCCGAGGTCCGCCCATATGAATCAGAAGCGCATAGAGAAAGACCGCCTGGAGGATCAGCGGGATGTTGCGGAAAATCTGGACATAGACATTGGCCGCAAAGTTAAGTGCAGGATGGCGGGCATCGCGCATCGTGCCGATGATAAATCCGAAAAACGTGGTGGTCATGATGCAAATGAAACCCACGAAAAGCGTGTTCAGCAGGCCTATAAACAGGGTGTAGTAATACCGGTCACTGATTGAGCGCTCGATCAGGGAGAACGAATAATCCCACCCCGTGTCCCGCTCCAAAAATGAAAACCCGCTCGTCATGTTCAACCGCGTCAGGTTGTACTGTGCGTTCGACACAGCGCCCCAAACGGCGACAACGATCAAAATCACAATGGCTGATTGTATGGTGAGACTGCGGCGCCTTGCAGATCTACGCAATTCCTCGGCTGTCGCCATGATACCGCCCCTCGGATGTCAAAACACAGTGGACCGCCCCACGACAGGGGCGGTCCAGCTTTCTTTCGTGCAGTCTTAATCGAGGATCGGCGCGTACAAGACGCCACCTTCGCTCCACAGGCTGTTCAAGCCACGATCAAGGTTATAGGGGCTGTCTGTGCCGAGGTTGCGGTCATAGATTTCCGCAAAGTTACCTACCGCAGCAATCATTTCGCGCGCCCATGTGTCGCGCATACCCAAACGCTCGCCCATGCCGGGTTCAACCCCCAGCAGACGTGCAACCCGCGGGTTGGCAGGGTTCGCCGCCATCTCTTCGACATTGGCAGATGTGATGCCTTCTTCTTCGGCGATCAACAAAGCGGCCAGCATCCAGTTCACCACATCAACAAAACCCTCATCGCCCTGTCGCATGGCCGCAGAAATCGGCTCGCTCGACAGTTGATCGCTCAGGATGATGTGGGCATCGGGGTTATCCAGTTCAGTGGCACGCAGAACCGCAAGGTTCGGCCCCCACCCCGCGAACGCGTCACAGCGGTTGGCAAGGTATGCCGCGCGCAGCTCCGCCTGGCTTTCATAAGACACCATGGTGTGCTCAACGCCAATCGTTGTCATGTAATTGGCAGCCAGACGTTCGATTGTCGTGCCCGCCTCGACGCAGATCGTGCCGCCCTCAAGACCGGTCGCATCGGTAATACCCAGATCGCCATGGGCCATAAACTGCGTACCGCCAAAGAAGTATGGCAGGCTGAACTGAAGCCCAAGCTCTGTGTCGCGGCCCATCGTCCAACCGGTTGCCTTGATAATCACGTCTACGTCGCCCGACTGCAAAGCAGGAAAACGCTGCGCCCAGCTTAGCGGTACAATCTGGTTTGCGTCCGGGTCACCAAGAATAGCCGTCGTCAAAGCGCGGCAAAGGTCGATATCAAGGCCTTTCCATTCGTTCTGATCGTTCACTTCGACAAACCCGAAATAGCTGCCGTTATGGCCCGAGCATAGCAACGTGCCACGGTCCATAATCTGCTGAACTGTAGCGCTTTGCGCTGCCGCCATCTGAGGGGCAATAACGCTGGTCGCCGCAATTGCAGCAGCTGCGATAATAGTCTTCATTTCAGTCTCCCTGTTGTGCTATATATCAGCACATTTGTACTGATATTTAGAATGTAAGGAATTATGGATCGAGTCAACATTTTTTGCATGTTCGGCATTTTGCCCGCAGCAATGCCTGGCATTTGCCCGATAAGGCGGCAGACACACCTGAAACAGGGCCGCCGGACCACATCGTGACCCGCTGACAGCCCCCGACCGTTCAGAAATATCGAAGGCGAATGTCTCGCTCGCGACGGCGTCCAGGGCGTTGTCGCAACCCAAACTGGTTCGGGCAGATGGCGGTGCAACTCGATCTCGGTTTGCATCGGCTCGGGTTCGGTATGGAAGAACTGGACCACCTCATCTCGGATCCGCAATGGTGCGCAGAAATGGTGCCGGACCTGATGCTTGCACATCTGCCCTCGGGCAATGACCGGTTGTCTCAAAGGAATGTGGCAGACCGCGACAGGTTTTTGAAAATGACGGCTCAGCTTTCGGGGTTTCGCAAAAGCGTCGCCGCCTCTTCCGGGATATTCCTGGGTGCAGAGTTCCATTTCGATGTCGTCCGACCGGGCAGTGCCCTGTTTGGCATCAACCCGATGCGGGGATCGGCGAACCCGATGCTGCCTGTTGTAACCCTCGAAAGCAGGATCATACAGCGCCGCCACCTCAAGGCCGGAACCCGGTTCGGGTATGACCGGTCTTTTACAGCAGAACAAGATATGCTGGTCGGGATCGTATCGTTCGGTGCGATGGACGGCGTTCTCTTTTCACCGCGACCCGGTCAGAAAATCTCCGTTTTTCTTGATACTCACACAGCCCCGGTCATTGGAAGCGGCGGATCGGACACTTTGTTCGTCGACCTGAGCGATGTGCCGGACCGCGCCTGTCGAGAAGGCCAGATCGTTTCGTTGATCAATCACCAACACGACCTGGAGACCTGCGCCTTTGAGCATGGGATAACCGAATATGAACTTCTTGCCCGTCTCGGCAGCCGATTGCCGCGCAAAACCTGCCCCATAGTGCTTCCTCCATGCATCGGAAAACAAGGCGCCATCAACACCCGGGATCAAACATCTAGGTGAATTTCCGGAAGAGCTTTGTCTGATCGAACATCGCCTCAAGCGTTTCCATGCGATCCTTCGTATCGCCCCAGGTCAGGTTTTGAACCGTCGAAATCATCGTCTCCAGCAGGAGAAGCGGCATGACTGCGGAATCCCATGCAGACGGCACAACGATCCGGCTGCTGAAGCTGAGGTCCGCCAGATGATGAACGGGAGAGCGCCATTGGTCCGTGAAGAGGATGAGCTTTGCACCCTTTTTATGTGCCATCTCCGCCAATTTTAACGTGTTGTTCTCATAGCGTCGCATGTCGAAAATGATGAACACATCCCCCGCAGACACATCCAATAAGTAATGCGGCCATGCGTTGGAGGTGGATTGAATATGGGTGATCTGCGGCCGGATCACCTGCATGTGCAGGAACAGATATTCGGCCAAAGTATGCGTTATACGACCGCCAACGATGTAGAGATGATGATCCGTGTCGGCGCATATTTCGCATGCCGCATCAAAGTCTTTGGGGTCGATCTGGCCCAATGTGTGCCGGATATTGTCCATCACGGCAGCGGTTAGCCGGTTCAGAAGATGCTCAGACGGGGCGCGTTCAGCCCATGTATCGTGCTTGGCGATCGGGTTTTTTGCCTTGGCTTTCAGTTCTTCGCGCAGTTCTGTCTGGAATTCGGGATAGCCGCTGAACCCGAGTTTATGGACCATACGGGCAACCGTCGGCACGGACACTTTGGCGTCTTTGGCCAGCGCGCTGAGCGGCCCCAGACCTGACGCGGGATAGTTTTCCAGAATGGAATGCGCCAACTGGCGTTCTGCCCGCGTCAAATCATCCAGCTGTGTCTGGATGCGATCCGAGATGGTAAAAGTGCCTTCGGTCATCGGCATTGCCCGTTCTTTGATCAAAAAATATCAGCCCGATACGACATGGTAAATTTTTATCGAAACCCGTTGACAAAAATCAGGGGCTGCAAGACGGTTATCGTACCGGAGGGGCCGTGTCGCAAGCCAACATTCATCTACCCAAAGATCATGACCAGGCAGGCAAGGCGACCGGAGCGTCATCTGTGGTGCTGGTGTGTGAACATGCATCCTACCACATACCGGCCGTCTTTGACGGCCTTGGCCTGTCACAGGCTGACCGCAAAAGCCATGCGGCTTGGGACCCTGGCGCGTTGGCGGTGGCGCAACATATGGCACATCATCTGAACGCCGGCCTGGTCGCGGCGCGGGTGTCGCGTCTGGTTTATGACTGCAACCGCCCTCCCAGCTCGGCGGACGCGATGCCCGCGCGCAGTGAAGTCATTGACGTTCCCGGCAATCGCAACCTCAGCCCGTCATCGCGGCAGGCACGCATCGACGCGTATTGTCACCCGTTTCGTGACGCGGTGCGCCGCGCCATCCAACGGGTCTCGGACCCTATTATCGTGACGGTTCATAGCTTTACGCCAGTCTATTATGGCAAACCGCGGGTCGTAGAGATCGGCATTCTGCACGACAGCGATACGCGCCTTGCAGATGCGATGTTGAACATCGCGCCCGCGCATACCGCCTGTAAAGTGGAACGTAACCAACCCTATGGGCCGGAAGATGGCGTCACCCACACCCTGAAAGAACATGCCATAAGCGCGGGGTATCTGAACGTTATGCTTGAGATCCGAAATGATCTGATTTCCACGGCCCGGCAGCAAAAGGCGGTGGCCGCCATGCTATCGAAATGGCTTGTGGAGGCCGTCTCGCAGATGCCGGTGCCGGGGGATTTACGATGTCGGGCCTGATGAAGGGATACATCCGCGCCGTGGATGCGGTCAATTACCGTGTGGGGCGTGTGATGATGTACGGCATCTTTGTTTTGATGGCGATATTGCTGTGGTCCTCGTTCAGCAAAACGTTTTTCTTGCCGACGCTGTGGACACTTGAGATGGCGCAGTTCGTAATGGTGACATACTATATCCTTGGCGGGCCATATTCGATCCAGCTTGGATCAAACGTCCGCATGGATCTGCTTTACGGGGAATGGTCGCTGCGCAAAAAGGCGTGGTTCGATCTGTTCACCATCCTGTTTCTGATCTTCTATCTCTGTGTGCTGCTATACGGCGCGGTAGCCTCGACAGCCTATTCCCTGGGCTATTGGGGACAACAGCCGTTTTCCTTCTTTGCGGGCCTTGTGACCGGCGCCGAGGAGATCGGGCGCATGGAACGATCCTCGTCATCGTGGCGGCCTTACCTTTGGCCGATCAAGACTATGATGGTGACGGGCATGTTTTTGATGCTCCTTCAATGTATTTCAGAACTTTTCAAAGACGTTCTGCGGATCAAAGGCGACCTGACCTGATGTCGTATGAACTGATTGCCACGCTGATGTTCTCGTCGATGATGCTGATGTTGCTGACGGGGCAGCGGGTGTTTGGCGCGATTGGGTTTGTCGCCGTCATCGCGGCGCTGTTCTTGTGGGGCGACAGAGGTGGTTTTGACATCGCCTTCTCGGCCTCGATGGGGCTGATGGGGTGGTATCCGCTTCTGACGCTGCCGATGTTTATTTTCATGGGCTACGTTCTGTCGGAAAGCAAAATCGCCGATGACTTGTATAAAATGTTCCATGTCTGGATGGGCGGGTTACGCGGTGGATTGGCCGTCGGCACGATTGGGCTGATGGTGCTGATCTCGGCCATGAACGGGTTGAGCGTGGCGGGCATGGCGATCGGATCAACCATCGCTTTGCCGGAACTGCTGAAACGCGGCTATGACAAGCGCATGGTGACCGGGGTCATTCAGGCCGGGTCAAGCCTTGGCATCCTTGTGCCGCCATCGGTGGTTCTGGTCCTCTACGCGATGATTGCGCGGCAACCTGTGGGTCAGCTTTGGCTGGCCGGTGTTGTTCCTGGCCTGATGATGGCGACGTTGTTTGTAATCTATATTGTCGTGCGGTGCCGCCTGAACCCTGCATTGGGTCCGGTGCTGGACGCCGGCGAGCGTGACATTCCGCTGGCTGAAAAGTTGCGGCTTCTGCGCGCCGGGCTGCTGCCGGTGGTCATTTTCGCCATGATGATGGTGCCGTTTGTGAACGGCTGGACGTCTCTTGTGGAAAGCTCGGCCATCGGCGCGATCTCGGCCTTTGTGGCGGCGATCTTGAAGGGCCGGATGACCCGCGAGGTGTTTGAAAACTCGGTCCGCAACACTTTGGGTATCACCTGTATGTTCATGTGGATCATCCTCGCGGCCCTGGCCTTTGGGGCGGTGTTTGACGGATTGGGGGCGGTGAACGCGATTGAGGGCGTCTTCACCGAACGCCTGAACCTTAGCCCCTGGATGATCCTGGTCCTTATGCAGTTGAGCTTTATCCTTATGGGCACGTTTCTGGATGACACGGCGATGCTGGTCATTGTTGCCCCGCTTTATGTGCCGCTGGTGGGCGCGTTGGGGTTTGACCTGGTCTGGTACGGCATCCTTTACACGATCACGACTCAGATCGCCTATATGACGCCGCCCTTTGGCTACAACCTGTTCCTGATGCGGGCGATGGCCCCGCCCGAAATCTCAGTGCGCGATATCTATGCCTCGATCACACCGTTTGTGATGATCATGTTGGTGGCTTTGACCCTCGTCATGATCTTCCCCGGAATCGCCACCTGGCTTCCTGACTACGTGTATAACCAACCATAAATGAACTGCCGTCCAGGTGGTCGTCCCCAACCAAGGAGAAAAGAAATGACGTCAAGACGCAAGTTTATCAAAGCGGCTGCCATGGCGCCCGCTGCCGCAGCGCTGGCCACACCGGCATTGGCGCAAAGCACGATCAGATGGCGGATGCAGACCTATGCAGGCGCCGCATTGGCCGCCGAGGTGATCGACCCGGCCATCGCGATGTTCAACCAGATCGCGGGCGACCGCATGCAGATTGAACTGTTTTACGCAGACCAGCTGGTCCCTACCGGAGAGTTGTTCCAGGCCATGCAGCGCGGCACAATTGACGCGGTGCAATCTGACGACGACTCGATGGCATCCCCCACCGAGGTCACCGTGTTTGGCGGCTATTTCCCCTTCGGCTCGCGCTACTCCCTCGACGTACCGGTGCTGTTCAACCAGTATGGGCTGAACGAGATCTGGGACGAGCAGTATTCGGCAGTTGGTGTGAAACACATCTCGGCCGGCGCATGGGATCCCTGCCATTTCGCCACCCGTGACCCGATCCGCAGCCTTGCGGATATGGAAGGCAAGCGCATCTTCACCTTCCCCACCGCTGGCCGCTTCCTGACGCGGTTCGGGGTGGTTCCGGTGAACCTGCCCTGGGAAGACATCGAAGTTGCCATGCAGACGGGCGAATTGGATGGCATCGCGTGGTCCGGCATCACCGAGGATTACACCGTGGGTTGGGCCGACGTGACCAACTACTTCCTGACCAACAACATCTCGGGCGCATGGGCGGGATCGTTCTTTGCCAATATGGACCGTTGGAACGAGTTGCCGGAAGACCTGCAAACGCTGTTCCGTGTGTGCTGTGACCAATCACATTACTACCGTCAGTGGTGGTATTGGGGGGGTGAAGCCAACCTGCGCGTCAATGGCGACAAGTTGGAACTGACCACGATCCCGGATGAGGAATGGGCGACCGTCGAAGCGGCAGCGCAGGAATTCTGGGAAGAAATCGCCGCCGAAAGCGAAACCAAACGTCGCGTGGTTGATATCTTCCGGCAGTACAATGCCGATATGGTTCGTGCGGGGCGCCCCTACCGCTACGGTTAAGGCGAACGCATCACCTGTGGGGGCTGCCATGGCGGCCTCCACATCCGCAGAAAGAAAGACAACATGCCCGGAAACTGGACCTTTGAGAAGCTGAAGACCTGCGTCGCCGACGGATCAATCGACACGGTCCTTGCGTGTTTTGTGGATATGCAGGGCCGGTTGATGGGCAAGCGATTCCACGGTGTGAATTTTGTGGAGACCTCGTTTCAGGAAACCCATTGCTGCAATTACCTTCTGGCCACAGACCTGGAGATGGCAACGCCCGATGGCTATGCCTCGACCTCGTGGCAGACGGGATATGGCGATTATGTCATGAAGCCCGATCTGTTGACCATTCGCCCTGTCCCGTGGCTGGAATGCACCGCACTGGTGCTGTGCGATGTCCTTGATCACCATACCCATCAGCCCGTCCCCCATTCGCCCCGCGCAATCTTGAAACGTCAGATCGCCCGCCTTGAGGCCTTGGGGTTTGAGGCCAAAATGGCCACCGAGCTTGAGTTCTTTTTGTTCGAGAAAAGCTTTGACGATATCCGCAAGGGCGGGTTCCGTGATCTAGAGCCGATCAGCGGCTATAACGAGGATTATCATATCCTCCAGACCACCAAGGAAGAAACCGTGATGCGGCCGATCCGCAACCACCTATTTGCGGCGGGGCTCCCCGTTGAGAATTCCAAAGGTGAGGCGGAAGCGGGTCAGGAAGAACTGAACATTCGCTATTCCCCCGCGCTTGATTGCGCCGATCACCATTCCATCGCGAAACATGCGATCAAAGAAATCGCCTGGCAAAATGGCCGGGCTGCGACGTTCCTGCCGAAATGGCACAAGGACCGTGTGGGATCGTCTTCCCATGTGCATCAATCCCTGTGGAAAGACGGCGAAGCCGCGTTCTTTGACGCCTCTGCCAAACATGGCATGTCGACCCTGATGAAGCAGTACATGGCGGGCCTGATCAGGTTCGCCCCCGATTACACATATTTTCTGGCCCCCAACGTCAACAGCTACAAACGTTTCGCAAAAGGTACGTTTGCGCCGACCAAGACCGTCTGGTCCGTCGACAATCGCACTGCGGGCTTCCGCCTGTGTGGTGAAGGCACCAAAGCTGTGCGGGTTGAATGCCGTATCGGCGGGTCCGACCTGAACCCCTATCTGGCGCAGGCCGTGATGCTCGCGGCGGGCATTCAGGGCATCGAGGATCAGCTGGAGCTGGCCCCGGCGACCACGGGCGATGTCTATGAGGACGCAAACGCCGTGGAGATTCCACAGACTTTGCGCGCGGCCACAGACACCCTGCGCGCCTCGCAATTCCTGCGCGACGCCCTGGGCGATGACGTGGTGGATCACTACACCCGTGCGGCGACCTGGGAACAGGAAGAGTTTGACCGGGTTGTCACCGATTGGGAAATCGCACGCGGTTTCGAAAGGGCTTAGACCTATGGCGATCCAATGCATCTCGCCCATTGACGGGTCGGTTTATGCGACCCGCGAGACGCTGTCGCGCACGCAGGCCGATGCCGCCGTCGCGCGCGCCAGACATGCGCAATCTGAATGGGCCGCGCGCGCCCTGTCAGACCGTATCGCGCTTGTACAGGCGGGCGTTGTCGCCGTGGGTGCAATGAATGACGACATCGTGCCCGAGATCGCCTGGCAGATGGGGCGGCCGGTGCGGTATGGCGGGGAATTTGGCGGTTTCAATGAACGCGCAACCTATATGGCCGGGATTGCGGAACAGGCGCTGGCCCCCATCGAGGTGGAAGACAGCGATGCCTTCCGCCGCGTAATCAAACGCGTCCCCCACGGTCTTGTGCTGGTCGTGGCCCCATGGAACTACCCCTATATGACCGCGATCAACACCGTCGCGCCGGCCTTGATCGCAGGCAATGCGGTGATGCTCAAACACGCCTCGCAAACCCCACTGGTGGGGGAGCGTATGGCCAGGGCGTTCCATTCCGTTGGCATCCCGGAGGACGTGTTCCAGAATGTTTTCCTCGACCACCAGACAACATCAGATCTAATCGCGGCGCGCAGCTTTGGCTTTGTGAACTTCACCGGCTCGGTCAGCGGTGGCCGCGCGATGGAGGCGGCGGCATCGGGCACGTTCACGGGCATCGGGCTGGAGCTTGGGGGCAAAGATCCGGGCTATGTCATGGAGGATGCAAATCTCGACGCGGCGGTTGAGACGCTGATCGACGGCGCAATGTTCAACTCCGGCCAATGCTGCTGCGGGATTGAGCGGATTTACGTCCATGCCTCCCTGTTTGAGACCTTCGTCGAAAAGGCCGTTGCCATCGTGAACGGCTATAAACTGGGCAACCCGCTGGACCCCGACACCACCCTTGGCCCCATGGCCCATATACGCTTTGCAGACGTTGTGCGCAGCCAAACCGCTGACGCCATCGCGGCGGGGGCCATCGCCCATATCGACCCGGCCCGCTTCCAGGAAGATGGCGGCGCTTATCTGATGCCGCAACTTCTGACGAATGTGACCCACGACATGCGGGTAATGCGCGAGGAAAGCTTTGGCCCGGTTGTGGGCATCATGTCCGTGAGCGATGATGCCGAAGCGATTTCCCTTATGAACGACAGCGACTTTGGCCTGACCGCATCGCTTTGGACCCAAGATGCCAAGCGGGCCGAAGCCATCGCCGACCGGATCGAAACGGGCACGGTGTTCATGAACCGCGCCGATTATCTTGATCCGGGCCTGTGCTGGACCGGCTGCAAAGATACCGGACGCGGCGGCGGGTTATCCGTCATCGGCTATCACAATCTTACGCGGCCAAAATCATATCACCTTAAGAAAGCCTGACACCATGTGCATCACCGCAAACTGGTCCTACCCCACATCGGTTCGGTTCGGCGCGGGACGTATCACTGAGATTGCGGATGCTTGCACCGTTGCCGGTATATCCAAACCTTTGCTTGTCACCGATCGCGGCCTCGCCACGATGGAGATCACGGCGCGCACGCTTGATCATCTGGAGGCTGCGGGGATGGGCCGTGGCCTGTTCGCGGATGTCGATCAAAACCCCACCGATATGAACGCCGCTGCCGGTATCAAAGACTACCGCGACGGCGGCTATGACGGGGTGATCGCGTTTGGCGGAGGCTCGGGGATCGACATTGCCAAGGTGATCGCCTTCATGGCGGGCCAAACGCGACCCTTGTGGGATTTTGAAGATGTGGGTGATTGGTGGACGCGGGCCGATGCCGACAAGATCGCACCCATCGTGGCCGTGCCCACAACCGCAGGAACCGGATCAGAGGTTGGACGCGCAAGCATCATCACGAACTCTGAAACCCACGAAAAGAAGATCATCTTTCATCCCAAAATGCTGCCAGCCGTCGTGATCTGTGACCCGGAACTGACCGTTGGCATGCCTCCGTTCATCACTGCGGGCACCGGGCTGGATGCCTTCGCCCATTGCGTTGAGGCCTATAGCAGCCCGCATTTTCACCCGATGTCCCAAGGCATCGCACTGGAAGGCATGCGTCTGGTGAAAGACTACCTGCCAAGGGCCTATGCCGACGGCACCGATATTGAGGCGCGCAGCCAGATGATGGCCGCCGCCGCCATGGGGGCCACGGCTTTCCAAAAGGGCCTGGGCGCGATCCATGCTCTGTCGCACCCGATTGGTGCGATATACCATACCCACCACGGCACCACGAACGCGCTGTGCATGCCAGGCGTTCTGCAATTCAACAAACCCGCCATTGAAACCCGCTTTGATCAGGCCGCGGCCTATCTGGGCATCGCCGGCGGCTTTACAGGGTTCTGCGCTTATGTCGATGCACTCAATGCCTCGATGAGCATCCCCAGGACACTCGGCGAGATGGGGGTTGAGACCCCGGATATTGACAAGATCGTCGAGGGTGCGATGAAGGATCCAAGCGTTGGTGGAAATCCCGTTGAGATGACGCCGGAAAACACACGAAAGCTTCTGCTTTCCATGGTCTGAAAAGACACGGTATCGACAGTTCTGGTCATCTTTCAGACCGCAGCCGAAGCCTCGCACATCATCCAATGCAGGGGCCTGTCCCGTGTCTCGGCAAGGGCTTTCACACAGCTATGAACGTCTGTGTCCGGTTTGACGGCAACGGGCATTGGCATGGCCTTTTCTCCGCAGGTATCCCTTTGATATGCGTTAAAGCACCCTGCCTTAAACTTGACTCACAAATACCCTGCCACGCTTCGCGTTCCCAGGGTATTTGTGATGCGCGATGTCTCAGGTGTAAGGCAGCATGCTGTAGGTTCCCCCAAGGCTGGCGCCGTTGGCGGTCTGGTTTCGGGTCAGGCGGGCCGCATCACGAACCGCGGCCCGTCAAAGACCTGAACGGGTGGCAGATTGCCCTGCCATTTTCGCAACCGCACCAGCGTTGTATGGGCCGAATTTCCCTGGCTCAATTCTGACGACCCCTTGTCCAGCGTCAGGACATTGGGATTGCCGTGAACCTCGATCAGACGGCCATCCATTTCGACCGTATCCATCCAGGCTCCGGTTGGCAGTTCAACGCAATCCGGGCGGATATCGGCTGTGATCGCCACAGCGGTCAGGCAGGCACCGCGCGCGTTGAAAAGCTCGGCCACATCACCCTCTGCCAGCCCGTAGCGCGTTGCGGTGTCGGGATGCAGACGGCAGACCTCCCGGTCCTTTACCTTATGGGCCCGCGTCTCGGCCCCGCTGTCGTTTTGTGCATGAAGCCGGGTCAGCGGCTGCGCCGAAATCAGATGCAGCTCATCGGCTTCGGCCCCGCCCAGCCCTTCCACCGGCTCCGTCCAGCCCGGGGTTTCGGCCGTGTCACCCCCCATGGCCCCGATCACATCGCTGGCCATCTCGAACCTGCCCGAAGGGGTCGCCAGGGCATGTTCACCGGGCGCCTTCACAAAATCCGCAAACACCGTCGTGCTTTTGGCGGCATCGGGCAGGTTGAACCAGCCGGTATCCCGGAATGTCTCGTAATCAGGCAGCGCAATGCCCCGCTCCCTGGCTCCCGCCTGCGCCTTGTCCCATAGCCATCTGAGCCAGTCCTGCAATGACCGTCCCTCGCCATGGGTCTCGGCCACGCCCATGCGGTCTGCCAAATCTGCGAAAATGTCATAATCGTTCCGCGCCTCACCAAATGGCAGGCGGGCGGGTGACATGAAGACCAGCGCCGGGTCCTTGCGCATCATCATCATATCCTCGCGTTCCAGAGGCGAAGTGCAGGGCAGAACGATATCGGCGCGCCGGGCGGTGGCGGTCCAGCTATGTTCATTGACGATCACCGTATCGGGCCGCTGCCAGGCGCGGGCCAGGCGATTGAGATCCTGGTGATGGTGAAACGGGTTGCCCCCGGCCCACCAGATCAGTCTTGTGTCAGGAAACCGGTATGTGGCCCCGTTGTAACGGAACGTCCCGCCGGGATTTTCAAGCATCTCGGTGATGCGCGCCACCGGAATGAAATCCTGCACCGGGTTGTGCCCCTGCGGTAAAGACGGCCATGCCCACCGATCCACCGGACGTCCCGAGGTGTTCATCGACCCGTATCCGAACCCATAGCCGCATCCCGGCTGGCCGATCTGGCCCAGCAGGCAGGCAAGGTTGAACGCGGCCCAGATTGTCTCTTCCCCGCGGTCCTGCCGTTGCAGGCTCCAGGCCATCGAGATCATCGTCGGGTTTTCGGCCATTGCAAGCGCCAGCGCCTCAATCTCGGGCGCAGGAATGCCACAGATCCGGGCCGCCCAGGCGGGTGTTTTCACAATGCCATCCAGCTTTCCCGTCACGCTGGCGTGGCAGCGATCCGCGCCAACCGTGCAGCGGGCCAGGAAATCCCGATCCTCCAGCCCGCGCGACAGGATGACATGGCTTAGCGCCAGGATCAGCGCCCGGTCCGTGCCGGGCCGGATCGACAGCCACTCTGCCCCTTCCAGATCGCTTGCCATGGGGGAGATATTGATCATCCGGCACTGGCCGGACCGCATCTGATCAAGCCAGGCCCGCACCCCATGGCTCGATGTTCCGCCAGAAGAGATTTGCGCGGTGCGCGGTGAAATCCCCCCGAACGCCACCAAAAGCCTGCAATGATCCGCGATCTGGTCCCAGCTTGTCTGATCATGGGTGAAATCCCGGTTCGTAACGCCGGTGATATGCGGCCACAGAACCTCGGCCCCGGCATGTGAATACGTGTTACGCGACCACGCGCAGCCGCCGATACAGTTCAGGAACCGCTTTAATTGCGATTGCGCATGGTGAAACCGCCCGGCGCTTGCCCAACCGTAGGAGCCTGCATAGATCGCGCTGTTGCCATGCAGATTCCGGACGCGGTTCAGTTCCCCGGCAACGATATCAAGCGCCTCATCCCAGGGAAGCTCGACAAAACCCGCATCGCCGGTTCTGTTGGTGTCGCGCGAGGCAAGCCATCCTTCGCGAATGGCCGGGCGGGCAATCCGCGTCGCGGGGTTGCTTGCAGAGCTGAGCCACCCCTGCCCCGCCACTGCCGGTTCGGGATCACTGGCCACCGGTTCCAGCCCGGTATCGGTGATGCGGTAGCTGCCCCAATGGGCCGAGGTGTATTTCATGACCTGTCCAATTCCAGTGCGCTGCGGGCGTATTCTGCACATGTTATGATGCAGCGTATCTTTCAGTCGTCTGCGCCGGATGTCCAAGACACTCGGCCAGGCGCTCCGCAAGGGCGATCAATGCAGGGCCGATCCTGGCGCGAAACTCCGGTGTGAAAACCCGGATCGACCCCGTCGCCCCCACACTCAGCCCCACACCCAGATCGTCCAGATGCACCGGTGCCGCGACAGAACAGATGCCAAGCTCCAGTTCCTGGATGCATTCCCCGTAGCCCTGCACGCGGATCGCGTGGAACTCGCGTTTCAATGCGGCGGGCTCGGTCTGGGTGTAATCGGTATATTGCCGGAAACGCCCGCCGATCACATCGGTTTGGGTTTCTTCATCTGCATAAGCCGCAATAACCTTGGCACAGGAACATGCATGCATGGGCCGAAGGCCAAGGCCGGGATGCAGAAACGAAATGGCCTTGTCAGACGGCACCTCGACCTGCGTGATCTCGACACCGTCGCCCCGCAGGCGTGACAGGAAACAGGCGGCCCCGAACCGGTCTGACAGATCCGACAAAAGCGGCTCAGCGATGACGCTGATCTCGGCATCGCTTTTGTCCATGCGCGAAATACGGTGGACCCGCTGACCGATGCAGAAGACCCCTTTCTCGGGCGAGGCCAGAAGCCCCGCCGCGACCAGATCCTGCACCAGCCGATAGATCGAAGGTTTGGGAAACCCTGTTGCCGCGCAGATATCATTGACTGTGCTGCCCCCGCCGGACATGGCGACAGTTTCAAGGATGCGAATGAGCCGTTCGAGATGCATGATTCTCAATTTCAAAGATACAGTTTTCATATTATGATAACAAAGTGCGGGAGAAAGTGTAAGCCTGACCCGATGAGAGACATGAGATGGTCAGCAAAGTCGCGTCCTGGCGCAGAGGCCAGCCATCCGGGCCGATCAAGATGGCAAGCAAGGTCTGATCCCCCCCTCAACAGGGCCGTTTCGGTTTATCCCGCTTTGCTTGCGGTGGGCTTTGGATCGGTATCGCGGTCTTCATAGAGCGGTCTTAACCCTGTGATCAGCCGCGCGCCCTTGGAGAAGGTGAGATAAGACCAGAACCAGTTGAATGCGACCATCAATGGTTTACGCACACCGATCAGAAAGTAGATATGTGCGATGCCCCAAAGCCACCATGCGAGGAAGCCTGACATCTGGAATTTGCCGAAATCTATGACCGCAGAATGACGCCCGATGGTGGCAAGGGTTCCGGCATGTTTATAGGCGAAGGGGGCGGTTGCGGCCCTGCCCTTGAGCATCTGGCTGATCCGTTTGCCCACATATGCGCCGCCCTGTTTGGCGGCCGGCGCGATGCCGGGCACGTCAAGCCCGTCTTTCCAAGGCACCCGGGCGGCATCCCCGATCACAAAAACCTCGGGGTGGCCTTGCAGGGAGAGGTCTTTTGTTACCGGAATGCGACCGCTGCGATCCGTTTCGACGTCAAGCCATTGACCCACATTCTTGACAACCACACCTGCGCCCCAGATCTTGCACGCCGCAGGGATAAAGCTGCCCTGCAGGTGAACCCCTTCTTCGGTGATATCCTCGACCCGTGTGTCAACCATGACCTCGACCCCCAGCTTTTCGAGGGATTTTTGTGCTTTATTCGACAGTTTTTCTGGGAAGGCATTGAGCAGACGATCACCCGCCTCGATCAGGACGATACGGGCATCGCGGGAGTTGATCCGGTGGAAATCGCGGGCCAGCGCATGGTTGGCCAATTCGGCGATGGCGCCCGCCATTTCAACGCCGGTCGGCCCGCCGCCCACAACCACGAATGTCAGCTGGCGCCGCTGTTCTGCGTCGGAATTCGAGATTTCGGCCCGCTCAAACGCCACAAGCACCTGTTTGCGGATCTCGGTGGCGTCGATGATCCGTTTGAGACCGGGGGCGTGTTTTTCCCAGTCATCCCGCCCGAAATAAGAGTGATGCGCGCCGGAGGCGACAATCAGGTAATCGTACTCATAGCGATCCGTTTCACCCACCACCTGTCTGGCCGCCAGATCAACATCGACCACTTCGGTCAGCGCGACGCTGACATTGTTCTGGCGCGAAAAGATGCCCCGGATCGGCCAGGCCACGTCTGCGGGCGACAGATCCGCCGTGGCCACCTGATAGAGCAGCGGCTGGAAAAGGTGGTAGTTGCGCCGGTCGATGATCTTGATGTCGACAGGCTCGCGAGCCAGCGTTTTAGCGGCAGAGATGCCACCGAAACCGGCACCAATGATAACAACTTTGGGGCGGGTGGTTGTTGAGTGTGTCATGACATTCCCCGGGTTGCCACATACGTAATACAACCGGGATTTGGATGTAAGAATAAAGCTTTCCCCCACAGTGATATGAGAGCCCGGCGACAGACCGGTAAAACCTTCGCGATCAACAGGCGGTGACAAAAAACGTCCTGGAAGGACGACAGGGGGGATAGCGGAGCATGCCTATGGGCCTTCACAAGTCAGGGAAACCTTAACCGACCGCAACAGCGCGTTATGCCGACTCTCTGGGGACCAGATTGCAGGGCAGCTTCACCTGCCGGGGGCCTGTTGAAGACTGGCTTTCCGCATCAAGAAGCAGCTCAATCGCCAGTTGCGCCATGTCCCGGTAAGGCAGGTTGATCGTGGTCAGGGGCGGCGCCATGTATTCAGAGAAAAACAGGTTGTCATAGCCAATGATCTTCACATCCAGGCCCGGGCGATGCCCATGTTCCACAAGGGCCTGATAGACGCCCTGGGCGATCCAGTCATTGCCGCAGAAAATGCCATCCGGGCAGTCGCGTTCCGACAGGATGGCATTCAGATTATCGTATCCGCCCTGAATGCTGAAGGTTGAACAATAGACGCGCCCTTCATCTGCCGGAATATTGGCCGTGGCCAGGCCGGTATAAAATCCGTCGATCCGTTTCTGGGTCGCCTCCAGCCAGGATTCGCCCGTGATATGAATGATGTCCCGGCATTCGGCCTCTACCAATCTGGTTGTCGCCCTGAGACCACCCAGAGTTTCCCCCGGCAGGACGCTGATGAAATCAGAGGTTTTTGCGTGGCAGTTCAGCAGTACGGTGTTGATATCCCTGAACTTGTCACCCGGCGTCACCGGGCGCGTCACGATCGTGCTATAGACGACACCGACCAGATCGGTGTTGCGCCATGCCTCAAGGGCGGCCTCTTCGGCGGCCTGGGAACCTCTGGTGATGACAACCGGCAACTGGCAGCCATATTGATTTGCAAAATCGGTCGCACCTTCGAAGAGCTCTGCGACCAGTGAGGAACTGGCCACCTCGTCAATCAGAAATCCGATGGTCCGTATCGCACTTTTGCGACGCTTGCGCCTGGCCTGCTCATAGCCAAGCTCGGCTGCGCTGTCGAACACGGCCTGACGGGTGCTTTCCTGGACCGAGATATTGGGATTATCGTTAAGCACAAAAGATACAGTTGTCTGCGAAACACCCGCAAGGCGAGCAATATCCCGCATGGTGGGTTTGCGCGTCAACTCGATATTCTCCCCAGTCACACAGTGCGGATATCATAGCAGCAGGTGGACTGTTGACAATCAAATAATATTAGTAAAATATTTAGTTAATAATTCAGGGGGCAAAAATCTTGATACGTACCGAGCGGCAAGCGTTTGTCTTTCTTGCCCCTTTTCTTATCGCCTATGGGCTTTTCCTGTTTTATCCGATGCTCAAGGGGTTCTGGATATCCCTGCATGACTGGCATCTGCTCAGGGTGGCGATGAACCCCGATGCCGTCGAGTTTGTCGGCTTCAGAAACTATGAACGCATTCTCTGGGGCCGGGACATGGAATGGAGCGCCGTGCAGAAGCCCTGGTGGCAGGGCGGCCTTGTCGCGCTTGCGGCCTTACTGGCCTATAGAGGTGCAAAACATGCCCATGACCGGACGTTATACTGGTTTCTGGCCGCTGTTGCCCTGGTGGCCGCCTTTGTAATTGGCTGGGCCCCCGGGGAAGACGGGCGCTGGTATAATCGCCAGTTCTGGCCCCGGGTCGGGAATACCCTGTTTCTTGTCGCCTGGATTGTGCCGCTTGTGACCGCTGTTGCCCTGGTGCTTGCGGTCCTGCTGAACCGGCAAACCCTGGCGGCTGCAGTCTTTCGAACAATTTT
This sequence comes from Rhodophyticola sp. CCM32, assembly GCF_004751985.1. Lineage (NCBI taxonomy): Bacteria > Pseudomonadati > Pseudomonadota > Alphaproteobacteria > Rhodobacterales > Roseobacteraceae > Rhodophyticola > Rhodophyticola sp. CCM32. The sequence goes on from NZ_CP038492.1 coordinate 1,776,486, forward strand.
CTTCGTCTCGACGGTTCTGTCGGTCACGGTTGTGACCCTGATCTGGAAACTGGCGCTGTCCCCCAACCAGGGGCTGGTCTCGGGCATTTTTGAGCGATTCGGACTGGAACCGATCGCCTGGCTGACCACAGAGGGTTTTGCCGATGCAGGCATTATCATGGCGACGGTCTGGTGGGGGACCGGGATCAGCATGATGCTGTTTCTTGCAGCGCTTCAGGATATCTCGGATGAAATCTATGATGCGGCCCGCCTTGATGATATCGGGCCGGTCAGAACATTTTTCTATATAACACTGCCCAATCTGCGCCACGCAATCGTATTGGTGATGGTGCTTGCCGTGATCGCCCATTTTCAGATTTTCGGTCAGGTCAGGCTGATGACAGATGGCGGCCCTGTGGAAACCACCGAGTCGCTGGTCGTGTTGATCTATGACACCGGGTTTCAGGAAAACAAACTGGGGCGGGCCACGGCCATGTCCACCGTGCTGCTGATGTTCATCACGCTGTTTTCGATCCTGCAGGTGTTGATTGTCCGGGGGCAGCGGGACTGATGGGCAAACATGTAAATACAAGGCTTTTCGTCACCTTGATGGCGATCCCCGCCTTCATCTGGCTGGTGCCGATCCTGTGGATGCTGTCGCTGTCCTTTCAGCCGAATGATCTGCTGCAACGCACCACGACGGATGTGGCCTTTGGGCTGATCCCAGCGCAATTCACCTTCGACAATTATGCCGCCGTCATGTCGCTGAGCAATACGCCGCGCTGGTTCATGAATTCACTGATCGTTGCGGTAATGACCACCCTGGGTGTTCTGCTTGTTGCGGCACCGGCGGGTTATGCTTTTGCAAGGATGAACTTTCCGTTCAAGCGGGTGTTGCTGATGCTCTGCCTGATTGGCCTGGCGGTGCCGGAGCAGGCGATTTTCATCCCGATGTACACGATGTTTGCCGATCTGGGCTGGCTGAACACCTATCACGGGCTTGCCATTCCCCGTATCGCAACCCCCATCGGGCTGTTTCTGATGTATCAGTTCATGCGCGGTGTGCCGCGCGAAATCGAAGAAGCGGCGATGATTGATGACATCGGCCGGGTGCGCATTTTCTTCAGCATTGTTCTGCCGCTGATGCGGCCCGCGATGATCACCCTGGCCATCGTGACCTTTCTTTACGCGTGGAACGATTATCTCTGGCCGCTTGTCGCCATCCAGAGAACCGCCGATTACACGCTGGCAGTTGGGATCGCGTCATCGCAGGAAAATTTTGCGCAGACCGAAGGTTTGGGACGGTTGATGGCATCGGGTATCTTTGCATCGCTCCCGGTGATCGTCTTCTATCTCATATTCCAGAAATACGTTGTCAGGGCGATCGCGCTTGGCGGCTCAAAAGGCTGAAAACAAACAAAATAACATCTAAATGGAGGAGAAGATGAAAAAAACTTTGATTATGATGGCGGCCTGCGCCGGGATGGTGGGGCCTGTTCAGGCCGATACAACCCTGTCGATCGCGCGCTTTTTCGGCGCGTGTGAGAATGCCGGCACGGATTTCGCCAATGCGGTCGGGGAGGCCTGCATCATTCAGGCCCTGATCAATGCCTATTCCGAGGCGGATAATGGCGTCACAATGGAAACCCGCGAAGTGGCCTGGGCCAGTTTCTATGACCAGATGAAAGCGGGATATGCGGCGAATACGCCGCCTGATATTCATGTGATCCATCAAAGCCGGATTCCCGAATTCGCCGATATCGGTCTGCTGGCGGATATGTCCGAAGATCTGGCACCGGCGGGTATTGATATCGAGGACTGGGAAGACCGCGCCCTGGAAGGTTCCAGCCATAATGGCGCGATCTATGCCGTACCGCTGGATTTCCACACCCTTCTTTGGCACGTGAACATGGAGCTGATGGAACAGGCGGGCCTTGTTGCGGATGGTGCGCCGATCCTGCCCGGTTCACCCGAAGAGCTGCTGGCCCATGCACAGCAGTTCCAGGAGGCAACCGGGGTAAATTATCTGGCGCTGGATCTGAACGGGAATATCGGCTCTCATGTGGTTGTGGCGCTCGCGCTTCAGCAGAATGCCGAGCTGATCGTTGATGACGAAGCGAATTTCGACACCGAAGAAATGCATAATGCGGTTCAGCTGATTGTCGATATCGTCGAACAGGGTTTTGCAAACCCCACCAATGACTATCCGGCGGCTCAGGCTGATTTCTTCAACGGGCAAGCGGGTATTCTGATCAACGGCACCTGGGTGGTTGACCAGTTCACCGCCGAGGCTGCAAACCCGGAAAGTGCCCTGTCAGACTATTATGTCGCCACACAGCCTACGCTTTTTGATGTGGGCGCGACCTGGGGCGGCAGCCATGCCTGGGCCATTCCGGCATCATTGCAGGCAAACGACCCCGAGACCTATCAGGCCGCCATCGGGTTTCTTGACTTCCTGAATGACAACAATCTGGCCTGGGCCAAGACCGGCCATCTCTCGGTCCGTGAATCGGTTCTGGCCAGCGAGGCCTATAACACTCTGCCGCACCGGTCTGAATATGCCGGCTCGGCAGAGATCGCACGGTCCCTGCCCCGGTCTACCGTGGCGTGGAGCATCCGCGACGTGGTCAAGTCGATCCTGCAATCCACCTATCTGGCGGACGTGCCGATTGACGAGGCTCTGGTGTCGATCAATGAAGGCGTTCAGGACATTCTGGACGACCAGTAACCGACAGATGGAGGGCCCCCAAAGCACAGCCGGGGCCCTCCATTGCCTTTATAAATAATACAGACCGCTTTCAGAGAGACCTCATATGACAGATGACGAGACACTCAATCCCCGTTGGGATGCCGATAAAGCATGGCAATGGAAGGCATCTCATCCATGGATTGTTGGCTGTAACTTCCTGCCCGGCTACGCGGTAAACTTTGTCGATATGTGGCATAAGGAAACCTATGATCCGCTGGCCATTAACCGGGAACTGGGATGGGCCGCCTCTGTCGGCATGAACGCCGTGCGCGTCAATCTGCAATATCTGCAATGGGTTGATGACATTGCCGGGCAAACCCGGATATTCGAAAGCTTTCTTGAGATTGCCAGCCGCAACAACATCATGGTTGTGCCCTGCCTGTTCGACGATTGCGGATTTTCCGGTGATCCCGCGAATGCCGATCTGCAACCGGACCCCAGACCCGGCGTGCATAACGGGCGGGCCCTGGCCAGCCCGGGCCGCGAGATTGTTATGGACCGGTCGCAATGGTCATTCTGTCTGGATTTTCTTCAGGATGTCATCGGAAAATTCAAAGATGACCCCCGTATCCTGTTCTGGGATATCTATAACGAACCCGGCAATGGCGCGATTTTCCTGAACGCGGCAACAACCAGAGATGTGAGAGCTGAGTTAGAGCCCAATTCTCTGGACTTCCTCAAGCAGGCTTTTGACGCCGCGGTTCATGTGAACCCGATACATCCGCTGACATCCGGGGCATGGCGCCATGGGGATTTTGACAATGTCACTGTCCCCGATGATATTCCTTACCAAAATGCCATTGATCAGGCGATGCTGCAAATGTCGGATATCATATCCTTCCACGGATATGTCACCGTCGAGAGGATGGAAGTTCTGATTGCGTATCTCAACAAGTTCGGGCGCCCGCTTTTCTGTACCGAATGGATGGCGCGCCCGATGGGGAGCCGGATTCAGGACCAGTTGCCGGTCTTGCGCCAACATGAGGTCGGGGCGTTTCAGTGGGGCCTGGTCAAAGGGCGGTCACAAACCCATATCCCCTGGCCGAAAGTCATTGCGGACCACCCGCAGGCAAGTGGTGAGGCCAGTGAATGGTTTCATGATCTGCTGCATCCCGAAGGAATGCCGTATGATCCGAGTGAAATCAAAACCATCAGAACCGCGGCTGGTTTTACAACATGACCCATATCAAGACGACGGCACTTCAGAAATCTTTCGGCGGTTTGCCGGTTCTGAAAGACATAAATCTCGAGATCGAAGATGGCGAATTTGTTGTCATCGTCGGGCCATCGGGTTGCGGTAAATCGACCCTGCTCAGGGTCATATCCGGTCTGGAGGGCGCCAATTCCGGCCAAATTCATTTCAACGGCAAGGATGTGACATCGCTTGATCCGGGCAAGCGAAAAGTGGCCATGGTGTTCCAGTCCTACGCGCTTTACCCGCATATGAGTGTCGAGCAGAATATCGGCTTTGCCACACGTGTGCATGGGGCAAGCAAGGCGCAGCTGGAAGACAAGATCAAACAGGTTGCAGAGATTCTGCGCCTTGGGGACTATCTTGACCGACGGCCTTCTGAACTGTCCGGCGGGCAGAAACAGCGGGTCGCGATCGGCAGGGCGATCATTCGCGACCCCGGCGTGTTTCTGTTCGATGAACCGCTGTCAAATCTGGACGCTGAACTGCGCGTCGAGATGCGGCTGGAGCTGACCGAACTGCATAAACGCCTTGGCCGCACGATGATCTATGTGACCCATGATCAGGTCGAGGCGATGACGCTGGCGGATCGGATTATCATTCTGCGCGACGGATGCCTGGAACAGGTGGGCACACCCAGAGAACTGTATTTCGATCCTGACAACATCTTTGTTGCCGGGTTTCTGGGAACACCCAAAATGTCGTTTCTTGCGGCAAGAGCCCTCCGCACATCCTCGGACAAGACCATGATCTCACTGGACAATGACCCTGATTTCAAAATTTCCGTGCCGGTCACCATTGCCGATGGGACCCGTGTCGTCATCGGCATCCGCCCGGAAAACATGAATGCAGGCTCCGGCGCAAAACTGACTGTCACCCCCCATCTGATCGAAGATCTGGGGGGCAGCCAGATTGCCTATTGCAGAACACCGGGTGGCGCAAAACTGACGGTTCAATATCCGGCGGATGCGGACATCACGCCGGATGTTCCGGTTGACCTCGTGATATCGGCAGAGGCGATTCAGGTGTTTGATGAGGAGACCGGCGCGCGGATCAGGTGAAGCGGTTTGCGTTTGATCTGAATCGAAAACCGCTCCAGGGGCCGGAAAACGCGCGTTTTCCACTGGTTTTCCTCAAGGAAAACGGCTTCGGGCGACAGGTAAATGCCCCCGCATGCCCCTTCCGCCCGGCGGCCCCGCCGGGCAGGGCCCGGCCCTCCACGCAAAATATATGTGGTGCAGAGTTTCAGACCCGCGCTATCGCATTCGGCGTGACCGCATGGGCCGGATTTATGCCTGGGCCAGCCTCGGCATTTTCATCGGTTCGGATTTCAGGAAACCCTGCACCATTTCCTGAAGCATGGCCTGTTTCACGGCCGCTGCCTCCGGCTCGGACCAGAGATTGCGCAATTCTCTCGGGTCGCGGTCAAGATCGAACAGCTCCCCCTCCCCGCCCTCGCGATAGACGCTGATCTTGTGGCGCGCATTCACATAGCTGACCACATGGGGCATGCGCGGGTTATGGCGGTTTTCGCAGATCGCGAAATCCCGTGCGCAGGCGGCCTGCCCCGTCCAGACATCCAGTTGCGATACGCCCTGAAGATTATCCGGCGCCCCCAGACCGGCGGCCTCCAGAAAACTTGGCGTCAGATCAACAAGGCTCTGGATCGCCTCGCTGACCTGCCCCTGCGGGACCTTGCCGGGCCAGGACACGATGAACGGAATGCGCAGCATGTCTTCATAGTGAAACGGCCCCTTGGCCACCAGACCGTGCTGCCCCAGAAAATGCCCGTGATCGGTGGTGAACACGATCAGCGTCTCATCGGCGATGCCAAGATCGTCGAGATGATCCAGAATCCGGCCGACCTCCTGATCAAGGAAGCTCATCATGCCGTAATAGACCGCCATATCCTTTTTCAGCTCATCATGGGGGTAAAGATGGCTGGCGCAGCCATGGGCCTCATGCGGGTCATGCCAGGCGGAAAAATCCGGGTCCTGTTCCTGGGTCATGGCGAAATGCGGCGGGTTGCGGTCATGTTCTCCCGGCACCAGCGCGCCGGGTTTCATATCATCCGGGTCATACATTGAGGCCCAGGGCTCCGGCACCGTATAGGGCGGGTGCGGGTCCGGGAAACTGGTCCAGAGGAAGAACGGCGCCTCTTCCGCAACAGCGGCCTTGATGAACGCGCAGGAGCGTTCCCCAATCCACGGGGTGTAATGCAGCGCCTCGGGCAGCGCCCAGTGACGATCCTGCCGGGCCCAATAGGGCGCGCCTGCGGCCTGTTTCGGGGCATGGCTGGCGCTGACACCCGGCAGCGGCTGGAAATAGTCCTGCCAGTCGGTCAGGCCCCTGTCTTCCATCCAGGCCGCATAATGCTGCCCGACATGGGATTCATCGGCGTGGTTGCGCACAAGCTCCACATGGTCGAACCCGTAATGGGGGCCATTGAAGCCGCGCCAGAAGGGGATATCGCGCAGGGTCGGCTGCCGCTCAAGGCTGTCCCCGGCAAGGGGCTGGAAATGCGCCTTGCCGATCAGGCCGGTCTTATAGCCCGCCTCTGACAGATGCCCGCCAAGGGTCGGCACCTCTTCGGGCAGTTTGACCCCGATGGTCCAGGCCCCGTGCTGCGAGGGGTAAAGCCCGGTGATGATACTGGCGCGCGACGGCGTGCAGACAGGGCTTGGGCAATAGGCCCGGTCAAACCGGGTTCCACGCGCGCAAAGCCGGTCGAGATTTGGGGTTTTGATCTTGTCATTCACCACGCCAAGCGCCGAGAAATGCTGCTGATCCGTGGTGATCAGGAGAATATTTGGTCGCTTCATACCCTGACTGCCCCTTGCCTAACCCTTGACCGCCCCTGCAAGGCCGTTGACGAAATAGCGTTGCAGAAGAATGAACAGAACGACGATCGGAATGATCGAGATGGTTGCCGCGGCCGCCATGCCGGACCAGTCGATAAACTGCTCCCCCTTGAAGGCGTAGATGCCGACCGACAGCGTTCGGATCGCCGGGTTGGCAAGGGTGATGACAAGCGGCAGCAGGAAATCATTCCAGGCGTGCAGCACCTGCATGATCACCACGGTCACCACAATCGGGCGCGCCAGCGGCAGCATCACATACCAGAATATCCTGAAGAAACTGACCCCCTCGACCCGCGCGGCCTCTTCCAGTTCGTCAGGCAACTGGCTGAAATATCCCGCGAACAGCAGAACGAAAATCACCATCGCATGGCCAGAGGTCGCAATGGTGAGACCAATCAGGTTGGAGGACAGGCCCAAAGCGCTGAGCAGTTCGAAAATCGGGATGATGGTGAAGCCCTGCGGCATGAACACCGTGGCGACAAAGCCCAGGAACAATATGTTGCGGCCCGGAAACCGGTAACGGCCCAGGACATAGCCCATGGTGGCGGTGCAGAATGTCACGATCACAACCGAGCCCAGGGTGACGAAAAGCGTATTGAAGAAATAGCGGCCCATATTGGCCTCGACCCAGGCGCGGCTGTAGTTTTCCCAGACGATCTCCTGCGGGACGAGACCGGTGCCGGCGAAAATCTCACCCGTTGATTTGAGACTGGTCGAGATCATCCACAGGAACGGATAGATCCAGATCAGGCACAAACAGGTAAGGCCAAGGCTGACCAGCGCCACCCGGGCCGTGGGCCGGTGACTGCCAAAGAGGATGCGGCGCGGGCTGAGAGCGGCAGGAAGCTTCATGCGGTCTGCCCCCGGCGGGTGCGGCGCGCAATCACCGCCTGCAACAGTGTCAGCGCCAGCACCACAAGCCCGAAAAACACGCCTGCGGCCGCCGCATAGCCAAGTTCGGGGATCGACCCGTCGCCGGTGGCAAAGGCCTTGCGGTAGACGAAAATCTCCATCACCTCCGAGGCGAAGAACGGGCCGCCATTTGTCATCGACATGATCAGCGGAAAGACGTTGAGCGCCGCGACTGCGGAAATCAGCAGGATCATCACCGCAAAGGGCGCGACGATGGGCAGGATCACATACCAGATCAGCCGGGCGCCCTTGCAATTGTCGAGGCGCGCGGCCTCATACACATCCGATGGCACGGTCTGCAGCGCGGCCAGCCAGTAGATCACCGTGATGCCCAGCCATTTCCAGACATAGACCCCGATCACCGAGGGCATGACCGTGTCGGATGAGCCCAGAAAATCCACCGGGCGCGCAATCAGGCCGATATCCAGCAAGAACCCGTTGATCGGCCCGTTGAACGGCGACAGCATGAAGGTCCAGACAATGCCGATCACCGCCACCGGCGTGACCACCGGCAGAAAGATGAAGGTGCGGAACAGGTTGGACAGTTTCAGCAACCGGTCGTTGAGGATGACCGCAAGCACAAGCCCAAGGATCATCTGAATGGGCACGGTGCCCAGCAGAAAGACCAAGGACCGGGAAAACGCCGCCCAGAAAAACGGGTCGCTCATCAACCGGGTGAAATTCGCAAAGCCGACAAAAACCTTGTCGGCGTTAAAGCCCGACCAGTCCTGCATCGCGAAAAACACGGCGGCCACAATCGGGTAGAAGACAAACATGCCGCCCAGCACCAGCCCCGGCAGCAGCATCAGATACTGATGGCGATAGCGGTGAATGAAGGTGCGACGCCGCATGGGAACACTCTGCTGAATAGCGGTGAAAAGTCAAAAAAGGGGGGTGCTGCGTCTGCACAGCACCCCCCAGAGGGAGAACGTATCAGTAATCCGACGCGCCGAAATCGACATCCGGGTTCCAGTTCGAGAAGACCAGATCAGACCGGTCAACCTGCGCGCCCGCAGCGCCTGCTTCTGCAAAAGCGGCATCAAGCGCTGCGTTATAGCGGTCTTTCAGGGCGCTCATCTGTTCGCGCACACCGGTCAGTTCACCGGCGACAAGGCCTTGCACGGTCCGGGCGAAATTGACCTCGGGCGCCTGGAAGGCCCCGATGACCTGGGCAATGTCGCTGTTGCCGACAACCGGGTTCGGCCCCACGCGGATCTGTTCATTGAACATGTTGAGCGCGAATTTGGACCGGTCCGACATATCCGCATGTTCAAGCGCCTCGGGGAAGATCGGCGGGTCGCCCGCGCCGACGATATTGGCCCAGGCGGTCTGCCCCTCCAGCGTGCCGAGATAGTGGAAGATATCGCCCACAATCGCCCCGTTCGGCGAGTTTTTGTACATGAACATCGTGTTCGGCGCCAAAGCCCCCTGCCCGATGGTCAGCTTGCCGGTCGGGCCTTCATCGGGGACCGGGCCCGAGGCGACACCGAAATCATAATCGGGATGTTCCCCTTCCCATCCGCCGATATTCCACGGGCCCTGCAGGATCATGCCCGCCGCCCCCTGCGGCATGAAGGCCCGCGCCTGCGGTGCATTCATGCTCATCACCCCGGGGAAGATGCTGCCATCGGCCTGCATCGCGATCAGAAGCTCCACCGCGCCGATATATTCGTCGCTGTCGAACACATATTCCCCGGTGCGGAAGTCGATATCGGCCTCGACCACACTGTCCCCGCCAGCACTTGCGCCCGCCATGCGGCCCATATTGCGCACGGTCTGCGCCCAGCGGCCCAGTTGCGAGCCGCCGATGATGAACCCGTAATAGCGCCCTGCCCCGGCCTCGGTGATCTTGCGGGCCGCGTCGCGGAACCCGCTCCAGGTCAGGGGCTGATCTTCCGGGGCATACCCGGCGGCCTCCATATAGGCGCGGTTGAACAGAAGATGTGTGCCGTAGCGCTTGTTCGAGGTGAAAGGCAGGCCATAGGTCTTGCCGTCAAACTCGTTGATCCCGGGCAGGAACGCGCCCTGCGGGAACCCGGCTTTCCATGCCTCGATATCCGGAATGAAATCATCATAGGGCTGCACCCAGTCCTGGGCGACGGCATCGGCCGGGTTGATGTTCTGCGGCAGGGCAAACACGTCATGGGCCGTGTCGTTGCGCACCCCAAGCGGCACGACCTGCGCGATCTCGTTCCAGGGCAGCGGATCATAGATGATCTCCACCCCCCGCGCCTGGGCATATTCCGCAAAGAACTGGCGATAGAACACCGCTTTCTGATCGCCGCTGTCGATCCAGCGCAACGAGGCGCCCGATGCGATATCATTGATCGCCGCCGGTATCCCCTGCGCCATGGCCGGGCCAAGGCCGAACCCGGCGCCAAGACCCAATGCGGCGGCCCCCGCTGTAGATGATTGCAGGAAATGGCGGCGCGACAGGCCGCGCATACGCGTGATAGACATGATGAATCCTCCCCGGTTCAACCTTTATGTTGCGGCAACAGTGACAGGGGTCACCATTAAACACCAGTTGACAGAATGGTGTAATTGATAACAAAAACTTATCAATATGTTTGACAACCTGGAAAACCTCACCCGCCTTGTCGCCGTTGTGGACCATGGCACGTTGCACAAAGCAGCAGAACATCTGGGGCTGACGCAACCGGCCATCACCCGCAGCATCAAACTGCTGGAACGCAGCGCCGCCGCGCCCTTGTTCGACCGGCACGGACGCGGTGTGCACCTGACCCCCCTGGGGGAACGTGTCACGGAACACGCCCGCAGCATCCTGCGCGAATGCGCCTTCGCCCGGACCGATGTCGCCACATTGCGCGATGGGGAAAGCGGCCATCTGAACATCGCCGGTGCCCCGGTCTGGATGTCCTCTATCCTGCCCGGTGCGGTCGCACAGATGCAGCGCGCCTATCCAAGGCTGACCCTCGCCATGCGATCCCTGAGCTATACCGAGGCGATCCCCCTGCTGCATAGTGGCGAGATCGACATCTTCTGCGGCGGGTTTCAGCGCCAGGAAGGGTTGTCCTCGTTTCTGGTCCGCACCCCCATATTCACATCCAGCCTTACCGTTGTCGCCCGCAAGACCCATCCGATCCATGCCCTTCCCGGGATCGGGGCGCAGGACCTGCTCGACTGTTCCTGGCTGTCTTATCAAAGCGATGTCGCCTATCTGGATATGATCATGGAGATGATCGCCGCCGAGACCGGCAAGAAAAAGCAGGCGGACCTGCATTGCGAGAACATGTTGACGGCGCTTGAGCTGTTGCGGCGCGGGGATTATCTGTCCTTCCTGCCAAGCAGCTTCATCACCTCCAGCTTCGGGGCCGGGATCAGCGCGGTCGCGACACAGGCCGCAAAAGCCTCGTTCCAGTCCGGCATGATCTATCGCCGCAGCCTCAGCGGCAGCGCGCCGTTCACATTGCTATGCGATCTGGCCGACAGACAGATCCGCGCGCTTGGCTTTCACAAAGAGGCGTGACCGCCCGAAAAGCCCGGTTGTTGCAAACGTCAGTGTTTCAGAAAGGCCGCGCGTGAATAACCGGGAGAACTCACAGCCAAGCCCGGCACGGACCGAGCGGACCGACCGGATTACAGAGAGGACCGGATTGCAGAGAGATCGTATAATAAATGCGCAATCTGCACGCACCTTCCGGGGGAACGGATCGGATGGCTGCAAAATACTTGACTAGTCAACTGGTCGAATCTTTCATAATCGGATGCAACAACCCGATTCCTCCCACAGATATCAGCAACTTGCCGATGTGATCCGCAGCGACATCCTGAACGGCACCTATGCTTCCGGGGATCGTCTTCCCTCTGAACAGGAACTCTGCCGCATCTACGCGATCAGCCGGGGAACGGTGGTCAAGGCCTTTGACCTGCTGGTGAAAGAAGGCGTCGCCGTGCGGCGCCAGGGGGCGGGCACATTTGTGACCCGCACCTCTTTGCGCCGCGAACCCGGGCGATTGATGAGCTTTTCGCAAACCGTCGCGGCCCAGGGAAAGCAGGCCACCCAGAAAATTCTGTCGATGAAACCGGCCAGCGAGACGCAATGCAATTCCGTCGGCTGTTTCGAACCTGCGGTCTGCCTGACACGGTTGCGACTGGTGGATGATATCGCCAGTTCCCTGCATGTGTCGGTCATCCCGAACACCGTGATGGACAAAATTCCGCCCGCCTATGCCAGCCGCATGACCGATCGGGGCATCACGGATTTCTCTCTTTATGCGGCATTCGAGGCGGGAGGGATTCAGGTCACCAATGCCGAAGAAAAAATCACCTCCCGCCTTGCCTTGCCGAACGAGATGCAAGCCCTGTCGATGCCCCCGCCAGCGGCCGTGATGGTCGTCAACCGGCGCAGCACGGATCGCTTTGGCCGCCTGATCGAAGTGACAGAGGCCATCTATCAAAGCGGGTATTACGCTTATGAGGTCTCTCTGCTGCGCGGCATCGCCCATCAGATTCCCTTCCAGATAAAATCCAAAAACACTCCCGATACCGACAGCTAGGAGAATTACAATGACACATCTATTCAAGGCGCTGACCGCCTCTGGCATGGCCCTGCTGGCCGCCGGGGCCGCTGGCGCCGAAGACCGGCCGGTTGCGATGATCGTCGCCCAGGGCGGTCTGGGCGACGGGTCGTGGAACGACACCGCCTTTGCCGGGTTCGAGGCGGGCCTGGCCAGCACCGGGCTGGAGGGCCGCCCGATTGAATCCGCCGATGTGGTGGCCCAGGGAGAAGAGATCATGCGACGCGCCGCCGATGTCGGGTTCGGTCTGGTGATCAGCCTGGAATGGATTCATGGCGAGCCGATGGAGATGCTGGCCCGCGATTACGCCGAGACCGACTGGGTGATCATGAACCAGACCCGCGCGGGCGACAACATCGCCTCGGTTGTCTTTGCGGAACATGAAGGTTCGTTCCTGGCGGGCGCGCTGGCCGCGCAGGTAACGGTGGACAGCTCGATCGAGGGGATCAACGAGGCCCCGGTTCTGGGGGTGATCGGCGGGTTTCAGGCCCCGGGCATCGACAAGTTCATTGTCGGCTTCATTCAGGGGGCCGAGGCCGTGAACCCGGATATTGACGTGATCGTGGCCTATGCGGACAGCTTTGGCGACCCGGCGCGCGGCGCGCAGATGGCCAATGCGATGTTCGATCAGGGGGCCGATATCGTCTATCAGGTGGCCGGCGGCACCGGCATCGGCATCATCGAGGCGGCGGCCACGCGCGGCCATTATGCCATCGGCGTGGATACCGATCAGGATGGTCTGGCCCCGGGCCATGTTCTGACCTCGATGATCAAACGGGTCGATGTTGCCGTTGACGGGATCATCACGGCCTATGCCGGGGGCAGTTTCCCCGGCGGTGAGGTGATCAGTTTCGGTCTGGCCGAAAACGGCGTTGCCCTGTCTGACATGACCCATACGCGGGACCGTATTCCCGCCGCCTATCTTGAGCGTGTCGACGGTATGCGCAGCGATATCATAGCCGGGGAAATCGAGGTTTGGGACGTCTCCACAATGGGCTACCCGGATTTCTTCACCAATTAGGGCCATCGGCGCTTATCCGGGGCGCGGGTGTGGCCAGCACCACATATGCCCGCAAAGACGCGCGTCCCGACATTTCATGAAAGGCCATGCCGGTTATGGCGATGCGACCAGCCATCTCTGTCGCGCTTGGGGCAGAGAACCTTCATAAATCCTACGGCCCGGTTCAGGCCAATCGTGGTATTTCACTGGCACTGGCCCCGGGTGAAATTCATGCCATCGTCGGCGAGAACGGCGCGGGGAAATCCACCCTGATGCGCATGCTGCAGGGGGTTGAGCCGCCGGATCGGGGCCATGTCATAATTGACGATGCCCCGGTCTGCCTGCGCGGCCCGCGCGATGCGCTGGCGCGCGGCATCGGCATGGTGCATCAGGAATTCATGATGGCGCCCGATCTGACGCTGCTGGAAAATCTGGTGCTGGGGGATGAACCCGTGACCCGGCCCCGGGGGCCCTTCTCCCGCATAGACTGGCGCGCGGCAGAGACCCGGGGGCAGGAGCTGGCAACACGGATCGGCGCCCGGATCGACTGGCAGCGCCGCACCTCAGGCGTGCCGGTTCACATTCTGCAATGTGTCGAGATCATCCGGCTTCTGCGCCGCGACTGCACCGTGTTGATCCTGGATGAACCCACCGCTGTTCTGGCCCCGCCCCAGGTTGAGGACCTGTTTGCCCTGTTGCGCAACCTGCGCGAGACCGGCGCCACGATCCTGTTCATCAGCCACAAGATCAACGAGGTGATGGCACTGGCCGATCAGGTGACCGTCATCCGGCAGGGGGAAACGGTTTTCCAGAGACCCGTAGCCCGGACCAGCGCCGGGGAGATCGCCACCCATATCATGCGCGATACCGGCGATGCCCTCCCCGCAAAAGCTCGGCCAAAGCCCCCTGAAACCGAAATGGTGCTGGAAACACGCGGCCTGTCTGCCCCGTCACTGGAAAAATCCCAGGCCCTGCAGGATATCTCGCTGACGCTCCATGCCGGTGAAATCCTCGGGCTGGCGGGCATAGCGGGCAATGGGCAGGTGGAACTGGTCGAATGCATTGCCGGGTTACGGGGCAGTCACGCGGGCAGCATTGTCTTCAAAGGCCATGATATCAGCCATGACACCCCCCTTGCGCGGCGCCAGCAGGGCCTGGCCTATATCAGTGCTGATCGGAAGAATGAGGGGCTGACGCCTGGGGCCAGTATCGAAACCAATGTGATCGCAGGCAGCCATCGCAGCCCCCCCATCGCGAAGGCCGGTTTTCTCAACCGCGCGGCCATGCGCCGGGTGGCCAGGGATCGGCTGGCCGCGCTGGCCGTCACCTATGACCGCCTGCGCGATACTGCCGACAGCCTGTCAGGCGGCAATCAGCAAAAACTGGTCTTCGCCCGCGAAAGTGCCGGGCAGCCCGCCCTGCTGATCGCCTCGCAACCCACAAGGGGCGTCGATCTGAACGGGATTGCCGCGATCCACAATGTGATCCGCGATTTTCGCGAAGCCGGCGGCGCGGTGCTGCTGGCCTCCGAGGAACTGGACGAGTTGCAGGCTTTGTCAGACCGGATCATCGTTCTGGCCGATGGCGCCGTGGCCGGATGCGTAAGCGACCCGCAGACCGGGCGGGCCGAGATCGGCCGGATGATGGTGGGGGCCGCCGGATGAAAGGGGCCGCCCTGCAAAACAGTATCGGGCTGGCCCTGCCGCTTGCGGTCTCTTTCGTGATCAGCGGTCTTGTCCTGCTGGGGATCGGCGAAAACCCGTTTGCGGTTTTTTCGCTGATGGCGGGTGAGGCGTTTGGCAATGCCCTGCGGCTCGCGGCCACCCTGTCGGCAGCCACGCCCCTGCTGTTCACCGCCACCGCCACGGCGATCTGCTTTCGATCGGGCGTGTTCAATGTGGGGGTGGAGGGTGCGTTTCTGGTGGGGGGTCTGGGCGCGGTGTTTCTGGGGTTTACCCTGCCCGCCTCTCTGGGCCTTGCGCTGGTGCCGATCTGCCTGGCTTTCGCGGCCCTGTTGGGGGCGATCTGGCTGTATCTGCCCGGGGCTCTGCTGGCCAGATATGAGGTGGATGAGGTCGTCTCGACCCTGATGCTGAACTTCATTGCCGCCGCGATCACCGGCTATCTGGTGAATGGGCCGCTGCTGTCGCCGGTTTCGGGGAATAATGTCACGCCCCTGATCCATGAGGCCGCGTTCCTGCCCCGCCTGATGCCACCCTCCACGCTCCATGCGGGGTTTCTGATCGGGCTGATCTGCGTTGCGGCCTATGGGCTCTGGTGCGTCCGCACCCCGTCGGGGTTTGAGGGGGCGCTGGTCGGGCTGAACAAACGGTTTTCCCGCGCGGTCGGCATCTCGGTGCCGCGCATGATCATTCTGGTCATGGTGCTGTCAGGCATTCTGGCGGGCCTTGGCGGGGCCGTGCACGGGCTGGGCCAGATGCACCGGTTCAGTGACGGGTTTTCGCCCGGTTACGGGTTCACCGGCATGGCTGTGGCATTATTGGGCCGGAACACACCGGTCGGGATTGCCCTGGGTGCGGTGCTGTTCGGCGCGCTGGCCTCGGCCGGGACAACGATTCAGCTTTTCTCGGACATACCGCTGGATCTGGTGAACATCATTCAGGGCACGGTGATGATCTTCGCGGTGGTTGAGATCGGCCATATTCTGCACCGCCGGAAGACAGGCGGCAAAACGGGGGGCGGTCAATATGCTGATTGAACAGATCCTCGTATCCACCCTTGTCCTGACCACGCCGATCCTGCTGGCCGCCATGGGCGGTCTGGTGAACCGGCAGGCGGGGATCGTGAATATCGGGCTTGAGGCGAAGATGCTGGCAGGCGCCTTTGTGGCGGTGATCGTGTCATCGGCAACGCAAAGCTGGCTGCTGGCCTGTCTGGCCGCAGCGCTGACCGGGGCCGGTATCGGCTGGGTGTTTTCGCTGACCATCACCCGCGCGCGCGCCAATATGATCGTGGCGGGGCTGGGGCTGAACGTGCTGGTGGCCGGTGCCATCGGGTTTATCCTGGCCTGGGTGTTTTCCTCTTCAGGTACGCTCAGGCAACCCGATGTGGTGCTGCTGCCCCATATCCTGCCGCAGGCCATCGACAGGCTGCCGGTGATCGGTCCGGCCCTGGCCGATCTTGACCCGCTGACCCTTCTGTCCTGGGCCACGGTTCTGGCCCTGCCCTTCCTTCTGGCCAATACCAGGGCCGGTCTCTGGATCAGGGCGACCGGCAATGCCCCGCAGGTCATCCGCGCCCTGGGGCTTGATGGCCCGACGATACAGGATGCCTCCACCGCTTTTGCCGGGGCCTTTGCCGGGCTGGCAGGCGCGCATCTGGCGCTGGCCTCGCTTGGCCTTTTCAACGAGGGGCTGACCGCCGGGCGCGGCTTCATCGCGTTGGCCGCCTTTTATTTCGGGCGGGACAGACCATTTCAGACCGCCATGGCCTGTCTGCTGTTCGGCTTTCTCGATGCCAGCCAGATTCGCCTGCAAACCACGGGCTTTCCGCCGAAACTGATCGGCATGATCCCTTATCTGATGGTCCTTCTGGCCCTGATCTTCACCAGCATCCGCGCAAAACGAAAGACGATGATATGAACACGGCCCTGATCGTCATTGATATGCAGAACGGGTTTCTGCATCCATCCGGCGAAAACACCTATCCCGCAGCCGCCGATATCATCGGCAATGTGCAGGCCCTGATCGCACAGGCCGATGCCACGGGTGCGGTGATCGTGCATGTGGCCGACAGGCACCGTGAGGGGTTCGAGGATTTCGAGCAGATCCACCTGCCGGTGCATTCCTTAAGCGGCAGCTTCAATGCCGCTTATTACGACGGCTTCGGCCCCCGGGGCCGCAAGCGCGAGGTCGAGATCGTCAAGCGCCGTTACAGCGCGTTTTTCGGCACCGATCTGACCCTGTTTCTGCGCGAACAGGCAGTGCGCAGGCTGATCCTCTGCGGTGTGAAAACCAATGTCTGTATCCGCGCAACGGCACAGGACGGGTTTGCAAACGGGTTCGAGGTTCATGTGGTCCGCGACGCGGTGAACACCAACCGCCCCCATCTGGGAGAGGCGGCGCTGGAAGATATCGCCCGCTATCTGGGCCATGTGATCGGCCAGTCCGACGCGCTGGAGATGCTTCGATGACCCATCTTGTCGTCACCGGATATGCCAGCCTGGATTACGTTCTGCAATTGAAGGGCCAGATTGCGGGCGACCGGACAACGCTGTGCAAGCGCACGCCATATGCCTGGCCGCGCGCGGGCGGCTGCCCGACCTATATTGCGACACAGGCAACCCTTATGGGGGCAAGGGTCACGCCGGTCATGTGGCTTGGCAATGATGCGGCGGGGAGCAGCCTGCTAAACTGCCTGACAGATTCGGGCATCGACACCGATGGCGTATCGACCATAGCCGGGGCGAAATCCCCCTCTGCGGTGATGGCCTATCAGGCGGATGGCAGTTGTGCCTGTCTCTATGATCCCGGCCCCGCCGGGGCCGAGCAGTTGACCGACCCGCAGCGCCGGGCAATCTCTCTGGCCAGCCATCTTTGCATCACCGTCGGCCCGCCGCATCTGCTGGAGGAAATTCTGGCCCTGCGCCCGGCCGGAGCCCGGCTATACTGGGCCGTCAAGAATGACCCGGCCTGTTTCACCCCCAGGATCATCGCCCGGCTGCAAGACAGTGCCGATGTGATTTTCTGCAGCAAGGCCGAACGGTCGATGATCACCGGAACCGGGGCGACCATCCTTCAGACCCTGGGGCCGGGAGGTGTGACGATTGAACAGGACGGCACCACCCAGACCCTGCCCGTCACCCCGGTGGCCATCCGGGACAATACCGGCGCGGGCGATTGTTTCGCAGGCGGGTATATCGCCGCCGAGATGACCGGCATCACCGACGCCACATATGCAGCCGGTCAGGGCATTGCCGCCGTGAGCCACATGTTGACCAAAAGACGAAGGGAAACCAACTCGTGAAAACCGCCTGGTACCTTGGACATAGCGCCGACAAGATCGGGAACAGTGCGATTCTGGTCGGCGATCCGGCCCGTGTTTCCCGTATTGCTGACTTGCTGGAGGCCCCCGATTTCCTGCCGGAAACGCGCGGGCTGAAAACCGTGACGGGCAATTATAACGGGCAACGGGTCACCATCGCCGCCTTCGGCATGGGGGCCCCGATCGCCACGATTGTTCTGCATGAACTGGCCTATCTGGGGATCAAAACCTTTCTGCGGATCGGCACCGCCATGTATTTCCCCCCCGCCCTGCCCGGTGATTTCGTGATCAGCGCCTCGGCCCTGTCCTTTGAAGGGACATCGGCGGCCTATACCATATCCGACGCCCCCCCGGTCGCGGATCCGGCGCTTGTGCAAACCCTTGTGGCCTCGGCCGCCAAACGGGGGGCGGCCCCGAAAACCGGCATCTTCGCCACCTTTGATGCCTTCTACCGCGATATGTTCGGGATTGATGCGGCAGGCCATAAACGCGCCGGCGAAACCCGGGCAATGCTGCGCGATGGCGGGGTTCTGGCCGCCGATATGGAAACCTCGGCACTTCTGACCGCGGCAGAAGCGCTGGATGTGTCCTGCGCCTCATTCTGTCTGGGTACCGTCAATGGGATCAACCAGAAGAAACTGATGCCTGAGCTTTTGGCCCAGGGCGAAATGCAGATGTTCCGCATCGCCCTTGATGCGATGACCGCGAAAGGGTGAGAGGGTAATCGACATGAGATCGAGGGGGTCGAACTGCCAGAACCACCTTACCCTTCAGGGTATTAAAGCACTTCTCGAAACACCTTAAATATCTTGCATCACAAAAACTCCGAGAAAGCAGTCACTTGGCAGGGCGTGTTCACCGGACTGGCTTGTGGGGCAACGGTCTCAAAAGCAACCATGACATCCCAAGACCCCCTTGGCTTTCAGGAATGACCTTTCGCACAGAACAAGATTTGATCAATCTACGAAGCACCCTGTTCTGCCGCACCGGTTTTGATTGCTGCGTCAATGTCCGCATCGGTGATCCCGAACTCCTTGAGCACTTCGCTTGTGTGCTGACCGACGAGCGGTGCCGGGCGTTGGATTTCGGCGGGCGTGTCGCTGAAGCCGACGGCGGGACCGACGACCCTGACGGTGCCCGCGCGCGGGTGCTCGTAGCTTTGCATGAGCCCGAGATGCGCGACCTGCGGGTCGGCGGCGGCCTCGAGATGGGTTTTCACCTCGCCGCACCAGATATCGGCCTCAAGCAGCGCCGCGATCAGGTCTTCTGTGTTCCATTTGCCGGTCTCCGCGGCCAGCGCGCGCCACACCGCGTCACGCTCGGCAAACAGCGTTTCAGGGTCGTCAAAGCGCAGCAGATCGTTATTGCCGAGCACGCCGACAAGCGTCTTGTAGGGGCTCATCGCGATGGTGACCCACCCGTCGCTGGTCGGGTAGGTGCCAAAGGGCGCGTCCATACCCGGGTGGCCGATGCCGGAATTGGGGCGCTGGAAGTCCTCGTTGAAGTTCATCGCCATGACCATTTCCTGGTTCTGGTGGGCGAGCATCCCGGCGAGCAGGTTGACCTTGACCTCCTGCCCCTTGCCGGAGCGTTCGCGCCACAAGAGCGCGGTCAGGATGCCGTAAACCATGTTCATCGCGCCGACCTGGTCGGAGAAGCCCGCCCCCACTGGGGTGGGCGGATTGTCTGACTGGCCTGTTGCACTCATGATGCCGGTCAGGCCCTGCACCAGCATGTCCTGTCCGGGGCGGTTCACGTAAGGCCCGTCCTCACCATAGCCCGAGCCCGAGCAATAGACGATGCGCGGGTTCGTGGCCTTGAAGTCTTCATAGCCATAGCCCATCCGTGCCATCACGCCGGGGCGGAAATTCTGCACCACCACGTCGGCCTGTTCGGCCATCTTCATGATCATCGCGCGGGCTTCGGGGGATTTGAGGTTCAGCGCCACGCTGCGCTTGTTGCGGTTCCACGCAAGGAAGTTCGGGCTTTCGCCGTCGCCGACCCATTTGTTGCGGAAGGTCAGTGAGCGGAACAGGTCGCCCGCTCCGGGGCGCTCAATCTTGATCACATTGGCGCCCATATCGGCCAGCTGCTGCGTGGCGAACGGCCCCTGCAGCAGATGCGAGAAATCCAGGATCGTGATGTGGGAAAGCGCTTTGTCAGTCATGGGTCAGTCTCGCTTGTCGTCTAGGTCCCCGCGCGCACTGGCGCGGGACTCGCGCCACAGGGCGCGGATGTCGGAAAAAGTTCTGGTTTCGTCTTCGCCGGTTTCGACCGCCAGACGTATCCGCGAAGCTGCGGCATTGGTAAAGGCCGGGAACCTGTCAAACCGCGGGCGCAGCAGGGCGTGCTCGGCTGTCTCCAGCGTGTCGGCATAGAAATTGCCCCAGGCCGCGTTCACGGCCGGGTCGGTCCAGGCGCTGCGCGCGGAGGGCTGGCCGCCAAACTCGGGGAAGAGCTGGCGCTGCGTGTCGCGCGATAGGAGCGCGGCCGTATGGGCACGCAGCTCGGCATCTGGCATGCAGCGGCGCGAGAAGGCGACCCCCGTCCCGCCCAGGACACCGCCCTTACCCCCCGGCGCGCGCGGCGTATCGGAAAACGCCACCGCATGGGGCGCATGGCCCGCCCGGGCATAGGTGACATAGGCGAAGACCAGCGGGATCAGCGCGATCTCGTCACTGTGTCCCATCGCTTCGAGCAGGGCAATCGGGTTCATCTCGGCGGTGCCTTGCGGCGCCAAGCGGGCAAGGCGCTGCAGGCGTTCCAGCACGGGCAAAGCTACCGCATCAGGCAGCATCTCGTCCCCGGCCACGATCACCCCCTCGCTGGCTGCCATCGAGATCAGATTCAAAAACCCGTGCGGCCCGCCAAGCGACAGCGCCACGGGCAAGCTTTGCGCGATCTCGTCGATCTCGTCCCAAGAGGTTGGCGCGATGGCGATACGGTCGGGACGGCGCGCAGCGACCTGCGTGGCGACATCGAGGGGCAAGGCCCAGTGCAACCCGTCCCACTGGTAGGAGCGGAACGACGGCCCAACGCTCTCGGCCTCCCAGTCCGCCAATTGCTCGGCGCTGAACATCTCTTCCAGAGGGATCAGGCAATTCTCCGCCACCGCCTCGCCGATATGCGGATGGTCCAGCACGACCAAGTCATAGCGCGCGGTCAGATCGGTGATCTGCGCGCTCTCAAACCCTTCAAGAGGCTGCTTGTCCCAGGTGATCAAAGGCTCCGACCGACCCGCATTCACACGACGCGCAGCCTCCGCAAGCGCATCATACCCACGAGGGTGATCCCACGTCAGGCCTTTGTATTTCGGCGGCTGGATCGGGATACGTTCGGCGCTGGCGCGAACCATCTGCAAGACATCGGAACTCACCGCTCACACCCCCTTGAACTGCCCCTTGAACTGCGGTTCGCGTTTTTCGAGGAAAGCGTCGATGCCCTCCTGCCCGTCGGCGGAGGAATAGAGCCGGAACAGAACCTCCTGCTCGTAGCTCTTGGCGCTTTCGATCGGCGCATCAGCGCCTTCGCGCATCAGGCGCTTCATCTCACCCTGCGCGAGCGGCGCGATCTTCAGGCACGCCCGCGCCCGTTTCGCCACTGCCATGTCCAGATCATCCGTCACCTCGGCCGCGACCCCAAGCTCGTAGGCCCGCTGACCCGACATGCGCCAGCCCGCCAGCATCAGGTCGGAGGCGGCGTATTTGCCCACCGCGCGCACCAGCCGCTGCGTGCCGCCACCGCCCGGGTTGAGGCCAAGACGCCCCTCGGGCAGGCCAAGCTGCGCCGCCTCGGCACACAGGATGATGTCGCAGCAGAGCGCAATCTCGAACCCGCCTCCAAGCGCAAACCCGTCGATCGCGCAGATCACCGGCTTGTGCAGCCGCTCGAGTTTGTCGAAAACCCGGCGCGAGTTCATCTGATAGGCGATGAACTCCGCGCGTTTGTCGCCCTGGTATTCGGCGATATCTGCCCCGGCGACGAAGGCCTTTCCACCGGCCCCGCGCAGAACCATCACGCGAACCGCGGGATCATCCGCCGCCGCGTCGAGCGCCGCGTCGAACTCTTCCATCAATGGCGTGGAGAGCGCGTTGAGCTTGTCGGGCCGGTTGAACATCAACTGCCGGACACCGGGCATCAGGTTGGAGATCTCGATCAGCGGCATGTCATTGCTCCAACTTTTCAGAAGGCGGGCTGCCCAGTGACGCGCTCAAGCTTTCCGCCGCCCGCCTGGCCATTTCAGTAACAGCCTCAATGCTTTGGTTGGCGCGCGATTGAGCAAGGTAGGGAACGGTGATCGCCGCAACAGAACGGTCGTTATGGTCACGCACCGCGAAGGCGATGTTCGTCATGCCGTCGACCACGCTACTTGGCCCCACCTCATAGCCAGCTTTCCGGATTGCCTCGAACCGGGTGAGGTATTCTTGCTTTTCCGCTTCCGAGAAATCGGCCAGCAGACGTGTCGCGCGGGACGGCGCGATATCGGCCGATAGAACCACGCCCGACCCCGTTTCGAGCAGCGGAAAGGAAGCGCCCGTCTTGACCCCGTAATGCATCGGCATTGGGCTTTCGGCGCTAGCGATGATCACCAGCTTGTCGGCCTCGGCCACACCAAGGTGGCAGGATTGCAGGGCCTCGCCCGCGAGTTCTTCCAACACCGGAAGCGCTGCATGGATCAGGCGCGCCGTTGGCGGGAACTTGTGAGACAGTTCAAACATCCTCAGAGACAGGTGATACCTGTCTGTTTCGGAATCCTTGTACAGGAAACGGCGGTTTTCGAGAGCGAGGATAATCCTGTAGATCTCGCTGATCGATCTATCGAGCGCCTGCGTGAGTTCCTTTTTCGTTGCCCCCTCCGGTTGCTTGGCGAGGAACTCCAACACGTCGATCGCCTTGTCTACGGCCGGGGCCTGATATGTCCCTGGTGGTTTGTCTTGTTTTCCCATATCGGCGTCAACCTCCCAGTAGCAGCGACAATTGCGGCACCATGATCAGCACCAAAGCCACCAAGGCGAAGAGGCCAAGGAAAGGCAACACGGCGCGGGCAAAAGATGTGACCGGCAGGCGCGTAATGGTACATGTTGTGAACATCACCGTTCCGACCGGCGGCGTGATCCCCCCCATATGAATCAGGAACACGAAGACCACGCCGAAATGCACCGGCTCGATCCCGAGGCCGTTGACCACCGGCATGAGCATCGGGGCCAGCACGAGGATCAGCGCGGTGCCTTCGACCAGCATGCCGGCGATGATGAGAATGACGGCGATCAGGATGAGCATCAGCTGCGGTTGGCTCGTCGCTGTCAACAAGGCCTCGCCCACGGCGCGCGGAAACCCTTTGAAGGTGAGAATCCAGGTAAACGCAGCAGACGCCGCAAGCACCAGCATGATGGCAGAGGTCGAGATGATCGCCGAGCGCAGCGCGGTCAGGAATTGCGCGAAGGTGGCTTCGCGGTAGAAGAGCAGGAAGGCCAGAGCATAGGCCACCGCCAGACCGCCGGCCTCCGACGGCGTGAAGATGCCGGCCCGGATCCCCACAATGATCAGCATCGGCATCAAGAGCGCGGGCAAGGCGCTGAGGAAGGCTGGGAAAAGCGGCTCTTTTTTCCGGTTCTCTTTCGGCACGGCCGGATCCCAACCGGCGCGTTTGCTCAACACATGCACAAGGCAGAGCATGGCGCCCGCCAGAAACAGGCCTGGAATGATCGCACCTGCAAACAGCGCGCCAATCGAGGTGTCTGTGACGAAGCCGAACAGGATCAGGCTGATGCCCGGCGGGATCAGCGGCGCAATCAGCGCGGAGCTGGCAGTTACCACTGTCGAGAAGGCGAGCGGATAACCGCGTGAGGTCATTTCCGGCACGAGGATCTTGGCTTGCATGGCCGCATCGCCATTGGCCGACCCCGACATGCCCGACAGAAGCGTGGACAAAAGCACGTTGGTCTTGGCAATGCCGCCGGTGATGCCATCAGTCAGGATACGGGCGAATTTCATCACCCGCCGGGTGATACCCGAGATGTTCATCAACTCACCGGTGAGGATAAAAAGAGGAATGGCCAGGAGCGGGAAGCTCTGCGTACCAGCGACGAGGCGCTGCGCCGCGACCACATCGAGGATCGCCGGTTCGACCGCGATCCACAGGCCCGTCAAGGCTAGAAATACCATGGCAATGGGAACGCCCGCCGCGACGAGAACGACGAAAAGGATCCCCGTTAACGCAAGCATCATGGGTCGGTCGCCTCATTGTCGAAATCGTCGCAAATCAGAATACGCGCGAAGGTCACGATCTGAGCGAGAGTCAGGAGTGCGAAACCGATGGGTAAGCTCGCGTAAAGCCAGCCGATCGAAATCCGCATGGACGGAATGGTCATCCCGGCGCGCTGGAACAGCTTCCACCCGTACCAGGTGACGAAAATGGAAACGACGATGAGCAAAAGCTGCCGTGTCAGGCGCAAGACGCGCGCAGCCCGCGACGGAAGCAGCTGGCCAGCCACCGTCACGGCAAGATGGGCCTGATTGCGCTCGGCAAGCGCGAGGCCCAGAAACACGATCCATGCAAATAGCAAGGTCGACAGATCGAAGGAAAATATCAAAGGCGCAACGACGACGTAGCGCATAAACACGGCCACAACGACGAGCACAACCATTGCAATCATCAACAATCCCACGACTGCAAATTCGGCATTGCCGAGCCACTTGTAGAGTTTCATCGACGACCTCATAGCGAGCAAATGTAAACATGCGGAGCCGGGAGATTCCCGGCTCCGCAACTATAGTTTAGCTTACTCGGCTTCGATAACCGCGCGTGCAGCATCAAAGACACCGTCGGTCCACTCCGGGAAGCTCTCGGCATGCCGCCAGCGCGGGCGGCGAAGAGCGACAAGTCGATGTCGGAGATGATCGTCATGCCGAGCGATTCCAGCTCGTCGATGCCAGCCTGATAGCCGCTCAGCGCGGTGTCGGTCATGATGGCGCAGGCGTTGTCAGCCTCTTCCTGCACGATCATCTGGTTCTCTTCGCTCAGGCCATTGTAAAGGCTTGCACTCATCACAATGGGCGAGAGGTCCAGGATGTGGTTAGTCTGGATAAGGTAGTTCGCGTGCTCGTGGTGACGCTGATCGAGGATCGCGGCGGGCGGAGCTTCGCCTGCCGCGATCACGCCTTGTGCGAAGGCGCTGTAAACCTCGGGCCAAGGCATCGGGGTCGGCGCGGCGTCAAAAACCTGACGAACCATCTCGGTGTAGATGGTCACAGGCTGGACGCGCATGCGCAGGCCGGACATGTCTTCCGGCACGGCAACCGGGGTTTCGCGCGTATAGAGATCGCGGATGCCGAAGGCGAAATAGCACAGCACCTTGATGTTGTGCTGCTCTTCGGCCTGCGCCTCGATACCAGCCCACAGGTCGCTGCCCAGCAGTCGTTCTGCATCGCTGTAGTCCGCATACATGAACGGATAAACCATCACGCCGAAATCCGGCACGTAGTTGGCGATGGTGCCGGGGCCGACCTGCCCGATCAGATCGCCACCCAGCGTGATCTGTTCTGTGATCTGCGAGTTCTCGCCGAGCTGACCGGACGGGAACATCTCGATGGTGACGGCACCGCCGGTCCGTTCGGTCACGGCCTCTGCCATCGCGGTGCCTGCTTCATTCACGAAGTGGCCTTCGGAATTCATGTGAGCGAAACGGATGGTTGTATCCGCGAATGCACTGCCAGCCGCAACGGAAAGCGCGAGAGCCGACGTAGGCGGCATCCATGATGACGTGCTGGGCTGCTGTAAGCCCTTCGATCAGCCCGCGCGCCTGCGGGCTGTCACCCCACTGACCGGGTGTAATGATCGTCCGAATGGGCAGGCCGAGGGCATCGACCGCAGCGTGGATTTTGGTGGTCAGGCCGCCTTTGGAGCGGCCAATACCGGCAGCTTCAAGCCCCCCATTGACCGGCAGGCGATTGCGCAAGCAATCTGCCGAGAGGGTTTTGAGACGTGGCGTCCGCATGCGTCTTGCAGATGGTGGCGTCGACAAGCACGTATTCGAAGTCCGGGTCTTGGCTTAACGCTTTGAAAAGATTCTCCCAAACCCCCGCGTTCGCCATCGTCTCTCGGACCGATGGCGTTCCCATGGCTCACTCCAGCGACGGAGCCGGGAATGGACCGTGCGCCAGTTCCCTAATTCCGGCGGCAGGTCGCGCCAGGGCGATGCACCACGCGCCAGCCAAAGGATCGCATCCAAGAACAACCGGTTGTCCGCGCCCGTTCTCCCCCGATCCCCTTGCTTGCATGGAACCAAAAGTTCGATGATCGCCCATTGCCTGTCTGTCAAAACCCGTCTGCTCAAGATCACCTCCCGTTTTCGACCTTGAATCAAACAGATGACGATTTGGGAATCCCCTAAATGCAGACGCCGCCTAGCTCAGGTCATCCGACTTTTAACTTGAGACATATCCGGCAGCCTTAAAGTAGTTCCAGCATTCGTCTGGCGTGTAGAGGTCACAGATTTCTGTGAGAGCGTGGAACGTGTCAGTGAAGGTTCGAGCGCCGATCCTGCGTAGGTGTGCTTTGAGTTTCGAGAACGCCATCTCAATTGATGGTGTGGATGGCTCCTGCTCCCGGCGTCGCGATGCGCCATGATGGGGTGTCATTGTCCCAACTTGAGGAGCCATCCATGAATGAAGTTAGCACAGTCGGCGTCGACCTCGCCAAGAATGTCATACAGATCCATGGCGTTGATTGCGACGGGAATGTTGTGGTTCGGCGTCAGCTGCGGAGAGGTCAGTT
This sequence comes from Rhodophyticola sp. CCM32, assembly GCF_004751985.1. Taxonomy (NCBI): domain Bacteria; kingdom Pseudomonadati; phylum Pseudomonadota; class Alphaproteobacteria; order Rhodobacterales; family Roseobacteraceae; genus Rhodophyticola; species Rhodophyticola sp. CCM32. The sequence continues at coordinate 1,803,500 of NZ_CP038492.1, forward strand.
TCTCACGTTCTTCGAAGAGCGCCCAGCATGCCTGATCGGCATCGAGGCGTGTTCGGGATCCCATCACTGGGGACGACAACGACAAGAGATGGGCCACGCGGTCCGACTGATGCCGCCGTCCTATGTGAAGCCCTACGTCAAGCGGAACAAGACAGATGCGGCCGATGCGGAGGCAATCTGCGAAGCGGTCACCCGGCCTTCGATGCGGTTTGTTCCCGTGAAGAGCGAGGCGGACTCCGCGGCGCTTGTCCTGCACCGGGCGCGGGATTTTCTCGTCGGTCAGGTCACGCAAACCGGCAACGCGATCCGCGCTCACATGGCTGAGTTTGGTATCGTTACGGCGAAGGGATCAAAGCGCGTCGCGAGCCTGGCAGAGGAGTTGGACGCCTTGCCCGAGGCCGCGCGCCTTCCGCTCCGGGTGTTGTTCGATCAACTGGCAGAGACGCAATCGCGAATCGAGCAGCTGACCGACGAGATCAAGGAGGTTCACCGGCACAACGAAGTGAGCCGCCGTCTGGCATCGATCCCAGGCGTCGGCGTGCTGACCGCAACCGCGATTGCCGCAACGACACCGGATGTCAGCAATTTCGGCTCGGCGCGGGACTATGCTGCCTGGCTCGGCCTGACGCCGAAGCAGCACTCGACCGGCGGGAAGCCCCGAAGCGGTGGCATCTCGAAGATGGGCAACCGTTATATCCGGCGCCTGCTTTACCTTGGGGCCATGGCGCAGATCATGGTCCGGCGCAGAAGTCGCCACATGGGCACCGACTGGCTGTCGCGAAAGCTGGCGACAAAGGAGACAAGGGTCGTTGCGATCGCCTTGGCGAGGCGCATGGCAAGAACCATCTTTGCGCTTTTGCGTGACGGAACGAGCTATAGACCGCAGGTCGGAGAAGTACCCGGCTGAGAAGGGTCTCAAAGAATGGTAAGGCCAACGTGAGGTGATGGCGAAATGACGGAAACGGCGAACAGGAACACCCCGATGAATCCGAAGCGCCGCCGAGCGCGTTCGATTGAGTGGGAGCCTTCAGCCGACGCGGACATTCATCATGGCGCGCAGCACATTTGCTGCAGAACGACGCCGAATACATGGCCGCAGCCGACCAGATGCCAGAAGCTTACAAAACCCTTGCCATGCAGGAGCCAACCATACACGGGTTCAGGTCAGGTCAGGTCAGGTCAGGTCAGGGCTGTAGGGCGGCAGGAACAGGAACCCGCATCCGGCGTCGCGCATGGCTTTGGCGGCTGCGGCATTCCTGTGTGTCGCGAGGGTGTCGAGGATGACAACAGTGCCTGGTTCGAGTTCTGGTCGATGGCCCCCTTAAATCCATACCGTCAGCGCCGATTTCACGACATATCAGTGGGTTGCGTCGCGCCGGCCATAGGTGTTCTACGGTCAAGCGGCGCACGCCGCTGAGATGATGTGAAATCGGCGCCCTTCGGGTTTGGCGGATGTCCCGCGTGAGCATCGTTGCAGGCCTTTGAAATAGAACCACTATTCCGGCAGCCCTGCGCCTCGTCACGCGAAAAATCTGCCAGACTGATGGCATGGATTTAAGGGGGCCTGACCCTAAGAACAGCTTGCACCTCGTCGGAGTTCGACCTGACTCCGGTCTGGCGCGGTTGACGGGACTCGAACCCGCGACCCCCGGCGTGACAGGCCGGTACTCTAACCAACTGAGCTACAACCGCACAGGCGCGCAATTCAGCAGCCGGGTCGGATGGTGGTGGCGCGGTTGACGGGACTCGAACCCGCGACCCCCGGCGTGACAGGCCGGTACTCTAACCAACTGAGCTACAACCGCTCACCATCCGCCAGCGGGAGATCCGTCTTGGCGTGCCGTGTGGTCTATGCTGCGCATCGGCTCCCGTCAAGCGGGCAAACCGGCAAAAATACCCATGTCCCATTGCAGGCTTTCCCGGCGCGGGCCGCGCCCTTGCGGACGGGCTTTCCCCAGTCCATGAGCAGCCGCCCTGCCCCATTCATCTTTCAGGCAGGGGAATGAACTCCTGATCATCCCCGGGCGGCAGCTGGAACCGGCTATGCTGCCAGTCACCCTGCCGCCAGGCCTCTTTCGCCTCGTCGATCCGCTCTTTCGAGGAGGCGACGAAATTCCACCAGATATGGCGCGGACCCTCCAGCGTTTCGCCGCCCAGAATCATCACCCGCGCACCTTCTGCCCCCGCCGTCATCGAGACCCGGTCGCCGGGCCGGAATACCATCATCTGCCCGGCCCCGAAGCTTTGCCCCGCCACCTCAACCGTGCCGGAGACCACATAGGCGCCCCGATCCTCGTGATCCTCGGGCATCGGCAGTTTCGCCCCCGGTTGCAAAGCCGCATCCGCATAGAACATCTCGGACGCGGTCTTGACCGGTGCGCCTGCGCCATAAGCCCGGCCCAGGATCAGGCGCAGTTCCTTGCCCTCCCCCTCCAGCAGCGGCAGATCGGATTTGCCCGCATGCACAAACGCCGCCGGACCATCCTCCGCCCCTTTCGGCAAAGCGATCCAGGTCTGGATGCCGAACAGCGTATAGGGCGCCTTCAGCACCGCGCCATCCACCCGTTCCGAATGGGTGATGCCATGGCCCGCAGTCATCAGGTTCACCGCGCCCGGGTCGATCCACTGATCCGTGCCCAGACTGTCGCGGTGGTGAAAGCTGCCCCTGAAAAGATAGGTGACCGTGGCCAGGCCGATATGGGGATGCGGGCGGATATCCACCCCCTGACCGGTAACAAACTCCGCCGGGCCCATCTGGTCGAAAAAGATGAACGGGCCGACCATCTGCCGTTTCGGCGCGGGCAGCGCCCGGCGCACCTCGAAATTGCCCAGATCCCGGGCCCGGGGCACGATCACGGTTTCGATGGCATCCACGGCATCGCCGATGGGGTATTCCGGGTCAAGGGCGGGGTTCCAGCTCATATCAGCGCTCCGGCAAACGGGGTTGGTTGACGGAAAATACAATGTTGAGCCCGGTTTGGGCAGGCCGGTGAGGGAACAGGATTTGTGCGCAGATGCACGGGGATCGCGTTTGAACTCGTTGCTGTAGCTGCCTGCCCATATCTGGACCTGCGCGACCTAAAGGTAGCGGGCAGAAGCGTAGAATAGATGATTATAGATTCGGACTGAAATTCTGAAACACCCGTATCACCCTTCCGCCCGGCGGCCCCGCCGGGCAGCGTCTGAGCCGCCCCCACGGGGCGGGCGCTTCTCGCCCTCCCCTCGGTTCGGGCGATGCCCTCGTGCAATGCCTATGCGTTGCAGGATTATGGTCTTGCGCTATAGGATACGCTCAACAGAGTGCTAAGCGATTGTTCGAACGCCATTCAATTATCATCTTTTTGCAGAGTTACCATGCCGAGAAGCGATGGGCTTTGATAAGTAATTGATTTTATTAAGTGTGGGGATGGTGGGTGATGAGAGATTTGAACTCCCGACATCTTCGATGTGAACGAAGCGCTCTACCACTGAGCTAATCACCCGTAGAGCGGGTTTCTAGCTGTCCTCGCCCTCATCCGCAAGACCTTCGGACGCCGCCTTGTGCAGCTTGATCCGGCTGACCAGAATATCACCGTTTTTCGCCGGGTTGCGGCGTTTGACCGTGATCTTTCCAAGGGGCGGGATCACCAGATCCTTGCCACTGTCCAGCGCCTTGCCCAACTCGTCCAGTACCAGTTCCACCGTCAGGCGCAGATCGCTGCGCTTCACCGGGCTGCGCGCGGCCACGGCATTGATCAGATCGCCGCGTTTGAATTTCTCGGGCTTGGTGTCCGGCAGGTCCTCCGCCTGTGCAGCCGCAGCCCTCTTCTGAACCGGCAATATCTCTTTCTTTTTCACCTTTGCTTTGGCCGCACTGGCCGTCGCGGGTGATTTCCGGGGGCGGCGCCCGGCGGGCGTCGATTTGCGTGGCTTTGCGGCTGTGGCCATGGGAGTGGACCCCTGCTTATTGTTTGAGCTGTCATAAATGTTAACGGTCTATAGGCGATACGGCCAGCCCCGGTGACAAAACCGGTCAGACCTGTGGCTTACACAACAAGGCATTTGATCATCCGGGGCAGGCCCGATGCATCGAATGAATACTAAATCACTCACCCAAATTTCTGCACCATATACATTGCGCGGAGGGCATCGCCCGAACCGAGGAGTGGGCGAGAAGCGCCCGCGCCCCGTGGCGGCGGTACAGGCGCTGCCCGGCGGTGCCGCCGGGCGCGAGGGTGATGCGAGTATTGCCATAGTCAGCCCCCGCAAACGGCAAAGGCGCGCCCGGGTGGGACGCGCCTTTTTCGGTGTTTTGAGCTTAATGCGCGACGGCGCCGCTGCCGCCAGAGCTGTTCTTCAGGGCGGCCTGGGCAGCGGCGGCTTCCTCGGCCGCCTCATCCCATTCCACCGGCTCCGGCGTCTCGATCAGCGCATGGCGCAACACCTCGGTCACATGGGACACAGGGATGATCTTCAGCCCCGCTTTCACATTGTCGGGTATCTCGGGCAGGTCCTTTTCATTCTCCGCCGGGATCAGCACGGTCTTGATCCCGCCCCTCAGCGCGGCCAGCAGCTTTTCCTTCAACCCGCCGATGGGCAACACATTGCCGCGCAGGGTGACCTCGCCGGTCATGGCGATATCCTTGCGGACCGGTATCTTGGTCAGGACCGACACAATCGAGGTGACCATGGCCACACCGGCACTGGGCCCGTCCTTTGGCGTCGCGCCTTCGGGCACATGGACATGGATGTCGATCGTGTCGAATTTCGGCGGTTTCACCCCGATGGACGGGCTGATTGACCGCACGAAGGACGAAGCTGCATCAATCGACTCCTTCATCACATCGCCCAGCTTGCCGGTGGTCTTCATCCGGCCCTTGCCCGGCAGGCGCAATGCCTCGATCGACAACAGATCGCCGCCCACGGATGTCCAGGCCAGACCGGTCACAACCCCGATCTGGTGATCATCCTCGGCCAGGCCGAATTTATGCCGTCGCACACCCAGCATGTCTTCCAGATTGTCCGGCGTCACGGTGACGGTGTCAGCCGCGCCGCGCACAATCATGGTGACGGCCTTGCGCGCCAGTTTGGCGATCTCACGTTCCAGGTTCCGCACCCCCGCCTCGCGGGTGTAATAGCGGATGATATCGGTCAGCGCCCCGTCCGTCAGGGTGAACTCGGCCGCTTTCAGACCGTGGTTCCTGACCTGTTTGGCGATCAGATGCTGTTTGGCGATCTCGGCCTTTTCATCCTCGGTATAGCCAGCCAGCGGAATGATCTCCATCCGGTCCAGAAGCGGGCCGGGCATGTTGTAGGAGTTTGCCGTGGTCAGGAACATCACATTCGACAGGTCGTATTCCACCTCCATGTAATGATCGACGAATGTGCCGTTCTGTTCCGGGTCCAGCACTTCCAGCATGGCCGAGGCCGGGTCCCCCCGGAAATCCTGCCCCATCTTGTCGATCTCATCGAGCAGGATCAGCGGGTTGGTGGTTTTCGCCTTTTTCAGCGACTGGATGATCTTGCCCGGCATCGAGCCGATATAGGTCCGCCGGTGGCCTCTGATCTCGCTTTCGTCGCGCACACCGCCCAGCGAGATGCGAATGAACTCCCGCCCGGTGGCTTTCGCCACGGATTTGCCAAGCGAGGTTTTGCCCACGCCCGGTGGTCCGACAAGACACAGGATCGGCCCTTTCAGCTTTTTCGAGCGTTGCTGCACCGCCAGATATTCCACGATCCGTTCCTTGACCTTCTCAAGCCCGTAATGATCGTCATCCAGCACCTTTTCGGCCCGGCCCAGATCTTTCTTCACCCGGGATTTCACCCCCCAGGGGATCGACAGCATCCAGTCGAGATAATTGCGCACCACGGTCGCCTCGGCGCTCATCGGTGACATGCTTTTCAGCTTCTTGATCTCGCCTTCGGCCTTTTCGCGGGCCTCTTTCGACAGCTTGGTTTTGGCGATTTTCTCTTCCAGCTCGGCCACTTCGCCCGCGCCTTCCTCACCATCGCCCAGCTCCCGCTGAATCGCCTTCATCTGTTCGTTCAGATAATATTCGCGCTGTGTCCGCTCCATCTGGGATTTGACGCGGGTCTTGATCTTTTTCTCAACCTGCAGGACAGACATTTCGCCCTGCATCAGGCCAAAGACCTTCTCCATCCGCTCGCCCACATCCAGCGTTTCCAGAAGCTCCTGCTTCTGATGCACCTCGATGCCAAGATGACCCGACACCAGATCGGCCAGTTTGGCGGGATCCTGCGTTTCAGCGACGGAACTCAGCGCTTCTTCGGGGATGTTCTTTTTCACCTTGGCGTAACGTTCAAATTCTTCGCCGACCGACCGCAACAGCGCGGTCACCGAGGCCTGATCCCCCGGGGTTTCCTCCAGCGGTGCAACGCTGGCCTCGAAAAATTCCGGGTTGTCGGCAAAACCGGTGATCTGCACACGCGCCCGGCCCTCGACCAGCACCTTCACGGTTCCATCGGGCAATTTCAGCAATTGCAGCACATTGGCCAGCACACCAATCCGGTAAATGCCTTCGGTGGTGGGGTCATCGACACCCGGGTCGATCTGCGCTGACAGCAATATCTGCTTGTCATCGGCCATCACCTCTTCCAGCGCCCGCACGGATTTTTCGCGGCCGACGAACAGCGGCACCATCATATGCGGGAACATTACGATATCGCGCAGGGGCAGGACGGGATATATTGTCTGATTTTCAGGCATCTTGCCTTCCTTATTCTTGGCAAGAGGGCACGAGGCCCTGACTTGGCAGCAGCCCCCCTGGCCCTCTCCGGTTCAGGAGGTTTTAATCTGGGGCAGTGGCGGGGCGAATTCAACCGCGCATGAGACTTTCACTTAGCGCAAGCCGCATGTCAGGTAAACGCAACATTTATCACGATCTGGGTTGTCCACATGAAAAAACCACAAAATATGGGGGTGTACAGGCAATAGCGGGGTCTGGTTTCCCGATCATTTGATCTCCGCGGGCTACAAACGGATCAACATCTCCACAGATCGTGATCAGCACAAGACACAGCACCGCCTGCAAAACAGGCAGGCATGTTACACGGAATGAATACAGCATGCTGCCTTAAACCTGAGACATCGCGCATCACAAATGTCCCGAGAACGCGAAGCGTGGCAGGGTATTTGTGATTCAAGTTTAAGGCAGGGTGCTTTAGGTCCTGACCCTAAATCACCCACCCAAAATTCTGCGCCATATACATTGCGCAGAGGGCAGCGTCCGGATCGAGGGGCAGGAAGCGAAGCGCCCGCCCCGTGCGGGCTGTGCGGGCGCTGCCCGGCGGTGCCGCCGGGTGGGAAGGTGATGCAGGGTGGTTCAGAGTAAAACGATTGCGCTTGTCTTATGACTTTTTATGCCCCTGCGAAGATGGATCCTCTGCCCCCTTAAAGCGGCTCAATATCGCCCTCGGCCCGCGCCGCATGAAACCCGGCCTCCCAGCTTTCAAACAGGCCTCCGGCGATCGCATCACGCATTTCCTGCATAAGGATCTGGAAATAATGCAGATTATGCCATGTCATCAGCATGGAAGAGATGATCTCGCCAGACCGGAACACATGGTGCAGATAGGCCCGCGAATACTGCGTGCAGGCGGGGCAGGAACAGCTTTCATCCAACGGGCGCGGGTCCTCTGCATGGCGGGCATTCTTGATGTTCACCACACCGCGCCGGGTGAAGGCCTGCCCCGTCCGGCCAGAGCGGGAGGGCAACACGCAATCCATCATATCAATCCCGCGTTTCACCGCGCCCACAATATCATCGGGCTTGCCCACCCCCATCAGATAACGCGGTTTATCCTGCGGCAACATATCGGGGGCATAGTCCAGACAGTCGAACATCGCCGCCTGCCCTTCGCCCACGGCCAGGCCGCCCACCGCATAGCCGTCAAACCCGATGCTTTTCAGCGCCTCTGCACTTTCCGCACGAAAATCCTGTTCCAGCCCGCCTTGCTGGATGCCAAACAACGCATGGCCCGGCCGGTCGCCAAACGCCTCCCGCGAGCGCGCGGCCCATCGCATCGACAGGCGCATGCTGTTGGCAATGCTGTCACGATCCGCGGGCAGGGCCGGGCATTCGTCAAAACACATCACGATATCAGAGCCCAAGAGCTTCTGAATCTCCATGCTGCGTTCCGGGCTGAGCATATGTCTGGACCCGTCGATATGGGATTTGAAACTGACGCCTTCTTCCGTCAGCTTTCTCAGATCCGCCAGGCTCATCACCTGAAACCCGCCGCTATCGGTCAGAATCGGCCTGTCCCAGTTCATGAACCGGTGCAGCCCGCCCAGACGCGCGACCCGCTCCGCCCCCGGGCGCAGCATCAGGTGATAGGTGTTGCCCAGCAGAATATCGGCACCGGTGGCGCGCACATGTTCCGGCAGCATCGCCTTGACCGTGGCCGCCGTGCCCACGGGCATGAAGGCCGGTGTGCGGATATCGCCCCGGGGGTGGAGATCAGACCCGTCCGGGCCCGGTCATCGGTTGCGGTCAACGCGAAAGAAAACGATTTGGTCATTCGGCCCCGATAGCGCCAATTGCCCGGATTGGCAAAGCCCCGGCAGGTTTAATCGGCAGGCTCAGCCCGGATTGACCGCGTGGAACAGATGCACGCGCGCGGGCACCCGCACCATGCCCGCCTCTTCAAACCCGGCAAACCCCGCGACCAGCGCGGCGCGCACCGCATTCCGTGTCGCCTCATCCGCATTCTCCTGCCGCAACCGTCGCGTTGCCGGGCCGATCCCTGTATGCAGATCGGCCAGCGCCACCGCAGTGCAGCCGGGGGTCAGATGCAGATCGCGGGTGCTGACCTCTGCCTGCCAGCCCGCAGCCTGCAAAATCGCCAGGACGCGCGCCGCATCCGCAAAGGCGAAAGGACCGGACGCATGAGGATCATCCGGCGTATCCCCCGGCCCCATAACACTTGCGGCAGCCTCGGCAGACACGCTGAACCATGGGTTTGCAGAGCGGTCCGCCCAACAGGCAAAGCAAAGCCTGCCCTGCGGTTTCACGGCCGAGCGGATGTTGCGAAACGCCGCCACCGGATCGGCAAAGAACATCACGCCGAACATGGAAATCACCGTATCGACCGCAGCGGGCGCAAAAGCATGGGTCTGGGCATCGCCCAGCGCAACTTCCGCATGGGCAGGGGCACGTTCAGCCGCGCGGGCGGCCAAAGGCGGCGCAATATCAAGGCCCAGCACATGCCCCTCGGCCCCCACGGCCTCTGCCGCCGCCAACAGGCTGGCACCCGACCCGATCCCGATATCCAGAACCCGGCTGCCTTCACGCAGATTTGTCCGCGCCATCAGAGCCTGCAACACCGGGGCATGGGACAATTCGATCTCACGTTCATGCGCAAGCCAGGGGCGCGCAATCTCCAACCAGTCCATATCGGCCCTCTCCTCCGCCGCAAACATGAAAACCCAGCTTCACATGCGCGCCAGCGCGCAACAAGCAACTCTTTTGCGCATCGCAGCGGCCCTTTACGGCCCCCGTTCCAATCCTTATATCTTCTGTCAACAATCGCGCAGTGAAAGCCGCCATGACCCAAAGCCCAGAGCATCTTGAAGGCACGCCCCTAATCAGGCCCTCCAGCACGGATCACCCGTTATATGACAGCGTGGTCGAGGCTTGCCGGTCCGTCTATGATCCTGAAATTCCAGTGAATATCTATGATCTGGGTCTGGTCTATACGGTTGAGATCGGACCCGAAAGCGATGTGGATGTGACCATGACGCTGACCGCCCCGGGCTGTCCCGTGGCCGGTGAGATGCCGGGCTGGGTGGCCGAGGCGATCGAGCCTCTGGACGGGGTCAAGACCGTCAATGTTCAACTGACCTGGGAACCGCCCTGGGGCATGGACATGATGAGCGATGAAGCCCGGCTTGAACTGGGCTTCATGTAGGGTCAGCGCCCTGATTGCAACAGCCGCCGCCGCAGCGCATGATACAGCCGTTTTGGCCACCATACCCGCAACTCCATTTGCATTTTTGCAAACACGGCCTGTTCTTTCTGGTATTCCGTCCAGGGCTGATCTTCGATATCAATTGATCTGATTACGGACATCATTATGGCCTCCTGTGCTTAATCTACAGGAGATACATATCTGCCAGCCCCCTCCGCCTGCAGATGCCGGAACCGCGATTGGAGTTGCAAAAATGGAAAGCCAGCCCCATTGGGATGATTACGCCTATTTCGCCGCCGTCGCCCGCACCGGCGGCATCGCCCGCGCCGCGCAGACCAGTGGTGTCAGCACCGCCACGCTCAGCCGCCGGATGCGCGCTTTCGAGGCCCGGCTTGGCCGCCGCCTGTTTCTGCATGGTGCGTCCGGCTACACCCTGACAGCCGAGGGGCGGACCCTTTGGGATAAAATCCAGCGGATGGAAACCGCTGCCGCCGATATCTCCCAATGGCGGCAGACATCCACCGGGCCGGTTCCGGTGCGCATCTCGGCAGGCACCTGGACGGCGCTGCATATCTCTGAACGGCTTGACGAAATCTGGCGCCCGGATGCCCCCTGGCTGCCGGAATTCATCCACTGTGAACTGCCGATGGATATCGCCCGCCGCGAGATTGATATCGGCATTCGCAACCGCCGGCCGGAACAACCCTGGCTGGCCGGTCAGCGCGTCGGCACCACCGAATTTGCGATCTATGCGACGGATAAGGCGATCACCGGCTGGATCGGCCCCGCCGATGACGCCGCCGCCACCCGCTCGGCCCAATGGGTCGAGGCTCATCACGGCGCGCAGATTGTCACCCGTTCCAACCTGCCGCTCTTCGCCTATCAGATGGCCCGCGCGGGCGTTGGCCGCGTGGTGCTGCCCCTTCCTGTGGGCGATGGCGCGCCCGGCCTGATCCGCCTGTCCGACCCGATCCCCGAGCTTTGCATGGAACGCTGGCTGGTCAGCCATCATGAAGGCCGCCACGAGCCGCCGGTGCGCGCCGCCCTGACCGCATTGGCCCGGTTTTTCACATCTACGCCCGCAACCCTTGAGCAACCGGCCCCGGTCGCCTAAGTTACATCTGTCAGTCCAAGGAGCATGACCATGTTCGGCATTCCCGGCAAACAGGCGGTCAGCATTACCCCCGCCGCGGCAAAGCAGATCGCCAAACTGATGGCCCGCGACACCCATCAGGGTTTGCGGATCGGCGTCAAGAAGGGTGGCTGCGCGGGCATGGAATACACCATGGATTACGTGACCGAGATTGACCCGAATGACGAGGTGGTCGAAGCCGATGGCGCCCGGGTGATGATTGCCCCCATGGCACAGATGTTCCTGTTCGGAACCGAGATCGACTATGAGGTTTCGCTGCTGGAATCCGGCTTCAAATTCCGCAACCCCAATGTCACCGATGCCTGCGGCTGTGGCGAGTCGATCAAGTTTGACGAGGCGCTCGGAAAACCGGCATGAGCGTCTCTGACGCCGATATCGCCTTTGCAAAAGAGCTGTTTGCCGGTCTTGGCCCGCTGACCAGCCGCAAGATGATGGGCGGGCTTTGCCTCTATCACGAGGGCACGATCTTTTCGATGCTGCATTCCGATGGCTCGATCTGGATCAAGGGCGCTGGCCCGTTTCAGAAGGACCTGACGGAAATGGGCCTGACACGCTGGACCTATACCCGCGATGGCGGCAAGGAAACCGCCATGCCCTATTGGCACCTGCCCGATACAATGCTGGATGACCCCAAGGCCGCCACCGACCTGGCCCGCGCCGCCCTCGCCCATCTTTGATTCCTTGTCTACCAGGCGACATGGCTGGTTCAGACGTTCCGTCCGACCCCACGGATCAGGGCCATTTCGCCCCCGGCTGAAACGCAGCAAGTCGCGCCGGGGCAACCCGATGTCGCGGCTGCGCTTTCCTTCCTGCATCGGGATTGAATAGTATGTCTGAAACCGGTTGACTGACCACCGGTGAACGGGGAGACGGCGCATGCGCTATTCAGGGTTGCAGGTTCTGGCCCAGGGCCTGATCGGCAACACAGGCTGGAAACCCGCCTGGCGCGACCCGGACCCCAGGCCCGAATATGATATTCTTATTATCGGTGGCGGCGGTCATGGTCTGGCCACGGCTTTCTATCTGGCCAAGGAACATGGGCTGCGCAACATTGCCGTGCTTGAGAAAAGCTATCTTGGCGGTGGCAATGTGGGCCGCAACACCACCATCGTGCGGGCCAATTACATCTTGCCGGGCAATTCCGAGTTCTATTCCCACTCCCTGAAACTCTGGGAAGGAATGGAAGCCGAACTGAATTATAACGTGATGCACAGCCAGCGGGGCATCATCAACCTGTTCCATTCCGATGGCCAGCGTGATGCCTATGCAAGGCGCGGCAATGCGATGATCAACCAGGGCGATGATGCCATCCTGCTGGACCGGGACGGGTGCCGCCGAAAACTGCCCTATCTCGATTATGACCAGACCCGGTTCCCGATCTATGGCGGGCTTTACCATCCGCGCGGCGGCACCGCCCGCCATGACGCCGTGGCCTGGGGCTATGCGCGCGGCGCCGATCAGCGCGGTGTCGATCTGATCCAGCAATGTGAGGTTACCGGCATCGACATCGAAGGCGGCAAGGTCACCGGCGTGCAAACCACCCGCGGCGCGATCCGGGCCAAAAAGGTGGGGATCGTGGTGGCCGGGCGCTCGGGCCAGGTTGCCGCCATGGCGGGCCTGCGCCTGCCGGTTGAAAGCCACATTCTGCAAGCCTTTGTGACCGAGGGGTTGAAACCCTGCATCGACATGGTGGTGACCTATGGCATGGGCCATTTCTATATCAGCCAGTCCGACAAGGGCGGGCTGGTCTTTGGCGGCGATCTGGATTTCTACAGCTCATACGCCGCGCGGGGCAATCTGCCGATGGCCGAACATGTGATGGAGGCCGGGCTGACCCTGATGCCGATGATCGGCAAGGCGAAAACCCTGCGAAGCTGGGGCGGGATCATGGATATGACACCGGACGGGTCACCGATCATCGACAGGACGCCGGTGGAAGGGCTCTATATCGACTGCGGCTGGTGTTATGGCGGGTTCAAGGCGGTGCCGGGCTCAGGCTTCAGTTTCGCCCATCTGATCGCCACCGACCGGCACCACGACCCTGCGGCCCGGTTCCGGCTTGACCGGTTCCGGCATGGCAACCTGATGGATGAGGAGGGCACCGGTGCGCAGCATAATCTCCACTGAATGGCGCAGGGGTGCCGCCCCTTTCCCCCTGCCATGGCAAAGGTGTAGCCCCATGCGCATCAAATGCCCCCTTTGCGGGGATCGGGATTTGCGGGAATTCACCCCCAAGGGCCATATCACCCATATGCAGCGCCCCGATGCGGATGCCGGTGTCGAGGCCTGGGATGACCACCTGCACCTGCGCGACAACCCCGCCGGGCCAACGCGGGAATTGTGGTTTCACACCGCGGGCTGTGCCGCCTGGCTGGTGGTCGACCGCAACACGGTGACCCATGAGATTACCGGCGTCACCCTGGCCCGTGATCTGGCAAAAGCGGGGGCCGGGCATGCGGATTGAAAACCGGGGCTTTGTGAACCGTGACAGGCCGGTCAGCTTCCGCTTTGACGGGCAGGGTTTCAGCGGCTTTGAGGGCGATACCCTGGCCTCGGCACTTTTGGCCAATGGTGTGAAACTGATCGGCCGGTCGTTCAAATATCACCGGCCGCGCGGCGTGCTGACTGCAGGCTCGGAAGAACCGAACGCCCTGATGGAGATCGGCAGCGGCGCACATAAAACACCCAATATCCGCGCCACCATGCAGGAAATCTTCGACGGGCTGGAGGCCCGCAGCCAGAACCATATCGGCCCTCTGGCCCATGACCTGCTGGCGGTCAATGATCTGCTCTCCCCCTTTCTGAGCGCCGGGTTCTACTACAAGACCTTCATGTGGCCCCGCGCCTTCTGGGAAAAGCTTTATGAACCGGTGATCCGTCGCGCTGCGGGCCTTGGCGCGCTGTCGGGTCAGCCCGACCCGGACCGCTATGAAAAGGCGTTCGCCCATTGCGATCTGCTGGTGATCGGGGCAGGCCCCGCCGGGTTGATGGCCGCGCTGACCGCCGCAAGGGCCGGGGCCGATGTGATCCTGGCCGATGAGGCCGCACAGCCCGGCGGGCGGCTTTTGTCGGAGCGTGAAGAGATTGACGGGAAACCGGCCGCCCTGTGGGTCGCGGAGATGCTGACTGCCCTGCGGGACACCGGCAGCATCCGCATCATGCCCCGCACCACTGTGACCGGCGCCTATGATGGCGGCACCTATGGCGCGCTGGAACGGGTCGGTCAGCATGTGCCGGGCAACAATCCCGACCTGCCGGTGGAATGTTTCTGGCGCATCCATGCAAAACAGGCGGTGCTGGCCGCAGGCGCGCTGGAACGCCCCATCGCCTTCCCGATGAATGACCGCCCCGGCATCATGATGGCCAGCGCCCTGCGCAGCTATCTGCACCGCTACGGGGTGGCGGCGGGGCGCAACATCACGCTTTTTGCCACCAATGATGATGCGCACCGCACCGTGCGCGACCTGATCGAGGCGGGTATTCCCGTTGCCGCCGTGATCGACAGCCGCAGCGATGCACAGGCGCAGGGCGATTACAGGCTGATCGCCGGCGGGCAGGTGATCGGCACCAAAGGCCGCCACGGGGTCAGAGAGATCACCATCCACCACAATGGCAGTGACACGCAGATCGCCACGGATTGCCTTGCCATATCCGGCGGCTGGAACCCCTCGGTCCATCTGACCTGCCATATGAACAGCCGCCCGGTCTGGAACCCTGAGATCATGGGCTTTGTTCCCGCCGAGGGCGCGGTGCCCGGCCTGACCCCTGCCGGGGCCTGCAACGGCATTTATGCCACCCATGCCTGCCTGCGCGAAGGTGCGCAGGCCGCACTCACTGCCCTGACAGCGCTTGGCAAAGCCGCGCCTGAACCCGATATTCCTGCGGCCAGCGACCAGACCGGCAGCAGCAAGCCGCTTTGGTATGTGGAGGGCAAGGAGCGCGCCTGGCTTGATTTCGCCAATGACGTGACCACGAAGGATGTGAAACTGGCGGCGCAGGAAAACTTCCGCTCGGTCGAACATATGAAACGCTACACCACCCAGGGCATGGCCCCGGATCAGGGCAAGAATTCCAATATCGCGGCGCTGGCGCTGCTGGCGGATGCCACCGGGCGCGGCATCCCCGAGACCGGAACCACAACCTATCGCCCGCCCTATGTGCCGGTCTCGATCAGCGCGATAGCCGCAGGTGCCAGGGGCAAGGGCTTCGCACCCGAGCGGATGACCACCTCGCATGAGGCCACGTTGCAACGCGGCGCACCGATGATCGAGGCCGGACTGTGGTACAGGCCCGGCTATTTCCCCGCGCCGGGGGAAACCAGCTGGCGGCAAAGCTGCGACCGCGAGGTGAGGATGGTCCGCCAAAGCGTCGGCATCTGCGATGTCTCGACCCTGGGCAAGATCGACATTCAGGGGCCGGATGCAGGCACGTTCCTTGATTTCGTCTATGCCAACAGCTTTTCCACCCTCAAACCCGGGCGCGTGCGGTATGGGCTGATGCTGCGCGAAGACGGGCATGTGATAGATGACGGCACCACCGCGCGGCTGTCGGATACACATTTCGTGATGACAACCACCACCGCCGCCGCCGGACCGGTGATGGCGCATCTGGAATTCGTGCATCAGGCGCTGCGCCCTGATCTGGACCTGCGCTTCATCTCGGTGACGGAACAATGGGCGCAGTTTGCCGTGGCGGGCCCCGAAGCGCGCGCCCTGCTGAACACCATCCTCGATACGCCGATCGACAGCGACACCTGGCCCTTCATGGCCTGCGGGCCGGTTCGGGTTCATGGTGTCGAGGGGCGGCTTTTCCGCATCTCCTTCTCGGGCGAACATGCTTATGAGATTGCCGTGCCTGCCCGCTATGGCGATGCGCTGTTCCGCGATCTTCTGGCCCGGGCCGAAACCATGGGCGGGGGCGCCTATGGGATGGAGGCCCTGAATGTGCTGCGGATCGAGAAAGGGTTCATCACCCATGCGGAAATCCATGGCCGCACCACCGCGTTTGACATTGGCATGGGGCGGATGATCTCTGCCAAGAAGGATTGTATCGGCAAAACCGCCGCCGCGCGGGCGGGCCTGACCGGGCCGGATCGGGAACAACTGATCGGCCTGAAACCGGTTGGAGAGGTGAAACAGCTGACCGCAGGCGCGCATCTGTTCGATCCCGGTGCCGACCCGGTGCGCCTCAACGATCAGGGCTATGTCACCTCGGTCTGCTACTCCCCCACTCTGGGCAGCTATCTGGGGCTGGGTTTTCTGAAAGACGGGCGCGCGCGCCATGGCGAAACCGTGAAACATGTGGACCATCTGCGCGGTGTCGAAACGCTCTGCACAATCTGTGACCCGGTCTTTTTCGACCCTGAGGGAGGACGCGTTCGTGGCTAGCCTGATCGCAAAACCCGCCGCCTCCGGCCTGTTGCCGCGTCAGATCGGCACTGTCACGCTGAGCGAAGAGACGCCCGGGGCGATCACCGCGCTGATGCCTTATGCGGGCCAGACCCGCGCCACCTCAACCGCGCTGAAAACCGCCCATGGGCTGAACTTCCCGGGGCCGAACCGCAGCACACGCGGCGAGAATATCACCGCCTGCTGGTCGGGCATGGATCAGGCCTTTCTGATCGGTGGCGCACCCGATCCCGCATTGGCGGCAACCGCCGCGCTGGTGGATCAGACAGATGCCTGGGCCGTTCTGCGCCTTGAGGGGAAGGATGCCGCCGCCACTCTCGCCCGGCTGACACCGCTTGACCTGCGCAGTGCCGTCTTCAAACGGGGCCATACTGCGCGCAGCCTGATCGGTCATATGTCTGTATTGATCACCCGCACCGGCGCGCAAGGCTTTACCATCCTGATCTTCCGATCCATGGCCGCAACCGCGGTGCATGAGCTGGAGACCGCAATGACCGGCATTGCTGCCCGCGCAGCGTTGGAAACATAGAGAAAACCACCTGATTCCGCTCTAAATCCCGCGCCGTTGCATCTCCAGTGCGCGCACATCATGTTCGAAATCAATCCGTTCCTGCGAAAAATTGGAGGTTTCCGCTGTGCGGTTGCTCCAGGTTTGGGTCTGATTGGTCAATTGCGTATCGGTCAGCCCCTGAATGCTGTTCACCCGCCGTGTTTTCCAGGCGTCACCGCGATTGCCGACAGGCATATCCAGCGCCATATCCTCGATACTGCGTCCCATATACCGTGATTGGAAAACGATATCGGCCTCGGTCAGACTGGAAGATGTCTCTCCCGCCAGATCCTCGACCTCGGTTGCGATATTGGCCCAGGCAGCAAGGCCCAGGCCCATGACAGCAGCCGTCAAAACCATCCAGTCGACGGTCACGGCACCGGTTTCATCGGTGCAGAATTCAACGATAGGTACGCGGGTATACATCTGCCTCACAGATATTTTGTTCAGGTCGCTGTCATCGACAGGCACCCTTTCGCAAACCGGGCCCCTGTTATGGTTAATCACTGCTTAAGAAAGAAATGTGGCCAGACTATGCCAGCAATCCATTGGTTCTGTGGAGTTTTTAAAAGCGGTTTGCGCATTACAGGAGGCAACCCCATCGAAACCCGCGTTCGACCCGAAGGGGAGGGGCAGCGGTTTTCGATACAGATCAAACGCAAACCGCTTTGAGGTGGAATTCTCCGGAATTCCGCGTGGAAAACTGGAGTTTTCCACCCCTGCGGCGCATCTGGCAGCACAGCGCTTCGCGTGAAATCTGATACAGACCACATCTAAAGTACCCCGTCTTAAACCTGCATCACCGATGCCCTGCCACGCTTTCGGCACTCTCGGGATATTGGCGATACGTCATAACTCAGGTTAATGGCGGGGTGCTTTATGCCATTATCCCATTGTTTCTATGCAGTTTTTATCCCAAACTCGAAATGGATATCCGGGTCACCGCCTGTGTCTGGACTTCGCCCATCCCCGCCCCAATACTTAAAGGCATGAGTCTGCCCCCCGGTTTCCTTGATGAACTGCGCACCCGCATTTCCCTGACCCAGGTCGTGGGGCGCAAGGTTGTGTGGGACAGTCGCAAATCGAATCAGGCCAAGGGCGATATGTGGGCGCCCTGCCCGTTCCATCAGGAAAAGACCGCCAGTTTCCATGTGGATGACCGTAAGGGGTTTTATTACTGCTTCGGGTGTCACGCCAAAGGCGACGCGATCGGCTTTGTCAAAGACACCGAGAATGTGGGCTTTATGGAAGCGGTCGAGATTCTTGCCCGCGAGGCCGGCATGCCAATGCCCGCGCGCGACCCGGAGGCCCGGGAAAAGGCCGATCACCGGACCGAACTGACCAAAGTGACCGAGGCCGCGCTGGCCTGGTTCCGCCTGCAACTGAAAACCGCTGCGGGCGGGGCGGCCCGCGATTATCTGACGCAGCGCGGGCTGGATGAGGCTGCGCTGGACCGGTTCGAGATCGGCTATGCCCCCGCAGGGCAGAACACGGCCTTTCAGGCGATGGCCGACAAGGGCCTTCCGCCCGAGAATATCGTCGCCGCCGATATCGCCCGCGAACCCGATGACGGGCGCGCGCCCTATGACGCATTCCGTGACCGGATCATATTCCCGATCCGCGACGGGCGCGGACGCTGCATCGGCTTTGGCGGGCGGGCGATGGCCGCCGATGCGCAGGCAAAATACCTCAACAGCCGCGAGACCGCGCTGTTCGACAAGGGCCGTGCGCTGTACAATCACGGCCCCGCGCGGGAGGCCGCAGGCAAGGGCCAGCCGCTGATCGTGGCCGAAGGGTATATGGATGTCATCGCCCTGGTCCGGGCCGGGTTTGAGGCAACGGTTGCCCCCCTTGGCACCGCGATCACCGAAGATCAGCTGCGCCTGCTGTGGCGGATCGCCGATGAACCGGTGATCGCGCTGGATGGCGACACCGCCGGACTGCGCGCCGCAATGCGCCTGATCGACCTGGCCCTGCCCCTGCTGGAGGCGGGCAAATCGCTGCGCTTTGCGCTGATGCCCGACGGGCAGGACCCGGATGATCTGCTTCGCGCCAAAGGCGCTGTGGCGATGCGCAAACTGGTCGAGGGCGCGCAGCCCATGGTGGATCTGCTGTGGCGGCGGGAAACCGATGGCAAGGATTTCGACAGCCCCGAGCGCCGCGCCGCGCTGGACAGGACCCTGCGCAACGCCATTGCAAAAATACAGGACCCGTCGCTGCGGCGTCACTATGGCGAGGCGATCAATGATCTGCGCTGGCAGTTGTTCAAAGGCAATCGCACCATGCCGGGCCGGGGCGGGTTCAGACCGAAAACCGCAACCGCCCCGGTTGCGGCAACCCGCGCCTCGGCTCTGGCGGCGGGCTCCCTAAGTGATGCGGACCTGCGCGCGGCGCTGATACTGACCACGCTTTGCCATTATCCGGGCCTGATCGACCAGTTCGAGGCCGATCTTGAGCGTCTGGCCCCGCGGAACCCCGATCAGACCCGGCTGGCACAGCATGTGCTGCACACAAATGCCCGCGATACGGACAGCCTGAATGCCGAACTTGATAGTGCAAATTTGACACAAACCCTTGAAACCCTGTCTTCCCTTGGCCATGTGCGCATCGCACCCTTTCTGCGCCCTGATGGCGATGCCGAACAGGCCGCGCTGTGCCTGGCAGAGGAATTCGCCAAACTGGCCGCCCGACGCGGCATCGACCATGAACTGACCGAAGCTCTGGAAGATCTTGAGACAACCGAAGAAGACAGCCACCTGTCCTGGCGCCTGAATCACGCCATCCAGACCCGGCATCGCGCCGATCATCCCGAGCCGCCGGAAACTGCGGATCAGGGCGAAGATCGCGCCGCAATGTCGGCCCATCTGCGTGACTTGATAGATCGGCGCGCATGGGAGAAGAAAAAAAGGTGATATGGGTGTGCGAATCAGTGATTCGCGCTAAGACATCAATTGACGCCACGGGTGCGAATCACCCTGTAGTGAAAGGAAATCGCGTATGGCCAAAGATACGGATGATCGCAAGCAAGACGGCGACGAGGCGGAAATCAGCCTCGATATGAGCCAAACCGCCGTCAAAAAGATGATCGCCGAGGCGCGCACGCGGGGCTACATCACCTATGATCAGCTGAACACGGTTCTGCCGCCGGAACAGGTCAGTTCCGAACAGATCGAAGATGTGATGTCGATGCTGTCGGAAATGGGCATCAACATCATTGAGGATGACGAGGCCGAAGACAGCGACGACAGCAAACAAGGCACCGATGTGGTTGAGGCCTCGACCTCCCGCGAGGTGGCGGTTTCCGCAACCGAGACCGAAAAGCTTGACCGCACCGATGACCCGGTGCGCATGTATCTGCGCGAAATGGGCTCGGTCGAGCTGTTGTCGCGTGAAGGCGAAATCGCGATTGCCAAGCGGATCGAGGCCGGCCGCAACACGATGATCGCGGGCCTCTGCGAAAGCCCGCTGACCTTCCAGGCGATCACGATCTGGCGCGACGAATTGCTGGACGAGGATATCCTCCTGCGCGATGTGATCGACCTTGACGCAACATTCGGGCGCACGATGGAAGGCGAGGAAAGCGTTGAACCGGTCGTGCCTGCGCCAGTGTCGAACGACAATGCCGCGCCCGCCAAACCCAAAGAGGAAGCGCAGCAGGAACTGGATGCCGATGGCAACCCGATCACCCGGGATGACGATGAGGATGATGAGGACGAACAGGCCAATATGAGCCTGGCGGCGATGGAGGCCGCGCTGAAACCGCGCGTGCTTGAAACCCTGGACCTGATCGCGCGCGATTATGTGAAACTGTCTGAGATGCAGGATCTGCGGATCTCGGCCACACTGAACGAAGACAGCAGTTTCTCTTCCAAGGAAGAAAAAGCCTATCAGAAACTCCGCTCGGAAATCGTTGAGCTGGTGAATGAGCTTCACCTGCATAACAACCGGATCGAGGCGCTGATTGACCAGCTTTACGGGATCAACCGGCGGATCATGTCGATTGACAGCGGAATGGTGAAACTGGCCGATCAGGCCCGGATCAACCGCCGGGAGTTTATCGAGGCCTATCGCGGCTATGAACTTGACCCGACCTGGGTTGACCGGATGGCCGACAATGCCGGTCGCGGCTGGCAGGCGCTGATGGAACGGTCGCGCCCGAAGGTGGAGGAACTGCGCGCCGACATGGCCCAGGTCGGCACCTATGTGGGGCTGGATATCAACGAATTCCGCCGGATCGTGAACCAGGTCCAGAAGGGCGAGAAAGAGGCGCGTCAGGCCAAGAAGGAAATGGTCGAGGCCAATCTGCGTCTGGTGATCTCGATTGCCAAGAAATACACCAACCGGGGCCTGCAATTCCTTGATCTCATTCAGGAAGGCAATATCGGCCTGATGAAGGCGGTGGATAAATTTGAATACCGCCGCGGCTATAAATTCTCCACCTATGCCACCTGGTGGATCCGTCAGGCGATCACCCGCTCGATTGCCGATCAGGCCCGCACGATCCGTATTCCGGTGCATATGATCGAAACGATCAACAAACTGGTGCGCACCGGCCGCCAGATGCTGCATGAGATCGGCCGCGAGCCGACCCCGGAAGAGCTGGCCGAAAAGCTGCAAATGCCGCTGGAAAAAGTGCGCAAGGTGATGAAAATCGCCAAGGAGCCGATTTCGCTGGAAACCCCGATCGGCGATGAGGAAGACAGCCAGCTTGGCGATTTCATCGAAGACAAGAACGCGGTTCTGCCGCTGGACAGCGCAATTCAGGAGAACCTGAAAGAGACCACAACCCGGGTTCTGGCCAGCCTGACCCCGCGCGAGGAACGGGTGCTGCGCATGCGCTTCGGCATCGGCATGAATACCGATCACACCCTGGAAGAGGTCGGCCAGCAGTTCAGCGTGACCCGGGAACGGATCAGACAGATCGAGGCGAAGGCGCTCAGGAAACTGAAACATCCAAGCCGGTCACGGAAACTGCGGAGTTTCCTGGATCAGTAGAGCCGAACTCGAAGCCTGTGGTCTTCATTTTCATGTTCAAGGCAATTCAAGAATTGCAGTTTTTCCCGCGAACTGCGCCTTAGGTTTCTCCTGCCATTTGAGCTCTAAAGTGACAGGTATGGAAAACGCCTTTGATAAAGAAGAGATATTTTTGCAAGCGCGAACTGCATCTACGCCTTGGAAGGAGAACCCCGCAGAAGGGACAAAGCGATACCCATTGAGGCTTTTCTCTCCGTCAACAGTATTCAAGGTCAATGCAGCCTCAACATCAAGCTTTGAGCTTTTTGAAACCGCGAGAACAATAATCTCTTCCAAAACATCATTCCAATAACGCTTCTTTACGGGCTGATCAATTATCGAACCTGATATGATATCAGTAAAGCTGACGTTTGGAAGGTCATTTACCCCAAACTTCATAGTAACCCCCGTAGGGGACTGTAGTTGAAGGTTGCTCACTAGTTGCGGCTTGTAGGCCTCTTTATGCTCGTCAAGAATTTTATCCAATACTGTCGATGTTGTATCCTCAAATGGAACAGCAAGGGATTGAAGATAAGTGTACGCTTCATTGGATATTTTAACGGACTTCATTTGCCTTCTCCTGATTTGATATCATATCAGTTATATACCTGCCAGGTGCGATGTCAATACCTGATACAGTATCAATCTACGCTTTGTTCAAAATCGACCGCCCTACCCCCGCAACCAGCCCAGCATCTCTGCTGCCGCCGCATCCGGGCTGATCTCTCCGCCTGCAACCTGCGCCGCCGCTTTGGCCATTCTCCGCGTCACTTCCGGGTCGCTCTGCAACCGTGCCAGCAGCCCGCTGCGCACCTCCTGTTCGAACCAATGCGCGGCCTGTTGCGACCGCCGCGCCACCCAATGGCCTTGTGCCTTTCGCCACTCCGCCAGCGCCTGCATTTCATCCCAGGCCAGGTCCAGCCCCTCAACCTCCCAGGCCGAAACCGTCATCGCCTTCGGAAACCCTTCCGGGTCCTGCGCCCGTTTCCGCATCAACCGCAATGCGCCCGCGTAATCCGCACAGGTCCGCGTCGCCGCCGCTTTCAGCTCCCCATCGGCCTTGTTCACCAGAATCAGATCGGCAATCTCCATGATCCCGCGCTTGACCCCCTGCAATTCATCGCCACCCGCAGGTGCCAGAAGCAGCACGAAAAGATCGCACATCTCGGCAACCATCGTCTCGGACTGCCCGACGCCCACGGTCTCGATCAGCACCAGATCAAACCCCGCCGCCTCGCACAGCGCCACCGCCTCCCGGCTGCGGCGGGACACGCCGCCCAGATGGGACAGGGACGGGGAGGGGCGGATAAACGCACCGGCCTCCCGGCTCAGCCGCTCCATCCGGGTTTTGTCCCCCAGAATCGACCCGCCCGACCGGGTCGAGGACGGGTCCACCGCCAGCACCGCCACTTTCAGACCCTGCTCCACCAGCATCATCCCGAAAGCCTCGATAAAGGTGGATTTCCCCACCCCCGGCGTGCCCGACAACCCGATCCGCAGCGCCTGCCGCCCATGGGTGCCAAGCCGGTCCAGCAAGCCCGCCGCCTCGGCCCGGTGATCGGCCCGGGTGCTTTCCACCAGAGTCACCGCGCGGGCCAGCGCCCGCCGCTCCCCCGCAAGTATCCGCTCTGCCAGATCACCCGTTCCTGCCATCATCAACCGGTTGCCCCTTGCCGCCACAGTTCCAACATGCGCCGCATCTCGGGCACCCCCACTTCTTGCCCGCATGCACAAGGCCCTGTCCAGTGCCGAGCGCCGTGCCCCGGCCCCTCTTTCGGTTGACGCGGCGCAAGGCGCAGTCCCTTTATGGGCCGATGCGGATCATCAGGCGACCATAAACCCATGCGGCTTCCGATCGAGGATATTCTGCCCAGTCTTCTGAACGCATTGCGCCAGCAGGGCCGCGCCGTTCTGCAAGCGCCCCCCGGGGCGGGCAAGACCACACGGGTGCCCCTTGCGCTTCTGGAAACCGGGGCGTCACCGGGCCGCATTCTGATGCTGGAACCCCGCCGTCTGGCCACCCGCGCCGCCGCTGAACGGATGGCCGAAACCCTTGGCGAAAAACCCGGCCAGACCATCGGCTATCGCATGCGCGGTGACAGCGCGATTGGCAAAACAACCCGGGTCGAGGTGGTGACCGAAGGCATCCTGACCCGCATGCTGCAGGACGCCCCCGACCTGCCCGGCATCGGCACCGTGATCTTCGATGAGTTTCACGAACGCTCGCTGAACGCCGATCTGGGGCTGGCGCTCACATGGGAAGTGCGGCAGGCCTTGCGCCCTGATCTGCGCATTCTGGTCATGTCCGCCACGCTGGATGCCGCCCCGGTGGCGGAACTGCTGGATAAGGCACCGTTGATCTCCTCTGCCGGGCAGGCCTTTCCGATTGAGACAATCTGGCGCAGCCGCCCGCCCCCGAAAGAGGCCCGTTTTGAGGCCATATTGGCCGATCTGATCCGTCAGGCCCTGTCCGAGACCGGGGGCGGCGTGCTGGCCTTTCTGCCGGGCGAGGGGGAAATTCGCCGCACCGCCAGTCTGCTGGCGCCGCATCTGCCCGCCGATACCCGTCTCCATACGCTTTACGGCGCGATGAAACCGGCCGATCAGCGCGCCGCGATCCACCCCGCCGCCTCGGGCCGCAAACTGGTTCTGGCCACCGCCATTGCGGAAACCTCGCTGACCCTGGCCGATATCACCGTGGTGGTGGATGGAGGGCGTGCCAGACGCGCCCGGTTTGACCCCTCCTCCGGCATGTCGCGTCTGGTCACCGAGCCGGTCAGCCGGGCCGAGGCGGACCAGCGGCGGGGCCGCGCGGGCCGCACCGCCCCCGGTATCTGCTATCGCAACTGGACCAAAGGGGCCGAAGGCGCACTGCCCGCCTTCCCCCCCGCCGAGATCGAGGCCGCCGATCTCTCCGGCCTGGCCCTTGATCTGGCGCTTTGGGGCAGTGCCGAGGGGCTCGCCTTCCTCACCCCCCCGCCAGACGCCGCCCTGACAGGCGCCCGCGCGCTTCTTCACGATCTGGGCGCGCTGGATGCGGAAGGCCGGATCACCGACCATGGCCGGAAGCTGGCGAAACTGCCGCTGCACCCGCGCCTGGCCCATATGCTCAGCCTCGGGGGGCCGGGATCGGCCAGACTGGCGGCTCTGCTGGCCGAACGGGACCCGATGCGCGGTCAGGGCAGCGATCTGATGCAGCGCCTGCGCGCCCTGACCGGGACTGCCCCGGCAGAGATTGACCGCGCAGCCCTCACCCGGATCAGGGCAGAGACCAAACGCCTCACCCGCTTTGAACAGGGCCCCGCCCATGACCCCGCAGAACAGGCCGCGCTGGCCTATCCCGACCGTATCGCGCTCCGCCGCACGCCAGACGCGCCGCGCTATCTGCTGTCCGGTGGCAAGGGTGCCACCCTGCCCCAGACCGACCCGCTGGCCGGTCACCGCCTGCTGGTGGTCACCGATCTTGACGGCAACCCGCGCGAGGCGCGCATCCGGCAGGCACTCCCGATCCGCGAAAGCCAGATCCGCAGCCTCTTCGCCGACCGGATCGCCTGGCAGGAAAGCTGCCACTGGTCCCGCCGGGATCGCCGGGTGCTGGCCCGCAAACAGGAACGGCTCGGCGCGCTTGTTCTGGGAGACAGGCCCTGGCCCGACGCCCCGGCGGAGGCCCTGACCAGCGCCATGATCGAAGGTATCCGCGATCTGGGTCTTTCCGCGCTGAACTGGACAAAACCCGCCCGGCTTCTGCGCACCCGTATCCGGTTTTCCGGGCTGGCCGATATGTCCGACCCGGCGCTGCTGGACAGTCTGGAGGATTGGGCGGCACCCTATCTCACCGGTCTCACCTCCGCTGATGATCTGACCCGGCTGCCCGTCACCGACGCGCTCACCGCCTGTCTGGGCCGGGACCGCCAGATGCAGCTGGACAGGCTTGCGCCGGCCAGCTGGCACACCCCGCTCGACCGCCGGATCGCCATTGACTACAGCGGCGACACACCCCAGGTCGCCTTGCGTCTGCAAGAGGTTTTCGGCACCACCGAACACCCGAAAATCGGCCCCAACCGCCTGCCGCTGAAAGTCACATTGCTGTCGCCTGCGGGCCGTCCGATCCAGATCACCACCGATCTGCCCGGATTCTGGACCGGCTCCTACGGGGATGTGCGCAAGGATATGCGTGCCCGCTACCCCAAACACCCCTGGCCCGAAGACCCGCGCCAGGCCGACCCGACCCTGCGCGCCAAACGCAAGCCCTAAAGCACCCTGCCTTAAACTTGAATCACAAATACCCTGCCACGCTTCGCGTTCCCAGGGTATTTGTGATGCGCGATGTCTCAGGGTTAAGGCAGGGTACTCTAAAGTGCTATAGTGAAAGGCTGGAGCAGAATAAACGATTTCGCTATAGATGCACCGCATAACCTGATTGCCGGAATTCTGCAGAATTCCGAACGGGAAAACTCAAGTTTTCCCTGCCGTTTTCCTTGAGGAAAACGCCTTAAGCGCCGGGTTTTGTAACCTCACACCAACAGCGCAAAAACCCCGTGGCAACGCGGCGCAAGGAGAGCTCCCGAAGGGGGGGCGACGCGCGCTGCTCCACCATCCGTCAGCCTGTTCCCGCCCCCCGGGCCGTGGGGTGAACCTGCTCTGATGCATCCTGTCCGACCACCCGGCGATGGCGCGCCAGAAACAGCTTGCCCCAGCCCGACATCGTCCCGGTTCCGGGGCCGAGGCATCGGTGATATAGCGCATCCGCCAATGCTGCGGCAGCGGCAGGCCGCAACTCTCTGCCTCCGCCAGCATCCAGACCAGGGGAATATTCGCCAGGGGCCGCGCCCGTAGACGCCCGCCCAATTGCCCGCCGATATCGCCATGGGCCCCGCGAAACCACATCTGCTGGACCTGCCCCGGCTCCTGCTCCGGCCCGGCCGTCCACAGAACCGGGGCATAGACATCCCGCGTCTCATCCAGGGCCAGCGCATGGCGCGCCACCCGGGTGGAGGGGCCCAGCGCATCACTGTGATAGGGGTGGGGCTTGCCCATGATCCGCCAGATCACAGGCCAGCGCAGACCCAAAGCACGCACCGTGTCATAGACCCCAGAAACGCGATCTCGACCCGGGCATGGCACAGGCTGGCCTTCAACGCTGCGGCGCGCGGGCCATCGGGGTCGGACCGGTAATGCTCATACACCCGGGTCAGCGTCTCTTCCTCGACCTGGGCCGCGCGCAGCAACCCCATCCTGTCGATCAGCCCCGCCAGAGAACGGACCGCATAGGCCCCGCGCGAAAACCCCATCAGAACGATCCTGTCGCCAGGCTGGTAATTCCGGGCCAGAAACAGATAGGCACGCTTGATCTGCCGGTTGATGCCGATACCCGCCAGCACCTCCAGCGCCCGCCGGTACCCGCGCCACTGAATCCCCGGATCGTAATACAGCGTCACATGTGCCGAGGGGCCAAGCTCGGACAGCAGGCGATAGGTCAGCCCGATATTCGTCTCCCAGCCCCGTCTCAGGCTCGACATGGTGCCGTCAAGCAGGACCACATGACATTGCGGCACACGCGCATCCCTGCGCGGCGGCGGGGCGGCGGCACGAAACCCTTTCAGGCGGGCCCAGAGACGGCTATTCTGCCGCAACGGCCCCTTCAGCCTCCTGAAGCATCGCCCAGACCCGTAGCGGCGTGAACGGCATATCGGCCTGGCGGATGCCCAGCGGCCAAAGCGCATCCTGCACCCCGTTGGCCACAGCCGCCAGCGCCCCTACGGTTCCGGCCTCGCCACAGCCTTTCATCCCAAGCGGATTGGCGGTGGAAGGCACGGATTCCGCGTGGAAGGCAATGAACGGCATCGTATCGGCGCGCGGCATGCCGTAATCCATGAAACTCGCGGTCAGAAGCTGCCCGTCCGCGTCATAGACCACATGTTCGGTGATCGCCTGACCGATCCCCTGGGCCACACCGCCATGCACCTGCCCCTCGGCCAGCATCGGGTTCATCAGCGTGCCGAAATCATCCACCACCGTGTAGCGGGCCACCTCTGTCACGCCGGTCTCCCGGTCGATCTCCACCTCGGCGATATGACAGCCGTTGGGATAGGACCGGCCCGGCAATTTCGTGGTCTCTTCGGCTACGCAAAGCGCCTCCTGCCCGTCGTCACGGGCGGCCTCTGCCGCCTCCAGCAGGGTCACAACCGTGTTTGACCCCGGCGCGCGAAACACACCTTCCTCCGCATCGAAACTGATATCCGTCACATCCAGCATCGCCTCCACAAACGGCACCAGCCCGGCGATCAGCGCCGTACCCGTGGCGCGCAGCGCGGTGCCCTGCGTGGTGACCGAACGGCTGCCCCCGGTGCCGCCGCCATTGGCGATCAGATCACTGTCGCCCTGCACGATCTCGATGCTTTCAATCGGCAACCCGGTCTGGTCATGCACAAACTGGGCATAGACCGTTTCATGCCCCTGCCCGTTTGACTGCGTGCCCACATAGACCCGGGCCCCGGTCCCGGTAAGCTCGATCCGGGCGGTCTCGCTCGGGTCTCCGAGAATGCTTTCGATGTAATAGCACACCCCAAGCCCGCGCAGCTTGCCGCCTGCCTCGCTGGCGGCCCTGCGCCCGGCAAACCCGGCCAGATCCGCCTCGGCCTCGGCGCGGGTCAGAACCCGGTCAAACTCCCCTACATCGTAAAGCTCCCCCGAGGCGGTTCGGTAGGGGAACTGACCGGGCTGGATGAAACTCCGCCGCCGCAATTCCAGCGGGTCGAGACCCAGCTCGCGCGCCGCGTAATCCATCGCGCGTTCCAGGGTATAGATCGCCTCGGGCCGACCGGCCCCGCGATAGGCATCCACCTGGGTCGTGTTGGTATAGATACCGCGATTGTTCATGAACACGGCCTGCACATCATAGACGCCGGTCAGCACACGGGAAAACAACTGGCTTTGGATCGGTTGCGCGAATTGTGAGTTATAGGCCCCCAGATTCGACAGCGAGGACATGCGATAGGCGGTCATCCGGTAGTCTGCGTCAAAGCCCAGCTCGGCCACGCAGACCAGATCGCGCCCGCCATTATCGCTGAGCATCGCCTCGGTCCGTTCCGACATCCAGCGCACCGGGCGGCCCAGATGGCGCGCGGCATGGGCCACCATAAAGGTTTCGGGGTAATCCATCCCCTTCATGCCGAACCCGCCGCCCACATCGGGCGTGGTCACACGCACATCCCCCGGTTCCAGCCCGAACCAACTGGCAAGTGCAGCCTTGGTGCCCCAGACCCCCTGCCCGTTCACCGCAAGATGCAGCCGGTCGCCATCGGGTTCCGCATAGCAGCCGCGCGGTTCCAGACTGTTGACGATGATCCGGTTATCGCCGATCTCGAACCGGACCCGATGGGCCGCGCCCTCAAGGGCGGTTTCGGTCGCATCCTCATCGCCCAGCACCCAGTCATAGGCCAGATTACCCGGCGCCTCGGGATGCAGGTCCGCCCCGCCGGGGCAAAGCGCCATATGCGGCTCCAGCGTATCGAAATCGAAACCGATCATCTCTGCCGCGTCTTTCGCCTCGGCCAGCGTATCGGCCACGACAAAGGCCACCGCCTCACCCACGAACCGCACCCGGCCCGCCGCCAGAATCGGCCGCACCGGGGCCGCGCCGTCTGACCCGTCCCGGTTCTTGACCGTGGAAAACTTCATTGCATTGGCCAGCCCCGCCGCCACCAGATCACCCGCGCCCAGCACCAGATGCACCCCCGGCGCCTGGCGCGCCTCATCCAACTCAAGCTCGGTGATCTCTCCATGGGCCACGGGGCTGCGCAGCACATAACCATAAAGCGCGCCCTCTGGCACCACATCATCAATATACCGGCCATGGCCGGTCAGCAGGCGGGTATCCTCCAACCGGCGCACCGGCTGGCTGGTTCCGAATTTGGTCATGGGGTATGTCCTCACAGCAAACTGCCTTGATGGGAGAGATTAGCGGCCCCTGCGCCAGTGTCCAGAGGCCGCAAACGGGGATCAAGGCTTGGCCTTTCCCGCCCGCTTCGCTAGATGATCCCGGACACGAGAAAACCCCAAGGGTACAAGGCGATGGAAAAGACATTCGACGCAGCCACAGCCGAGCCGCGCATCTACGCGGAATGGGAAGCCAAAGGCGCGTTCAAAGCCGGCGCAAACGCGTCGCGGGATGAAACCTTCTGCATCATGATCCCGCCGCCCAATGTGAACGGGTCGCTGCATGTGGGGCACGCCTTCAACAACACGTTGCAGGATATCCTGACCCGCTGGCACCGGATGCGCGGCTTTGACACGCTCTGGCAGCCCGGGCAGGACCATGCGGGTATCGCGCTGCAACTGGCGGTTGAAAAGGAACTCGCCCAGTCCAATCGCCGCCGGACAGATATGTCACGCGACGAATTTCTTGAGATCGCATGGGCGTATAAGGAACGCACCGCCAATGGCATCATCGGCCAGCTCAAGCGGCTTGGGGCGTCCTGCGACTGGTCGCGCAACGCCTTTACGATGGCGGGCGCACCGGGGGAAAAACGCGCGGGCCACGAGACTTCGCCGAATTTCCATGATGCGGTGATCAAGACCTTCGTCGAGTTCCATGACAAGGGCTATATCTATCGCGGCAACCGTCTGGTGAACTGGGACCCACATTTTGAATCGGCCATTTCCGATCTGGAAGTCGAACAGATCGAGAAAGACGGTCATATGTGGCGTCTGCGCTATGCGCTGGAGGATGGCGAAAGCTATGATCACCCAATCGCTTTTGACGATGACGGCAACATCACCGAAACCGAGACCCGCGAATACCTGACTGTCGCCACCACCCGCCCCGAAACCATGCTGGGGGATACCGGTGTGGCCGTCCACCCCGATGACCCGCGCTATGCCCATCTGATCGGCAAACATGTGATCCTGCCGATCACCGGGCGGCGTATCCCGATTGTCGCCGATGCCTATGCCGACCCGGAAAAGGGCACCGGTGCGGTGAAAATCACCCCGGCCCATGATTTCAACGACTGGGATGTGGGCCAGCGCGCGGGCCTGCGGGTGATCAATGTGATGGACACCAGGGCCGCGATGGCGCTGCGCGACAATCGCGATTTCGCAAAAGACTGCCCGGCAGAGATGATCGCTGCGGCCGTTGAGCGGCTGGACGGCGCCGACCGTTATGAGGCCCGCGATGCGATTGTCACCTGGGCCGGGGATGACGGCTGGCTCGACGGGATCGACGCGGACCGGCACATGGTGCCCCATGGCGACCGCTCCAAAACCGCGGTGGAGCCGTTCCTGACCGATCAATGGTTCGTGGACACCGCGAAAATCGTCGGACCGGCGCTGGAAGCGGTGCGGGACGGGCGCACCAACATCATGCCCGAGCAGCACCGGAAGGTCTATATCCACTGGCTGGAGAATATCCAGCCCTGGACCATTTCACGGCAGCTTTGGTGGGGGCATCAGATTCCGGTTTGGTATGATGGATTGGGCAACGAGTTTTGTGCGCCAACCGTTCTTGAAGCATACGAGAAAGCGGTAACTTTTCACGAGCGGCAAAGCAACGAACGAAGCCTGAAAGACGAGGTGGAAGAAGCCTACACTATGGTCAAGCTTGCGGATGGCGACAATGACGCTGTCTCTGACGATCATCTCGGTAAGCTCACCCGCGACCCCGACGTCCTCGACACCTGGTTTTCCTCGGGGCTCTGGCCCATCGGCACCCTTGGCTGGCCCGAGCAAACGCCTGAACTGGAACGCTATTTCCCGACTTCCACCCTCATTACAGCTTTCGACATCATCTTTTTCTGGGTCGCCCGGATGATGATGATGCAGCTTGCCGTGGTGGACGAAGTCCCATTCAAAGATGTCTATGTCCACGCCCTTGTCCGCGATGAAAAGGGCCGGAAAATGTCGAAATCCGTCGGCAATGTCCTTGACCCGCTCGACCTGATCGACAGCTATGGCGCCGACGCGCTGCGCTTCACCATGGCGTCCATGGCCGCCATGGGGCGCGATGTGAAACTTTCCGATGACCGGGTCGCGGGGTATCGCAATTTCGGCACCAAATTGTGGAACGCTGCCCGCTTTGCCGAGATGAATGACTGCAAGCCCGTTGCCGGTTTCGACCCCGCCAGCGTCACCCAGACGGTCAATAAATGGATCGTGGGCGAAATCGCGCGGGCTCGCGTTGCCCATGATGAGGCCTTGACCGCTTATCGGTTCAACGACGCGGCGGGCGGGCTTTACGCCACAACCTGGGGCCGGGTCTGTGACTGGTATCTGGAATTTGCCAAACCGCTTTTTGCCAGCGGCGACGAGGCTGTGATGGCTGAGACCCGCGCCACCATGGCCTGGGTGATCGACCAGTGCCTGATCCTGCTGCACCCGGTGATGCCGTTTATCACCGAGGAGCTTTGGGGTCAGATCGCCGCGCGGGACAAGATGCTGATCCACGCGGACTGGCCCGAATACGGGGCGGAACTGATCGACGCAGAGGCAGCGCGCGAAATCACCTGGGTCATTGCCGTGATCGAGGAAATCCGTTCAATCCGCATGCAGATGCATGTGCCCGCCGGTCTGAAAGTGCCGCTGTTGCAGGCGGAACTGGATGCGCGCGGGCAAGCCGCCTGGAACCGCAATGCCGCGATTATCCAGCGGATCGCGCGGGTTGACAGTGTGACACCGGTTGAAACCCTGCCGAAAGGCGCTGTGACGGTCGCGGTTGAGGGCGGCGTTTTCGGCCTGCCGATTGCTGATCTGATCGACGTTGCCGAAGAAAAGGCCCGGCTTGAGAAAGTGCTGGGCAAGCTTGCCAAGGAGTTGGGCGGGCTGCGCGGACGGCTGAACAACCCGAAATTCGCCGCAAGCGCGCCGCCCGAAGTGGTCGAGGAAACCCGCAGCAATCTGGCCGCCCGCGAAGCGGAAGAAGGCAAGATCAGGGATGCGCTGACCCGGCTGGCAGAGCTTGCCTGAAAGGCTTGCACTCTGCCCCGGTTTCCGCTTTTCCTGCGCCCCATGACCGGACCGCGCTATACCAGACTCGTCGAAACCCTGCCCGCCTCGGTGCCCTTTGTCGGCCCCGAAACCCAGGAACGCAGCCGCAAGGCCCGGTTTGCCGCCCGGCTGGGCGCGAATGAAAGCGTGTTCGGCCCCGCGCCTTCGGTCCTGCGGGCCATTTCCGCTGCGGCGCCGGATGCCTGGATGTATGGCGACCCGGAAGCCTTTGATCTGCGCCAGGCGCTGGCCCGGCATCATGGGGTGGCGATGGAAAATATCCTTGTGGGTGAAGGGATTGACGGGATTCTGGGCTATCTCGCCCGGTTGCTGATCGCCCCCGGCGATGCGGTGGTGACCTCTGCCGGGGCCTATCCGACCTTCACCTATCATGTGGCGGGTTTTGGCGGCGTCCTGCACGCGGTGCCCTATCAGGGCGATCATGAAAACCCCGAGGCGCTGATCACCCGCGCCCGCGAGGCGCGCGCAAAGCTGATCTATCTCGCCAATCCGGACAACCCGATGGGAAGCTGGCACAGCGCCGACACCCTGCAGGCGATGATTGACGCCCTGCCCGAGGGCTGCCTGCTGGCGCTGGACGAAGCCTATGTGGATACCGCCCCGGACGGCACTGCGCCGCCGCTGGATATGGATGACGGTCGCGTCATAAGGCTGCGCACCTTTTCAAAGGCTTACGGGCTTGCCGGGATGCGCGTGGGCTATGCCCTGGCAGAGGCGGATCTGATCACCGGTTTCAACAAGATCCGCAATCATTTCGGTGTCGGCCGGGTGGCACAGGCCGCCGCTTTGGCCGCATTGGCCGATCAGGACTATCTGAACGCAACCCGCACGCGGATCGGTCAGGCCCGCGCCAGGATCGACCGGATCGCGCGGGATAACGGGCTGATCCCCCTGCCCTCGGCCACAAATTTCGTCACCATCGACTGCGGCGCTGACGGCGATTTCGCCAAGGCGGTGGTGGCCGCCCTGCTGGCCCGTGGCATATTCGTGCGGATGCCCTTCACCCCGCCGCAGGATCGCTGCATCCGCGTGTCCTGCGGACCCGAGGCCGATCTGGCCTTGTTCGAAGCCGCCTTGCCAGAGGCGTTGACCGAAGCGGGGCGGAGCGCCTGACCCTAAGCGTCAGCCCCTGCGATCACCTCGGTCGCGGCTGCCAACCCGCTTGCCTCATGGGGGATTTGCAAGGCGGCCATGCCGGCCTGCAGGCTGCCCAAAACACCCAGAACCATCTGCGCATTCACATGGCCCATATGGCCGATGCGAAAGAAATCATCCGGCGCATGATCCATGCCAAGCGGAATACCAAGGGTCACACCGGCCTGTTCAGACATCCATGCACGCATCTGCGCCCCCTGGCCACCGCCCATATTGACCGTGGTCACCGCATGGCTGCGCCGGGCTGCATCGGCGATATTCAGACGCAAATGCCCGCCCTGCCCCCAGGTGTCAAACGCGGTCCAGACCGCACGGGCCAGCGTGGCGTGGCGGGCCCAGACCTGTTTTAACCCTTCCTCTTTCAGGATCATGTCCAGCGCCACGCGCAGCCCATAGATATGATGGGTCGGCGCCGTGCCGCAGAAATAGCGATAGAAGACATCCGGGTCGATGCGCGGGCGCCAATCCCAATAGGGCGTGACCAGACCGGCCTTGTCACGGGCAGCATCGGCTTTGGCATTGAAATAGACAAAGCTCATCCCCGGCGGGGTCATCAGGCCCTTCTGGCTGCCGGTGACCATCAGATCGACACCCCAGTCATCCATGTGAAACTCATCACAGCCAAGGCAGGCGATATTGTCCGAGAAAAGCAGCGCCGGATGTTCCGCCGCATCCAGCGTGCGGCGCAGGGCCGGAATGTCATTTTTGACAGAGCTTGCAGTATCGACCTGCACCGCCAGCACCGCCTTGATTTTATGATCCTTATCCGCTGCAAGCGCCTCTGCCACCTGATCCATATCAATGGCGGATGCATGCCCGAAATCAATGATTTCGGCGGTGATGCCAAGCGCTGTGGCCATCTCACCCCAGCCAAGGCAGAACCGCCCGGTGGCAAGGATCAGGATTGTATCACCGCGCGACAGCGTGTTGGTCAGTGCGGCCTCCCACGCGCCATGGCCATTGGCGATATACATCGCCACATTATGGCCGGTATCAGCCACAGTTTTGAGGTCGGGCACAATGCCCGCAACCATATCTATCAACTCACCGGTATAGATATTGGGCGCGGGGCGATGCATCGCCTGCAACACACGGTCGGGCATGACCGAAGGGCCGGGAATGGCGAGGTAATGGCGACCGTTGGCGAGACTCATAATCAGGTATTCCTTTCACAGGTGAAACAGAGGTAAATCGGGGAATGCGCCCGGTCAATCGGGCGGACCGGTCCTGACAGGGCCCGGGTCATGATTAGCTGTGATTTCAAACATCAGGAGCGGTGATATGCCCGGTGAAAAGGCGACAGACCGGACAGTGCTGAAAATCGGCGGGACCGACCGGGGGCATTTTCTGCATGGTCTGGTGACCAATGACCTGAAGCCCGCGGGCGAGGGGCTGGCCTATGCCGCCCTGCTGACACCGCAGGGGAAATATCTGGCTGATTTTTTCCTTCTGGATCAGGGGGATCACATCCTTCTGGACGTCAAGGCCGAGATCGCGCCAAAGCTGGCGCCGCGGTTGATGATGTATAAATTGCGCGCCGATGTGACGATTGAAGACAGCGGCACAGATGTGGTGCGGGGGCTGGGAAAACTGCCGGATGGGGCCTGGGCGGACCCGCGCGACCCGGCCCTTGGCTGGCGTGGATATGGCCTGACGGCGGAAGACACCGGGCCGCCGGTCGACTGGGATGCGCTGCGCGTCGCCCATATGATCCCCGAGACGGGCGTTGAACTGGTGCCGGAGGAAAGTTTCATTCTGGAGATGGGGTTTGACCGGCTGTCCGGCGTGGATCATCGCAAAGGCTGCTATGTGGGTCAGGAAGTGACCGCCCGGATGAAACACAAGACCGTATTGCGCAAGGGTCTGGCACAGGTGGAGATCGACGGATCGGCCCCATTGGGCACCGAGATCATGGCGGGGGAGCGCCCGGCAGGCAGGCTTTACACGCAATCGGGCGCACGCGCGCTGACCTATCTGCGGTTTGACCGGGCGGGGGGGAGATGACCGCCGGGGAGGCGCGGCTGATCTGGCCGGGCGCACAGGGATAAACCAGAGGGGCGGAAAACCCGCGTTTTCCTTGTGGAATTCCTGAGAATTCCACCTCCTCAGATCAGAAGCGAGGCAGCACCCTCATGGCGCAGCAGCGCCACCTTGGTTTCCACCCCGCCCGCGCCTGAAAACCCGGTCAGCCCTTTGGCCCCCATGACCCTGTGGCAGGGGATCAGAACCGGGATCGGATTGCTACCGCAGGCCTGCCCCACGGATTGCGCGGACTGGCCCAGATCGGCGGCAATCTCTCCATAGGTGCGGGTATAGCCAAAGGGGATCTGCGCAATGGCGTCACAGACCGCGACTTGAAAGGCCGAGCCTCTGGGGGCCATCGGCACGGTGAATTCGGTCAGATCGCCTGCGAAATAGGCCTCAAGCTCGGTCACCGCCTGATGTAGAACCGGTGTCTTTGCCGCCCCTTCCCCGGCCCTCCAATTGACGGCGGTGATAGCGCCGTCCTCTTCGGTCAGGGTCAGCTCGCCGACGGGGGTTTCGACGCTTGCATGGGCCTGCATCGGTTACTCCGCAGTATCCAGCTTGTCCTGGGTCCGTGTCTCGAAATCGCTGGCATCATGGCGTTCATGAAGCTGCATCTCGGGTTCACCGAAGGCGCGGTTCACCATCCGCCCGCGCTGCACTGCGGGGCGCGCGTCGATCCGGGTCGCCCAATCCACCACATGGGTATAGCTGGCCACATCCAGAAACTCCGCCGCGTTGTAAAGACGGCCCAGAACCAGTTGCCCATACCAGGACCAGATCGCCATATCGGCGATGGTATAGGTGCCGCCCGCCATCCAGTCTTTGTCCGCCAGATGGCGGTTCAGCACATCAAGCTGGCGTTTGGTTTCCATCGCGAAACGGTCAATCGGGTATTGCCATTTCTCGGGCGCATAGGCGTAGAAATGGCCGAAACCGCCGCCAAGATAGGGGGCCGATCCCATCTGCCAGAACAGCCAGGACAGCATTTCGGGCCGGGCGTTGGCATCGGTCAGAAAGGCGCCGTGTTTCTCGGCCAGATAAAGCAGGATCGCACCGGATTCGAAAATCCGTGTGGGCGGTGTGGTGGAATGATCCATCAGCGCGGGGATTTTGGAATTCGGGTTGGCATCGACAAAGCCGCTGCTGAACTGTTCGCCTTCGGTGATGTTGATCAGCCAGGCGTCATATTCGGCATCCGTGTGACCGGCGGCCAGCAATTCCTCCAGCAGCACCGTCACCTTCACCCCGTTGGGTGTGGCCAGTGAATAAAGCTGCAACGGATGCTCGCCCAGGGGCCGGTCCTTGTCATGGGTCGGCCCGGCGATGGGGCGGTTGATCGCGGCAAATTCACCACCGTTGGAGGCGTCCCATGTCCAGACGGCGGGGGGGTATAGGTCTCACTCATCGGCGCAGGTCCTTCGCGTTGAAGCAATGTCACAGGGTGATAGCGCGCTTCGGATCGAAACCAAAGGCGCAGGGTCCTGTGCAGGAATGCACCCTTGAAATCCGCCCTGTTCACACATGGTTGAAACGCGGCCCCGGAAGGCCGCGTTCCGGGCTAACCCAGGGCCGTACTGCAGCGGCCACAAACGCCCGGATGCGCGTGGCGGCCCACATCGGGCAGGATTTTCCAGCAGCGCTGGCATTTCTGACCCTCCGCCGGTTCGAACACCACACCGATCCCCTCAGCCTCGGGCAGGCGGAAGGCCTCGGCCGGGGCCGGATCGCCGGTCAGCGTCAGGTCAGAGGTGATGGTGATATCCTCGAACGCGACCGAGTGCAGCACATCACGCATGTCTGCATCGCGGATATGGACCACCGGGGCAGCCTCAAGCGAGGCACCGATCACCTTGTCCTGACGTTGGATTTCAAGGGCCGCGGTGACAACCCGGCGGGCGGTGCGGATTTTGCTCCATTTGGCCGCCAGTGCCTCATCATGCCAGTCCGTGGGCGTTTCCGGGATATCGGTCAGATGCACGCTGCTATCCTCGCCGGGGAAGCGTTCCAGCCAGACCTCTTCCATGGTGAAGACCAGAACCGGGGCCAGCCATGTGGTCAGCCGGTGGAACAGGATATCCAGAACCGTGCGTGCCGCACGCCTGCGCAGCGTGTCACCATCGCAATAAAGCGCATCCTTGCGGATGTCGAAATAGAAGGCGCTGAGATCGGTGGTGGCAAAGGTGAAAACCGCCTGGAACACGCCCTGAAAATCATATGTGGCATAGCCGTCGCGCACCACCTGATCCAGTTCGGCCAGCCGGTGCAGCACCCAGCGTTCCAGCTCGGGCATCTGGGAAGGGTCCAGCCGGTCGGCCTCGGTGAAATCGGCAAGGCTGCCCAGCATGAACCGCATCGTGTTGCGCAGGCGGCGATAGCTGTCAGCCACACCTTTCAGGATTTCCGGCCCGATCCGGTGGTCATGCACATAATCGGTCTGCGCCACCCAAAGCCGCAGGATATCGGCGCCATATTGCCTGACGACCTCCTCGGGCACGATGGTGTTGCCCAGGCTCTTGGACATTTTCATGCCCTTTTCATCCAGCGTGAAAGCATGGGTCACCACCGCGCGATAGGGCGCGCGCCCCTTGGTGCCGCAGGCCTGCAGCATCGAGGAATGGAACCAGCCGCGATGCTGGTCGGTGCCTTCCAGATAGACATCGGCAATACCGTCTTCGGACCCGTCCTTGCGATCCCGCAGCACAAAGGCATGGGTGGAGCCGCTGTCGAACCAGACATCAAGGATATCAAAAACCTGCTCATACTCCCCGGCATCGTGATTCTGGCCCAAAAACCGCTCTTTCGCCCCGTCCTGATACCAGGCATCGGCGCCTTCTTCCTCGAACGCGGCGAGGATGCGGGCATTGACCGCCGGATCGCGCAGCAGGAAATCCGCATCTGTCGGCCTGGCGCCTTTCCTCACGAAACAGGTGAGCGGCACGCCCCAGGCGCGCTGCCGCGAGAGCACCCAGTCAGGGCGCGCCTCGATCATGCTGTGAAGCCGGTTGCGCCCGGTTTTCGGGGTCCATGTCACCAGTTGATCGATCGAGGTGAGCGCCCGCTCGCGGATCGTCTTGCCATAGGTATCCTGCCCGTCGCCGACCTCCTGGTCGATGGCAGCGAACCATTGCGGCGTGTTGCGATAGATCAGCGGCGCTTTCGACCGCCAGCTATGGGGGTAGCTGTGTTTCAGGCGGCCCCGGGCCAGCAGGGCCCCCATCTCGACCAGCTTGTCGATCACGGCGGTATTGGCATTGCCCTCCTTGCCATTGGGCTTGAGGATCAGCGCACCGCCGAAAAACGGCAGATCAGGCCGGAAAGAGCCATCTTCCAGCACGTTATAGGTCATCGGCAGCCCGTATCTGACGCCGATCTGATAATCATCATCGCCATGGCTGGGGGCGGTATGAACAAAGCCTGTGCCCGCCTCCTCGGTCACATGATCGCCGGGCAGAAGCGGCACATCGAAATCCCACTCCCCATCTGCGCCTTCGGCGCCACGCAGGGGATGGGCACAGGCCAGCGTCCCCAGTTCATCGGCAGTCACATCGCGCAGGCGGCGATACATGCCGTCATCCAGACGGGCCTGGGTGAAGATGCTTTCCGCCAGTGCATCGGCCATCAGATAGCGCCGGCCGATCCGGGCCCAGCATTCCTCGGGCCGGCCGGTGACTTCGTAAAGACCATAGGAAATATCAGGCCCGAAACAGATCGCCCGGTTCTGCGGCATGGTCCAGGCTGTGGTTGTCCAGATCACCACATGCGCGCCATCCAGATCGCCAAGCGGCTCCACCCGGCCCGGTGTCAGCCCCGCGCCGGTCACCAGCGGATCGGTGCGCGTGTCGCTGAGCACCGGGAACGTGACCCAGATCGTATGGCTTTGATGGTCGTGATATTCCACCTCGGCCTCGGCCAGGGCGGTCTTTTCCACCGGGCTCCACATCACCGGTTTCGAGCCCTGATAGAGGGTGCCGTTCATCAGGAAGGTCTGGAATTCCTCTGCAATCACCCGTTCGGCGTGAAAATCCATCGTCAGATAGGGGGTTTCCCATGTGCCGGTGACGCCAAGGCGTTTGAATTCCGCGCGCTGAACATCGACCCAACCGGCAGCGAAATCCCGGCATTCCTGACGGAATTCAACCACCGGCACCGCATCCTTGTCGCGGCCTTTCTGGCGGTATTTCTCTTCGATCTTCCATTCGATGGGCAGCCCGTGGCAATCCCATCCGGGGATATAGCGGGCATCGCGGCCCATCATCTGCTGGCTGCGCACAACCATGTCTTTCAGGATCTTGTTCAGCGCGTGCCCGATATGCAGATGGCCATTGGCATAGGGCGGCCCGTCATGGAGCGTGAACGGCTTGCGGCCTTCCGCCTTCTGGCGCAGCCTGTCATAGACGCCGATCCTTTCCCATCGCGCCAGCCAGTCAGGCTCACGTTTGGGCAGGCCCGCACGCATCGGGAAATCGGTTTTCGGCAGGTT
The DNA here is from genome assembly GCF_004751985.1 of Rhodophyticola sp. CCM32. NCBI lineage: Bacteria > Pseudomonadati > Pseudomonadota > Alphaproteobacteria > Rhodobacterales > Roseobacteraceae > Rhodophyticola > Rhodophyticola sp. CCM32. The sequence goes on from NZ_CP038492.1 coordinate 1,844,200, forward strand.
CAGCGTGGCTTTGTAATCAGGGGTCTGATCGGGTGTATCGGCGCACATATCTGGCGTCCTTCATCTCGGATATTTTCGGAAATCTTGGGCGGTGCGATGGCTCAAACACCTTGTCCCGGCATCTCAAATCTCAGAGAGCCGGGTGTGTAATTCGAATGATGATGCGCAGCGTACGATATCTCATGGGCCGGGTTATAGGCCCGGTCTTCTGCGGGGTAAAGATACCGATCGCAGTGTGATGGAAACATGGGGAGGCAAGTGGCGCGGGTCTTGGTCTATACCGCAGGCGGGGCAATCCGGGCCATCGCCCGTTCACGCAGCACGATATAGAGCCCCGAGGCGATGGTCAGCAGAATGCCCACCGCCGCCAGCCCGTCCGGCAGATCCTGAAAGATCATCCAGCCGATCAGGGTGGCCACCGGAATCTCCAGATATTGCATCGGGGCCAGCGTGGCCGAGGGTGCAAAGCGCAGGCTCCATGTCATCAGCAGATGGCCGATCGCCCCCAGAACACCAACTGCCACCAGCAGCCAAAGCTCGGCACCTGCGGGCATCACCCAGCCGATCATCGGCGGCTGGCCCGGCCCCGGTGCGAAGATAAACAGCAGCAACAGGAACGGCAAAGCCATCAGCCCGGAAACCGCCTGAAGCGCCACCGGGTCGACCTCTTTGGCGATTGTCCGGGTGACCAGCATGAACAACGCGAATATCAGCGCCACGCCAAGTGGCAGCAGGGCGGGCGCGCCGATCTCGGCAAAGCTGGGCTGAACCACCATAAGCGTGCCGATGAACCCCACGGCGCAGGCGGCCAGCCGACGGGGGCCGACCTCCTCCCCCAGCGCGTATTTCCCGAGGATCAGCATGATGAACGGCATCACAAAGGCGATGGCCACCGCATCGGCCAGCGGAAGATAGCGCAGCGCGGTGAACATCAGGCCCATGCCAAAGACCTGCAGAAGCGCACGCATCCCTGCCAGCCGCACAACCCGCGCCGACGGGAAGAGGGAAACGCGCATCGCCAGCGCGATCGGCAGAAGCAGCCCGGCCTGCGCCCCGAACCGCACAAGGATCAACTGCAACAGCGGAAAGGTATCGCCAAGAACTTTCGCCAGCGCATCGGCCATCGGGATCACGGCGCAAAAGCCAAGCATCAGGGCGATGCCCAAAAGGGGTCTATCCGTATTCATGGGCCATGGCTGACATGTTTGCGCAGGAATGTCAGCGGGCAATCGCCCCGGGTGATGAGCCGCACGGGTCAGTCTTTCTGGCCGAACAACCCGGTCAGGGCCCGCCTGACCAATGTGGTCACACCTGGGCGGCGATTGTCGCCGAAGGGCAGCGGGCGACACACCTCCATCGCCGCAACACCGACCCGGGCGGTCAGCGCGCCATTGATCACACCCTCGCCAAAGCGGCGGGAGATCTTCGACAGGACCGACCCGCCCGCGACCGAGCCGATCATGTCATCGCCCACGGCCACAGCCCCGGTTGCCACCAGATGGGCCAGCACCGCGCGGGTCAGCCGCCAGGCGCCAAGCGTGCCGGACCGGCCGCCATAAATCTCGGCAATCCGGCGGATCATCCGCAGGTTCACCGTCAATGCCGTGACCACATCGGCCAGCGCAATCGGCACCAGCGCAGTGACCGTGGCCACCTGCCGGGCGGCGGCCTCCACCTCGCGCTGTGCGGCCAGATCAAGCGGGACCAGAAGCTCCGCCTCAACCAGCGCGAACAGGCTTTCCGCATCGAAAACATCGCCCATGCGGCGGTCCAGTGTCTCCCGCCCAAGGCGCAGCTCAGCCCGGCCCCTGTAAAGCGCCGAAAGCCGGGTTGCGACATCCCGCGCGGCGGTCAGATCACCGGTGCCAAGCGCGGCCTCCGCCTCGCCCCTGAGATGATCCAGACGGCCCAGACGTGAAAACGCCGCCGCCTCTTTCAGCGCGATCAGCAGAAGCGCCAGCAGAACCAGCCCCACCAGCCCGGTCGCGGCCCAGCCCAGGATCGGATTGGCGGCCAGAAGCCCGGTGACGAAACTCCAGGCTGTGACCGAGATCACAAAACCGAACAGCGCCAGCACTGCTGCCCAGAAAAACCGGGCCAGACGTGACGACCGGCGGGTGGCCAGAACCGCCATGGTCTGCATCGCCTGACCGCTGGCCACGGGCAGGCCCGTATCCGGCACCGGCGGCGCATTGCCCGGCCCCGGTTCCGGCGCCTCCTCCAGTTCGATCAGCACGGGGCCTTTGCGGTCGGTCATCGGCGGGTCCATTCCAGTTGCACATCCGGCAGGTTTTCATCATTCGCCGCGCCATCGGTCCGGGCAATCTCGGCAAACCCGTTGCGGGCATAAAACCGCCGCGCGGCGGCATTGGCCTGAAAGGTCCAGAGTTGCAGGCGGGGTTGCGCGGTTTTCGCATCCTCCAGCAATCGCGCGCCATGGCCCCGCCCGCGCGCCTCTGCTGACAGGTAGAGACAGGTGATCTCCTCCCCCGCCCGGGCCAGAAACCCCTGTGGCATCGCCCCGTCACACAGCACAATCACCGAAGTATCGGCAATCTGCCGGGTGAGAAAAGCCTCTGTCCCGGCATCCGAATGCAGGCGCGACATCCAAAGGGTTTCCGTGATCCAGCCGGTGAGAATCCGGGCCAGTTGGCTCGCATCATCTGGGGTGGCCGGGCGCAATGTCACAAGGGTCATCTGAGCTTGTCCCCCAGCAGAAAATCCGCCGCACTGTCCAGGCGGATATGGGGCGGCCCCTCCCCCGGTTTCAGCGCCAGTCGGGCGGGGGCGAAGCGCATCACGTCGAAATCAGCGTCCAGCCATGTGGCGTCGCCCTGGCGGGCGGGCACCAGCAGGGCCTTGGGGTCTTCGGGCAGATCCCCGGGATAGAAAGCCGCCTGTTTGCCACCCTCCAGCAGCGTGCCGCGCACCAGATCAACCTCTGCCCCGTCATGGGTCCGTGTCTCCTCCACCGTGGCCCTGAGGGCGGCAATGGCCATGGCGCGGGTTTGGGCGCCCGCGAAATCGGCACGGTCGCGGGCATCGCGGACCAGCGCATCCATGATCGCGGTCAGTTTCGGGTGCTGGGAATGGTGCAGATGATCCGCCTTGGTGGCGGCAAAGAGAATCCGGTCGATCCGCCGCCCCATCAAGGCGGTCAGAAACCGGTTCCGGCCCGGGCGGAACGCGCCCAGAATATGCGCCATCGTGCGACGTAAATCCTCCACCGCCGGGGGGCCGGAATGAATCGCTCCAAGCGCATCGACCAGCACGATCTGCCGGTCCAGCCGGGCAAAATGATTGCGGAAGAAGGGTTTGACCACCTGCGATTTATAGGCCTCGTAGCGGCGGGCGAATTCGCGGGCAAGCGAGCCGCGCGGCGCCGCCGATGGCGGCAGCGGCGCAAAGGTCAGCACCGGGCTGCCCTCCAATTCGCCGGGCAGCAGGAACCGGCCCGGCGTGTAATCGGAAAACCCCGCCGCGCGCGCAGTGGTCAGATACTCCGTATAGGCCTTTGCCAGGGCCTGTGCGCGGGGTTCCTGCAACCGGGCGGCGGGGTCCAGCCCGGCAAGGCAGGCCAGATAACCCGCGCCGCCGGGGCGGGTTTTGGCCTGTGCCAGCGCATCGGCGGCCCATTGGTCATAGCTTTGATCCAGCACCGCCAGATCCAGCAGCCATTCCCCGGGGTAATCCACGATATCCAGATGCACGGTACGCGGCCCGGACAGGCCCGACAGCAACCCGGTGGGCTGCACCCGCAGCGACAGGCGCAGTTCTGAAACCTGCCTTGTGCTTTCGGGCCAGAATGGTGCCGGGCCGGTCAGTGCTGCCAGATGGGTTTCAAACTCGAACCGTGGCACCGTATCATCGGGCTGCGGTTGCAGGAACGCGGCCTGAATACGACCCGATTGCGCCGCCGCAAGCCCGGGCATCCGCCCCCGGTCCAGCAGATTGGCCACCAGCGCGGTGATGAAAACGGTCTTGCCCGCACGGCTGAGCCCGGTGACACCCAGACGGATCACCGGATCCAGAAAGCTCTCGGCCACGGTGGAGGTGACGCCCTCGATCCCCCGGCCCAGAGTGTCCGCTATTGTTCCGATGACCACTGCCTGTCTGCCCTTCCTGTGCCTCGATCACAAAGAATAAACATTGCGGGGGGCGGTTTACAGGGCTGATTGCACGGACCCGCAGATTGGGGTAGCGGACACCATGCCCCGCTATGCCCTGAAACTGGAATATAATGGCGCGCCTTTTGCCGGATGGCAGCGCCAGACCGACTGCACCACCGTGCAGGGCGCGGTTGAGGCCGCACTTGCCCGGCTGGAAGACAATGTGCCCACCATTGCGGCGGCCGGGCGCACCGATGCGGGCGTGCATGCCACCGGTCAGGTGGCCCATTGCGACATGGCCCGCGACTGGACCCCGTTTCGCCTGTCAGAGGCGCTGAACTACCATCTGAAACCCCTGCCGGTCGCGGTGCTGGCCTGCGCAAGGGTAGAGGATGACTGGCATGCCCGGTTCTCGGCGGTGGAACGGCGCTATCTGTACCGCATCATCAACCGTCGCGCCCCCCTGGTTCATGCGGCAGGGCAGGCCTGGCATCTGCGCGGCCGTCTGGCTGTGGAACCCATGCAGGAGGCCGCCGGGCATCTGATCGGAAAACATGATTTCACCACGTTCCGGGCAACGATCTGTCAGGCCAGAAGCCCGGTCAAAACCCTTGATGCGCTGGAGATTGTCAAGGTGCCACAGGATCACGGAGCAGAGCTTCAGATGCGCCTCAGGGCCCGGTCGTTTCTGCATTCGCAGGTCCGCTCGATCATCGGTTCGCTTGAGCGGGTCGGCTCCGGCGGCTGGGAACCTGCGGATATGAAAACCGCGCTGGAGGCCGCCGACCGCGCCGCCTGCGGGCCCGTGGCGCCGCCCGACGGGCTTTACCTCACAGGTGTCACATACCCTGATGACCCGTTTGAAAGCAGCCCCGCATGACCCCGGATATTCCCTTTGTCAAAGAACTGGTGCTGATTGGCGGCGGCCATACCCATGCGCTGGTTCTGCGGGCCTGGGCGATGAAACCGGTGCCCGGCGCACGGCTGACGCTGATCAACCCCGGCCCCACGGCACCCTATTCCGGTATGTTGCCGGGCCATGTGGCCGGCCATTATGGCCATGAGGATTTGCAGATTGATCTGGTGCAACTGGCCCGTTTCGCCGGGGCAAGGCTGATCCTCGGCGCTGCCACCGGGCTGGACCGGGAGGCCCGTCAGGTGAGTGTTGCCGGGCGCGCCGCCCCCATCGCCTATGACATATTGTCAATTGATGTGGGGGTGACCTCGGCCATGCCCGCCCTGCCCGGGTTTACCGAATTTGCCGTGCCCGCCAAACCACTTGACCGGTTTGCAGGCGCCTGGGCGCAATTCTGTGCCGAGGCGCCCGCATCACCTGCGGTCACCGTGATCGGCGGCGGTGTGGCGGGGGTGGAACTGGCCATGGCCGCGCATCATCGGCTGACCGGGATGGGCTGCACGCCCGAAATACGGATTGTCGAGCGGGTCGAGGCCCTGACCGCGGTGCCGCCGAAAAGCCGCGCCAGGCTGATCGCAACCCTGGCCGAAAGCGGCATCCCCCTGATCGAAAACATCGACGTAGCGAAGGTGACGCGCGATGCCCTGCATCTGAGCGATGGCACCACATTGCCCAGTCATTTCACAATCGGCACCGCCGGGGCCCGGCCCCATGGATGGGTCGCTGATCTGGGGCTGGAAACCGAAGATGGGTATATCACGGTGGATGCGCAGCTTCGCTCCCTCACCGATCCGGCCATCTATGCGGTGGGCGATTGTGCCCATATGGGGTTTGCGCCGCGCCCCAAGGCCGGTGTCTTCGCCGTGCGCGCCGCCCCGGTGCTGACCCATAACCTGCGCGCGGCCCTGACCGGCGGCACATCGCAGGCATTCAAGCCGCAAAAGGATTATCTGAAACTGGTCTCACTTGGCGGGAAATCCGCCCTGGCCGAGAAACAGGGCATTGCCCTGTCAGGCCCGCTTATGTGGCGCTGGAAAGACCGGATCGACCGCTCTTTCATGAACCGGTTCAAAGGGTTGATCCCGATGCCTGCCCCCACCCCACCGAAAGGCGCGGCAACGGGGGTGGCCGCAGAATTGCAAGGGCCCGCCCCCTGCGGCGCCTGCGGGGCCAAGCTGGGGCGCAAAGCCCTGACCCGGGCGCTTGACACCCTGCCCCAGGGCCTGCGCGGTGATGTGCTCACCCGCCCGGGGGATGACGCGGCAGTGCTGTCCGTGGCGGGCACCCCGCTTGTGCTGACCACCGATCATCTGCGCGCTTTCAGCGCTGATCCGGGCCTGCTGGCCCGGGTTGCGGCGATCCATGCCATGGGCGATGTCTGGGCCATGGGCGCCCGCCCGCAGGCCGCCCTGGCCAGCATCACCCTACCGCGAATGACCGCCGCCATGCAGGCCGCATGGTTGTCAGAGATCATGACCGAGGCCGGCGCGGTCTTCGCCGCCGAAGGGGTTGAGATTGTCGGCGGCCATTCCGCACAGGGCGCAGAGCTGAGCATCGGTTTCACCCTGACCGGCCTGCCCGAGGCCACGCCTGTGACCCTTGTCGGGGCCAAACCCGGCGATGCCCTGCTGCTGACCCGGCCCCTGGGCACCGGTGTGATCCTCGCCGCCGAGATGGCGCTGGCGGCACAAGGCGCCGATGTGGCCAGGGCCTGGGCACAGATGTCCCGGCCCCAGGGCGATGCAGCCCTGCGACTGGCCCCTGTGGCGCATGCGATGACCGATGTTACCGGGTTCGGGCTGGCGGGGCATCTGATCGGCCTCTGCACAGCCTCCAACCTCTCGGCCCGGATCACCCTGGCCGATCTGCCGGTCCTCCCCGGGGCCGAAGCGCTGATCAGGCAAGGCCAGCACGCCACCCTTGAGGAGGAGAACCGGACCGCCCTGGCCGGGCAGATCACCGGCGATGCAAATGACCCGCGTCATGCACTTGTCTTCGATCCGCAAACATCCGGCGGGTTTCTGGCGGCCCTGCCTGCCGGTCAGGCCGCTGAGGCCTGCGCCGATCTCCGCAAGGCAGGCCATGAGGCTGCGATTATCGGAACGCTGGCTGAGGGCGCACCGCACATCACCCTGATTTAGAGCGAAATCGTTTTAATCTGCACCATCGCTCATCAAAATTCACGTTCGAGATCAGTAGCTTGCTGACCCGGAGGCAGAGAATTTTGAGCCAGACTAAACGATTTCTGCTCTAGACCTGCCTCAGGCGGGCAGCCAGTCGATCTGCCAACACCTCCCGTGCCGTCTCATCCAGATTGTCGGTTTCGAACCGGTCAATGATCTGTGTCGTATCCGCAGCCCGCGCCCGGGTATAGGCCGGGTCGTAATGCCCCTTGATCAGCCCCGCCGCCAGCGCCTGTAACTGCCCCTCCTGCGCCAGTGCGATCCAGTGATCAACCTGCTCATGGCCCGCCAGAGGGCGCAGATGATCCAGCCGGGCGGTCAAGCACGGCAGATCGCTGGCATAACCCGCATAGATCTCTGCCAGATAACGCGCACGGGCCGCTACGGGGGCCGCCACCACCAGACGCGGCGCCGCCCGCATCCCCGCCCAAAGCGAGGGCGGCAGACGCAGGGCGCCGATCCGGCTCGATTCCGCCTCGACCAGCAGAACCCGGTTCTGATCCGCAGCGCAAACCGCCTGCGCCAAGGCGGATTCAAAGGCTTTCTGGGACGGTTGCGGGCCTGCCATCTCCCCCAGAATGGACCCGCGATGCCCCGCCAAGCCTTCCAGATCAACCACCTGCACACCGCGCGCGGCCAGACGAGCCAGCAGATCGGTCTTTGCACTGCCCGTATTGCCGTCCAGCCGGATCAGCCGGTGGGCAAGCGGCTGATCATAAAGCATCTCAACAACCTGCCGCCGATAGCTCCGGTAACCGCCCTCCAGCACCTCGACCCGCCAGCCGATCTGCCGCAGGATCGTGGCAAAAGAGCCTGACCGCTGCCCGCCCCGCCAGCAATAGACCAGCGGGTGCCAGCCACCCTCCTGCCCCATCAGCGCGTTTTCCACATGGGCCGCCACATTGCGCGCCACCAAAGCCGCCCCGATCTTGCGCGCGGCAAACGGGCTGTCCCTTGTATAGATCGTCCCGACGCGCGCCCGCTCCACATCGCTGAGAACCGGCATGTTCACCGCGCCCGGCACATGGTCGAGGGCAAATTCCGCCGGGCTGCGCACGTCGATCACCGCATCAAACCCGCCCGCATATTTCAGAAATGCCGCCAGACCCACATCGCCCCTTCTCTATCTTCCAAATACTTACCACAACCGCGCCACAAGCCCCCGACGCTCAGGCCCGCATGTCACGGATGCCACGCGCGACGTCGCAAAAACAATGCCGCGAAGCGGCTCAATCTGGTCAGATATCCATCCCATGCATCTTGCGGAACCGCTGGATCAGGCTGGACGTGTCCCACCGCCCGCCGCCAAGCTGCTGCACCTCGGCATAGAACTGATCAACCAGAGAGGTCACCGGCAGGCTCAGCCCCATTTCCTTGCCCTGGGCCAAAGCGATCCCCAGATCCTTGCGCATCCAGTCAACCGCGAACCCGTGGTTGAACTCATTGTCCACCATGGTTGCGGCCCGGTTCGCCAATTGCCAGGAACCGCCCGCCCCCTGTGACACCAGATCGGCCACTTTTTTCGGGTCCAGCCCGGCCTCCATCGCAAAGAACAATCCTTCGGAAATCCCCTGTATCGCACCGGCGATGCAGATCTGGTTGATCATCTTGGTCAATTGACCGGCCCCGACCTCACCAAAATGCACAATGGCCTTGGCATAGGCCGCCATCACCGGCTCTGCGCTGGCAAATGCTGCGGCCTCGCCGCCGCACATGATCGCCAATTGCCCGTTTTCGGCCCCGGCCTGCCCGCCGGATACCGGGGCGTCCACCCAGGCGACCTCCCCTTTTGCCGCCTGAGCTGCAAGCTCCCGGGTCACTGTTGCAGACACCGTGGTGTGATCCACATAGACCGCGCCCGGGGCCATACCGGCCAGCGCCCCGTCTTCGCCCAGAACCACGGCGCGCAGGTCATCGTCATTGCCGACACAGGACATCACGAACTCCGCCCCCGCCACCGTTGCGCGCGGGCTGGGCGCAAAACCACCGCCATGCGTGGCCGCCCATGCCTCGGCCTTCGCCTCTGTCCGGTTATACACCGTCACATCATGGCCTGCGGCCTGCAAATGCCCCGCCATCGGGGCGCCCATGACACCCAGACCCAGAAACGCCAGTTTTGCCATCATCCTATCCCTTCAAGCGGCTTGTTACACGGCCAGAGACCTAATGCCTCAAACGGGTCTCCGGCAATAGCAACCGGCATCGCCACATATCCGGGCAGATCAGGCCCTGCGCCCGGGAAATTGCGTCACAGCAACGCCTTCCGTCTCCAGCGCCGCGCGGACCGAGCGGGCAATCTCCACCGCTTCGGGGGTGTCCCCATGCAGGCAGATCGTGTCGATGGCCGCCGGAATTTCCCGGCCGCTGCCGGTGATGATCGCGCCTGCCTTGACCATGGAAGCGATGCGCGGCCCCGCAATCGCGGCATCATGGATCACCGCGCCGGGCTGGGACCGGTCCACCAGGGTTGCATCCTCGTTATAGGCCCGGTCGGCGAAAATCTCACCGGCCCAGGCACAGCCAAGCGCGCGCGCGGCCTGTTCCTGAGCGGTGGCCGCCAGAACCATGATGATGATATCCGGGTCCACCGACAGCCCCGCATCATAGCAGGCCCGCGCCAGTTCCCCGTCTTCCGAGGTCATGTTGCCAAGCGCCCCATGCAATTTCAGATGCCGTATTTTTCCCCCTGCCGCTGTCGCCATTGCCTGCGCCGCGCCAAGCTGGAAACGGATGAAATTGGCCAATGTCTTATGGGGCAGATGCATGCGCCGCCGGCCAAAGCCCTGAAGGTCGGGAAACCCCGGATGGGCGCCGATGCCCACCCGGTTTTCCACCGCAATCGCCATGGTTTCGGCCATCACATCGGGGTCGCCCGCATGGGCCCCGCAGGCGACATTGGCCGATGTGATAATCTGCAAAAGCTCCGCATCCCGGCCCATGACCCAGGGGCCGAAGCTTTCGCCCATATCCGCATTCAGATCGACGCTCAGGCTCATTGATGCTCCTCCTCATGGCCGGAAACGGCCCCGTCACTCAGGTGATAGCGCAACAGATCGGGAATGTCGCGCGGGTCGCGCACCAATGGCCGGATGTGGGAGCGCACCCCCTTGCGCAAAGCCAGATCGGCCCGTTCCGCCGCCAGCCCCTCCTCTGCCGTGATGAAGTGCAGATGCAGGGGAACACCCGGCGGGGTCTGCGCCGCACGGGGCAGATCAGAGGGCAGCACCGTCGCAATCCGGGGATACCCGCCCATGGTCTGGCATTCGGCCATCAGGATCACCGGCACCCCGTCACCGGTGATCTGGATATCGCCGGGCACAATCACCTCGGAGACAACGGTCAACGCCCCTTCAAGCGCAAACCCCTGCCCCTCGAAACCCAGCCTGAGCGCCATACGGTTCGATCTTGGATCCCGGTGAAACGCGGTTGTTTCCAGCCGGGTCCGGGTTGCCTCATCAAAAAAACCGGTCTGAACCGAGGGCAGAAGGCGCAACACCCCGCCTGCACACCGGTCGGCCACATCCAGGATCATACCGGTCGGCCCGCCCGCATCATCGCCAATGGGCAGATGACTGCCCGGCGCAACCGCGCCGCCAAGCCCGGCATTCAACTGCACGGCCCGGGACCCAAGCCACCCTTCGGTCTCGAACCCGCCGCCCACATGCAGATACCCGGCCGCCCCCTGCACCACGCCACCGATAGACAGTTTCGCGCCCGCAGGGACCATGTGGCTGGCATTCCAGATCAGCGGGGCGCCATCCAGACTGGCCTTCATCGGCGCGCCGGTGAGCGCAATACGGGTGGCGGCGCTGGCCTCGAACACACCGCCCATGCCGACCATTTCCAGCACCGCCATTTCCGGGGCCTGACCCAGCAGTGCCGCCCCTTCGTAAAGCGCCATCCGGTCCATCGCCCCACCGCGCGAAAGGCCCTGCACCAGATGCCTGGGGCGCCCGAGGTCCTGAACCGTGACACCGGGCCCGGCACTGTGGATGATCAGCACACTCATCCGATCACCTCCACCCCGGCACCACCATCAAGCGCGCCGGGGTCCTCCAGCAATCGTTCCACATGGGCGCGATCGGTTTCGACAAACTGCACCTCGTCACCGGGGGTCAGCGGAAAAGGATCGGCACTGTCAGGCCGGAAATTATGGAAAGCTGTCTGCCCCACATGGCGCCACCCCGTGGGTGAGGGGCGCGAGAACAAAACACATTGCCGGATCGCCTGGATCATCGCGCCGGCGGGCACCATCGGGTTCAACTCGGCCCGGCGCGGCAGGTTCCAGTTTTCGGGCAATTCCCCCAGATAGGGCTGCCCCGGCGCGAACCCCACGGTCAGAACCCGCAAACGGGCCGAGGAAAGCTGCGTGATCGCCTCGGCCTCCGAAACCCCGGCAGCCTCGGCTGCGGCGGGCAGATCAGGGGCCAGATCGGTGCCATAGACCGTGGGCACCCGGAACAGACGCCGCCCCTCGGGCAAAGGTGCTGCATACCAGTCCCGACTGGCCATCACCTCGGAAAGCTGCGCCTTCAACCGCGTATGGTCAGCAGTCAGCGGGTCAATCCTGAGAAAGACCGAGACCAGAGAAGGGGCGGTTTCCTCCACCCCCGGCCAATCCTGCCGATCCACGGCGGCGCGAAAGGCGAGCGCGGCGCGGTTTGCCGCCTCGCTGAACACATCCGCGAAACTGACCAGCAGACCGGTCAGGCCCACGGTGCGGATCACAGGCCAGGTTTCAGGGGGCACGGGTGGCATCACATCCTTGATCTGCGCGGGGCTGGAGGGGCACGACCCCTGTGATACCGCGCGATGGCAGTGCTGCCAATGGGCCAATCAACCGGGGCCGGTTCGCCGGGCGGGTCAGGGAAGGTCAGGGTCACACGGCACCCTGTCGCATGTCCCGAAAACCTGCCTATAGCGTTTCGAATTTATATTGAGACGGTGTAACGGCTTTCGCGTTTGAGCCAAAGGCGAAAGACAGCGAAAGGCGTTTCAACAGTAAGTCGAAACGCTTTAACAAAAGCCGCCTCACCCGATATCGGCGCGCCCCGGGGGACGCGCCGTAACGATGTTGGGTGGCGTCTAGCGTGGTTCTTTCCGCAGGCCCTGGAAGATCGTATAGCACATGACCAGCATGAGAATTGAGAAGGGCAGGCCTGTTGCGGTTACACCCGCTTGCAGGGCCGCCAAACCACCACCGATCAAGAGCACAATGGCGATCAGACCTTCAACAACGCACCAGAAAATGCGCTGCGGCACCGGGGCGTCGATCTTGCCACCAGCCGTGATTGTATCAACGACCAGCGACCCGGAATCCGATGAGGTTACGAAGAACACAAGCGCCAGGAAAATCGCGATTGTCGATGCGATCCTGGTCAGCGGCAATTCGTTGAGCATACCAAAGAGGGACAGTTCAGGTGAATAACTGTCGATCACATTCGCCTTGACCAGAGAGGTTTCAGGGCTGGTGATGATCTGATCAATCGCGATACCGCCAAAGACACCCATCCAGATAAAGATGATCAGCGATGGAATCAGCAGGACGCAGATGATGAACTCGCGAACTGTGCGGCCTTTTGAAACGCGGGCGATAAACATGCCAACGAACGGCGCCCATGACACCCACCACGCCCAATAAAACGCGGTCCAGCTTTCGCGATAGGCATCATCTGTGCGACCGAACGGATTGGATAGCGGGATGATTTCTTCGGTATAGGCAACAAGCCCGGTCCAGAAGCCGTTCAGACCAACCAGTGTCGGTCCGACCAGAAGGACGAAAAGAAAGAAGAGGACGGCAAGTATCATGTTGAATTGAGAGAGGATTTTCACACCGCCCTCAAGGCCGCGATAAACCGACACCAGGGCGACCGCAGTCACCAGTATGATGATGATCACCTGGGCGTTGGTCGAAATTTCAAGACCGAACGCGAAGTTGAACCCTGCATTGGCTTGTTGTGCCCCCAGCCCCAGAGACGTTGCCAGGCCGAAAAGAGTGGCAAAAACGGCGAGAATATCAATGACATGTCCCCACCAGCCCCAAACCCGCTCACCCAGGATCGGATAAAAGCAGGACCGGATGGAGAAGGGCAAACCTTTGTTATAGGTGAACAGTGCAAGCGCCAGTGCCATGATGGCGTAGACGGCCCAGCCATGCAGCCCCCAGTGATAGAAGGTTGCGGCCAGCCCCATCGCGCGTGCAGCCTCGACATTTTCAGCGATGATACTGCCATCTGCCGCTATGGGTGAGGCAACGCCCAACGGGCCCGAAACGTTCATGTGATAAACCGGTTCGAGAACACCGAAAAACAAAAGACCAATCCCCATTCCCGCAGCGAAGAGCATCGCAAACCATGCGGGGTAGGAATATTCGGGTACGGCCTCTTTCCCGCCCAGCCTTACCTTCGACATTGGCAGGAAAATCAACACGATACAGAATATCACGAAGATATTCACGATGATCATGAAGAACCAGTCAAGTTTGGTGATCGAGAAGTCACGTACATCCGCAAAAATGTCACCTGCCTGGTCAGGGAAAATCAATGTGAGGAGGACGAAAGCGACAGCGGTCAACCCGGAGATGACAAAAACCGGATTATGAATATCGAACCCAAAAGGGCCGAGATTGCCGTCTATATTGTCTTGCCCAACCTCAAAATCGGCTTCTATTTCATCGCCGTCCGTCGTTGCATCTGCCATGGGTTTCCCTGCATTTATAGTGCCGTGATATGTCTGCACGGCAGGCTGATTTTGTATTTTTGTTGAACCTCAACCTCGCACGGCCCCTTGAAACCTGCAAGTTATAGGACATTCAGGTCGTGGCGGCTTACCCGTGCTGACGATCAGATGTGGTGGCGCTGCCCGTCTTAAGACGTTACTTTTTGCAACAGAAGTCTTCTATAAAAATCCAATTATTACAGCCCTTTGGAAGAGGTTTCGCATCTACCTGACCGCACCGTCTGACCGCTGGCATTGGGTGACGTGCAGACATCGGATGGCCGTGGGTCTCAATGGGCATTCATCCATACAAGAACACCCCCCGGCTTTGATTGACGGGGGGGTGTAAATGGTTTCAGGTCAGGGCCGGACCGCTGCCTGATAGCGTTTCGGGTTCAATCCGAAACGTTTTAGCTTGCGTCGCCCTCGGTCTCGCCCTCGGCGGCGGCGTCTGCGCCCTCTTCGCCTTCGGTCTCCGCCTCATCATCAGCTTCCTGCGAGAGCAGACTGGACGGTGCGGTCAGGTTCGCAATCACGAAATCGCGGTCGATGATCGCCCGGGTGCCTTTCGGCAACTCGATCGCGCTGATTGTGACCGTATCGCCGATATCCAGACCGTCGAGATCGACAACCAGTTTCTCGGGGATATCGGCTGCCGTCACCATCAGTTCGACCTCGGGGCGGACCACAGTCAGCACACCGCCCTTTTTCAGGCCCGGCGCGGTTTCCTCGTTGATGAATTCAACCGGAATGAACAGGTTGATCCGCGTGTTGCGGTGCAGACGCAGGAAATCCACATGCGTCGGCAGGTCTTTGACCACATCGCGCTGGACGCTGCGGCAGATCACCCGCACGTCATCTTCGCCCTCGACCTGCATATTGAACAGGGTCGACAGGAAACGGCCCTGTTTCAGGCGCTTCAGCAGAACGTTAAAGGGGATTTGAATCGGCAGCGGATCACTTTCGCCACCATAAACGATACCGGGCACCATGCCATTGCGGCGTGCTTGACGGGCGGCCCCCTTGCCTGTCCCCGTCCGTGCCTCGGCTACGAGATCTGGGATCTCTCCAGCCATTGCTATTCTCCATCAATAATTGCGGCTGCCTCCAAGGGTGTCGGGCCGCGTGAAGCCGCGCGTATAGGGCAGATAGGCGGGTTTGAAAAGGCCATTTCATGATTTGATCACTTGTGCCGGTCTGCCCCTCGTGGCAAGCGCGATTGATGTCTGTTCTATCCGCCCTTCGCCTGTCCCACGCGCCTGTTGCCGGCTTTGTCTCGGTCGGGCTTGTCTGGGGATGTTTCGCGGCGCAGGTGCCGGTGATCAAGGCACATGTCGGGGCCGGTGATGCGCTGTTTGGCGTATTGTTGCTGGGCACCTCCATCGGCTTGCTGTCCACCATGTGGATCGCACCCTGGATGGACCGCAGGCTTGGCACACGGGCCATGCCGGTGGCCGCAATCTGCCTCGCGGCGGTGTTCGTGTTGCCGGGGTTGGCTGGAACCCCCCTGATCTTTTTTATGGCAATGCTGCTGGCCGGTCTGGGCTCCGGCCTGCTTGACGTGGTGATGAATGCGCGCGTGTCGGAACTGGAAGCGCGCCATGGCCGGTCCTTGATGAACGCAAACCACGCCATGTTTTCCGTCGCCTATGCCTTTGCGGCCATACTGACCGGGCTCGGGCGGGAACTGGCCCTGCCGACAACGGCCAATTTCGCGGTGGTGAGCCTGCTGATCATCCTGCTGTCCACGCGGATGAGAATGCCGGTTGAACCGGTTGATCATACTGCGCGCAAGACCCGTCGCTTTCCATGGCCCGTGGTTCTGATCTGCGGTGCCATCGTGTTGCTGGCCTTTTTCGTAGAAGCCTCGGTCGAAGCCTGGTCGGCCCTGCATATTGAACGCACCCTGGGCGGGCGCGCCGCCGAAGGGGCATTTGGCCCGGCGATTCTGGGTCTGACCATGGCAATTGGCCGGTTCTCGGGGCAAGCGGTGTCAGAGCAGTTTTCGGAACAGATGGTGATTGTTTTCGGCACCGTCATGGCCAGCCTTGGCGCGATGATCGCAGCAACCGCAACAAGCCCGGCACTGGCCTATCTGGGATTTGGCACCATGGGGCTGGGCATCTCGGTTGTCGGGCCCATGGGGCTGGCGCTTCTGGGCCGCTCCGTCGCGCCGGAACAGCGCACGGCGGCAATCTCGCGCGGGGCGGTTATCGGGTTTGCGGGATTTGTTCTTGCGCCTGCGGTGATGGGCCTGATCTCAGGCGCATTCGGTCTGCGCATCGCCTTTGTTATGGTCGGGCTTCTGGCCCTTGGCACACCGCTTCTGACCCTGCTGCTGAAGAAGCAGGCGGGGCAGACCGGGTAACCGGTTTCTGGCCGACCTGTTCACCGCACCGGCCCGTCAAAAGCCGGGCGCCCTACACCCATTCCCCTTCAAAATCCTTCGGCACAAGCAGATTATGCCGCCCCAGATTGGCGGCCTCCCGCTCCCCACAGAGCGCCATGGTCACATCCAGTTCATTCTGGATGATCTCCAAAGCCCTGGTCACCCCGGCCTGCCCCATCGCGCCCAGACCATTGACAAAAGCGCGCCCGATATAGGTGCCGCTTGCCCCCATCGCGAGCGCTTTAAGCACGTCCTGACCCGAGCGGATACCACTGTCGAGATGCACCTCAACCCTGTCGCCCACGGCCTCCATGATCGACGGCAAGACCCGGATCGAACTCAGCGCCCCGTCAAGCTGGCGCCCGCCATGGTTTGAGACCACAATCGCATCGGCCCCGGCATCCACGGCCAGTTTCGCATCCTCGGCATCCAGAATGCCCTTGATGATCACCTTGCCGCCCCACATTTTGCGCAATTGTTTGATCCGCTCCCAGTCAAGCGAAGGGTCAAACGATTCTGCCGTCCAGGCCCCAAGCGAGGAGGCATCGCTGACCCCGGCGGCATGGCCGACGATATTGCCGAACCCCCGCCGCCGGGTTTGCAGCATCTCCAGCCCCCAGGGGATTTTGGTGGCCAGATTGGCGATGGATTTCAGCGTGAGTTTCGGTGGCGCGCTGAGACCGTTTTTCAGATCACGATGGCGTTGCCCCAGAACCTGCAGATCAACGGTGATCACAATCGCCGAACATTGCGCCGCCCTGGCCCGATCAAACAGCCGCTGCATGAACGCATCGTCTTTCAGCGTATAAACCTGAAACCAGAACGGTTTTGACGTATGCGCCGCCACATCCTCGATCGAACAGATCGACATGGTGCTGAGTGTGAAGGGAACGCCAAAGGCCTCGGCCGCACGGGCGGCCTTGATCTCTCCATCGGCGCATTGCATCCCGGTCAGCCCCACAGGGGCCAGCGCCACGGGCATCGCCACATCCTCACCGATCATCCGGCCCTTGGTGGAGCGCCCGGCCATATCCACCGCCACCCGCTGCCGGAGGCGGATCAGATCGAAATCGCTGCTGTTGTCGCGAAAAGTCTGTTCGGTCCAACTGCCCGATTCCGCGTAGTCATAGAACATCTTCGGCGTGCGGCGCTTATGCAGACGGCGCAGGTCTTCGATCTCGGTGATGACGGGCATCATCTCCCCCCTTTGGCACGCATTGGTCAGGTTGGATTACCAATACAAAAGATTTCATGCAATGCAGCAGAACAGTCGTGGAATGGCTGCCGGTCAAAGGTCCGATCACTCTTTTGATCTGGTGCTGAAGCGCTGGCCTGAAATTCTGTACCACATATATATTGCGCAGATGGCAGAGCCCGAACCGAGGGGCAGGAAGCGAAGCGCCCGCGCCCTTTGGGGGCGGTACGGGCGCTGCCGCCGGACGGGACGGAGGGTGTGGGGTGGTTCAGAAGCTCAATCCGAAACGATAGGCGGCCCGTTTCCGTTTCACCGCAAAACCTGGCTATGCTGCGCATCCATGGCATCGCTGACCTGAGAACAAGGAAGGCGCGGCTGAGCCATGATTTCAGTCTGTGATCGCGCCTTCGAAACGTTCATATGCCATCGAAAGTGCGACTGCCGTCAGCAATGTCGGGATGAACCCAACCAATCTGAGAATGACATCAATCAGAAAGATCAGCCAAATCGGTTGTATCTCGGTGTCAAGCAGTGCCGGCCACATCGTTGCAAGCCCAATCATGGCAACAAACAGCAGTATTGTAGTAAGAAACCCTCCCGCCATTAGCCGCCCAAATGTTGCCCAATAGGTTCGCTTGCCGCGCCGAGCAGCTGCGGAAAAGCTCGCGTCCCCATGAACGGCCGCTGCCGGAAGCATCGTGCCGAAGCCAGCCGCCCAGAATTGGAAGAAAAGCCCCGTAGTAAGGAGCGCCATCAAAATCGCGGTTTCAGACCTGCCATCGTCGACTGCTCTGAAAACAACGAAAACCACCAAAATGAAGATCATTACAGATGGTGCAATCAGGATCACGCTCCGCCAGGCAAACTGCCCGAACGGCCATTTTCCGATATCCGGCGCGTTATTCTTTTTAACGCCCCAGAGGTTAACGTCTTCGCCCAAAAGAACCGACCGGTGAAAGATCAACGCCAGAAGCCAATATACGACCAAATTCGCACCCGAGGAATCCTGTCCGACAAGAAGCACTACAGCTTCCCAGATCACGGCCATGAGTGTCAGGAATGGAAAAAGGTGACGGAAAATGCGAGCCGCGCGCGGGTACATGTCTGGATACTCCTATCGTTTCACGCGCGATGCGCGCCATCAGCCAGTGTTTTGACAAAGGCCAGAACCCCGGACACCGGTTTGCCCGCAGCAATTTCAGATACGATGGCAGAGCCGACAACCGCCCCATCGGCCACCGCGGCAATGGATTGCGAGGCGGCAGGCGTCTTGATGCCAAAGCCCACGATCACCGGCAGATCGGTCTGCGCCTTGATCCGCGCCACTTCGGGGGCGACATCTTTCGCCTCGGCCTCGGCCGCGCCGGTGATACCGGTGATCGAAACGTAATAGACAAAACCCGACGTGTTCTGCAGCACTTTGGGCAGGCGGGCATCATCGGTTGTGGGCGTGGCCAGACGGATGAAGTTCAGACCGGCGCGCTGCGCGGGCAGGCACAGTTCCTCATCTTCCTCGGGTGGCAGATCAACCACGATCAGCCCGTCGATCCCCGCCGCTTTGGCATCGGCCAGAAACCGGTCAACCCCGCGACTGTAGATCGGGTTGTAATAGCCCATCATCACAATCGGTGTCCGGTCATCGGTTTTGCGCAGCTCACGGGCCATTTGCAGGGTTTTTTCCAGCGTCTGCCCCGCCTCAAGCGCCCGTTGCCCGGCCAGCTGGATCGTCGGGCCATCGGCCATCGGGTCGGTAAAAGGCAAACCAAGTTCGATGATATCGACACCCGCGCCGGGCAGGCCCCTGATCACCTCAAGCGAGGTGTCATAATCAGGGTCCCCGGCCATGACATAGGCGACAAAGGCCTTTTTCCCTTCGGCCGCCAGCCGCGCAAATGTATCGTCGATCCGTGTCATGGGCCGTCCTTGTAAGATCTCTTCGCGCGGGTTTGGGCCATGTGGCACAGGAAATCAATGGGCACCGGAAAACGCGCGTTTTCCAGACGGATTTCCGGGGGAAATCCGGGCGCGCTCAGGCTGGTTCCTGCTCGGTCGAGATCATCCAGTTGGTCCCGAACCGGTCTTTCAGAGTGCCAAAGCCCGCCGTCCAGAAGGTCGCGGCATAGGGCATGCGCACATCCCCGCCTTCGGCCAGTTTTTCAAACGCAGCCCGGCCTTCATCGGCAGTGGGAAAGGCCATATGGATCGAACTGCCCTGCATCGGCATCGCATCACCAAACATGTCATCCGAGGCGAACAGCGCCCCGCCCCCCTCGAACTGGAGGCCCGTATGCATCACCCAGTCTTCCTTGCCGGGCGGCACCTCGAAATCCGGCGCATCACCGGGCTTCATCATCATATCAAGCGTTCCGCCGAACACGTCGGCATAGAATGTCATCGCCTCGCGGCAGGTGCCCTGGAAGGTCAGATAGGGGATGGGGGTCATGGGAAAACCTCTTTGCATATGGTCCTGATGCAGATGACCCTAGCACATATCACCTCAACGCGCCGCTGTAAGCCGCCAGAACCGGACCGAAAGCAGGATCGCGGCCAATGCGATACCCAGGCCATACCCGGCCCAGACCCCGATTGCGCCATAGCCCATGGGAAAGCCGATAACATAGGCCGCAGGCAGTGCAAGCGGCCAGTAACTGATCAATGTCATCGCCGTCGGCACCCGGTTGTCCGACATGCCGCGCAGCGCGCCAAGCGTGCTTGACTGGACCCCATCGGCAACCTGGACCAGGGCTGCCACGATGAAAAGACCCACGGCCAGATCGACCACGGCCAGATCCCGGGTCAAAGCCTCTGACATGGTGCGCGCGCCGAAGATATACAGTGCTGTGATGGCCAGCATCCAAAGCGTCACGATCCAAAGCGCAGCGCTGAGAATCGGACGCAAACGGTCACGCTCTGACCCGCCGATGGCCAGACCAATACGGATCGACACCGCGCTCGCCATGCCAAGCGGGATCACATAGAAGACACCGCCAATCGCATTGACCACCTGATTGGCGGCCAGTTCCACCGCACCGAACCAGCCCAGTATGATCCCGAGAAACGCATAGGCCGCGCCCTCGCCCGCATAGCCGATACAGATCGGCAGCCCCTCACGATACAGCATCCTGATCCGCCCCCAGCTGATCGGGACCCGTTGCCGGTAAGGCGCAAGATCAGATGCCCGGTGCCAGAACAGCCAGGCCACCAGAAGCGTGGCACTGCTGGACAGAACGCTGGCAATGCCCGCCCCCACCAACCCCATGCCAACCCCATGGATCAGCCCGTAATTCAGCGG